>NZ_JAHLQM010000068.1 GCF_018919165.1 Amphibacillus sp. MSJ-3 | reverse complement strand
TTTGATTTGTCAATTTAAGCTAGACAAATGTGATTCATCGATGTAACTCAAAAACACTTCCAAAGGCGTTCGATAATTTAGTGATTTTCTAGGGATTTTATTTCTCTTGTCAGCTACTGCGGACACAAAGTTCTGATCGACTTCGTTGAAGTCCATTTCTTTTGGCAAACCATCTTTTCGAAGTAAGCCATTTGATTGTTCATTTAAGCCACGTTGTGAAGGTGTTCCTGGGTCTGCAAAGTAGATTGAGACATCATGTTGGTTGGACAACGATTTCCAATTACTAAATTCTTTCCCATTATCAAATGTGAAAGACTTAAACAGATTTCTTGGAATAGATTGAAACCACTGTGTTAGCGTTGTTTCAATGTCACTTGCTTTTCTACCTTCTGGCTTTAAAGTGATGATAGCTTTAGATAGACGTTCCACCAATGTGATAACTGCGCTTTTATGATGAGCACCAACGATTGTGTCACCTTCAATGTGACCAAATTCATCTTTAAATAGAGGATAGTCTTTATCTCTTTCAGAGATATGTCGTTTGAAAGCTTGCTTTCCACGTCGTTCGTTGTGTCCATTTGGTTTTCTTTTGCCCTTCATAGGGAGCGTTGTTCTATCAAAGTAACCGTCCTCAAAGCGACGATATAAAGTTCTCATTGAACAACTGATGGGCTGTTCAGCACGCCCAATAATAACGTCCGGCGTCCATCCAAGGGAAACCTTTTCCTTGACGTATTCCTGCTCTTTTTTAGGCAAGGAGATCTTACGTCTACCGCATCGCCTTTTGTTTTCCTTGTAGCGTTTGTAGTAATTGATCGCTGAGTGACCCTGCTTCAAAAAGTTAATGACGTTATAAATGGGTTGACGCGAACGTTTTAAGCGTTCAGCGATAATCGCAACTGAAATATTTTGATGATAATAAGCTTCTATCATAACTAATTCATCCGTGGTAAGATGGGTGTAGGTCATTTATGATCACTCCTATTCTTCGTGGTGGAAGTATAGTAAGAGTGTATCATAAATGACTTTTTTAGTTGTCTAGCTTAATTTTACAATCTACG
>NZ_JAHLQM010000067.1 GCF_018919165.1 Amphibacillus sp. MSJ-3 | reverse complement strand
TTTAATACATTTTCTAATCCTTCAAAAAGCTTCATGTCAATCGCTTTTAATAAACGTTGATAAAGTTCATAATTGGCTTTTAACTCAGGATCATAGTTTAACATTTCTTCAACAATACTCTTCTCTAGCCGTTGCCCAAACAAAGAATAATATTTGTATTTTGTAGAAGATAATTTCATTTCACTTTTTAATATGAGCTTCCAGTATCGCTTTAGCCGACGGTGTTTTTTCATGTCCTCACTATTTGATGTCTTGAATCGATTCATGACTTTCACACGTGTTTGATTCATTGATCGATTAATCAATTGAACTAAGTGAAAACGATCAATGATAATCTCAGCTCTAGGGAAAATTTCTTTAATGACATTAACATAGCCAGCGTTCATATCAATAGTGATTGTTTTGACATGCCGGCGGTCATCAAGGCTATAATTAGCGATAAAATGATTTTTTATCACACGACTTGTACGTTCTTCTAAAATGTCTAAAATATCACCCGTTTCAGCATTTATATATTCAAAGGCCATCAATCCTTTTGCGTATTTAAATTCATCAAATGATAAATTCTCAGGTAATGCATGGTGATGGTGCTTGATGGATTGTGTGACTTTATCAATCTCTCGTTGAGCAGTGTGCCAAGATACAGAACAATCTCTCGAAAGTGATTTTATAGACTGTGCTTCAGTGCTTTTCAAAATAATCATAGCCTTTGATTGATTTGAAATATGACAATTTGTTTCAACAATTGAGGTTTCAGCCGTAAAACTACTCTGACACTCTTTACAGAAAAAACGCTGTTTCTTTAGTTTAAGAAAGGTTAATGAGGTACCCGACATTGGCAAGGTAATCCTAGATGTTTGTTTTCCATTTTTGATCACAACGTAGTTTTCATTCTTGATCCCGCACTTTTCACAATGTGTTGGATCATAGGTCAATTCACCATTAATAAATTTACACGGCTTCCCCTTGTATTCACCGAGTGTCACACAACCAGGTGAAAAGGTTATATTTTCATCTTGAACATCGATCAAAAATCTTATATCATTACAAGTAGACAAGTGAGTTCCCTCCCAGGATTATTGTTTTAGTCGACTTCAATTCTACAGGGAAACTCACTTGTTTTCTATATTTAAATTTAAAAATATTAATCGTCCATCACAGATTGGTCTGCGATAAATCAGACATTTTGGTGATTAGCAGTTAGCCGAATCGAAGACTCCTATGGGAATAGCACGTGTCCGAAGATCCGCTAAGAAAAGCTCTTTAAGCTTTTCTTAGCTAGCTGAGGCCGTGCCCATGGAAAGCGTAGGTTCGGCTAACT
>NZ_JAHLQM010000066.1 GCF_018919165.1 Amphibacillus sp. MSJ-3 | reverse complement strand
CGCGCTCGACTTGCATGTATTAGGCACGCCGCCAGCGTTCATCCTGAGCCAAGATCAAACTCTCAATAAAATTGTTGAGTTGTTCTACTCTCATTTGAAGCACTAGCTTCTTCTTACTTTTTTTCTTAACTTTCTTGGTTGTTTGGATTCAGTTTTCAAAGATCAAAATGGTGGAGCCTAGCGGGATCGAACCGCTGACCTCCTGCGTGCAAAGCAGGCGCTCTCCCAGCTGAGCTAAGGCCCCGTAAATGATAATATTAAATGGTCGGGAAGACAGGATTCGAACCTGCGACCCCTTGGTCCCAAACCAAGTGCTCTACCAAGCTGAGCTACTTCCCGATATGGCGCGCCCGAGAGGAGTCGAACCCCTAACCTCTTGATCCGTAGTCAAGCACTCTATCCAATTGAGCTACGGGCGCTATATGGTGCCGAGGGCCGGACTTGAACCGGCACGGTGGAAACCCACCGCAGGATTTTAAGTCCTGTGCGTCTGCCAATTCCGCCACCCCGGCAAGGAATAAACTTTTAATCATTTGGCAAACTAAATGATTAAATCCCTAGAGCGGAAGACGGGATTCGAACCCGCGACCCCCACCTTGGCAAGGTGGTGTTCTACCACTGAACTACTTCCGCATATATCAAATTTAAAGTGCGGGTGAAGGGACTTGAACCCCCACGTCCGAAGACACTAGATCCTAAGTCTAGCGCGTCTGCCAATTCCGCCACACCCGCAAAAATGGTGAGCCATGAAGGATTCGAACCTTCGACCCTCTGATTAAAAGTCAGATGCTCTACCGACTGAGCTAATGGCTCATGTTAACGGTTTTATCAGTTATAAGAATCGGTACTTATAAAGTGGTGCCGGCCAGAGGACTTGAACCCCCAACCTACTGATTACAAGTCAGTTGCTCTACCAATTGAGCTAGGCCGGCATATGGTGGAGGATGCAGGGCTCGAACCTGCGACCCCCTGCTTGTAAGGCAGGTGCTCTCCCAGCTGAGCTAATCCTCCGATATGCCTGGCGACGTCCTACTCTTGCAGGGAAAACCCAACTACCATCGGCGCTGAAGAGCTTAACTGCTGTGTTCGGTATGGGAACAGGTGTGACCTCTTCGCTATTGTCACCAGACTTTATATTTATTTTTCAAGGACAAGATATATTATATTCATTTTTTCGATTAAAAGCAAGTCTTTTTTTAAAAATATAGTAATATCTTTCTTTTTCTATCATGATCCTTGATTGTTCAGGTTATACCCTGAAAACTAGATAAGAAATGCACCTGACAAGTGGTATCAAATCGCGGATGATTCCGCTTTTTATTTTAGTTAAGTCCTCGATCGATTAGTATTCGTCAGCTGCACATGTTGCCATGCTTCTACCTCGAACCTATCTACCTCATCGTCTCTGAGGGATCTTACTCTAATGATGGGAAGTCTCA
>NZ_JAHLQM010000065.1 GCF_018919165.1 Amphibacillus sp. MSJ-3 | reverse complement strand
AAGTCCCTAGTGCGACCTAATAGCGGTAAGCACATAGCTAAAGGCAAGGGTGTCCATGGTGACGTGGAATCTGAAGGAAGCCCTAAGCAAACCTCTGGTCTGACGAACAGAAACCATATAAGAGGCGACGTATGCGGATAAGACTGCGAAAGAAGTTGAAGTCCAAAAGCTATTACAAAGTATGCGGCGTATATATGGCAGATAGGTGGAGGGAAAGCGTTCGCACCTTAACTGGGGAGGTCTCATCCAGCTACACCAAAACCTTGTAGTGATACAAGACTGGCGGGTGAGAAGTCAGCAGAAGCCGTAGTAGTGAAGAAAACTAACGAAAGTTGGAATGAGCGAAGGGCTGAACAATTTTATCGTTATAATCATCTCAATTGAAAGAGGACACAAGACCACTGGCATAAAGCGTGAAAGTGGATACCTACTTTACGAGAAAGAAAGGATGTAACAAGCATGTACGAGAGAAAATTACTCAATCAAATACTAGACGAAGAAAACCTTAACTTAGCAATCAAACAAGTGAAGAAGAATAAAGGCTCTGCGGGTGTTGATGGGATGACGGTTGATCAAATACAGGGTTATCTCGCACTAAACAAAGATGATCTTTTAAAAAGTATTCGAAATAGAACCTATAAACCAGAGCCTGTATTAAGGGTGGAAATACCAAAGCCCAATGGCGGTGTGCGATTACTTGGCATCCCCACAGTTAAAGATCGAGTGATTCAACAAGCGATCGCACAAATCCTAACCCCACTATTTGATAGACAATTTAGTGACTACAGCTATGGCTTTAGACCAAGACGATATGCAGAAATGGCAATTATCAAAGGACTAGAGTATATGAATGATGGCTATGAATGGATTGTGGATATTGATCTTGAGCGGTTCTTTGATACAGTGAATCATGACCGATTAATGAACCTAGTCGCACGAACAGTGAAAGACGGAGATGTCATTTCACTCATCCGAAAATACCTTGTCAGTGGTGTACAGATTGATGAGGAATATAAGGAAACGATTATTGGCACTCCACAAGGGGGAAACCTCTCACCGTTATTAAGTAATATCATGCTTCATGAACTTGATATTGAACTTGAGAACAGAGGGCTTAGGTTTGTGAGATACGCAGATGATTGCATTATCTTTGCCAAGAGCCAAATGGCAGCGAATCGAATTATGCGTTCAATCACCCGTTTTATAGAAGAAAAGTTAGGTTTAATTGTAAATGCAGACAAATCAAAAGTAACGAATCCAAGTAATAGAGACTTCAAATTTCTTGGTTTTGGCTTTTATAAAGATTACTATGCGAATCAATACAAAGCAAAACCGCATGACAAGTCAGTAGAGCGTTTCAAGTATAAACTGAAACAACTAACAAAGAGGAACTGGAGCGTTGATACAAAATATCGTGTCGGACGAATTAATCAAGTGATACGAGGTTGGATTAACTACTTTAAGATTGGCTACATGAAAAGGCTTCTGGTGAATATTGACGCCCATCTGCGCGTTCGACTGCGTACGTGTATATGGACGAAATGGAAAACGGCGGAAAACCGTCGAAAGAACCTCATAAAGCTGGGGTTAAATAGAAACAAAGCCTATGAATATAGCCATTCAAGCAAAGGAGCGACACGAGTCGCTTACTCGTGGATATTAACAACTACGATTACAAATGAAAGACTAGCCCGCTTTGGGCTAGTCTCAGGTCTAGAACATTACAAACAAGTACATGTTTAGCATAAAATTGAACCGCCGTATACGGATCCGTACGTACGGTGGTGTGAGGGGACGGATAATCAAATAATGATTATCCTCCTACTCGAT
>NZ_JAHLQM010000064.1 GCF_018919165.1 Amphibacillus sp. MSJ-3 | reverse complement strand
AAAGACCTGCGGTGATATGTCAATAACAAAATAAAAGCTTATTTAATTATCAAGGTACAATTAGCTTAAAAAAGACATCACTAAGCTAGGACCAGTCTTTTAATGTAAAAAACTGGATGTAGATTAAAGGTTTTGAAGCTATTTATGCTTCATATGGAACGCCCCTTCCTGGCGTGTAAATTTGGTTTTTGCGTAGTAGCGCATCCACCAAACGCACAAATTTTCTTGCTGTTAAGACGAGGGCTCTTTTATGTTGATGCTTTGGTACCTCTCGGTACTTCTTAGCGTAATAATCGCCGTATTCAGGGATCTGCCTTCTTACCGAGTTAGCGGCTTCAACAAGGTAATATCGGAGATATTGATTACCATTACGCGACAATGATGTTACATCTGCTGTAAAACGGCCTGATTGATGTTTACTCCAGTAAAGACCAGCATATTTAGCGATTTTTTCTTCGCTATCAAAACGTTCAATTTGTCCAATTTCAGCGATAATTCCTGCTGTGAAAACAGGACCAACGCCTGGTATCGATTGTAATACTTGCGGAACACCTTTCATGATTCGTTTAATCGATTTATCAAGTTCCTTAATTTGTTTTTCAAATGTGCGAATGAGTGTAATAGAAGTGCCGAGGATTGAATCAATGGAATCTTCAACAACTCTGTCCAATCGGTAAGAAGAACGTGCTGCTTTTTGAATTGATTTAGCAACCTCCTTGGCATCAGGGAATCTATTCTTTCCCTTAACCCGTAGGTAATCAGCTAAATCCTCTAAAGGCATTTGTGAAAGTTCTTCTAGACTGTATTTCTCTAGAAAGAGATCCATCATTGCCTTACCAAACACGGATGACGAAACATCTTCTGTAAAGGTATTACACTTATAGCTTAGATACTGGAGAAAACGTTGTTTTTCTTGTGTAATTTGCCGAACGATTTGGTAACGAGCACGTGTTAATTGTTGAAGTGCAACATACTGTTCCTCCTTTACGATAGACATAGGAAGACGTCCGAATCGCATGTAGTCAGCGATGACGAAGGCATCGATTTCATCTGTTTTATCCATGTCATTATAGCTTTTTTTGAAGTTTGCTATTTGTCTTGGATTCATCACAAATACTTGTCCACCAATAGACTGAATGGCTTTGTCATTGTGCAAGAACATAGATGGATGAAAACTATACACACTTGTTGATTCAAGGCCAATTCGCAATTCACTCACTGATTTACCTTGAACAATTTGGAGAATATTATCTTTTAATTCAATAGCACCAGGCAAATCATTTTCAACCGTGAAGGCACTCAGTTTGTCACCTTCACCATTTAAAAAACAAACCTTGATATCAAAAGAACTAACATCTAAACCAACAAATAATTTCATAAGATAAACACCCCTTTCGATTTAGAATCATTGGAACTTAAATCTTGGACGCTCCGGGATATCCCTAGTGTGGACGCTGATCAGCAGCCTCGTGTATGAGTACTATCCTTGATTCGAAAGCCGCCCTAGAGCTACTAACATCTAGGTTCGAAAAACAAGGTGTACAGCCTGCGTGTTTGAAGGTCAAAACGCACACTGGGAAACAGTCTTTCTAATGCGGTAAAATCCGCAAGGAGAGTAAGAATTGTCCCAAATGATCCTTATATAATCATTATCTAGGAATATCACGCAGCGTCCAAGTAATAAATATTCACTGTGAACAATAAATCAAGCATTAAATTAAGTTACCTTGAATGTAAGGCGGCGACTCCAGTGGGAAAAGCACGAGTCTCAAGACCCCGCAGCGAACGTTCTTTGTGAGCGAGGAGGCTTGAGCCGTGCCCACGGAAAGCGTCCGCCTGGAATGAAAGGTAACGAAGTTACAAGCAAGTTTTGTATCAATGAAAACATAAGCCTAAAACAAGGCTTAAACATATTATA
>NZ_JAHLQM010000063.1 GCF_018919165.1 Amphibacillus sp. MSJ-3 | reverse complement strand
TTAATAACGTCACACTACCTAAACGGCGAGCAAGCGAAGCGCGGTAGCTAATGGTGTACAATATTAGAGTGTCTAACTTACTGTTATGAAAACAACATCGAGAAAATATTGACACATACCTGTTAATTTGTACATTAGAAATCAAGGTTAAGCTATGGTACACTAATAACTAACTTATTATTCTTCTTTTATGTGTATTCAAGAAATTAAAATAGAATGCTCGTTTCAGTCAATTTTACCGGGTTGCATAATGTGTTGGCAGTTAAGTGAAGATTGCCTATTATTAGCATGTCTTTTTTCTAATCTTTTTTAAACAACCGCCATCGTAAAATGCAGGAATTTTATAGTGAAGTCAGTTCGAGCTAATGTACTTACAGAAGAATGAGTGAAAGAATTTTTAAAAAAGATAAGAAGGAATCGGAGTGAGTTACAGATGTCAGAAGAATTAAATGAGCATATGCAGGTTCGTCGTGAAAAAATGAACGAGATGCGCAACAAAGGTATCGATCCTTTTGGCGATAAGTTTGCCCGAACTCATCTTGCAAACGACTTAATCGTCAATTACAACCAACTCTCTAAAGAAGAGATAGAGGAAAAGGGAGTTGATGTCACTGTTGCTGGTCGTATTATGACAAAACGCGGAAAAGGGAAAGTAGGTTTTGCTCATATTCAAGATTTTAGTGGGCAAATTCAACTTTATGTTCGAAAAGATACCGTTGGGGAAAGTAGTTATGATTTATTTAAGAGCGCTGATTTGGGTGATATTGTTGGTGTGTCAGGATCACTGTTAAAAACAAATGTTGGTGAGTTATCTATCAAGGTCACCTCGTTCACTATTTTAACCAAATCGCTGCGACCATTACCAGATAAGTTTCATGGGCTAAAAGATGTCGAGCAACGTTATCGTCAGCGGTATTTAGATTTAATCACAAATCATGAAAGTAAAGAAACATTTATTATGCGTAGTAAAATTATTCAATCCATGCGTCGTTATTTAAATGACCTAGGGTTTTTAGAAGTTGAAACACCAATGATGCATAGCATTCCTGGTGGGGCTGCTGCACGTCCGTTTATCACTCACCACAATACGCTTGATATGGAACTATATATGAGAATTGCAATTGAACTTCATTTAAAACGCCTGATTGTAGGTGGAATGGAACGTGTTTATGAAATTGGACGAGTTTTTAGAAATGAAGGCGTATCTACGAGACATAACCCTGAGTTTACCATGATCGAACTTTACCAAGCTTATGCAGATTACCGTGATATCATGAATTTAGTTGAGGATATGGTTGCTCATATTGCAGAAGAAGTAATCGGTTCAACAACACTAACTTATGGGGAAGATATCATTGATTTGAAACCAGGCTGGAAACGAGTTCATATGGTTGATGCGATTAAGGAGTATACAGGTGTTGATTTTTGGGAACATATGACAGATGACCAAGCAAAGGCATTGGCTAAAGAACATAATATCGAAATTAAAGATACGATGACTTTTGGCCATATTGTTAATGAATTTTTCGAACAACGTGTAGAAGAAGAGCTTGTACAACCAACATTTGTCTATGGTCATCCGGTAGAAATTTCTCCATTAGCGAAAAAGAATAAAGAAGATGAACGTTTTACAGATCGATTTGAGCTATTCATCGTTCGTCGTGAACACGCGAATGCATTCTCAGAGTTAAATGACCCGATTGACCAAAGGGAACGTTTTGAAGCACAAGTGAAGGAAAAAGAACAAGGAAATGATGAAGCGCATGAAATGGACGAAGACTTCCTAGAGGCATTAGAATATGGTATGCCACCAACTGGAGGGTTGGGAATTGGAATTGATCGATTAGTCATGCTGTTAACCAATTCACCTTCAATAAGAGATGTTCTACTTTTCCCACAAATGAAGAAGAAATAATTAAGTAAACCTTCACTCGGTGGGGAAGTACCTAATCTGCATTTATGATTCGAAGATTTCTCTTTTACTACTGAGGTGGAGATCATCCAGCCAGTTTATCTACAATAAATAGCTAAATTAAAACACTCAGTGACACCATTTACTTAAGAGGTGACGGTTTGAATTGCTGAGTGTTTTTAATTTTTATAATTACCTTTTAAAAAAAGTGACAAAAGCTATTGACTCGGAAAATTTATCGTGATATATTATTCAAGTCGCCAAAATACGATAACTACTTCATGAAAAATATTTTTAAAAAGTTATTGACATTTTGATAGTGACATGTATATAATATAAAAGCTGTCGCAAAAAAAGACGGCAACAATTGATCTTTGAAAACTGAATCCAAACAACCAAGAAAGTTAAGAAAAAAAGTAAGAAGAAGCTAGTGCTTCAAATGAGAGTAGAACAACTCAACAATTTTATTGAGAGTTTGATCTTGGCTCAGGATGAACGCTGGCGGCGTGCCTAATACATGCAAGTCGAGCGCG
>NZ_JAHLQM010000062.1 GCF_018919165.1 Amphibacillus sp. MSJ-3 | reverse complement strand
TGTAACTGCTAAACTAAAATAGTCAGTTATTGCTCAATAAGATTGAACACTTTTCGATCAAATATACGACCATTCATAGTATGATAGATTCATTGAAATTTATCAGATTTGGATGGTGCAGAAAGTGGAGAAGTGGAAATTGTATAATGAAATATTTCAATTAAAAGAACTAGGGTTTTCAAAAAGCAAAATTGCCAAAAAGCTTGGTATTGCGAGAGGTACTGTCAATGATTATTTAAAAAGAGATCCAGATGAAATGGCTCTTTGGCTTGCTTCTACGAAGCGAAGAACTAGAAAGTTAGATAAATATAAAAGTGAAATACTCGATTGGCTAAAAGAACACCCTGATCTATCCTCGGCGCAAATTGCTGATTGGTTAGATGAACGGTATCCTGATTTCAAAGTTGGGGAAAGTACTGTACGACGTTATGTAGGTGAATTGAGAAAGGAATATAAAATCCCCAAAGTTACGAATAAAAGAGATTATGAAGCTGTACCTGAATTACCAATGGGTTTTCAAGCACAAGTAGACTTTGGTCAAACATGGCAAAAGGATGAACAAGGTCATTCTGTCAAACTTTATGTCGTTGCTTTTGTTTTATCACGATCTAGGCAAAAATATAAAGAGTGGCTGGATCATCCCTTCACTACAAGAGACTTGATCGTGGCTCATAAGAATGCATTTCAAGCATTCGGTGGAAAGCCAGTGGAGATGGTTTATGACCAAGATAACATTATCGTTGTGAGTGAAAATCATGGTGATATCATCTATACGAAAGAATTTGAGGCTTATCGAAGAGAAGAAGGATTTCGTGTTTATGCCTGTCGTGGAAGCGATCCAGAAAGTAAAGGAAAAATAGAAAATGTCATTGGATTTATTAAAAAAAGCTTTGCGAAACATCGCGTTTATACAACATTAGATGAATGGAATGAGCAAGGGAAATTATGGCTTGAGAGAAGAGGTAATGGTAAGATTCATAACACGACAAAGAAAAAACCGGTCGATGTTTTCCAGGAAGAAAAACAATATTTAAGACCGGTTAAACAGCTCACCACGGTACCAGCCAACGGTAAGCAAACAATTTCATCAGATATAAGTATATCAAGAGTAGTTCGAAAGGACAACACTATTTTATATAAAGCAAATCGATATTCCGTACCATTAGGTACATACGATGGTTTTAGCAAAGAGGTTCATGTGATGATTCAAAATGATCACACGCTTACGATCATTGACCCTGAAACTGATAAGATTATTGGTAATCATGAAATTTCTAATGAGAAAGGGATTCTGGTTCAAGATCGGACGCACATAAGAGATCGTTCACAGGGGATTGAAGCCTATAAACAAAGTATTGCCGCTAAATTTGAAGATCATTCATTAGCCCTTAAATATTTAGATGAAATTAATAGGAAGTATCCAAGATATACCCGTGACCAGTTACAACTGATCAATAAAATATGGGATGAGTTCCCTTCTGAAATGATTAATAAAAGCTTAGTTAAGTGTATAGAACAGAAGTTATACAGTGCAACAGAATTTAAAGATATGATCAATTATTTGATCTCCCAACGATCAATTACTCCGATCAATAAAGTAAACGTAAAAGATATTCAGCCTTTACATGATGAATCATCTTATATATTTGAAATTAAGCCACCTATCCGTGATATTTCACCATATGTGTCGATCATGGAAGGAGTTGACGATTGATGGGTACCTTCAAACAATTAGAGGGTGTATTGAGAAGTTTACGTTTGTCGGAGACCAGCGAATACTTACCTGAATTAATAAAAAAAGCAGAAAAACAATCTTTATCTTATACTCAATTTCTTTTAGAGGTGATGACATACGAACAAAAAAGACGAGCAGAAAAGTTAATCGAAAGAAGGTTAAAATGGGCAACATTTCCCGTTTATAAAACATTGCCTGAATTTTCATTAGATGAGCAGCCATCCTTAACTAAAAAGCAATTTAATAAGTTAAATGATCTCGTCTGGTTAGATCAACTCTACAATCTTATTTTACTCGGGCCGACAGGTGTAGGAAAAACCCATTTAGCCATCGGCTTGGGAATAAAGGCAATTCACGAGGGATACAAGGTAACGTTTATATCAATGGGAGAACTTATTCATGTATTAAAGACGGAAGAGATAACCCGCAAGTCACAAATTAGGTTAAAACGACTAAGGGATTCTAATTTGATTATTATCGATGATCTTATGTTTATGGCAATGGATCAACGAGAAGCTAACCTATTCTTTCATTTAATTAATGAGTTATATAATCAATCATCCATTATATTAACTTCAAATAAAGGACCCAGTGAGTGGGGTGAACTATTGGGTGATCCAGCGATTACAGCAGCCATTCTTGACCGAATTATCCATCGATCTGAAGTTATCCAACTAGGAGGTGACAGTTATCGATTAAAACATCGTCGCTCAATATTTAATGATAAAACTGTTCAAAATTAATGAGCGAAAAGTGTTCAATTTAACTTGACAGTTACA
>NZ_JAHLQM010000061.1 GCF_018919165.1 Amphibacillus sp. MSJ-3 | reverse complement strand
AGTATTGTTGAAGAAATGTTAAACTATGATCCTGAGTTAAAAGCCAATTATGAACTTTATCAACGTTTATTAAAAGCGATTGACATGAAGCTTTTTGAAGGATTAGAAAATGTATTAAATGAGCGGAGCTCTTCTCTTATCTCTAGTCACATGAGAACAAGCTTAAAGACATTAAGAAAGCATCTCCCTTATATCAAGAATAGTTTTACATATTCATATAATAACGGTCGAATTGAAGGGATAAACAACAAAATTAAGGTACTAAATAAAGTCGCGTATGGCTATCGGAATTTTTATAATTACAAAAAACGCATTTTGATCCATTTCAAATTCAAAGCAATAGAAACAAATTCATTAAATCATAACCAAAAAGAATCACGAATCAAAGCAGCATAATGGCTACTTTGATTCGTGATAAACAACTAAATATATGTTAGCTAAAATTCCTCATCAACGTTATTTGACGTAGAACCAGAAAACCCTTGTCAATGTTACATACAAACATTAACAAGGGTGAGTTTCTCCCAGTGCGACTGTCAATAAGACCTCCACTGATTGAAGTTTAACTTTATTAATTAATTATTTTTACTTTCACTGTTTTACGACCGAATTGCTTAGCTTTTTCTAAAGTTGGCATGTGTAAGTCAATTTTATTCCCCTTAACGGCGCCACCGGTATCTCTGGCAACAGCATAGCCATAGCCCTCAATATACACTTTCGTTCCTAATGGAATCACACTAGGGTCAACAGCAATAACACCTTCAGGATTGGCTTTTAAATCATAACCAGTTGATGTAAGTCCACGGCCGTCACAAGAACCGCAATTCCAGTTATATGCTGTAGCATCCATTGTCAACGTTTTAGAATCACTAGTTGGTTTAGGTTCGCTACTTGACTGAGAACTTGTTTTCTGGGTGGTTGTCGGACTTGCACTACGTGATACAAGTTGTTTTATTTCTTTCGTACCAACTGCAACAACACGTTGTTCACTTTCTTTTTTTACCTCTTCACTAACTAATTCACGAGATACTTCTTCTCCATTCTCAATAGTTACAAGGTATTTCTTTTCCACTAGCCCATCAGAACCTGATGATACCACTTGCTCTTTACCTTTTTTAAGAGAAGGGTCATTTCGACGGACAGTTGAGAATTCAACCTTTTCTTCAACAACATCTGTTACCTCTTCAACACGTGTAATGCTGACGGTCATCTCTTCTTCTAGTTTTTGATCCATATCAGGCTCTATACGATCAAGTTCATCTAATTCTATCGATTCAGCCTTTAATAAATCGCCAACTGTTTTTTCAGTTGTCCAAATCTTTTCTTTTTCAGTTGCATCTCTTAAAGTGATTTCAACAGCCTGATCTAAAACAATACTAAGTCCATCTTCTATCTTAGTACCTAATTCTACATTCAGATCATCAAACTCACCAATTGCTAAATCGAGTTCATCAAAAAATGCTGCCACTGTATCTTCAGTTGTATAATATGTCTTTTCTACTTCATCAATCTTTAATGTTACCGGTTTTGCCTCTTTGTAACTCACTTTCATGCCAGTTTCTAAGTCATCATCAAGCTCATGTGATAATTTATCATATGAACTGACTTCAATACCGAGCTCAGCTAAAAAGGCACCAACTGTTTCTTCCCGGGTAATGACTGTTTCGGTTGTATCATTATGTGTAAATTCAATTTCTGCTTTTGTTAATTCTAATACGATAAGATAAGTTATGATTATGAGTGCAGACACACTTATGAATGATAAAAATATTTTACTTTTTAATACTGGCAATAGCTTAGATATTGGCTTCATGCTATTTTGCCTCCTTTTTGTTATGCGCCAGTATTATATAAACATTTAAAATGGTTGTCAAACCATTGTTTTTTCAATATTACAAAGGAAACCCTTGATTCACAAAGGGTTTCCTGGCATATTCTTTGCTTATTTCAATTATGTTAAGTAAAGGTTACAAATTGGAATACCCGTCACACGGACGTAATAAATCCTTTATTTGGGTAGTTTTCTATTTTGCTTTGCTCACTATAACTTAAATAACTGATTTGCGTTTTCACTTGTTATCTGAGCGACCTCATCAAGCTCTATTCCTTTTAGTCGAGCAATTTCCATCGCTACAAACCTTACATAGGCAGGTTCATTTCGTTTACCACGATTAGGCTGTGGCGCTAGGTAAGGGCTATCTGTTTCAATCAACAATTTGTCTAAAGGGACGACTTTGGCACTTTCTTTAACATCATGAGCATTTTTGAATGTTACCACACCACTATATGAAATATGCATTCCTAAGTCTAAAAATCGTTCTTGCCACTCAGGCGTTAAGTTGAAACTATGCATAATCCCACCGATATCTTCAACATGTTCTTCCTTTAAAACCTGATAAACATCTTCCGTACTGTCACGGTTGTGAATCACGATTGGAATATCTAATTGCTTAGCCACCCGAATTTGCCTTCTAAAAGCATCGATTTGAATCTCCTTTGGGTCTTCCATCCAATGATAATCTAAACCCATCTCACCCATTGCGACAACATTTTTTGTTTGAATGAGTTGGATTAACTTTTCTTCTACCTGATCTGAATAACTGCCTGCTTCGGTTGGATGCCAACCAATGATCGGGTAAATGCCTGGATAAGTTTCAGATAAGGCAAGGGCCTTATCAATTGTCTCGTGATCAAAGCCGACAACAGCAATCTTTGAAACGCCTTGATCGTTTGCTCGTTTGATTACTTCAAATTCATCTTCAGCAAATTGTTTAACATTTAAATGTGCGTGCGTATCGAATAACATTTTGACTGCCTCCTAAAATTTATCGAGCTGACTTGTAAAAAAATGAGTTATGAAATCATACTAGCACCGATTTTTCAAAAATCAAACTCCCAAACCTTGGTTTTATTGTAAAGTATATCGTTTTTATAACTTTATTAAAGTGTACTAATAGATAAATAATAATCTGGCAGTGAGTTAAATGTCTAAAGAAAAACCACTAAATTTTTTGGTAGTGTAAGACTAGTAGATAGATTAGGTTTTTCTAAATCATTCAAGGGTTCGCCATATACCAATACCAGTTTTAATTTGTTTCCTAGTGAGTCTAACTATCGAATTACCTCAATGAGGTTTAGGAATTTTAGTAGGATATAAGTACAGATCGTTTGATGTTGATGACGTCTTATTGAATATTACAGGCTCTATCATGAGCTTCCTTATATTTAGATTGTCTTTTAGGTTTTTAAATAATAACGCCTTAATTGAATCAAGATAATTAAAGAGACTGGGACATAACTAGTCTCACTGAGTAAAAAATAGTTCTATTTATGGCTTTTTCGTAAATAGAACTATTTTCATTTTTGTAGTGGTTTGAATGCTTTGGAGTCTTAGAGTTATTAGCCGTGAATTTCCTTAAGTTCACAGCCAATAACGCAAATCCTCTTCATTGTGTACTTTGGATTTATCTCTTTTTTTATAAAAAAAATCAATTTATGATCCATTATCAAGAGTGCCAACCAAGTGATTGGAAGGTCGGGTGGCGACTCCAGCGGGAACAGTAAACAGTCTTCGATGGGACGAGTAACCGCAAATGTTTTCGGTGGGACGAGTAACCGCAGTCCCAGTCCCAGCCCCAGTCCCAGTCCCACGAGTCCGAAAATCCTTATTGCGACAAGGTAGTGGAGCAATAAGGAATGTTGGACTAAAACCGCCACGTCCTGTGGCAACGTCTAACTGACCCACATCCTGTGCGCCCAAGGCCGTACCCGCGGAAAGCGTCCACCCAGAGTGTAAATCACGGAGTGACACCTCAAAAACATTTAAGAGGTGATGATTCTATTTAAATGATGATCAATCGAGTAGGAGGAGGCGGTTAGCCTCCGTCCTCTCACACCACCGTACGTACGGTTCCGTATACGGCGGTTCAATTAAGATTTATAACGCAAAAATTCATAACGGTCATGTAGACTTCG
>NZ_JAHLQM010000060.1 GCF_018919165.1 Amphibacillus sp. MSJ-3 | reverse complement strand
GTCTAGAACATTACAAACAAGTACATGTTTAGCATAAAATTGAACCGCCGTATACGGATCCGTACGTACGGTGGTGTGAGGGGACGGATAATCAAATAATGATTATCCTCCTACTCGATTTTAACAGATAGTAAAAGTATAAAACGATATTATTTATTGCAGTGCAACTGTCAGCAACGGGTCCGTCCACACATGGAATATCAGCTTCCGCGCATAGATCTGCCATTTCCGCGCATAAAACATCGGTTTGCGCACATAAACCTGTGACTTCCGCACATAGAACACTGGTTTGCGAGCATAAACTCCCGATTTCCGCGCATAAACCCCGCCAATTACTTCAATAATTTTATTGAAGGCGGGGGAAGGCATCCTTCCCTCACTTTGGACTAAAAACCGCTTAAAATACCTAGAATCGCTAAGATGAAAATAATCCACCAGATAATTGAGCTGATATTACGGTTAACTCGAAATCTTTTTTTATCCCATCGATTTGGATCATAGCCAAGGTCATCATTTCTGACCACTCGCCTAACCCGAGGTTGGTTCCGCCAGGGCGAAAAAGGTGTGACGTTATTTGTGATAACAGGCCCAATAGCAACCCCTGCGATCATTCCGAATAGGTGGGCAGCCTTATTAATTCCAGGCTGAATAAATGACATTAAGATACCAACTATACTAATGACAACGACAATTTGTTTACTTCCTGGATCAATTAAATGACTTTTGAAATAGCTCATATACAACAAGAGGCCTAATAACCCGTAAAGCGCACCGGAAGCTCCTAAATGGGGAACAAGACTTTCCATATCGATTAAATAAGTGAATACATTTCCAATAATCCCTGTGAATAGAAAGACAATGATAAACTTAATTTTGCCTAGCATTTGCTCTAAAGCAGGCCCGAATAAAATTAATGAAAATGAATTAAAAAGAATATGGGAAATTCCATCAGGATCATGAAGAAAGATAGGAGTAACGAGTCGCCAATATTGTCCACGACTAACTGCGATATTCCAACCGACACCCCACTCATAGACGAATACGCCTAATGATGTTGAAAGGAACATTAAGAGCCATAATATAACATTAATTCCAACGATTATAGAAACAGTTGGATAAAACCGAATGAAATCTTTAAATGATTCGTTACGAAAAAACATAAAAACTCTCCTTTAAATGGCGATAATCAAATGATACTCCATCTAGAGATGTTTTGACAAATGATATAATTAATCAATTGCTTACGCTATAATAAAGATATCAGAATAAAAAAGGTGATACGATGATTATAGGTACGGGAATAGATATTATTGAACTTAATCGAATTGAAGATATTATGAAGAGAAATGCAAGGTTTGCCAAGAAAATCTTAACAAAAAAAGAAGAAGAACTCTTGCTACAAAAAACTTCACAATTAAAAAAGTGTGAATTTTTAGCAGGCCGTTTCGCTGGTAAAGAAGCTTTTGCTAAAGCTTTAGGAACAGGTATAGGCAAAGTGAGTTTTCATGATATTGAAATTTTATCAGGTCCTGATGGTGAACCGACAATCACCTTTAAACAAGCCCATCGATTTAATATTCATATATCAATATCACATAGTCGCACATATGCCATTGCCCAAGTTATTTTAGAACGTTAAAGATTAGCTTGTCTGCATAATTAAATGGACAAACTCATATAGTGTAGTGCGGGTAGGAGGGACTAAAATGAACTGTGTAACCGCAAAAGAAATGTACGAAATTGATCGAAAAGCAATGGAGGATTATCGAATATCAGGCGTTATGTTAATGGAGAATGCTGGTCGGGCGATTACAGATAAACTAATCGGTAAGATTACGAAAAAGACTAAAATTGTTATTTTGGTTGGTGGTGGTAATAATGGTGGTGATGGATTTGTTATTGCTCGAACTTTGATTAATCTCGGTTATCGGGTTGAGCTGATTCAAGTCATTTCCGATCATAAAATTAAAGGGGATGCAGCAAGGCATAAAGCGATTTTGACCTGTTTCGATTGTTCCATTACCTTGGTTGACGAATCAAGTCATTATCGACAATTGATTCAAGAAGCTGATTTAATCATTGATGCGATGTTAGGGATCGGCTTTTCAGGTACTTTGAAAGAACCTTATGATTCAATCATCCAACAAGTAAATTGTGCAACAGGTCGTGTAATTGCGGTAGACCTACCTAGTGGTATTCCAGCTGAATCAGGATTGGAAGATGTGAAAGCAATCAAAGCTGACCTTACTTATTGTATTGAAGCACCAAAACCAAGTGCCTTTATTGAACGGTATGCTGGTTATTATGGTGACTGGGAAATTGTTAAGATCGGTTTGCCAACCCCATTAGTAACCGCAAGTAAAAAGGAAGTTTGGACGATGGAAAAGGTCAACCAAACATTGCCGAGGAGAGCACAACATAGCCACAAAGGTGACCATGGGAAAGGTTTGATTATTGGTGGAACAGAAAATATGCCAGGGTCCATATGTTTAACTGCAAATGCGGCTTTACGTTCAGGGCTAGGATTACTTACTGTTGCATCGAGACAAGAGGTTATTCCAATTATTGCGCAAGCTGCAACAGAAGCAACCTTTATGAACCTAGAAGCTGGGGGAATAGATTTATTTGAGCGATTCTCCTCCTTCGATGCGATTGCAATTGGAATGGGAATGGGCCGATCAGAAGATACGAGAATGATTCTTGAAACCGCCCTTAACAGTGATAAACCACTTATCGTTGATGCTGATGGTTTGTACTATATCCGAGAGCATTTAACTAAACGAGTTAAGCGCAAAGCGCCGACGATATTAACACCTCATCCCGGTGAAATGGCTATGTTGATTGATCAGACTATTGATCAGATCAAAGCAAATCCATTTGAAATTGCAAAGGATTTTGCAACGAAGTATCAACTTTATTTGGTTTTAAAAGGTGCTTATACGATAATTACTGATCCGAATGGAAATCAAACCATTAACATAACTGGAAACCCCGCTTTAGCTAAGGGCGGCAGTGGCGATTGTTTAGCAGGAATTATTTTGGCTCAGGTGATGCAAAAGCAATCTCTAAAGACAGCTTTAGCAAATGCCTGTTTTATCCATGGATTAGCTGCCGACATCGCTATTCGTGAACACCATTCGACGGTTGATTTTCTAGCAAGAGATTTAATTGATTTCCTACCAAATGCTTTTCGTTCATGTTTAACTTGATCAGATAAGGTTGACTGTTTCTACAAATAAATAGAGATAAATTCGATTGAGAGACAATCAAACTACTGATAACCAAGTTAAACCACAGTTGCTGATATAGATTTTCTAATCAACTTTCATAAAAAATAAACCACTCTTATCACAACTGTGGAGTACAGTTGATTAACCATTGCGGTCCACTCATTCCCTTTTTCTCTGACTAGAGTTAAAGGAGCTGAAATGATGAACAGAATGATCAGGATGACCCTCATCCTTTTCTCGATCTTTATAATAGCTGGTTGTGGCGAAGCTTCACAGGAAGATGTTATTGAAGATCTAGAGGAGAATCTAACAGAGTTAGAAAGCTATCAAACGAAAGCAACGATGGAAATGTTTACTGGTGAAACGACACAGAAATATCAAATTGACTTGGCTTATCAAATGGATAATTATTATCGAGTGTTTATGCACAATCAAGAAGATGAGGAAGGCAGTCAAATTATCCTAAAAAATGATGAAGGTGTCTTCGTTTTAACACCTGCTTTGAATAAAAGTTTCAGATTCCAAAGTGATTGGCCAGCTAACGCTAGTCAACCTTATTTATATCATTCTTTGGTATCGGATATATTGAATGATGAAGAGGCTGAATTCGCAGTTATGGATGAATATTATGTGTTCACAACCAAAACGAATTATCATCAAAATCAAACCTTACCAACACAAGAGATCTATTTCCATCAAAAAACATTAACACCTTATTTGGTGAAAATTTATGATCCAGATCATAATGTTATTGTAGAAGTCACTTTTGAACCATTTGAATTGGATGTTGAATTTGAAGATGAATTTTTTGAAGTTGATGCCAATTTAACAAGTAGTATCTTTAGTTTACCTGTGAGCTCACTGGAAGAACAAGCAACACAAACAGAATTGTCGATTCAATATCCCAAGGAAACCTTTGCTAGTGAGCTTGTAGATACTTCGGAATTTGATTTGGAAGATGGGAGTCGTGTGGTATTAACTTATCAGGGAGAACATGATTTTACTATCGTTCAAGAGGTAAAAACAACTGAAATGGTTGCCTTTAGACAACCGGAATTGTCGATAGGAAGTCCGGTTCATATTGGTACTACTGTAGGGGCGATAACAGAGCATTCCCTATCATGGTCGGAAAATGGAATTGACTACTATTTAGCGAGTGAATCCTTAACCGAAGATGAAATGATTCAGGTAGCCCAATCACTAGCGGTAGAAATAGAAAAATAAAAACTATTAAAGCAGATACTATTAGAGGATCTGCTTTTATTTATGTCCAAATAAAATAAGGGTTCAGTTTAGTATGTGTATAATGTTTCTCAATGATACTTAAATCAAAATACTAGACAAAAAAAGAGAAGACACTCTAATATAAATGTAAGTTTCGCGACTAACATTTGAAAAGAGGTCTTCTCATGGA
>NZ_JAHLQM010000059.1 GCF_018919165.1 Amphibacillus sp. MSJ-3 | reverse complement strand
TATTTCATTATCAAATACTTGTCTGCGATATTTTACAACCAGCACAAGATGATAGTGCAATAAGAACACTGAATGATTATTGTTATCTAATTTCATTGGTATATCAGTCCTTTATCCAGTTAAGACTGATTGTATCACAAGCTTTGGCTAAAGCCAACCGAAATTCATCTCCCACTTACTCATTGGGCTATCGCCCTTCTCATTCCTTGAGGATGGGAGACTTCTTTCGAAAATCCGTTAAATTTAAAATAGCATATATTATATCTTCACACAACGTATAAAGAAGCATCTGTTTTGGATAAATAGCTGGAGAATCGTCTGAATGATAAAAGTATGATTAGAGAAACTAGAATTAAACGGTTAAATGCAGTATTAAATCTTTATTTAACACAGATTAACTGACGGTATGCTCCCCTCAATCATGTGAGGATGATAAGTGGAGGGATAGGAAATAAAATCTTGTTTTGTTCACCTAACTCGCGGTAGGGGATAAAGGCTTCCCGCTCACTGAAGATTCACATTAATGAAATCTGGTCTTTTTTTGCCAGCAATTAATACATTAGAAAAACTTTTTTCCTGATCATTGAAATTTAAATTTCTTTCCACGACTAGATCCCTATGTTAAACTGAAGAAAGAGGTGGTTAATATGGATATAAGTAAATTATCAATTTTGATGAATCAATCACAATTGAAACAGCAAGCTTCAATTAGTGTAATGAAAAAAACAATCGATCAAGCTGAAATACAATCAGAGCAAATGATAAAAATGCTGCAACAATCTGTACAGCCCTATCTTGGTGGATCTATTGATGTAAAAGCGTAACTTTTGGTAAAAGGCAAGTCATTCAAATAGATCTGCGGAAAGTAACTTTTGTAATAAATATATAAGTTGACTTTTCGCTTAATAAGTCATAAACTTAAAATGGTATAAGGGGAGTAGCTCCAGCAATAGTGTCGTCATTACGAGGAAATTTGTCTCCGGCATTATTGGTAATGTTAACTGACATTGCTAGCAAGACCTTTACCGATCACTTTCTGTACTCATATAGAAGATGATCGGTAAAGGTCTTTTTTGTCCTTAATGTAACAGTAATTGAGTGGAAACTTATCTAGATGGCTATAATAATAGAAGTTAGGAGATGGCGTTAAGATGAACTATTATCAACAAGAAAAAGAAGCCGTATTACGACAATTAAAAGTTGATCAATCTGGTTTAGCAAAGGAAGAAGTTGCTCATAGGCAAGAGGCGGAGGGCTTTAATGAAATTGAAGAAGGTGAAAAAGCCTCAACTTGGATGCTGTTCATGGAGTCTTTTAAAGACGCAATGGTCATCATTTTATTAGTTGCTGCGATTGTTCAATTTTTATTAGGTGAATATATTGAAACAGTCGTTATTTTGATTGTCCTTATTATGAATGCTGTGATTAGTGTTGTTCAAACAAAAAAAGCAGAAAGTTCTCTTGATGCTTTAAAACAAATGTCTGCTCCTTCTGCTAAGGTGATTCGACAAGGGGAGAAACAAACGATTCCTGCTCGTGAACTCGTTCGTGGGGATATTGTTTTCCTTGAAGCGGGTGATTATATTCCAGCAGATGGTCGTATTATAGAAAGTGGCTCACTTCAAGTAAATGAAGGGATGCTAACTGGTGAGTCTGAGGTCGTTGATAAAACGGAAGCTGTCATCAGTGAAGAAGTTGCTCTAGGTGATCGAACAAATCTCGTATTTAGTAGTTCACTTGTCACGAATGGACGTGCCACTTTTGTTGTAACTGAAACAGGAACGAAAACAGAGATTGGTAAAATTGCTAATCTGCTAAACACTGCTGAACAAAAGCAGACACCACTTCAGAGAAAGCTTGATGTATTTAGTAAAAAATTAGGTGTTTGGATTTTGCTGTTGTCGATCGGGATTTTTATTGTTCAAGCGATAAGAATTTGGTTTGGTGGACAAACTGTTGATCTAACAACTGAATTATTACAAGCGTTAATGTTTGCGGTCGCTGTAGCGGTAGCTGCTATACCAGAAGCCTTGCAATCAATTGTTACGATTGTTCTTTCTGTTGGAACAAATAAAATGGCTAAACGTCATGCGATTATTCGAAAGTTACCAGCTGTGGAAACCCTAGGCTCAACTAGTGTTATTTGTACAGATAAAACGGGAACCTTAACACAAAATAAAATGACGATCGTTGATTATTTTGTTCCTGGTCAAAGTGAACAAAAGATTGGCCAAGACTTGTCAGAATGGTTCCGTGAAGAAAAATATTTAATTGATATATCAGTATTATGTAATGATAGTTATATTAATGCGAATGGCACAGAAGTTGGTGATCCAACTGAAGTAGCCTTGATCAATTATTCAAATAAGCATGGTAGAAGTGATCAGGAGATTCGAGAGAAGAATAAACGGATTGATGAATTACCCTTTGATTCTGATCGGAAACTGATGTCGACCTTAAATGATCTTGATGGTGAGCGAATGATGTTAACTAAAGGCGGTCCTGATGTTATGTTTAGCCGTGCTAAATATATTTTGGTCAATGGTCAAGAAGTACTCTTGGATCAAAAATGGCATGATCAGTTAATTGCTCAAAATGAGGAGTTTTCTAAACAGGCTCTTCGTGTCCTCGCTTTTGGCTATAAGAAGTTTACAGGAACCAAGGAAAAGCTAAGCTTTGACGACGAGGTTGATTTAGTTTTAGTTGGATTATTAGCGATGATCGATCCACCGCGAGAAGCTGTCTATAGTGCAATAGAGGAAACGAAAGCGGCCGGCATAAAAACAGTGATGATCACTGGTGATCATAAGACAACAGCAGAAGCGATTGGTCGTGATATTGGTTTAATGACAGAAGGTGACATTGCGGTTACGGGTCAGGAACTTGATGCTATGAGTGATGAGGAGCTTACGAATAAGCTTGAGCATATTTCTGTTTATGCCCGTGTTTCACCTGAAAATAAAATTCGGATTGTGAAGGCATGGCAAGATAAAGGTCAAATTTCAGCGATGACTGGTGATGGTGTCAATGATGCACCGGCATTGAAACAAGCGGATATTGGTATTGCAATGGGAAGTGGAACAGACGTCAGTAAGGATGCTTCAGCGATGATTTTAACGGATGATAATTTTGTGTCAATTGTTAATGCGGTAGAAGTAGGACGAACTGTTTTTGATAATATAAAAAAGGCAATTGCCTATTTATTTAGTGGGAATTTAGGTGCGATTATTGCGATTTTATTTGCTGTTGCTCTTGGTTTACCCAATCCTTTTACAGCCTTACAGCTACTGTTCATTAATTTAGTTAATGATTCGTTACCAGCAATTGCGCTTGGAATGGAGAAATCAGAGCCAGGGGTTATGAATCGGAAACCACGCTCAATTGATGAAGGTATCTTTGCAGGTGAAACCTTGCGTTCTGTGCTGACACGAGGTTCAATTATAGGGATAGCGGTGATCGTCGCTCATCTAATTGGTTTACAATATAGTGTTGAAACCGGGATAGCAATGGCCTTTACAACCTTGATTTTGTCGAGAACGCTCCAAACCTTTACAGCACGTTCAAATCAACAAACGATCTTTTCTGTTGGTTTTACAACTAACAAATATGTCTTAGCAGCTGTTACGGTTTGCCTTGGATTATATGCTTTAACAACCTTACCAGGTTTGCGAACCATCTTTTCTATTCCAAATAGTTTCACTCTTGCTCAATGGGGAATTGCTACGGGTTTAGCAATTGTGGCAATCTTTATGATGGAATTAATTAAAGTTATCTATCAGAAATTTACCAAAAGCTCAAATTAGATAAATATTGTTGCTTGCCTGCGATCGTCTAGTTTAAACGGAAGATCGCAGGTCCTTTTATCTTACTCTATGGATGGTTGTGGTTTTGATCTTGTGAAAAGTTACTAACCATATATTAAATTAATGCGGTTTCATTGCTTGTGTGGCATAATGGAATTATTCAAATTGTTTTTATGAGGGGGAAGAAGATTGAAAAATAAAAGAATCCTATTTATTGGTGATAGTATTACGGAATGGGGGCGTTTTGAGGATCCGGCGAATATTGGTGAGAATTATGTCCGAATTATACGTGATACCTTGGCAATCCATGAGCCAAATCAATTTCCAGAGATTATTAATCGTGGGATAGGTGGTGACCGGGTGACGGACCTTGTAGCGCGTTGGCAAGAAGATGCTATAGAAATTAATCCCGATGTTCTTTCTATTTCAGTTGGGATCAATGAGGTTTGGCGGCAGATTGATCAATCAGATGTTGAACAAGTTTATCCTGATAAATTTGAACATTTATATACGCATTTAATTGAGAAGACACAAGCTGAAACAGATGCTGAGATTATTTTAATGGAGCCAACGGTAATCGAAGAAGATCCTCAATCTAAAGGGAATCAGATCTTAAAGGATTATGTTGAAATTGTAAATAAACTAGCTGAGAAATATCAATTAACCCTTGTTCCAACACATCAAGTCTTTCTTGATTACTTAAATTCTACAAAACCATTACCGCTTACAATTGATGGTGTACATATGAGTAGTACAGGTGATCAACTGATGGCTAAGGCATGGCTAGATACAATCAATAAATAAGAAAAAGCACCCCAACTAACTGAACTGCACCCTGTCAAGTAGACAGTGAAAAAAACAAAAGATTTATGCCGCAGCCTGGTGCCGATATTCTAACGGTGCTAGGCTGTTTAATCTCTCTTGGTATCGTTCTTCATTATAA
>NZ_JAHLQM010000058.1 GCF_018919165.1 Amphibacillus sp. MSJ-3 | reverse complement strand
AAGTAAGAAGAAGCTAGTGCTTCAAATGAGAGTAGAACAACTCAACAATTTTATTGAGAGTTTGATCTTGGCTCAGGATGAACGCTGGCGGCGTGCCTAATACATGCAAGTCGAGCGCGTGAAACTTTTCAGATCTCTTCGGAGTGACGAGAAGTGGAACGAGCGGCGGATGGGTGAGTAACACGTGGGCAACCTGCCTATAAGACTGGGATAACTCGCGGAAACGCGAGCTAATACCGGATAAGACCTTTTGTTACCTAATAAGAGGATGAAAGGCGGCTTTTAGCTGTCACTTATAGATGGGCCCGCGGCGCATTAGCTAGTTGGTGGGATAAAAGCTCACCAAGGCAACGATGCGTAGCCGACCTGAGAGGGTGATCGGCCACACTGGGACTGAGACACGGCCCAGACTCCTACGGGAGGCAGCAGTAGGGAATCTTCCGCAATGGACGAAAGTCTGACGGAGCAACGCCGCGTGAACGAAGAAGGTCTTCGGATCGTAAAGTTCTGTTGTTAGGGAAGAACACGTTTCATTCGAATAGGATGGGACCTTGACGGTACCTAACGAGAAAGCCCCGGCTAACTACGTGCCAGCAGCCGCGGTAATACGTAGGGGGCAAGCGTTGTCCGGAATTATTGGGCGTAAAGCGCGCGTAGGCGGTTTTTTAAGTCTGATGTGAAATCTTGCGGCTCAACCGTAAGCGGTCATTGGAAACTGGAGAACTTGAGGACAGAAGAGGAGAGTGGAATTCCACGTGTAGCGGTGAAATGCGTAGAGATGTGGAGGAACACCAGTGGCGAAGGCGACTCTCTGGTCTGTATCTGACGCTGAGGTGCGAAAGCGTGGGTAGCGAACAGGATTAGATACCCTGGTAGTCCACGCCGTAAACGATGAGTGCTAGGTGTTAGGGGGTTTCCGCCCCTTAGTGCTGGCGTTAACGCATTAAGCACTCCGCCTGGGGAGTACGGCCGCAAGGCTGAAACTCAAAAGAATTGACGGGGACCCGCACAAGCGGTGGAGCATGTGGTTTAATTCGAAGCAACGCGAAGAACCTTACCAGGTCTTGACATCCCACTGACCGCTCTAGAGATAGGGCTTTCCCTTCGGGGACAGTGGTGACAGGTGGTGCATGGTTGTCGTCAGCTCGTGTCGTGAGATGTTGGGTTAAGTCCCGCAACGAGCGCAACCCTTGAACTTAGTTGCCAGCATTCAGTTGGGCACTCTAAGATGACTGCCGGTGACAAACCGGAGGAAGGTTGGGATGACGTCAAATCATCATGCCCCTTATGACCTGGGCTACACACGTGCTACAATGGATGGTACAAAGGGCTGCGAAGCCGTGAGGTGGAGCGAATCCCATAAAACCATTCACAGTTCGGATTGTAGGCTGCAACTCGCCTACATGAAGCCGGAATCGCTAGTAATCGTGGATCAGCATGCCACGGTGAATACGTTCCCGGGTCTTGTACACACCGCCCGTCACACCACGAGAGTTAGCAACACCCGAAGTCGGTGAGGTAACGCTTTTAGCGAGCCAGCCGCCGAAGGTGGGGCCAATGATTGGGGTGAAGTCGTAACAAGGTAGCCGTATCGGAAGGTGCGGCTGGATCACCTCCTTTCTAAGGAAAACAGGAAGTGGAGACGCCTTGTCCATCGACGTACAGATTGGAGAAAGACTGACGAGATAAAGGAAATACGATGAGCGTGAGCGAATCGATATTGACTTATCGTAGGAAGGCATTCGAAATCTGCGAGTCGATAAGGCGTTGGAACTAGACTGATATAATAAGTCTTAACTATTCAGTTGTTTGGTTCAGTTTTGAGAGATCAATCTCTCAAAAAACATGTACCTTGAAAACTAGATAAGAAAAAACAGGACGTGAACGCTTCTTTTTGAAAGAAAAGTAAGCACACGAGACTGTATGACAAGACATCAAATCAAACTTTAACCAAAGTAAGACCAAAGTCTTTTTTACTGTAAAGCATGAATCATCTTAGTTAAGTAAGAAAGGGCGCACGGTGGATGCCTTGGCACTAGGAGCCGATGAAGGACGGGACGAACACCGATATGTCTCGGGGAGCTGTACGTAAGCATTGATCCGGGAATTTCCGAATGGGGGAACCCTCTACTCGTAATGGAGTAGAACATTTAACTGAATCCATAGGTTAAATGCGGCAGACCTGGGGAACTGAAACATCTTAGTACCCAGAGGAAGAGAAAGCAAAAGCGATTTTCCAAGTAGCGGCGAGCGAAAAGGAAAGAGCCCAAACCAAGAAGCTTGCTTCTTGGGGTTGTAGGACACATCATATGGAGTAAGAAAGTGACCATTTACACGAAGCGACCTGGAAAGGTCCGCGACACAAGGTAACAGCCCTGTAGTGGAAAAGTGGTGACCTCTGATGTGGATCCTGAGTACGGCGGAACACGTGAAATTCCGTCGGAATCCGGGAGGACCATCTCCCAAGGCTAAATACTCCCTAGTGACCGATAGTGAACCAGTACCGTGAGGGAAAGGTGAAAAGCACCCCGGGAGGGGAGTGAAAGAGAACCTGAAACCGTGTGCCTACAAGTAGTCGAAGCCCGTTAATGGGTGACGGCGTACCTTTTGTAGAATGGACCGGCGAGTTACGATTCCCTGCAAGGTTAAGCCAGAAAAGGTGAAGCCGCAGCGAAAGCGAGTCTGAATAGGGCGAAAGCGAGTAGTGGATCGTAGACCCGAAACCGTGTGATCTACCCATGTCCAGGGTGAAGGTCAGTTAACACTGACTGGAGGCCCGAACCCACGTATGTTGAAAAATGCGGGGATGAGGTGTGGGTAGGGGTGAAATGCCAATCGAACACGGAGATAGCTGGTTCTCTCCGAAATAGCTTTAGGGCTAGCCTCAAGGTATGTATGCTGGAGGTAGAGCACTGATTGAACGAGGGGCCCTCACCGGGTTACCGAATTCAGTCAAACTCCGAATGCCAGACATATTGCCTTGGGAGTCAGACTGTGGGTGATAAGGTTCATAGTCGAGAGGGAAACAACCCAGACCGTCAGCTAAGGTCCCAAAGTATACGTTAAGTGGAAAAGGATGTGGCGTTGCCCAGACAACCAGGATGTTGGCTTAGAAGCAGCCATCATTTAAAGAGTGCGTAATAGCTCACTGGTCGAGTGACGCTGCGCCGAAAATGTACCGGGGCTAAACGTATCACCGAAGCTACGGATTGTTCTTCGAACAATGGTAGGAGAGCGTTGTAAGTGCAGAGAAGTCAGACCGAGAGGACTGGTGGAGCGCTTAGAAGTGAGAATGCCGGTATGAGTAGCGAAAAAGAAGTGAGAATCTTCTTCACCGAAAGCCTAAGGTTTCCTGAGGAAGGCTCGTCCACTCAGGGTTAGTCAGGACCTAAGCCGAGGCCGAAAGGCGTAGGCGATGGACAACAGGTTGATATTCCTGTACCACCTCATGACCGTTATGAGCGATGGGGGGACGCAGAAGGATAGGGAAAGCGTGCGGATGGAAGTGCACGCCCAAGCCATGAGTCAGTCAGATAGGTAAATCCGTCTGACCTAAATGATGGGTGGCGATGGGGAAGGAAATAGAGTACTGAAGTTCCCGATTTCACACTGCCAAGAAAAGCCTCTAGCCAGGTCACAGGTGCCTGTACCGCAAACCGACACAGGTAGGCGGGATGAGAATTCTAAGGTGAGCGGGAGAACTCTCGTTAAGGAACTCGGCAAAATGACCCCGTAACTTCGGGAGAAGGGGTGCTTCTTGCATGAGAAGCCGCAGTGAAAAGGCCCAAGCGACTGTTTAGCAAAAACACAGGTCTCTGCGAAGCCGAAAGGCGAAGTATAGGGGCTGACACCTGCCCGGTGCTGGAAGGTTAAGGGGATGCGTTAGTGTTCGCACGAAGCGTTGAACTGAAGCCCCAGTGAACGGCGGCCGTAACTATAACGGTCCTAAGGTAGCGAAATTCCTTGTCGGGTAAGTTCCGACCCGCACGAAAGGTGCAACGACTTGGGCACTGTCTCAACGAGAGACCCGGTGAAATTAAACTATGCGTGAAAATGCGCATTACCCGCGACAGGACGGAAAGACCCCGTGGAGCTTTACTGTAGCCTGATATTGAATGTTGATACCCTTTGTACAGGATAGGTGGGAGCCGTAGAAACGTGAGCGCTAGCTTACGTGGAGGCGCCGGTGGGATACCACCCTGATGGTGTTGACCTTCTAACCCAGGACCGTGATCCGGTTCGGAGACAGTGTCAGGCAGGCAGTTTGACTGGGGCGGTCGCCTCCTAAAGAGTAACGGAGGCGCCCAAAGGTTCCCTCAGAATGGTTGGAAATCATTCATCGAGTGTAAAGGCAGAAGGGAGCTTGACTGCGAGACCTACAAGTCGAGCAGGGACGAAAGTCGGGCTTAGTGATCCGGCGGTACCGAATGGAAGGGCCGTCGCTCAACGGATAAAAGCTACCCCGGGGATAACAGGCTTATCTCCCCCAAGAGTCCACATCGACGGGGAGGTTTGGCACCTCGATGTCGGCTCATCGCATCCTGGGGCTGTAGTCGGTCCCAAGGGTTGGGCTGTTCGCCCATTAAAGCGGTACGCGAGCTGGGTTCAGAACGTCGTGAGACAGTTCGGTCCCTATCCGTCGTGGGCGTTGGAAGTTTGAGAGGAGCTGTCCTTAGTACGAGAGGACCGGGATGGACATACCGCTGGTGTACCAGTTGTTCCGCCAGGAGCATGGCTGGGTAGCTACGTATGGAAAGGATAAGTGCTGAAAGCATCTAAGCATGAAGCCCCCCTCAAGATGAGACTTCCCATCATTAGAGTAAGATCCCTCAGAGACGATGAGGTAGATAGGTTCGAGGTAGAAGCATGGCAACATGTGCAGCTGACGAATACTAATCGATCGAGGACTTAACTAAAA
>NZ_JAHLQM010000057.1 GCF_018919165.1 Amphibacillus sp. MSJ-3 | reverse complement strand
CGAAGTCTACATGACCGTTATGAATTTTTGCGTTATAAATCTTAATTGAACCGCCGTATACGGAACCGTACGTACGGTGGTGTGAGAGGACGGAGGCTAACCGCCTCCTCCTACTCGATATATCATGATCATTTAAATAGATTCATCACGCCTTAAATGGTTTAGGAGTGTTACTCCGTGGTTTACAGAAGTTCACCGCCAACAACAATGGCTAAACTGGATGTTGAAATATATATAACAGGAAGAGATGGTTCTAATTACAATTTCCATGTAATCAGAACCATTTTTCATGATTAGGGACTAGTTTTGTCTCAGCCTCTTTCTAATAAAACCAATCTGCTAAATTATACTGTTTAATAAATTGATTAAGAATAATCTTAGCTTGCTTGACCGTTGCTTGATCAGTAATTCTTTCTAAGTGATCGAACATTCTGATTAAATCCTCTTTTTTAAACGGATCAAATTTCTGTGTATTTATTATCTTTATTATTTCTACTGCTTGTGCTTGAGATAATGCCACCTGGTATTGTTCAGCATGTGTAAGTAACTCATCAGGTGTAATTTCAGTCATTTTCTTTCGAATGACTTGTTTAAATATTTGATTCATTAAATCCCTCCGTAATTTCAATCTTGCTACAATGTCCCAATATAATATATGTTCTATCTGTAAAAAGTGTATCTGTTAAAAAAATTCGATCAGATTAGGAGCTGAAATGAGAAAATACCCTTTTCTTATGTTGTGAATTTATGTGACATTTTTTAGTGGGGTGATTTGTTTAATGGCATATCATAATGTAATGGTGGCTTCTCGTGTTCAGCCAAATTCAAGGCGTAAGCACGAATTTAAAATTGTGGAGGAGGATATTCATTCAATGCAATCCACTGGGTGTTAGGTACTATATTTCAGCCAATCTATTTTCTCGGGACATTATTCCCCTGTCTTTTGAAGTTTATTTTTTTTATTAAAGGGTAAAGCGTATCAGTTGCTATTATTGTATAGATAGCTTAGCATAACGATTTGTAACACAAGATGGTTATAAGAAAGGATGTATAAGATTTGAAAAGAAGTACTTTATTTATAGTATTTTTGTCATTTGTCTCAGCTATTTTAATTTTTATTATAAATTTTATTCAACATTCACAAATGACGACATTAAAAGAGGAAAATCGTATATTATATGCTGAAAACAAACAATTAAAAGCTGCATCAACATACGATCAAGAATTATTGAAAGTTGACTTGGAGGATGATTATACTTATTGGTCAAATATTGAAAAGATTGCTGAACAAATGGTAAGTGACAGTGAAGGAAGGTTTAAACAAACCTGGGCTATCTATTTAACAAATGAGGCTGAAAAATATGCAATCGATCCATTTCTCGTTTATGAATTATTAAAAGTAGAAACTGGCTATACATTTGATCCACATTTAATTGGTCCAAAAACAAAATATGGTCACGCCTATGGAATGTCACAATTTATGAAGAATACTGCTCCTTGGGTTGCTGAGCTGGCTGGATTACCTTATAGTGATGATTTATTATTTGATCCTTACTATTCAATGCAACTAGCGATTGTTTATTTAGATTTCCTTCATCATAAGTATCAAAATTGGGATGAGGCACTAACAGCCTATCATCGTGGGATGACAGGCATGGAACAATATCGACAGAAGACGGGTTCAGCCAAAAGTCATTATGCAGAACGAATTCTAACAAATGCAGAGGGCCATCACACTTTTGCAATCGCTAAATAAGTTAAGAATGATATAGAGATATAAATGATCTTAAATCATTAAAGGGGTTTTGTAGAATTGAACAAAGCCCCTTTTAATGTGTTAAATGTCTATATTAATTTTATAAAAAATAGTTAATATGATCATTGATAGAATTTTTTCGCTATTGATCTGGAGATCGACTCAAATTGGATTTTACTTTGCTGAAGTGAATAGTGGGTAAACAGAATGATCAAAAGTCCTGGTAGATTGGGAATAAATATACTTGTCCATTTTCTAATTGGTAAATATCTGCTGATGGGTTGAGAGAAATAAAATCAGCTACCAATTGATCGATATTTGTAATTTGTTGTTTATTTAACTTTTCAATAATAGTCAGAAACTGCTCACCTTGTTTTACTTGATAAGATACAACTTGAAAGCTTGCTGCTTTCTTTTCATAATCGGAGTGGGGTGTAACTTCAACAACCGTTTTTTCAAGGCTTGAATGATGAAAAAGGTCTTGATAGCATGCGATCAGTAATAATAAGAATAAGGTAAGATAGCAAAATTTTAATTTACCAGACATCATCATTCTCCTTAGCATTATATTTTTAAAAAAACTAGGTTTAAGAGAAGAGGTGGGATTTAACCATGGATTAATAATAATCGATTGGATTAGCTTCTTTGTTGTTATTGGAACGGTTTTATGAGTTGGTGAGTTACTCGTTAAAGCTAACTTTTTTGCACTTGTAGCTATTTCTTTTATAACATTTTTCTTCTATACATATCTTAATTCATCTATATTTTATATTATGATCGTGATTTATCTTTTAGGCGTTTTTTTTAATATTTGATTTGTCTAGCTTAGGCTGACAAATCAAATTCAATAAAATGTATGTAAATTTAGTGTAAATTTTTATCGAATTGACTTTACAATTAATTAATAATTAACTAATAATAGATGTTGACGTCATTTTACATAGTAAATTAAAAATATTAATTAATTGAAGGGGTTAATCATTCATGGAATTAGATATAATGAATATTATATTTGAATTTTTAGGTGGATTAGGGATCTTTCTATTGGGCATTAAATCGATGGGGGAAGGTTTACAAAAGTCCGCTGGCGATCGTTTGAAAGATATCTTGGACAAATTAACTAGCAATCCATTGCTCGGGGTTATAGCAGGTATGGTTGTTACTATGTTGATTCAGTCCAGTTCAGGAACAACAGTACTAACTGTCGGCCTGGTTAACGCTGGTTTTATGACATTGAGGCAATCAATAGGTGTCATTATGGGGGCGAATATCGGGACAACAATCACGGCTTTTATAATTGGAATTAAGCTTGAGGAATATGGACTCCCAATACTTGCAGTTGGTGCATTGATGTTGTTCTTCTTTAAAAACCAAAAAGTATTAAATGTTGGACAAGCAATTTTTGGTTTTGGTGCTCTCTTTTTTGGTTTGCAATTAATGGGAGGCGGTCTAGAACCTTTGCAACATCTGCAAGGTTTTCAAGAATTAATGGTTGAGATGTCAGACAACTCAATTTTAGGTTTAATTATCGGAACAGTCTTTACCTTGGTTGTACAAAGTTCTAGTGCGACCGTTGGTATTTTGCAAAATTTGTTTGGACAAGGTGCGATTGATTTACAAGGGGCGCTTCCAGTCTTATTTGGAAATAATATCGGGACAACAATTACAGCTATTTTGGCTTCAATTGGTGCAACTGTTGCAGCAAGACGGGCAGCTTTAACACATGTTATATTTAATTTAATCGGTTCAATTCTTATTATGTTTGTATTGAGTCCCTATACAGCTTTGATTGAAACAATTCAAAATGCTTTAGGCTTAAATGCTGAAATGACGATTGCATTTGCCCATGGAATATTTAATATTCTTAATACAATCATTCTATTTCCATTTATCGGTGGGTTAGCATGGCTAGTAACTAAACTTGTACCTGGCGAAGATTCTTCGGCGACTGTCCAACCAACACACTTGGACCCTATCTTTATCCAGCAATCTCCCTCAGTCGCATTAGATCAAGCGAAGGAAGAAGTTGTTCGGATGGGGGAATTTGCACTACAAGGGCTAGAAGAAGCTACCTTATTTTTAAATAATCATGATACAAGTCATGCCGATCGGGCATTGAAGCTTGAAAATACTTTAAATAATATGGATCAAGAAATCACAGCTTATCTAATTGATTTGGCTGCAACACAGTTATCAGATGCAGATAGTGAAAGACACTCTGCATTACTTGATAGTGTTCGAGATATCGAACGAATTGGTGACCATTTTGAAAATATAGTTGAACTTACTCAGTTTAAAATTTCAAATAAAACGACTCTGACGGATCAAGCAAGAGAAGATTTAAATGAAATGTTTAAATTAGCTAATGAAGCGGTAAGTGTAGCGATTCGCTCTTTGGCAAATAGAGATCGCGAAAAAGCTTTAACGGTAGTTAAATATGAAGAAAAGATTAACCAAATGGAAAAGACATATAGAAAAAAACATATTATTCGGTTAAACAAGGGTATTTGTTCACCTTCAGCAGGGATTGTCTATGTAGATATTATTAGTAACTTAGAACGGATTGGTGATCATGCATTAAATATTGCTGAAGAAGTTTTGGGTGAAAAGATACCAGAAACAATTCATTAATAGATAGAACACTCGGCAGATTACTGCTGAGTGTTCTAAACCCTTGCTATTATACTAAGTTATGGTAGTAATTTAAATCTATTAGTAATCATCTTAACCAAATAATCACTTAGTTTTAAAATTTTGCTTTTAAAACTATTGACTCGGTATTTTTAATATGATATATTATATATCGTCGCTAAAGATAATACATAAATTCATAAGCGATCTGATAATTGTTCCACAGTAGCTCAGTGGTAGAGCAATCGGCTGTTAACCGATCGGTCGTAGGTTCGAATCCTACCTGTGGAGTCATTTTATGGCGGCGTAGCTCAGCTGGCGAGAGCGTACGGTTCATACCCGTGAGGTCGTGGGTTCGATCCCCTCCGCCGCTACCATATTTCATTTAAGATATATAATGGCGATCGTGGTGAAGTGGTTAACACATCGGATTGTGGATCCGACATTCGTGGGTTCGACCCCCACCGGTCGCCCCATCATAGAAATAGGACCCTTAGCTCAGTTGGTTAGAGCTATCGGCTCATAACCGATCGGTCGCAGGTTCGAGTCCTGCAGGGTCCACCATTATATTTATTGCGGAGGAATACCCAAGTCCGGCTGAAGGGATCGGTCTTGAAAACCGACAGGGGCTTCACGGCCCGCGGGGGTTCGAATCCCTCTTCCTCCGCCATTATTATTAAGATCAATACATATACATATGGCTCGATAGCTCAGTCGGTAGAGCAACGGACTGAAAATCCGTGTGTCGGCGGTTCGATTCCGTCTCGAGCCACTTTCTAAACAAGTTATTTGCAAATAACTTGTTTTTTTAGTGTGCCTGGCATGGATGTAATCTCTAGGGTGAGAGTCCCGAGCCATGAAGGCAGAAGTAGTGGTTAGCCTAACGCAAGGGTGTCCGTGGTGACGCGGAATCTGAAGGAAGCGAGC
>NZ_JAHLQM010000056.1 GCF_018919165.1 Amphibacillus sp. MSJ-3 | reverse complement strand
TTAATAACGTCACACTACCTAAACGGCGAGCAAGCGAAGCGCGGTAGCTAATGGTGTACAATATTAGAGTGTCTAACTTACTGTTATGAAAACAACATCGAGAAAATATTGACACATACTTCAGTTTAACCGAATTTGACACTTTGTCATTTTAAATTGATAATAAATGATAAAGAAGAGAAAGCGGTGGGGAAAATGAACCAATTATGTTACCGTCCAGCCTGGATTGAGATAGATTTAACAGCAGTAAAATCCAATATCCAACATATTCAAGCTCAATTGGGGCCTGCCGTCGATGTGATAGCGGTGGTGAAGGCAAATGGATATGGTCACGGAGATGTTGAAGTGGCAAGAGCCGCGATAGAATCTGGAGCAAGGGGATTAGCTGTTGCTTTATTAGAAGAGGCGGTTAAGCTTCGCCAAGCGGGAATTAAGGTTCCTATCCTTGTCTTAGGCTGGGTTGCACCAGAGTTTATCAGTGTTGCAATTGAACACCAGATCACATTAACTGTTTTTCAGGCTAGTTGGTTAGAAACATACTATAAGGAAGCGTCACAATCAAAAAAATTATCGATTCATATTAAATTAGATACTGGAATGGGACGAATTGGAATCCGAACATTAACTGAGCTTAAACAGTTTCTGAACCATATAGATGAACGTTACATTGATGTGGAAGGTGTTTATACTCACTTTGCAACAGCTGATGAGGAGAATCTCGATTATTATCAACTTCAAATTAACCGGTTTGAACCCATGTTAGAAGTTATTCGTAAACAGGTTAAAAAGGAAATACTTGTCCATATTGGTAATAGCGCTGCGGCCTTACGACAAGAAAGTAATTTATATAATGCTGTCCGATTTGGCATTGGAATGTATGGACTTTATCCATCTATATATATAAAAAAGAACCGGCCCTTTCCTTTAAAACCAGCCCTGTCATTGAAAGCAAAACTATCCCATGTCAAAAAGGTTTCAGCTGGTGAATCAATTAGTTATGGGGCAACCTATCGAGCTGAGTATGATCAATGGATTGGAACCATTCCTATTGGCTATGGTGATGGAATTCAACGTAAATGGCAAGGATTAGATGTTTTAATTAATGGAGAAAGAATGCCGCTAGTTGGGCGAATATGTATGGATCAATGTATGGTAAGGCTTGATCGTGCATATTCTATTGGTACAGAGGTTACATTTGTTGGACAACAAGGAAATGAAAAGATTACCCTTGAGGAAATTGCAACACATCTAGATACAATTAATTATGAAGTTGCCTGTTTATTTACGGAAAGATTACCACGGATTTATAAAGATTAGAGCAATCGATGATAAGCACTCTGGCAATTTACTTGATTATTCAAAGCGATGACAATTTACAATAAGCATATTAAAGATGACTGAAGAAACTTCAAATATATTTAAAAAACTATTAAAAATAGCTTTGCAAGAGTATGTGTCAATGATATGATAAAGTAGATTATACTAATTAGCTGATAATTGTGGTGGAGGTGGATGTTTTGTCAAAAAACATGCAGGAAGTTGTTGTGAAATTACCAAAGAATCTACTCAGAGAAGTGAATGGTTTATTAGAGGAAGAAAAAAAAGAATTAAATGATCTCATCCTTCAAGCAACAAAATCTTACGTGCGAGACAAAAAAGAGCAACATATTCGTGAATCAATGCAAAGAGGCTATATGGAAATGGCTAAGATCAACCTTAATATCGCTTCAGAATCCTTTTTAGCTGAAGAGGAGGCGGAGATAGAGATCACCTTAGAACGCTTAGTGAGCGGGGTGTGATGGTTTGATCGTTAAACGAGGCGAAGTATATTTCGCTGATCTTTCTCCAGTCGTTGGTTCAGAGCAAGGTGGTACTCGACCAGTATTAATTATCCAAAATAATATCGGTAACCGCTTTAGCCCGACAGTGATCGTCGCAGCAATCACCGCCCAGATACAAAAGGCAAAATTACCAACACATGTAGAAATAAAAGCGGATAAATATGGATTTGAACGTGATTCAGTTATTTTACTTGAGCAAATAAGAACAATAGATAAACAACGATTAACAGATAAGATTACTCAATTGGATGGTCAAATGATGGATAATATTGATAACGCTTTAGAGATTAGTCTAGGCCTGACCAATATTTAATTTAGATATAAAGATCAATTAAAGCGCTTGTCAACAAATAAAGACAGGGGCTTTTCGTTGTATTTATAGAAGGATTTATAATCGTGGTAATCGTTTTTTAGTGAAATTAATGTTAAATTAATATTATAAATAAATTAGATGGACTAGTGGCAAATAAAGGGTCCTCCATCACCTTGGATTTTTAAAATCAGTAAAGGTGGGGCGGAATTAGAGAAATTAGCTTTCAACTAACCCAAGATAAGTGAGAGTTGTGAGATGATTTTTAAAAGTAGTTTTTCTAATTAAAGAATAAAATGATAAAGGTGGTTATAGTATTGCCAAATCGAGTAAATCAAATCATTATAAATAATAGTGATATTATTATTAAAAATTGGCTGGAAGCTGTTTCAGAAAAGCGGAATAGTGAGTATACTTCAACGATTTCTGAAGAGCTATTTCAAAGTACCAATCGCGAATTTGTTAATGTCATTTTTAAAAGTTTAGATGAGGAAAGGTTAACAACAGATTTAGAGGATTTTTCAGAGCGACTAGTTAACTTAGGTTGGCCGCTATCATATTTAACTGATGGTTTGACGACATTCCGACGGGTGGTGTTTGATTTTATTTTAAGTCAAGATGACCTGATTGATACGGATTATTTTTCAATTATATTAGATAAAGTAAATGATTGGGTTGATCCGATTATTAATAAGTTGGTTAATGAGTATTCAGGTAATTGGGAACACACAGTTTCCTTACAACGGGTAGCTTTACAAGAGTTATCGGCTCCTTTAATCCCTGTTATGAGTAATATTACGATCATGCCGTTAATTGGTACAATTGACACAGATCGAGCCAAACAAATTATGGAGAACTTACTTGAAGGGGTGATTAAACACAATGCCGAAGTTGTTTTAATAGATATAACAGGCGTCCCCGTGGTAGATACAATGGTTGCTCACCATATTATTCAGGCAGCAGAAGCTGTAAGATTAATTGGTTCGCATTGTATTTTAGTAGGCATTCGACCTGAAATTGCTCAAACGATTGTGAATTTAGGAATTGACTTAACGAGATTTCCAACGCGTTCATCACTACGTAAAGGATTTACAACCGCATTGGAGCTCACCGGTAGGAAAGTTATTCGTGAAAATAGCCAAGAAGAAGTCATTGAAAATATTATGAAATCAGTAGAGAAGGGGTGATCTTTTTTGCGAATTCCAATTCTAAAATTACAAAATTATTTACTTATTTCAATTCAGATCGATTTGGATGATCAAACTGCAATTCAGTTTCAAGAAGATTTATTAAATGAAATTTACAAAAGTGGTGCAAAAGGTGTTGTTATTGATTTAACTTCTGTTGATATCATTGACTCTTTTATTGCGAAGGTTCTAGGGGATGTGGTAACTATGTCAGATCTAATGGGGGCAAAGGTAGTTTTAACAGGTATTCAGCCTGCAGTAGCAATGACGCTAATTGAATTAGGCATTCATATGCAAGATGTTCAAACGGCATTGAACTTGGAACAAGGTTTGACCAAACTTCGACAGGAACTGGAGGGGTAATTATGGAATTCAAACCTTGTGTGAACATATGTAAAGAATGGGATATAGTTGGAGCACGACAGCTGGGGAGAGAGCATGCGAAAAGCCTAGGTTTTAGTACTGTCGATCAGGCGCGAATTGCTACAGCTATTTCTGAACTATCAAGAAATATTTATTTGTATGCTGAAACAGGGAAAATCTGTTTTGAAGTGATAGATCAAATAGATCGAAAAGGTTTGAAAATAGTTGCCGTGGATCAAGGGCCTGGGATTCAAGATATTAGCCAAGTTATGCAAGATGGCTATTCGACTTCAGGTGGATTGGGTGCTGGATTACCGGGAGTCAAACGTTTGATGGACCATTTTGAAATTGTTTCAAGTAGTAAAAACGGAACGGAGATAGAAACGATAAAGTGGGTTAGATAATAAGGTGGGGTGTGTTTATGAAGTCGACAGAACTTGATTTAGATAATTATCGTCAATTATTAAAAGAATATTTATTAACAAATAATGAAACTGCCCTATATCATGCTGAACAATTTAGTAGACTATCGGTCCAACATAATGTTTCACCAGAAGAAATTATTCATATTCATATCGAGGCACTTAAGGATTTATACCCTGACTTACCTAGGGAAATAAGTGATTCATTGAATTTTTTACTAGAAGCAATGATTTCATATGGGCTCGCTCTACAAGAAAATCAATTTTTAAGGGAAAAACAATCAGAACTTGAATCTGAAATTTCAGTAGCTGCAAGTATGCAAAAGACACTATTATCAACAGTAAAACCCGATGTTCAAGGCTTAGATATTGGGGCGATCAGTGTCCCTGCCAATCACATGAATGGTGATTATTATCATTTTGTTACGAATAAAGAGAACAAATTAGGGATTGCACTTGCAGACGTAATTGGTAAAGGGATTCCTGCTGCCCTTGCTATGTCTATGATTAAGTATTCAATGGATAGCTTACCCGAAAGCCAACAAGATCCGAGAGCTATTTTAGAAAGTTTAAATCGGGTTGTGGAACGAAATGTGGACCCGAGTATGTTTATTACCATGTTTTATGGATTATATAATCCCGAAGACGAGACTTTTTCATATGCCTCTGCCGGACATGAACCTTGTTTTTATTACCATGCTGATAAAAAGGAGTTTGAAGAGATTCAAGCACCCGGTTTAGTTTTGGGGGTTAAAGAAGACACTGTTTATCAACAATTTGTTCGTAAAGTGGACAAGGGGGATTGTTTAATCTTACTAACAGATGGTGTGACGGAATGTCGGGTAGGTGATCGCTTTATAGAGCGTGATGAAATGATCCAAGTCATTAAAGGTTACATAGATTTACCAGCCCAAGAAGCCGTAGAACAAGTCTTTCATTATTTCGAAAAACTTCAAGATTTTCATCTGCGAGATGATTTCACACTAATTATCCTAAAAAAGGAAGTTTAATTGATGACTTGTTCGGGAAGTACATAGGAGGAGTCCTGAAGTAGTATAAATTCTTTGTGCCAATTACTACATGATTTAAATTAGGTAGTAATTGGTTGACAAGGGATAGTGGGGTAATGTAAAAAGTTCTATGAAAACTAAGGAATAAATAAAAACATGAGATTTAGCTATTAAAAATTGGTTAAATACTAATTTAATGTTCTTGGAAAAGAGAATAATTGTTATTGATCC
>NZ_JAHLQM010000055.1 GCF_018919165.1 Amphibacillus sp. MSJ-3 | reverse complement strand
ATATGGTTTCTGTTCGTCAGACCAGAGGTTTGCTTAGGGCTTCCTTCAGATTCCACGTCACCATGGACACCCTTGCCTTTAGCTATGTGCTTACCGCTATTAGGTCGCACTAGGGACTTTCACCCGTTAGCGTTCGCCCATGCTGGGCGAACAAAAAAGGAGTTTCAGTAAAATTGATTTACTGAAACTCCTTTTTCCTTTATCGCAGTATAACTCCCGCTTCAAACATTTGAAAGAAACTAAGCATTGTAAGTGGGAGATCAACTGGCAATAAGAGCCTGATTGGTTCAAGTGCCCTTAGATCATACCCTTGTGGTAGTAACAAATGTTTCATGTGAGACGAGTAACCGCAAATTCCTACGGTGGGATCAGTAATCGCAAATGTTTTCGGTGGGACGAGTAAGCGCAGTCCCAGTCCCAGGCTCAATCGGCGGGGATAGGTGTACGAAAACTAAACCCATCACATTCTGTGGTAACATCTGCATGACTTAGATCCCTCAGGCCACACTGATTGAAGCTTCGCTTTATTTAACAGTTTTCTGGTGTGCCTTCTCGTTCCTTTGCTTTAAAGGAAGACCCACAGCCACAGGATACAATGGCATTGGGGTTATCGATTGTAAAACCGCCCCCCATCATATTCTGTTTAAAGTCAATTGTCGTCCCCTCAATAATTTGAAGATCTTCTTTTCTTATAGTTACTGGTACACCATTAATATCATCAGTGTAATCTAACTGTTCGTCAAATTCATCATCAAATCCTAACGCATAGGACAGTCCACTACACCCTCCACCTTTAACTCCAAAACGAAGTCTAAGTTGATGATTATCTTCATTATTCAGCATTTCTTTAATTTGTATTTTCGCTTGTTCGGTAATTTGGAGAACCATCGATCATTACCCTCCTCATTCTTATTAACAATTAGTATACGGAAAAGAAACAATTAATTCAAATTCAGTGCTCATTTGCTTATATTAAAAACTAAAACATTATATTTATTGACTTGTTACAAAAAATATTTCCCAAGAAATAATAGCAAACACTTCTTAAAATGAATAATAGATGGTATAATTACAAAAGGAAGAAGGAAAGGAGTAGATGGATGATGCAAGAACAGGTGCAAGAAGTCTTAAATAAATTACGTCCATTCTTACTACGTGATGGTGGCGACGTTGAATTGGTTGAAGTTGATGAAGGTATTGTACGTCTACGCTTATTAGGAGCGTGTGGTAATTGCCCAAGCTCTACAATTACTCTTAAAGCTGGAATCGAACGCGCCCTGGTATCAGAAGTACCCGGTGTTCGCGAAATAGAACAAGTTATTTAAATAAATTAAAAACAAAGACTACTTAAAATTATTTCGATCATTTAAGTAGTCTTTTTAAATTTAATTCTTCTATTCTTTTTCTCAATTCTTAATTATAAAAGCCCCCTGATTAACCGCTTCTAGCGTTAACCATTTCAAATCGGGGAAATTCTCTTCCCACTGCTGTAAATATTGATTAACTTGCTTTTGAGAGGCTAAAGCAATCATTGTTGGACCTGCCCCACTTAAATAAATTCCATAAACTTGATTAGCCAATTTCTCCTCAATCTCGTCATAGTATGGGATCAATGTTTTCCTATAAGGTTGATGAAAGGAATCTTTCTTAAACATCTTTCCTAAAAGTGACCAGTTTTGTTGACATATAGCAGCGACACTTACGTTTGCAACACTACTTGCCTTTACACTCTCGCCATGTGTAAACTGTTGCGGTAAAATGGAACGCGCTTCTCTTGTCTTTAATTCAAAATCGGGAATCATTGTAACAAAGACTAAATTATCTATTGGAATCTGAATCATATCTAGCGTTTGATCAAAATGACCAACTACACATCCACCCATTACAGCAGGAGCAACATTATCAGGATGCCCTTCAACCTCAGTAGCTAATAAAACTTTCTCCTCAGAAGACAACTTTAAGTCAGCTAATTGGTTGGCTAGCTCTATCCCAGCAACAATGGCTGTAGCACTACTTCCGAGTCCCCTTGCTAATGGGATATCACTCTCTAACTCCACATGACAAGCAGGAAGATCACTTATCTGATGACGTTCTGCAGTTTTTTTAGCCATTTGGTAAATAATATTTGATTGATCTCTTGGTAGGCTCTTCAAGTGATCAGATTTGGGGATGAACTCCCATTCATTGGATTCCTCTATGGTTAAAGTTAAATATAAATTTAAAGCAATCCCAATTGAATCAAAGCCAGCTCCTATATTAGCCGTAGTTGCAGGGACTTTTATTTTCCAACTCATAATGAAACACGACCAAGTATTTCCCGCATCACTAATTCATCATTATTTTCAAGCACAGTTGGTTTAACATCACTGTATTCAATTGCTGTATTCGGGTCTTTTAAACCATTACCAGTCAAAACGCAAACGACTTTAGAGCCTTTCTTTACCTCACCTGCTTCTAATGCTTTAAATAATCCTGCGATTGAAGAGTTTGAGGCTGGTTCAGCGAAAATTCCTTCATTCTCTGCTAACCATTGATAAGCTGCGATCATTTGATCATCTGTAATTTCATCAATTGTCCCACCTGATTCGTCTCTGGCAGCTACTGCTTGCTTCCAGCTTGCTGGATTACCAATTCGAATCGCAGTACCAACTGTTTCTGGATTTTCAATTACACGGTCATGAACGATAGCGGCTGAGCCACTTGCTTCATAACCCATCATTTTAGGTAAACTTGTTTGTTTAAACTTATGATATTCTTTAAAACCTTTCCAGTAGGCTGTGATATTTCCTGCATTACCAACAGGAATGAATAAATAATCAGGTGCTTCTCCTAATGCATCGCAGACCTCAAAGGCGGCTGTTTTTTGTCCTTCAATGCGATAAGGGTTGATAGAGTTAACAAGTGTAATTTCATCATTTTCAGCTAGTTTACGTACTATTCGAAGCGCGTCATCAAAGTTTCCCTTAATCGAGTAAATTTCAGCTCCATACATCACAGCTTGGGCGAGCTTCCCTTGAGCAATCTTTCCTTCTGGTATAATAATAATTGATCTTAATCCCGCTCGTGCAGCATAAGCAGATGCTGAGGCTGATGTATTACCAGTCGATGCACAAATTACTGTTTTCGCACCTGCCTCAATGGCTTTTGCAATTGCCATCACCATACCACGATCTTTGAATGAGCCAGTTGGGTTAACTCCCTCAATTTTGGCATATGCTTCGATTCCATACTGCTCTGATAACTTTTCCAGCTTAATTAATGGTGTATTCCCCTCGTGTAAACTAATCATTGGTGTTTTATCAGTTATCGGTAAATATGCTTTGTATTCTTTAATAAGTCCTTGCCAGGCCATTAACTATTCCTCCCCATCAACTCTATAGTGACTGATTAAACGTTCAACTACATTTAAACTCTTTAATGATTGTAAACTTTTTAGTAACTGTTCTTGACTTATCTGATGCGTAATCATAACAATCTCCGCTCGTCCTTTCTTTTCGGCTGGTAATTGTAAGATTTTAGCGAAACTAACATCATGGTCAGAGAAGACATTCGTAATCTCTTGGAAAGCCCCGGCTTCATCTTCTACATCTAAGCGGATAAAATGACGAGAGAACTTTTCATTGTCGGCTTTCAATTTACGTTCAAATTGTGGACGAATATATGAATGACCGTTTATACCTAAGCGGATATTCCGAATCACTTCCATAAGATCTGAAACCACAGCGGTAGCAGTTGGTAAACTCCCAGCCCCTGGTCCATAAAACATCGTCTCTCCCACCGCTTCACCGTGAACAAAAACTGCATTAAATTCATTATTAACAAGTGACAATGGATGATCCTTTGGTAATAAGGTGGGTTCTACGGTCACTTCTGCTTTACAGTCTTTGATTGAAGCAATTCCAATCAATTTAATCGTATAACCTAAACTTTTAGCAAAGTTGATGTCCTCTTGACTAACTTGACGGATCCCTTTGACAGTAACATCATCAAGATTCAATTCCATCTTAAAAGCTAAATTTGCTAATAATAGCATCTTTCTTGCGGCATCTAATCCATCAACATCAGCACTTGGATCCGCTTCTGCAAAACCTAATTTTTGGGCTTCTTTTAAAACATCCTCAAAAGCTAATCCTTCTTGGGTCATTTTGGTCATGATGTAATTGGTTGTTCCATTGACAATTCCCATCACTTTTTCAATATGATCAGATGCTAACCCATCAACTAGTGTTCGAACAATCGGAATACCTCCAGCAATACTGGCATCGTACAAAATATCACAATTATTCTCTTTTGCCAGACGGTGAAGTCTTTGACCATGAAGTGCCATTAGATCTTTATTAGCTGTCACAATGTGCTTCTTATTCTTTAACGCCTGTTCAAGTAATTGATTGGTTCCCTCGATACCACCCATCACTTCAACAATGACTTCAATTTCTTCATCATTAACTAATTCATCTGGATTATCAGTTAGCCAGTTCATATCAATCACAACATCTCTTGGCTTATTAACATCGTTAACTAATACTTTGACAATTTCTACATTACAACCAAGCTTATGTCTTATTCTCGCCTTATGATCATCTAAAACCTTCACTACACCTGTCCCGACAGTACCGAGACCACATAGCCCAATTTTAACAGTATCCACATCAATGCCTCCCCTTTGTATTTACTAAATGAACAATTGTTTATCTATTGAGGACATTATACATGTTGCTTCTATTAGATTCAAGATTAAATTAACATAAATTTCAGAAAAAAGTGAAAATAACTCACTGCTTATTATACGTTCTAGCGCCAAGTAATTTCAATATCTTTTTTGGCTTATTCATGATATAGTCAAAGTTAATAAAGTAAAACTTTATTCAGTGGGATCTTGTTTTTCCATCAAATAAAACGGCAATTAGAAGTAGAATTCCTTATCCTAACAATGACATTTTTAATGATCTATTGTAGAAAGTTCAAATCTATACTAGCCAACATTCTCTACCTATATTCCTTAGTCTTTTGCAGGTTATTTGGCTGGGGTCCTTTCCCAACCAAAGTGGAAGACGGAATAAGTATGAATGAGACGAACACGATTCGGTAAATAATATTAACAGAAAATTCATCTAACCGAAGTGGATGAGGATATCTAAGAAAGTTGAGAGAATCATTTCAAAAGTCAATATTGGATAACTTTTTGAATTTTAATCACTACTCTCTATACTAAATACTAAACCATTCAAAGATAGGATGATATGATATGTCAGAACAGAACCCAAAAACAGACTTAGAAGAAAAAGCACGTAATTGGATCAAAGAACGTGGCGTAACTTTACGCGATATCGGCGAACTTGTTCATTATCTTCAAGCACCTTATCACGATTCATTAAGTATTGAAGATTGTATTGAAAATGTCGATAAAGTCCTAAGTAAAAGAGAAGTTCAAAATGCTGTCATAACTGGAATTCAACTTGATGTTCTTGCCGAACAAAATCAACTGACAAGCCCACTTCAAGAGACCATTGCATCAGATGAAGGTTTATACGGGATAGATGAAATCATTGCTTTATCGATTGTCAATGTATATGGTTCAATTGGTTTTACAAATTACGGTTATATTGATAAAGAGAAACCTGGTATCCTGAAAAAACTGAATGACAAATCAAGCGGACAATGTCATACTTTTCTAGATGATATCATTGGTGCAATCGCCGCCGCTGCTTCAAGTCGACTAGCACATAGTGTAGCTAAGGATGAAGAGCTTGATTAATTTTAAATGACATAGAAAAACGTATTCACAATTTTATCTGTGAATACGTTTTTTACCTGTCAACAAGCCAATTCACCCTATTGAATGATCCGTTGAACAATAAAATAAGCGCAACCAAAATTACAATATTCATATAAATAATCATCAATTGAACTCGCCTTTGTATCAAAACTTGCTTTCGTACTTTGATCATCAAAGAACCCCTTTAATCGCAATTGATCATAACCCCAGTCCCCAACAATAAAATCATACTTATCTAATATATCACTATATCGTTCAATAAAGGCTTTTTTATCAAAACCGTTTTTATGATTTTCAACTAATCGATACAGTTTCCCTTCAATTTCAACAATTTCTTTCATATCATCAACCTCTTTTAAATAGTTTCTGTCTTTAACTTTACAATAAAATATGTATTTTAAAACTCTACTTACTGTTTATTTTAGCATAGTGTTTAAAACTTCAACAGTCCGCTTTACAATAAGTATGTGTCAATATTTTCTCGATGTTGTTTTCATAACAGTAAGTTAGACACTCTAATATTGTACACCATTAGCTACCGCGCTTCGCTTGCTCGCCGTTTAGGTAGTGTGACGTTATTAA
>NZ_JAHLQM010000054.1 GCF_018919165.1 Amphibacillus sp. MSJ-3 | reverse complement strand
CGCGCTCGACTTGCATGTATTAGGCACGCCGCCAGCGTTCATCCTGAGCCAAGATCAAACTCTCAATAAAATTGTTGAGTTGTTCTACTCTCATTTGAAGCACTAGCTTCTTCTTACTTTTCTTCTTAACTTTCTTGGTTGTTTGGATTCAGTTTTCAAAGATCAAAATGGTGGGCCTAAGTGGACTCGAACCACCGACCTCACGCTTATCAGGCGTGCGCTCTAACCAGCTGAGCTATAGGCCCATTTTGGAGCGGGTGAAGAGAATCGAACTCTCGTCATCAGCTTGGAAGGCTGAGGTTTTACCACTAAACTACACCCGCATTCTATAATGTAAGGTTATAACTATTATTCTTCTAAACAGTCTAAATGGCGCGCCCGAGAGGAGTTGAACCCCTAACCTCTTGATCCGTAGTCAAGCACTCTATCCAATTGAGCTACGGGCGCCAACAAGCGACATCTTTAAGTATATCGTACAATCTCTTATCTTGTCAACACTTTTTTTTGGTGCGGTCGAGAGGACTTGAACCTCCACCAGGGAAACCCCCGACTAGGCCCTCAACCTAGCGCGTCTGCCATTCCGCCACGACCGCGTTAATTATCACCTAATAGTGGTGAGCCATGAAGGATTCGAACCTTCGACCCTCTGATTAAAAGTCAGATGCTCTACCGACTGAGCTAATGGCTCTCGATTTGCAAAATTATAGCTCTATGCTGTTGGTTATTTTATTCAGATAAGGGCTTCCTTCAGTAGAAAACCCTTTAAACATTTTTTGTTTAAGGGTATTTTTTATCGAAATTATAAAAGAACATCCTAAAATAAAAAAATGGCTGGGCTAGCTGGATTCGAACCAACGAATGACGGAACCAAAAACCGTTGCCTTACCGCTTGGCTATAGCCCAACATCTTAATGGCGGTCCGGACGGGACTCGAACCCGCGACCTCCTGCGTGACAGGCAGGCATTCTAACCAGCTGAACTACCGGACCTTATATAGGAAAATATGGTGACCCGTACGGGATTCGAACCCGTGTTACCGCCGTGAAAGGGCGGTGTCTTAACCGCTTGACCAACGGGCCATGTAAAATACAATGGCGGAGAAGGAGGGATTTGAACCCTCGCGCCGCCAAAAGCGACCTACACCCTTAGCAGGGGCGCCTCTTCAGCCTCTTGAGTACTTCTCCATGGCTCCACAGGTAGGATTCGAACCTACGACCGATCGGTTAACAGCCGATTGCTCTACCACTGAGCTACTGTGGAATAATAATCGCATATATATTAGCGACGTTAAAAACTATACTATATATTTTTTCTGCTGTCAACTAATTTTAAATTATTATTTTTATTAAGCACAAAAAATATACATATATAGTTTACTCGGTTTGATACCATTAGGTCAAGGGGTTATAAATTTTAATTTACCGGACTGATCTTTCCTTTACAATGCCCGCAACTGTACCTATTAATGTTTACCTTTCTTCTTCTTTTATACAATTGCCCACAAGATTGACACTTATATTTATAGACCAACGATAATTTATCCACCTCTGAAGGCAATGGCTGACAATGGCGTGGTGAGTTTGTTTCTTTTAAGAGGGTTTTGAAAGCTTTATCTCCATGACCAAAGGGCTTTCCTGTGATATGGAGATGATAATGGCAGAGTTCATGTTTAATAATTCCAACCATTTCATCCATCCCTAGCTCAGCTAAATACTTAGGATTAATCTCAATCGTTCGTTTATCTGGTAAGTAACGTCCTCCAGTTGTACGTAATCGTGAATTAAATACCGCTTGATCTTTAAATGATTTCTGAAAGAATTGTTTTGATAAATCACTAACTAACCGTTGTAATTGAATATCATTCATAATTGCATTTTCCTTATTTATACTTGAATTGTTTAAGTACGTGTACTTTTCATTTTTTTAAATGAAGCCTACTCAATGAGTTTCGCTGAGTGTTTGATATAGGAGTCGGATTTTTATTGACTATTGATCTCCACTTATAATTCGACGGTTTCCCTTTTATATTTAAACACGGGATCGAACCGTCAGTTAATCTGCAGTAAATCAAGCCCATAATCAATTGAGTATTATGAGCTTAAATATCTTTAATGAATGTAGGTTCCTATTTTTCCAGTAAAAAGATCCTCAACATGGTCAAGAGATGTAATAATCGTCTGCTTATCCTTTTGTGAAAAGTTAACAAATTCTATCGCTGCTTCAACTTTAGGTAGCATGCTCCCTGGGGCAAATTGATTCTCCTTGATGTATTGTTCCAATTCTTCAACAGTAACATGGGTTAGTTTCCTTTGATTTGCTTGATTATAATTAATAAAGACATGATCAACTGATGTTAAAATTATGAATGCATCCGCATCAACCAGCTCTGCTAATTTCTCCGATGCCAAATCTTTATCAATAACAGCCTCGACACCTTCTATTTGCCCATTATTAATCGTAATTGGTATCCCACCGCCACCTGCTGCAATCGTAATGACCCCAGAATGAACTAATTTTTTAATTAAAGGGGCCTCACTAATATGAATCGGTTTTGGTGAGGCTACAACCTTTCGCCAGCCCCTACCAGCATCCTCAATAAAAGTATCTTTATTGCTTTGTTGATTTTTTACTTCTTCAGTTAGAAAAGGGCCGATTGGTTTTGTTGGATGTAAAAATGCTGGATCATCTTTATCAACGACTATTTGTGTTAATACCGTTACGACTTCCTTTTCTATCCCACGTTTCTTTAAGGCTTCTCTCATTGCTTGCTGGAGCCAATAGCCAATACTCCCCTGTGTCATGGCAACACAAGTATCTAATGGTAGTGCTGGGTTTTCAGGTGAATCGGTGGCTATTTGTTGTAGGAGTAAATTTCCAACCTGTGGCCCATTACCATGAGAAATAATTAATTCATTTCCTTGTTCAATTAAGGGAACTAATCGTTCAGCCGTTTGTTTTATAGCAATTTGTTGTGATTCTGCACTAGCATTGTCAGTCAAGATCGCATTTCCCCCAAGGGCTACGACTATTTTCTTAGCCATCTATTCACCTCACTAGTTTTACTGTTATACAAGAAAAACTGTTGATGTCATTAAATCTTTCAGATAGTTAAATCATCATTCAGCGGAAAGTATCCTCTTTGATTGAATAGGACTAAGATTATTCATCCTATCGATATGATTTACGATTGCTTGTCTCACCGAAAATATTTTACAGATAAAATCATTGGAACTATATAGGTTTTACTCCTTCTCAATCACCAAAGAATTTCTTGATTTTCAGAAATTAAAACCTTTACCAATAGTTCGATGGGCAAGTATTATTAATGACCTCACTTTTTTCTTAAATGTTATTGTATAACTTTAGCTAGTTAAGGTAAAGAACTTTTTAGACAATTCTAACTTTTCTATCATTACATTTTTAAGTCATGATCTCACTTTTCACTAATCTTCTTTTACCATCGTTAAAGCAATTCTTTCCTTTTGCAAATCGACATCTACAATCCATACAGTTATAACATCTCCGACTGATACTATATCCATTGGATGCTTAACAAATCGTTTTGACATTTTAGAAATATGAACCAATCCATCTTGTTTAACACCAATATCGACAAAGATACCGAAATCAACAACATTTCTGACCGTTCCTTGTAATTCTAATCCTGGTTTTAAATCTTCCATTGATAAAACACTTTTCTTTAATAAGGGCTTTGGTAAATCGTCACGCAGGTCACGTTCAGGTCTACTCAATGCTTCGACTATATCTTGAAGAGTTGGTTCACCAACTGCTAATTTATTAGCTACTTCGGAAAGATTCAGCTCGGTTAATTTTTGTTGTAATCCTTTTGTTCCTAAATCTGCTTTTTGGCAATCAATCATTTTTAACAACTGTTCGGTTACCTGATAGCTCTCAGGGTGAATCGGTGTACGATCCAAGGGTTCTTCACCATCTGTGATGCGGAGAAAGCCAATACTTTGCTGATATGTCTTCTTCCCGAGTCTTGGTATGCTCTCCAACTCTTTTCGCGTAGTAAATGTGCCTAACGCTTCACGTTGCTTCACAATATTACTTGCAACAGTTTTACTAAGACCGGATACATATTGTAAGAGTGAAACAGAAGCAGTGTTCACATTAACACCCACTTGATTAACAACCGTTTCAACAACAAAAGCCAGTGACTCTGTAAGCTTTTTCTGACTAACATCATGCTGGTATTGCCCAACACCAATAGATTTCGGATCAATTTTTACCAATTCCGCAAGTGGGTCTTGTACACGTCTAGCAATAGATACTGCACTACGTTCCTCCACTTGTAGATCTGGAAATTCTTCACGTGCAAGCTTGGAGGCAGAGTAGACACTTGCGCCAGCTTCATTAACAATTAAATAAGGGATTGCTAAATTTTCATTTTGAATTAAATCTGCAACAAATAACTCTGTTTCTCGTGAGGCTGTGCCATTTCCTATCGCGATTAAATCAATGTCATACTCCGCAATAAATTGCTTAACTTTTTTACTGGCACCAGCAACATCGTTTTTAGGGGCTGTCGGATAAATAACATCAACTGCTTTCATCTTACCCGTTTCATCGATTACGGCTAATTTACATCCTGTCCGAAAAGCAGGATCGATCCCCAAAATTGTTTGTCTTTTTAATGGAGGTTGAAGTAATAGATTTTTTAAATTCATCGAGAAAATTTCAATAGCTTGTTCTTCTGCTGTTTCAGTAAGTGTTGTCCGAATTTCCCGTTCTATTGCTGGTTGAATTAACCGTTTAAAGCTATCTTCAATCGTCGCCTTAAGGAAATCTTGGACTTGAATTGGCGCTGTTGATTTAATAATTTGTCTTTCTAAATAACCTAGACTTATTTCGGCAGGCGCGACAATGTTAATACGAATAACTTTCTCCTTTTCACCACGATTCATCGCCAAAATTCGGTGTGAAACAACTGATTTTACAGGTTCAGAATAATCATAGTACATCTCATAAACTTGTTTTTCATCTAGGCTGGCATCTTTGACCGTTGATGTAATCATCCCATGTTGATAAATTTGTTTCCTTATGTACTCTCGATAGCTCGCTTCATCAGATATCCATTCGGCAATGATATCATTTGCACCTTGTAAAACATCTTCAAGCTCTGTTAAGTCGTGTTCTTCTGAGAGGAAGTCCTCTGCTATAACATTTAAATCAGCGATCATTTGCTCCCAAATTAATTTGGCCAGCGGTTCCAACCCTTTTTCCTTGGCCATTGTCGCCTTAGTTCGTCTTTTTTGCTTATAGGGACGATAAAGGTCTTCGACACGTTGAAGCTGTTCCGCCTGTTCAATATTCTTTTTCAACTCTTCCGTAAGCTTTCCTTGTTCATCGATAAGTCGAATGACCTCTGCCTTACGTTCTGCTAATTGTAAAGCATAAGCCCAATGATCTTCAACGTCCTTAATTTGGACTTCATCTAGTCCCCCCGTTTGTTCCTTTCGATAACGTGCAATAAAGGGAACTGTATTTCCTTCCTCTAACAGAGAAATAACCTCTTTAATTGTTTTAGCATTAATTGTTGTTTTCTTTGCGACATTTGCAATCAACTGATCGTGATTGAATTCTATTCCCATCATATCTTCCTCCCATCATTCAACCTTATTTTATCAAATAAAGTAATAAAGCTCTATGATAAATGCATTTATCATAGAGCCTTATTGAAATTTAATCACAATAAGCGTTGTATCATCTTCCCGATTTTGACCCATTTGTTCTGCAAATGCATCGGTAATTTCTGTAACATTTTGCTTTTTGAATAGATTGTGTGTCAGATCTTTTGGCGTCACACCGTCAGAAAATAAAACAAAAGACATGTTCTTATTAAATATGCCCCTAATTTCTTTTGCTTGTCGTGGATAGACACCTAAATAACCCGGCATTGGAATATTCCTATTCTTAATTCCCTCAGATGTAATTGTCATTAAACCAATATTACCAATTGAAGCATATGTGTATTGATGATTTCTTAAATCTAGTTTAAGGATTCCTAAAACAACCCCTCGTTTACCAACTAGAGCTTGATTGCTTAAGCTAATGATCTCAGATGTTGTCATCAAAGGGTTTGTCTTGATAACATCCATAACTACTTGAGATGATTCACGTGCCAGTTCACCACTACCAAGCCCATCTGCTAAAGCACAAAGGAAAAAGTCATCATCTTGATAGTAATAATAACTATCACCACAACAAAAATTCCCCTCTTTTTCCTTCTGGTAAACAGAAACTTTGACTAGATCTGTCTCATTCATCAGTCTGTAACCCCTATGCCATCCGCTTGTAAAGCTTCCCTCAGCTTTAATAAAGCACGACGTTGAATTCTAGAAACATGCATTTGAGAGATATCAAGAATCTCTCCCGCTTCCTTTTGACTCATATTATCAAAATAAGTATATTGTAGTATCTTTTGCTCACGTTCTGATAATATTGGTAAAACCTTCTCCAACACAAGGCGTAAATCCGTTTTTTCAAAACCATCGTCCTGATTTCCAATTAAATCAAGAATGGATACTGTACTTCCATCTGAGTCAGCTTCAATTTTCTTGTCAACTGATAAGGCTTTATAGCTTTGCCCCATTTCCATCGTTTCCAATATCTCTTCTTCCGTGACATCTAAATAATCCGCAATCTCACCAACAGATGGCGAACGTTGATTTTCAGTTGTTAAATGTTCTGTTGCTTTTCTTATTTTAGGCCCTAATTCTTTGATACGACGTGGGACATGAACGCTCCATGTTTTATCACGGATAAATCGCTTTATCTCCCCGATAATAGTAGGTATTGCGAATGATTCAAATGATTTACCTAAAGTTGGATCATACCTTCTAATTGCGGCCAACAGCCCGAGCATCCCGACTTGTACAAGATCTTCATGAATTGAGTTATTTTTTGCATATTTCCTTGCAATCGAACGAACAAGGTCTTGATAAGTTAAAACGAGCTTCTCTTGTATTTCTTCGTCCTTTGGGTTTTCTTGAAGGTGCTGTATCCATTGGTAAACCTCATCCTCACGGTTATTGTGTGGTTGAGATTTGGTCGCCATCCAATTTCACCCCATTTGTCGGAAGTTTTTTAGTCATTAAAACAATCACACCATAATCATTGGTAATCTCAACTTTATCCATTAAAGCATCGATTAAAAATAAGCCAAATCCACCTTCTCGTAGATTTTCGATTCGTTCTGATTGTTGATAAGGACCGATTTTCTTTTTCACTTCTGCTAAGTCAAAACTTCCTCCGCGATCCGCAACCATAACCTCCAAACGATCTGGATATACGCCAAAACCAATTGTTACTTCACCGTCTTCATGGTTCTCGTAAGCATGAGTCGTCGCATTCGTCATCGCCTCAGAAATGGCCACCTTTAGGTCTTCTATTTCTTCATAGCTGAAGCCCATCCGGTTTGCAATCCCTGAAACGGTCAAACGAACGACACCAACGTATTCTGGTTTTGCAGGTAATCTCATTTCAATAAAATCAAAGTGTTTCATTAATTTCCACCCCGTAGCCTTGTATCAATTGAGATAATAGTATCTAAACTTGTAATTTTAAACAATCTAGAAACACGTTCTTGTAGATGAACAAGTTTGAGTGATGATGCGTGTTCTTTAGAAGATTTTAATGCACTAATAAACACACCCAATCCTGTACTATCCATATAATCGACATTTTCTAAATCGACAATGACTTCCGCATCCTTTTGTTGAGTTAGTGGTAATAATGCATCTTTCAAAATCGAAGCTGTGTAAGCATCAATTTCTCCTGACAGAACAAGTGTCTTAACAAGATCTTGCTCGATAAGCTCAACATTTAAATTAATATTCATTAATTCCCTTCCCTTCCACTATCCGTATTGTCAAAAGTTTCTTAATAAACCTTGATTTTTGGTTGATTTCATGCCATTAAACATTAAAAAACTTGCCACCCCCTTAGATTTAGGGTATTAGTGAGGTAACCACACACACAAA
>NZ_JAHLQM010000053.1 GCF_018919165.1 Amphibacillus sp. MSJ-3 | reverse complement strand
TTTGTGTGTGTGGTTACCTCACTAATACCCTAAATCTAAGGGGGTGGCAAGTTTTTTAATGTTTAATGGCATGAAATCAACCAAAAATCAAGGTTTACTAAGAAACTTTTGACAATACGATTTAAATGATGGAGGAGAAAGTATGAAACGTGGTAGTTTTCAAGAAATGAAAGCTTTAAATAAATCAATTATTTTGATGAAAATACTAAATGATGGGCCGATTTCTAGGGCTCAAATTGCAAAGGAAACTAAACTCACGCCTCCGACAGTAGGTACACTTGTAAGGGAATTAATTGAGAAGAAGATGGTTTTAGAAAGTAGCCAAGGTGAATCTAAGGGCGGAAGAAAACCAACAATGCTGATCATTAATCAAAAAGCCTATTATATTATTGGACTTGATGCCGGTCCTACCAAAATTGATGCGATTCTAACTGACTTATCTGGTAAAGTCATTTCAAATATTGAGTATAAATTATCTCTTCCATTAACTGAAGACGAATTTCTCACCTCATTAATCGAAGCTACGGAAGCAATTTTAGAACAGAGTACAGAGTATATAGACGATATTATTGGAATAGGTGTTGCAATGCATGGGGTTGTTGATGCTGAAACTGGTTACTCTCTCTACGCACCAAACCTAGACCTGTATAATATGCCAATATCAGATACTTTAGCCAATCACTTTTCATACATTGTTAAAGTAGAAAATGATGCACGAGCACTTGCCTTAGCTGAAAACTGGTTTGGACAAGGGAAAAATAGTGAGCGTTTAGTTGTTGTTAATATTGGCACCGGTGTAGGGGCAGGGGTTACGATTGATGGTGAACTATATCGGGGTGAAAGTTATATTGCAGGTGAAATTGGCCATATGACGATTGATCTTAAAGGAGAAGTTTGTACATGTGGCAACCGTGGCTGTTTACAAACGTTAATTTCAGGACCAGCGATTTCTACGAGAACTAAGAAAATGATTGATGAGGGAGCTGTAACGAGTTTAAGTGAAGTAAAAGATTTAACTTCATTAGATGTTTATCAAGCTGCCGAAGCAGGTGATGCGTTTGCCCGTGAAGTTTTGCGAGAGACAGGTTCATATATTGGCATAGGTTTAACAAATTTAATCCATACGTTAAATCCTAGTCAAATCGTTCTAAGTGGTGGTGTTTCAAAGGCAGGTAAATACATACTTCCTACAATAAAAGCAACCATCGATAAACGAGCCCTAACGAAAACAGCAAAACAAACGATGGTAAATATAACCGAGTTGGGTGATCACGCAAGTGCACTTGGAGCGGTAGCCCTAATTATTGTAGAACTATTCGCAAAGAACGGTGAAATCACGATATAAAAATAGATGAAAAGAGAGTGGATGATTACTTATTTCCACTCTCTTTTTTGTATAGTCATAGGTGTTTATTGGGCTGAGAAACTAAAAGTTGTCGTGTGATGATATTTTTCATTTGCTCTAAGAGTGATACTTGGGAAGTTTGGATACTTAAGTGATGCAGGTGTACTTTGTGTTTCTAAACATACACCAAGATATTTGGCAGATTGACCTTCTTTCAATTTTAGGGAGTCATCTACACTATTTGCTGTATACATCACCATTGCTGGTTGATTCGTTTTAACTCTTAGAACTCTTCCACTTTTTTCTTCTGTCACAATCACATTATCTGTTTGATTATGATCAAATAAGAAGAAATGATCATAGCCATCACCAGCGAGTTTATTTTGTGGATCATCAGAATGAACGCCATCAGCAATTTTCCGTCCATTAGTAAAATCAAAAACAGTATCAGTTACAGGTAAAAGGCGTCCAGTTGGGATTAATTCCTCATCTAGTTCAACAAATTGACTAGCATTCATCTTCACTTCATGGTTCAAGACTGTTTCTTTCAAATCACCAGATAAGTTGAAATAAGAATGATTTGTTAATGATAAAATAGTATCTTTATTAGAGAATGCTTCATAGTCGATGATAAATTCATCTTCATTTGTTAATGTATAAGATACCTTATATCTAACTGTTCCAGGGTAACCAGCTTCTCCATCTAAGCTCGTGTGGTATAATACGGCACCAGAACTGGTTGCTGTTTCAATGAGTTCAACTTGCCAAATAACTGAATGAAGCCCAACTGGCCCCCCATGTAAGTGATGTGCCCCTTCATTTGCGGGTAATTGGAAGGTCTCCCCATTAAGTGTAAAGGTAGAGTTTGCAATTCGCCCAGATACTCGTCCGATTAAGGCACCGAAGTAATTTTCATTGTTTAAATAATCTTTATAATCATCAAAGCCAATCACAATATTTTCAAATTTCCCATTTTTATCAGGTGTAATAAGTGATGTAATGATCCCGCCAAAGTCTAGAAAAGAGACTGATAACCCGTTATTATTCGTGAGTGTATACTCTTTCCAATTATGACCGTCAATTGATAACGGTGTTGTTTTTGCTTGCATTGTAATATCCTCCAGTTACTTAAGAATTTAATGTAGAAATAAATTGCTTAAATGCTTTCCGTCCTTTAGTATTCGACTTAAAGACACCGGAATCCTTTAAAACTTTAACAAATTTTTTGGCTAATTGATCTTCGATGATTTGATCAACATTTTCACGAGTTAAGTTTATTGTTTCAGCTTTAATTTGATCAGCCCAGTCCTTATGGTAATCCTTGACTTGGTCTGATTCACCCAATAGATAGAGTTTTAATTGTTTGAGCTCTGGTTTTAATCGCGGTGGTAAAACAGCTAAGCCCATCACTTCAATTAAACCGATATTTTCCTTTTTTATATGATGTACATCTTGATGTGGGTGAAATAACCCATCTGGATGTTGATCTGTTGTTCGGTTATTACGTAAAACTAAATCTAATTCATAGAAATGATCACGATAGCGAGCGATAGGCGTGATTGTGTTGTGTGGTGTCTCGTCTGTATAGGCTAAGAGATCAACCTCGGGATCACTATATTTACGCCATGATGATAAAATTTTATCTCCAGCTTCAACTAAGCTATCAGGATTTGTTGCTCGTAATCGAATGACAGACATTGGCCATTTTAGGATGCTGGCCTTAATTTCTGGATAATCATTTAATTGAAAGCTGTACTCATCTTCAGCTTCTGTCATTCCAAAAGTATATCGTCCAGCTTGGTAATGGTCGTGACTTAAAATACTTCCTCCAACAATCGGTAAGTCAGCATTTGAACCGATAAAATAGTGGGGGAACTTTTCAACAAAAGCAAGAAGTCGCTTAAATGTATCTTTATTAATTAACATTGGCCGGTGCTCTTTGCAGAAAACAATACTATGTTCATTATAATAAACATAAGGAGAGTATTGGAAGAACCAGTCTTCATCTCCAAGTTTAAGATCAATAACACGGTGATTGGATCGAGCTGGATGTCCTGTTCGACCAACATAGCCTTCATTTTCAAAACAGAGAACACAAGTTGGATAATGACTTGTTTGCTTGATCTCGCGCTCTCTTTTAATTTGTAAAGGGTCCTTTTCTGGTTTTGATAAATTAATGGTAATATCTATTTTTCCATAATCGGTATTTGTTTGATAGTGAATATTCTTTGCGATTCTTTCTGTCTGAATATAATGACTCGTTTGACTTAATGCATAGAAATAGTTTGTTGCTTGAATAGGATCTGCTTGGTATAAGTTTGCAAACTTTTCATTTAGCTCAGATGGTTTCATTAAGAAGATATTCATCAGTTGCGCATCAAGTTGCTCACGCTCATCTAAGGCATCAGTAATCACTTTATGTTCAACAGCATGATCAATCAATTGTTTAAGCAATTGTGGAATCGTTGCTTTTGTTTCTACTTCATCTATTTCTTTAAAAGTAGTCAACCCAAGTAGGCCTAAAATTTGATTACGACAATATATTCGATCACGTTCCTCGATTAGTCCAGCTTCGATCACTTTTGTAATCAGTTGCTCAATTGTTGTTTCGATCATTGATATCCCTCCTAGTAGCCATTTGGACGACTTTGATGCCAACGCCAAGCATCAGTAATAATGCGATTGATTTCTGTTCGATTCGGTTTCCAACCAAGAACAGTCTTAGCTTTATCGGATGATGCAATTAAAGTACTTGGGTCACCTGAACGTCTTGCACCGATTTTTTCTGGAATAGGGTGTCCAGTTACATTTCGTGCAGCTTCAATAATTTCCTTAACAGAGAAACCTTGTGAACTACCGAGGTTAAAGATATTACTTTCCCCACCATCAATTAAATATTCAACTGCACGAATGTGGGCATCAATTAAATCTTCGACATGAATATAGTCGCGAATGCAGGTACCATCTTCAGTTGGATAATCATCACCATAGATCGTAATAAATTCACGTTGCCCAAGTGCTACTTGAAGGACAATTGGAATCAAATGTGTTTCTGGATCATGGTCTTCACCGATTTTTGCATCAGATCTAGCCCCAGCAACATTAAAATAACGTAAAGATACATAACGAATGCCATGAGCTTCTTCACACCAATGCATCATCTTTTCCATCGTCAGTTTTGTTTCACCATAGGTACTTGTCGGTAATGTTGGCATATCTTCAGTAATTGGAACAGCATTAGGTTCCCCGTAGGTTGCCGCAGTTGATGAAAAGACGATATTTTTTACATTGAATTCTTGCATTGCTTGTAAGACGACTTGTGTACCGTAAACGTTGTTATCAAAGTACTTGAGTGGTTTCTCCATTGATTCACCAACAAGTGAGTTAGCTGCAAAGTGAATGATAGCATCGATCTTCTCTTGTTCAAAAACACTTCTTAGAAAGTCAAGGTCACGAATGTCACCAGCATAAAACTTAGCCTCTGGATGAATGGCATCACGATGTCCAGTTGTTAAATTATCGATTACAATCACTTGATGATTTTGTTCAATTAATTGATAAACTGCATGGGAACCAATATACCCTGCACCACCTAAAACTAATATATTCATTATAACGCCCTCCTTATAATTTTAACTCTTTTGCACCGTCGCCAATTGTTGCTTGATAGAACGTCGGTGAGTAACCAATTTTGTTAGTGTAAATTTCGTCAATCTTCTTCTGTACTTGATCTACTTTGTTTTTGTCAACTAATGCAATGGCACATCCACCAAATCCAGCACCTGTCATTCGTGCACCTAATACGCCATCTTGATCCCAAGCTGCTTGAGCAAGTGTATCTAATTCAATTCCGGTCACTTCATAATCATGTTGCAGTGACAAGTGTGATTCATTTAAAAGTTTGCCAAATCCAGTTAGGTCGTTAACTTGTAACTTGTTAAGCGCTTCTTTTGTTCGTTGGTTCTCGTAAACAGCATGTTTTGCCCGTTTACGTTCTACCTCATTATGGATCAGATGTTTATGTTCTTCAAACATTTCCACAGATAGCTCACCAAGACTGTTAATATGAAGTTCACTTTGTAAGTCTTTTAATGCATGTTCACATTCGCTTCTTCGTTCATTATATTTGGAGTCTGCCAGTTCCCGCCGTTTATTTGTATTCATGATCATAATAATATATTTACCAAGATCAACAGGTGCATATTGATAGTCCAGTGTATTGCAATCTAATAGAATGGCATGGTTTTTCTTGCCCATTCCTATAGCAAATTGATCCATGATGCCACTATTGACACCAATATATTGATTTTCAACTTGTTGTCCCAGCTTAACCATCTTAATGCGATCGATATTTAGTTGATAAAGTGATTCAAGTAAAACACCTGTCACTAATTCAATTGAAGCAGAAGATGATAATCCGGCACCATTTGGAATATTCCCATAATATAGAACATCAAAACCATGATCGATATTAAATCCTTCTTTAATAAAGAAATCAATCATTCCCTTAGGATAGTTTGTCCAGTTATCCTCCTTGCGGTATGCCAAATCATCTAAGCTAGTGGTCATCATTCCCTTTTCTTCAAAGTTTAGTGAATAAAACCGTATCGTTCGGTCTTTTCGTTTAGCCGCAATCGCATAGGTTCCGAAAGATATTGAAGCAGGGAAGACGTAACCACCGTTGTAATCTGTATGTTCACCAATTAAATTGATCCGACCTGGTGCAAAGAAAGTCCGTATTTCACTTGTAGGTTGATAAAGTTCAGTAAATTTAGTGATTAATGTTTGAGTATCCACATTTGAAGCCCCCTTAAAGACTTAATTAAATTAATTTATTAATTACTATTATAGTAGCATGGATAAGAGTTGTTCGCAATAAAATAATCTCATTTTAGGCAAAGAAAAATTATCCTTATAAATTAATTGGTAACGATTACAAGATAGTTAAACTAAGCTTATCCTAAAATCAGTTAAATTTCAACACGTTTTAAAAATGTTATAAAAACGTCATTCGTGTACGTCTATAGTTATTAACCTAGGATGATAAAAAAAAGACTACCCAATTTTTATAGAAAGAGAAAATAACCGTGAGGCTAAGAGTTAGCGCAAGTCTGATTCGGTGATCTAATATTTAGTTGGAAGGAAAATTCCAAGAATAAAAATTTACTTTAATAATCTTATTAAGTTATAATAGTGAGAAGAGTAAAGTAAATGAATAAAGGAGATTGATGATGGAACATAAACAGTTGAAACCATTTCCACAAGACTTTTTATGGGGATCAGCTTCAGCCGCTTACCAAATTGAGGGGGCATATGATCAAGATGGTAAAGGCCCATCTGTATGGGATGTCTATACCAAAATACCAGGGACAACTTTTAAAGAAACAAATGGTGATATAGCGGTTGATCATTATCATCGCTATAAAGAAGATATCGCATTAATGGCCGAACAAGGATTAAAAGCCTATCGATTTTCTATTGCATGGAGCCGTATTTTCCCTGAAGGACGTGGCAAGGTCAATGAAGCTGGTTTACAGTTTTATGATGAGCTTATCGATGAATTACTAAACTATGATATCGAGCCCTTGGTTACTCTTTATCATTGGGATGTTCCCCAGGCACTGATGGATGCTTATGGGGCATGGGAATCACGAGAGATTATTGAAGATTTTAATCATTATTGTGCTACCCTTTTTAAACGCTACGGTGATCGTGTAAAGTATTGGGTTACATTAAATGAACAAAATATCTTTATCGGGCTTGGCTATCGATCAGGTATCCATCCACCGGGAGTAAAAGATTTAAAACGCATGTATCAAGCGAATCATATTGCTAATGTTGCTAATGCAAAGGCAATTGAAACCTTTCATCAAATTGTTAAAGATGGTAAGATCGGACCTAGCTTTGCTTATAGTCCCATTTATCCATTCGATAGCAAAGCTGAAAATATAATAGCTGCTGAAAATGCTGAAGAAATGAATTCACATTGGTGGATGGATATATACGCTTGGGGTCGTTACCCGCAAGTAATCTGGAATTACCTTGAAGATAAGGGACTTGCTCCAGAAGTTGAAACAGAAGATTTTGAGTTAATGAGACGTGCAAAACCTGATTTTATGGGGTTGAATTATTATCAAACGGCAACGGTGAAGGCAAATCCACTTGATGGTGTCGGAGAAGCTACTATGAATACGACTGGTAAGAAAGGTTCATCTAAAGAATCAGGTAACCCAGGTTTATTCAAAAATGTCCAAAACCCCTATGTTGAAACAACGGATTGGGATTGGACAATTGATCCTGAGGGATTACGCGTTGCCCTACGACGAATTTCAAACCGCTACCACTTGCCAATTTTAATTACCGAAAATGGTCTAGGTGCTTTTGATACCTTAGAAGAGGGCGATATAGTTAATGATGACTATCGAATTGATTTTCTCGAATCACATGTGGCCGCTATTCAACGTGCAATTAGTGATGGTGTGGATGTGTTAGGTTACTGCACTTGGTCATTTACTGATTTATTAAGTTGGTTAAATGGTTATCAAAAACGTTATGGTTTTGTTTATGTCAATCGTGATGAAGACGGTCCTAAAGATTTACGCCGAATCAAAAAGAAAAGCTTTTATTGGTACAAAGAAGTAATAGAAGCAAATGCATTAATTGATCGCCATTCATTATAAATAATGATGCTGGATTATTTTGAATTTAAAACCGATAAATTGAAAACAGTGCTTAATTTTAAGTAAAATTAGGCACTGTTTTTTTTAGTGCGCCCTGCATGGGTAAATACTAGGCGGTGAAAGTCCGCTACAGGCTTGGCAGTAGGAACTGTTAGCGAAAGACAAGGTGGCTATCGTGAGGTAGTGACTGAAGGAAGT
>NZ_JAHLQM010000052.1 GCF_018919165.1 Amphibacillus sp. MSJ-3 | reverse complement strand
TGCCCGTGGAAAGGGAGCGTATTTCACCTGCGGGTATTCATTTCTATTTCGTAAGAAATGTCACTTAATTAATTTCGACTCATTAGAATCTCTGACCAACACCATTTGACATAGAGCCAGATAAAACCGCATGAAATCAGGTTTTTAAAATCTGATTCATGCGGTTACTCATTAATATAGGGTTTTGTCTCAGCCTCTAAAAAGATTTATTGATTTGTTTTCTCGCGGATAAAAGCTTCAACTTCCTCTGCTGTTGACATACTCAATAATTTATCTTTGTAAGAAGCCAACTCTTCTTTAGAAAGTGCCTTAATTTGTGTTCGTGCTGGTAAAATTGATGTTGCACTCATGCTAAATTCATCTAAACCTAATCCTAATAAGATTGGGATCGCGATTGGATCGCCAGCCATCTCACCACACATACCAGCCCATTTCCCTTCGGCATGAGCAGCTTCAATCACATTGTTTACGAGATTGAGAATTGCTGGGTGATAAGGTTGATAGAGATAAGACACACTTTCGTTCATTCGATCTGCTGCCATTGTATATTGAATCAAATCATTTGTACCAATGCTGAAGAAGTCAACTTCTTTAGCAAATTGACGAGCAATAACAGCAGTAGAAGGGATTTCAACCATAATACCAACTTCGATATCATCTGAAACTTGAATGCCTTCTCGCTTCAAATTATCTTTTTCTTCAAGTAGTAGTGCTTTCGCTTCACGGAATTCATTTAATGTCGCAATCATTGGGAACATAATTTTTAAGTTTCCAAATGTGCTAGCACGTAGTAAAGCACGAAGTTGTGTTCTAAAGATATCTTTACGTTCCAAGCAAAGTCGAATAGCTCGTACACCTAAAAATGGATTCATTTCCTCTGGAAGATCAAGGTAACTTAATTCTTTATCACCACCGATATCTAAGGTACGAACAACAACAGGTTTGTCACCCATTTGTTCGAGCACTGATTTATATGCTTCAAATTGTTCGTCTTCTGTTGGGAAATCACTGTTACCCATGTAAAGAAACTCAGTACGGTAAAGTCCAACAGCTTCACCGCCATTATTAATCACACCCTCGACATCATTTGGTGTACCAATATTTGCACCTAGCTCAACATGTTGTCCATCCTTAGAAAGGGTTGGTTCATCTTTAAGCTTGGCCCAGATTTCCTTTTGTTTAGCAAATTCAGCTTGTTTCTCTTGATATTGTTTTAATACATCTTCAGAAGGATTAAGGATAATCTCACCATCAATGCCATCGACAATAACAAGATCACCATCTTTAACCTCTTTAGTAATGGTTTTTGTTCCGACAACAGCTGGAATTTCTAGTGAACGTGCCATAATTGCTGAGTGTGATGTTCGACCACCGATATTAGTGGTGAAACCTTTAACAAACTGTTTATTTAGTTGTGCCGTATCTGAAGGGGTTAAGTCCTCTGCAATAATAATGACCTCTTCACTAATTAGAGCTGGGTCTGGGAAAGAAACATCCAACAGATGGGCCATCACTCGTTCTGTAACATCTTTAATATCAGCAGCACGTTCACGCATGTAAGCATTGTCCATTTGCTCAAACATATTAATGAACATATTAGCGACTTCATCAAGTGCTGCTTCTGCATTTACTTTATCCGTTTTAATTTTATCTTCTATAGGTGTAATTAACTCAGGGTCACTGAGAACAAGCAAATGAGCTGAAAAAATCTCTGCATGCTCATCACCGAGTGACTGCCGAGCATGTTCTTTAATTTTTTCGAGCTCCGATTTTGAAAGATTTAGGGCGTCTTGTAGGCGCTGTATTTCTCGATTAGTGTCTTCTACTTTCTTTGTCTCAAAAGAAAGATCAGGAGTTTCAAGTGTATAAGCTTTAGAAATGGCAACTCCATTAGAAGCGGCAATACCTTGTAGTTTATTCATTGGCAATTACTCTCCTAGCCCTTCTTGTTTGATAACTTCATAAATCGCATCGATTGCTTCTTGTTGATCAGCACCATCTGCAACAATTTTTAATTCAGCATCCATAGGAATGCCTAGAGACATGACACCCATAATTGATTTTAGATTGACAGACTTTCCGTTGTATTCCAAGGTAATATCGGAAGAGAAGCTTCCCGCTTTATTAACAAGAACTGTTGCAGGGCGTGCATGGACGCCAGTTTCTGCAGTAATTTTAACTGTTTTTTCTACTGACATGAAAAAAACCTCCTAATGAATAATTCTAAGTTATATGTTGATTATACCATAAGTCTAATTTTACTGTGACTTGGTATCATAATTCAAGTATTAACTATAATTATAAACATTTTTCTAGGTTTTTTTCTATTTGAAAGGAAAATGAATGATTTAAATATTCTTTTTAAAAAAGAGAAAACGACTTGAGCGAATCTATACTAAAAAGACTTGCGGACAGGGGGTGAGGTATGATAAATTAATGATAATGCATATTAACTTGTCATTAATAAATTTATTATTGTAGTTAGTGATTGTTTAGGAGGTGTGCGCACCCATGCAAGGTGTTGCAATTACGTTATTGGTTATTACATCAATTGTACTCATCGCTCTTGTTGTGATGCAGTCAAGTAAAAGTGAAGGCCTCTCTGGAGCGATTTCAGGTGGTGCTGAACAATTATTCGGTAAGAAAAAGGCACGTGGTATTGATGCTGTGTTACATAGAGCGTCGGTGGTTGCTTCTGTATTATTTTTTATTTTAGCATTTTTGTTAGCTTATGTATTGTAAAAATGAATCGATATGAACCTCTCAATTGATTTAACGATTGGGGGGTTTTTTCGCTTTAAGACAAACAAAAACAATGCAGCTAATGATTAAGTTTGTTAAGATAAACCATAGTTACCCGAGATGTACAAAAATATATAATAGAAAATGTCTTATGTGAAGGGAGAAAGATTAAATGAAAATTAAACCACCAAAGCCATTTATGTTTGAAGAGGGAGAAAGAGCGGTATTATTATTACACGGCTTTACCGGACATAGTGCAGATGTCAGAATGCTTGGACGCTTTTTGCAAAAGAAAGGTTATACCTCTTATGCTCCTATCCTTCGTGGTCACGGAAAAGAACCAGAGGCTTTAATTGAGGGCGGGGCAAAAGAATGGTGGACTGATGTTCAAGAGGCCTATCAAAGATTAAGAGGACAAGGTTATGAGAAAATAGCTATAGCTGGATTATCGCTAGGTGGAGTGTTAGGACTGAAATTATCGTATTCTGAACCTCTTGTTGGGATGATTCCAATGTGTACACCCATGATATTAGATAAGAATCATCGACTTGATGATGGTTTCCGGTATTATGCAAGCCAATATAAGAAAGTGGAAGGTAAGAATAAGGTGGAAGTTGAATCAGAGGTGGAACAATTAGTTGAAGATTCTAGACCTTTGTTTAACCAAGTTGCTCATTTAATTAATGAGGTAAAAACCCATTTAGATACAATTTATACTCCTACATTTGTTGTTCAAGCTGAAGATGATCAGATTATCGATCCAGTCAGTGCAAAATATATCTACGATACTGTTGAGTCAGATCATAAACAAATCAAATGGTATCAAGATGCAGGTCACGCGATAACTTTAGGGCCTAAAAGAGAAGATTTACACCAGGATGTATACCAATTTCTAGAATCCCTTGATTGGGATTAAATGATGATAAAAGGTGCATATTAAATAGAAAGAAGGTGAAAAAATGAATGACTTAAAAGATAAACTGATGTCTTTTTTTAATAAGGAAGCGAAAAAGCCACTAAGTGTTGATGAGATTTTTGCTGGAATAGAGTTGGATTCAAATGATGCGAAAGCTTTTGCTTCTGTGATTAAAACCTTGAATGCATTGGAAAACGAGGGAGAATTGATCTTAACACGAAAAAACCGATATTGTTTGCCTGAACGGATCGGTTTGGTGAAAGGGAAAATTCAAATGCATAAGAAAGGTTTTGCTTTTCTTATCCCCGAAGATGAGGAACAAGCTGATATATATATTAATCCTACTGATTTAAATGGTGCAATGAATAATGATCGTGTTTTCGTACGAATTGAAGCTGATCAGATAGGTGATAAGCGCTATGAAGGAGTTGTCGAACGAATCATTGAGCGTCATTCAACTCGAATCATTGGCACCTATGAAGATAAAGGAAGCTTTGGTTTTGTTATCGCTGATGATAAACGAATCCCCAATGATATTTTTATAAAAAAAGACCAATCACATGGTGCAATGACAGGTCATAAAGTGATTGTTCATCTGACAAAATTCCCTGAAGGAACAATGTCAGCGGAGGGTGAAATTGTTGAAATACTTGGTCACAAAAATGACCCTGGGATGAATATTCTCTCAATTATTTACAAATACGATCTCACCATTGACTTTCCTGAAAAAGTGATGTCGCAAGTAGAGAATGTTCCTGATGAAATCTATGCTAGTGAAGTTGAAAATCGACGTGATTTAAGACATAAGCAAATCATTACAATTGATGGGGAAGATGCAAAGGATTTGGATGATGCGGTGTCGGTAGTGAAATTGCCAAACGGAAATTATCAGTTAGGTGTATATATTTCAGACGTATCCTACTATGTCAAGCAAGGTTCACCATTAGACCAAGAGGCATATGAACGGGGGACAAGTGTCTATTTAGTTGATCGGGTGATTCCGATGCTGCCACATCGCTTATCAAATGGAATTTGTTCATTGAATCCTGGACAAGACCGTTTAACCTTAGCCTGTGAAATGGAAATTAATTTGCAAGGTGAAGTTGTTAATCATGATCTGTTCCAAAGTGTTATTAATAGTTCTGCACGTATGACCTATAAGGAAGTAAATCAAATTCTAGTTGACCAAGATCAAACACTGCGAGAGAAATATAGTGAATATATTTCTATGTTGGAGGCGATGGAAGAACTTGCTGGGCTATTACGCCAGAAACGATTTGGTCGTGGAGCGATTGACTTTAATTTTAAAGAAGCACAAGTTGTTGTTGATAATGCCGGACATGCTGTTGATGTTGTTATAAGAGAGCGCTCTGTTGCAGAACGGTTAATCGAGGAATTTATGTTAATTGCAAATGAAACGGTAGCTGAACACTTTCACTGGTTAGATATCCCTTTTATTTATCGTATTCATGAAGATCCGGATGAAGAAAAGTTACAAAGTTTCTATCAATTTGTTGGTCAATTTGGTTATCATGTTAAAGGAACAGCCAATGAGATCCATCCTCAAGCTTTACAACAGGTACTCGATTTGGTAAAAGGTGAACAAGAAGAAATGATTATTTCGAAGGTAATGCTTAGATCAATGAAGCAAGCGAAATATGATCATCATAGTCTTGGTCACTTTGGTCTTGCTACAGAGTTTTATACTCATTTTACTGCACCAATTCGACGATACCCCGACTTAATTGTCCATCGGTTAATTCGTACTTATTTAATTGAAGGAAAGATAGATCCAAAAACACAAAACGACTGGAAGGCACGATTACCTGAAATCGCTAAGCATACTTCGGAACGGGAAAGAATCGCTGTTGATGCGGAGCGAGAGACGGATGATTTAAAAAAGGCTGAATATATGCAAGATAAAATTGGCGAAGCATTCGATGGTGTCATTAGTTCTGTTACTGGATTTGGTTTATTTGTTGAACTGGAAAATACAGTTGAGGGTTTGGTTCATGTCAGTGACCTAACCGATGATTATTATCATTATGATGAGCGCAGTTATGCGATGATTGGTGAACGGACAGGAAATGTCTTCCGTATTGGTGATGCACTTACGATTAAAGTCGCTGGTGTGAACTTAGAAGAACAAGCGATTGACTTTGAAGTCGTCGGTATGAAAAAGAAAGTGAACCGTCTGGATAAAGTTGTGAATAAACAGAAGAAGGAAACCAAAAGTAAGAAGGCAGAAAAGAAAAGAAGTCTAACACCACCAAAAGCAAAAAAGAAGAAAAAACGTAAATAATATTTCTCATAACAAAAGAATGGTTAGCCATACCACTCTTTTATTTCATTACTCAATTGAAAAAAACCTTCATACCCTACTCAGCGATTGTGGAAAGCAAAGACCTCTAAGTAAAGAAGCATATCGAGAGACAAGCTTGCTGGTTCGTTAGCCTGTGGTAAAAAGGGAAATTGTTTTTCCTTATTAAACCTGTTAAAATAGAGATTGGCTAAGATGAAGGAGGGTTATATATGCCCAAAGATAACAGTAAAGTAATGGCTCGGAATAAAAAAGCAAACCATGACTATTTTATTGAAGAGACCTTTGAAGCAGGCCTTGTTTTACAAGGGACTGAGATCAAATCGATTCGCGCTGGTCGTGCCAATATGAAGGACAGCTTTGCTCGAGTTGAGCGTGGAGAAGTTTTCTTGTATAATCTCCATATTTCCCCATATGAACAGGGCAATCGTTATAATCATGAACCGACTCGAACAAGAAAGTTGCTATTACACAGAAAACAAATTAATAAATTAATCGGTGAAACCCAACAATCCGGTTATTCACTTGTGCCAATAAAGATTTATCTTAAAAATGGAATGGCAAAAGTATTAATTGGCTTAGGAAAAGGAAAGAAAAAGTATGATAAGCGTGAGGATTTAAAACGGAAGCAAGCGAAACGAGATGTAGAGCGAGCCTTGAAAGATCAGTATCAATAAAGCTTGCTAAATCTTAGTTTTTTGATATAATAAATAGTGAAATAGAACAATTTAATCATAATTGATTGTTATGTTTTTACCCTTTTCTGGGGGTGTTCCGGATTCGACAAGGGTAGTTTGAGCTCAAGTTGCGTGTCGAGGTTACGGCTCGTTAAACGTTAATCGCCAATAATAACTGGCAAAACAAACAATTACTCTTTAGCTGCTGCATAAGCAATGCTAAAGGATCCTTCCTAACATCGCCCGTGTGTCGGGGATAGGGTCTCAACTTTAAGCGGGATACGCTTTTCATCTGCTGTCTGAAGATGTTAAGAAGAGCTTAATCAGACTAGCTACTAGGGCGCCCGTTGATTGGCAGAGTAGTTAGCGAAACTTAAATAAATCAACTACACATGTAGATGCTTGAGTGGCGATATCTTTGGACGTGGGTTCAAATCCCACCACCTCCACCAATACATATTTGAGTAATGGTGTGGGTCGTTTTATAAAACCTGGCAATATCATTTTAAACTTCAATAGTATAATCATAAATGCGTCTTCAGATTGAAGGCGTTTTTTGTCTCTCATATTAATCCCTCTCATTTTTTAACAATACTTGTCATTATAGTGAATTTCAAAATTTGAAAGTACTAACAATAAAAGTGGATCATTTTACAATTAGTGCTTGTATAGAAATTGTATAGATCACGAAAGGATAGCTAAGTACAACTTTCAGATATGATTTATTTAGATCTATTTTTAAAGGTGAAGAATAAAACGGAATTTCAGCACAGAGAAGGAGCGTTCTTCATCCCTTACTAAGTGCTAGATGAATAAATCAGGCTATTACTGATTATAGATCCCATATATATCATCAGATGATTTCCCTTGTATGATTGAAATGAGGGACTTATAGTCAGTTAATTTAGGATAAATGCACTTAGGTATTAACTAGCCTTTCTCTAAAAAATTATAATTTAATTAGGTAGGGGATCAAATGTTAAACATTTGTATAATTGATGATGAACCCTTGGCATTAGAATACTTAGAATCGCTACTAAATAAAATTGAGGGTGTGCGCGTTGTAGGGAAATACTGTGATCCTAAAAATCTGATTGCTCATATCCGAAATCACAAGATTGATGCAGTCTTTTTAGATATCCATATGCCTAGTGTGAAAGGGATTGATTTAGCTGATGAACTATTAAATATTCAACCATCTCTACATATTATTTTTGTGACTGCTTATAATGAATACGCTGTGAAAGCATTTGAATTAAATGCATTAGATTATATCTTAAAACCTTTACAAAAGGATCGGTTACAGCTAACTATTGATCGGATCAAGAAAGAAAATAAGCTTGAATCGAATTCCATAAACTCGACCTCTAATTATACCATTCAAAACTTAGGGGCTTTTCTGATTGAAAAAGATGGCCATCCACTAGAAATCAGATGGCGGACGGCTAAAACGAAAGAACTATTTGCATATTTGATTCAAAATCATAACCAAGCCATTCCGAAAAGTGAACTAACAAATTTGATGTGGACAAATCTTCTTTGGAATAAGGCACATTCACAATTGTATTCTACAATTTATCAAATAAGAAAAGTCATTCAGAACACGGGAATTCCGATTCGAATAATTAGTCAGGATGAATTTTATCAAGTTAAGATGAATGGTGTGAAAGTTCAATCTAATGAATGGAAGTTCTCAGCTATCGAGTTATTAGAAGGAGATAAGCTATCAATCACTAACTACTTTACTTTACTAGAAGCCTATCAAGGGGATTATTTAGAAGAATTGAAATCGAAGTGGGTCTTTGAAGAAAGAAAGCAAATTAGGAAGCTATGGCTACAATTAATAAGAAATTTAATCGTATATTTCAATGATAACCAGGATATATCAGCAAGTACAGTTGCAAGATTGTATGCACTCGTAAGCTTTGATGAGGATGCGGTTAATTTGCTAAAAAGAGAAATTAAGTAAGCTTATTTTGTGATGATCAGTCATTTTTAACAGTTGAAGGGCTGATCATCACTAACGTTTTTCCCCTCTAACCCGTCTGTCAGTTCTTCTCTTCATCAATGCAAAGTAAACGAAACATGATAAGTAGGAAATAACAGCTTGCTAAACTCACTTAGTTTATCTGGAAAGTATTTGCATGGGCGGGTAACTACAAATATATTCGATCGGATGACTAGCAGCAGTCCTAAATGATCTTAGTAGGACGATGTACCATTTAGATTGAAAAAATTTTTGCCTAGTTCATGGAGAATAAAAAGTCCCAGTGAGTGAAGCGGGCCATCCATGTTTGAAAAATAGTTGCATTTGTTTTCTTAAAGTAGTTGGAACTTTCACTATACACCAATGGATAAAAGTCGATTAAGTTTTTTGGGGTAATGTAAAAAGTTCTATGAAAACTAAGGAATAAATAAAAACATGAGATTTAGCTATTAAAAATTGGTTAAATACTAATTTAATGTTCTTGGAAAAGAGAATAATTGTTATTGATCC
>NZ_JAHLQM010000051.1 GCF_018919165.1 Amphibacillus sp. MSJ-3 | reverse complement strand
TATCCGAGAAATACCAGTTTGTACACTCAAATTATTGAACCGCCGTATACGGATCCGTACGTACGGTGGTGTGAGAGGGTCGAACGAATCAAATCACGATTCGTTCACTCTACTCGATTTTATTAACATTGGAAATCGATTGAAGAATACCCGACTAAACCCAAAACAAAAGAAAAAAAGTAAAGAAAATAACAATATGATGTATAAAAAACTGATTTATTGCCCCACAATGACAAATGTAACAGGGAGACGCATTATTTTTATTAACCTTTAATTGCTTTGTAACCTATAGCTTTTAGTTTTGTATTAAGATGAATACTGCTTATTAAAAAGGAGGCAATCAAAATGAAGAAGATGGTTATGTCGTTTATTACTGCAACAGCTTTATCGACAGTTATACCAGCAACACTTCATGCACAAGAATATCAAGTTGAATCAGGAGATAGTCTATGGAAAATTGCTCAAGACTATGAAACAACGGTTACATCATTATATGAGTTGAATGATCTTGATTCTAACTTTATTTATCCAGGACAAATTCTTCAAGTACAAGTAGAGGAAGAAAAAATTATTCATCAAATAGAGCAAGGGGATACATTGTATGCCTTAGCTAAAGAATATCAAGTGACTGTTGTTGATTTAATGAATTGGAATGAACTCAGTTCTGATCTAATCAGGGTGGGAAATGAACTTGTCATTTATCCAAATGCTGAAGCGGTTGAGTATGATCTTGAGGAAGAGCCAGCCCAACCCGCATCAGCACCAGAAGATACTGAAGCTGACCAAGTTGAATCAGAGCAATCAGACGAACAGTCACAAAAGCAACAGTCTGAAGAGAAGACTTTATCGATGACAGCGACAGCCTATACTGCTGAATGTGATGGATGTACAGGAATCACAGCAACAGGCTTAAATTTAAATGAGGATCGTGATATGAAAGTTATCGCAGTAGATCCATCTGTTATTCCACTAGGCACACGCGTTTATGTTGAAGGTTATGGCGAAGCAGTCGCTGGTGATGTTGGTGGAGCAATTAAAGGGAATAAAATTGATATTCATGTTCCAACAAAAGAGGATGCCCTTAGTTGGGGTGTACGAGAAGTAGATGTAACGATATTAGAATAAAGTGCATGAAAAAAGAGAGCAAAGATGATCCGTCTTGCTCTCTTTTTAGCTGTTGCTATTTATTTGCTGGCTGATTGCTTGCTCCTCTAGTTTAACGCCTCGATCCGTATGATCTTGTAGAACTCCAATTACACCAAAAGTAATGATTAATAGTAAAAACAAAATAATTAATCCTTTTCTCACGTGTCGCCCTCCTGTATATTTGTCAATTCCATTCATATTGTATATGATATTAAACAATTAGAAAAGCAGTAAGATTTGGAATTTTAGGGGGAGTTAATCATGGTAGAATTTGAAACGGCAAAAGTGATTAAAATCGAGTCAATTGGTGAGGGGGCAAGAGTATGTTTAGATTTGATTGATGAGCTAGATCCAATCGAAGGTCTGTTGATTGGCAATACAGGTAAAGGTTATTTAATGGCTGTGTCAGAAAATCGAACAACAGATACCTACCCGCCACGGCCATTCCGAATCAATGCAGGAGCCTATCATCATTATCTTCTTTTAGACGGAGGGAAGACGGGTTATTTAGCAGAAATAAAACCAGGGATGAAAGTTCCGATCTGGAAGGATAACGATAGCCGTCTTGTACCAATCGGACGAGTGAAAATAGAGAAAAGACCATTTATTCGAATTGTTTGTCAAGAATTAAAAACAAATCAGGAAATATCAGTTACGGTTCAAGAAGCGGATAGCGTCCATTTACTAGCTGCCGATCGGACAGCAAAGGCTGTTATTGATTTAGCTATAGGAGATGAGCTGATTTGTTATCCAGATGAACCAGGGCGTCATTTAGGGGAGAAGATAAAAGAAGAAATAATCGAGATTTAACAAACTTTTTAGAAAATTCATTTAATTGTGTTGACATTGAATCTTAAGCATACTATGATAGTAAGCAACAAAATACTAATTCTGCAATGATAAAGAGGAGTAGCTTATTTTTTTACGATAGAGAGCTAGTGGTTGGTGGAAACTAGTGTGAAAAATTAAGTGAATGGACTTTTGAGCATTCAAACTAAACGGCATAATGCCTAGTAAGCTTTGACGGAGGTTGTTTCACCGTTATCAGAGAAACAGCGATTAATCAACTATTGATCCGATCGTTTAGTGAGCATTATATGCTAATCAAGGTGGTACCACGGGTTCTCTCGTCCTTTATTCAGGAACGAGGGGGCCTTTTTTAATGGCCGGAAGGATTAAATGCTTGGTTGGAGACCTTCTATTGATGTGACAAATTGAAAAAAAACAATTGCATAATTAAAAATTGATGATGTAAGAATAGTAAGCTTATGATTGGTTATCAAAGAGAGCTGAGGCTGCTGGAAACTCAGTATAACAAGGAAGCTGAATGGACTTACTAGAGCTTTTCTGAACAGAATGGAGTAGGAAGAGCCGGCTAATCCCCGTGATTGGATCAAAGTGTAGAGAGTTAACAATCTCTAAAATGGTGGTGGTACCACGGTTTACTTTAATCGTCCCCTAAATAATTTAAATTTATTTAGGGGACTTTTTGTATAAGTTGGCAATAAATTTTCAATCCATAGTGGTGAAGGCAAAGTTTATATCTAACAATGAATGATTTATAAAAAAATGGAGGAGTGATTAACATTGGCTTACCAATATCAAAAGCGAGAGATTAATGGGGATACTTTAACACCGATTGCTATCTTCAATCGACTACAAGGTGAGAAGAAGTTTATTTTAGAAAGTTCAAGTAATCATCAAGATAAAGGACGTTTCTCTTTTATTGGTGTGAACCCATTCAAGGAAATGATTGGGGAGGGTGAAGAAACGATAATAAAAGTGGATGGCCAAACAGAAACCTTGATTGGCAAGCCACTCGAGATAGTCAAGCAACATATACCACAAGTTGATCTAGGGTTACCATTTGATTTTTATTGTGGGGCAGTTGGTTATGTCGGTTACGATAGTATTCGTCAATATGCGGAGATCGGAAGTGTGCTAGATGACGAAATTGATATGCCAGACATACATTTTATGATCTATCAAGATGTCCTGATTTTTGACCATAAAAACCAGAGCCTAACCTTAATTGCGGTTGACCTGTCAAAGTCAAGAAGTCATTCAGCATTAAAGGCAAGACTCGATCAACTAGTTGATCAAATTTTTACCGACCCAAAAGAACAGCATGATAAAGTAACAAAACTAACATTCGAGTCATCGCTAGATCAAGCAACTTTTATCGAGAAGGTCAAAGAAATTCAACGTTATATTTATGAGCAGGATGTTTCACAGGTCGTTCTATCTCAAAGAATGAAAGCACACTTTACTGGTGACCCATTTTCCTTTTACCGTCGTTTAAGGTTAAGCAATCCATCTCCATATATGTTTTATTTAGACTTTGATGATTATCTTGTCCTTGGGACATCGCCAGAGAGCTTAGTTAAAGTGAATGAAAGGACAGTTATTACTAATCCAATCGCAGGAACAAAACCTCGAGGTAACACACCAATGCTAGACAAAGCTTTGGCTGATGAACTCTTAGCAGATCCTAAAGAGCGAGCTGAACATGAAATGTTGGTTGATTTAAGTAGACATGATTTGAGTAAGATTTGTAAACAGGGCTCAATTCAAATTCCTAAATATATGGTGATCGAGCGGTATCAATATGTGATGCACATTGTGTCTGAAATAACAGGAAGGCTAGATGAGCCATACACGTCAATCGACGCATTGATTTCACTTTTCCCTGCAGGGACCGTTTCAGGTGCACCCAAAATAAAAGCGATGCAGATTATTAATGATTTAGAACAGGTTAAACGGGGTGTTTATGCTGGAGCAATTGGCTATATCAATATGAATGGTGATCTCGATTTTGCACTAGCGATTCGAACGATGGTTATAAAAGACAATCAAGCTTATGTGCAAGCTGGTGCTGGTATTGTCCATGATTCAGATCCAAGCACTGAGTATCAAGAAACATTAAATAAGGCAAAAGCATTATTGGAGGTGGTTCAATCTTAATTTTGCACATTGATTTAGTCAATTGTTAATAAGTAATGACGAAACCATTGCTTACAATCAGAGAGGGGGAAAGCCAAATGAAAAATTATCTGGAAAAAGTGTTATCTGGGGCAGACCTAACGGTAACGGAAATGGAGGAAGCTGCTCAATTCATGTTTAACCCAGCAACACCTGAATCAATTGTTGGTGGATTTTTAACGGCTTTAAAGTATAAGGGTGAATCAGTTAGTGAAATAACGGGACTTGTTAATGTAATTCGCCAAAGAGCGATTCCAATGGCACCTATGATCACAGATGTCATGGATAACTGCGGAACGGGTGGTGATCACTCACAAAGTTTTAATATTAGTACAACGAGTGCTTTTGTACTTGCAGGTGCAGGAATTAAGGTAGCCAAACACGGAAATCGAAGTATTTCTAGTCAAACGGGTAGCGCGGATGTTTTAGAATCACTTGGGGTTGAACTCAGTGCAACACCTGAACAGATGAGTGAATTGATCAAGGTCAACGGGATTGCTTTTTTATATGCACCTCATGTCCACCCAGATATGAAACAGGTTATGAAAATTCGTCGTAGTTTAGGGATTCCGACTATCTTTAATTTAATCGGTCCATTAACAAATCCTGTTCAGTTATCCACACAATTCCTAGGTATTTATCGCCGTGATTTATTAGAGCAAATGGCAGGTGCTCTTCATCAACAAGGAAGAAGGCGGGCACTTGTGATCAACGGTGCAGGCTATATGGATGAGGCTTCATTAGCTGGTGAAAATCATTGTGTTTTATTAAATGAAGGAAATTTAACTCCATTTACGATTACCCCAACAGAAGTTGACTTGCCACTGGTAGGGAATGAACAAATTAAAGGTGGCAGTGCCAAGGAAAATGCTAGGATATTAAAAAGCGTGTTGAATGGTGAAGCCGGACCACATCGAGAGGTTGTTTTATTAAATGCTGGCTTAGGCATTTTTGCTAATGGCACAGCCAAAACTGTACGGGAGGGGATTGAATTGGCACGTGAGAGTATAGATTCTGGAGAAGCTTTAAGGCGATTAGATGGCCTAATCCATTATAGTAAAAAGATCAAACAGGAGATAGAAAAATGACGATCCTTTCAGAGATTTTATTAGAAAAAGAAAAAGAGGTTGAACAATTAAAAAAGCACTTTTCACCCTTAACCGAAAAAAGCCCAAGACCGATACGCTCCTTTACTGCTCAATGTCAAAAAGATCAATCATTACAAGTAATCGCTGAATTTAAACGCGCCTCACCATCGAAGGGGATGATCAATCCGAATCTTGATCCAAAGCATCAAGCGAAGTTATACGAAAGGCTTGGTGCCTCAATGATCTCGGTATTGACGGATCACTCCTTTTTTAAAGGTTCCTATGCTGACTTAAGAGCAGTAAGAAGTGTGGTTGATCTCCCAATACTAAATAAAGATTTTATAATTGATGAGCTACAAATTGACCGGGCTTATTGTTGTGGATCTGATGTCATCTTGTTAATTGCAGCAAGTTTACCAGAAGACCGACTAAATGACCTTTACCAATATGCGACTAAGCTTGGCTTAGAAGTACTGTTTGAAGTTCACAATCAAGAAGAAGTTGACTTAGCCCAGCGAATTGGCGTAGAACTTGTAGGCATTAATAATCGAAATTTAAAAACATTTGAAGTAGACCTAGCGGTAACTGAACGGCTTGCCCATTTTATTGATCGTGATCGTCAGATTTTAGTTAGTGAAAGTGGTATTCAAACAGGTAAAGATGTCTTACGGTTGAGGGAAGCAGGTGCGCAAGCCATTTTAGTTGGAGAAAGACTGATGCGGGCGCAGAATTTACAACAAACATTTGTTGAGTTCTTGAAATGAGGTGAATATGATGCTTGTTAAAATCTGTGGAATTCGAACGATTGGGGCGGCTCTTGCATCCCTAGAGGCGGGTGCTGATTTTCTTGGTTTTGTTTTTGCTAAAAGTAAACGACAGGTGACAGTGACAGAGGCAATTCAAATCAATAAACAATTACCACATACAGTAAAAACAGTCGGTGTTTTTGTTGATACACCTATTTCAGAAATAAATCAGATGGCAGGGCGGGTAAATTTTGATTATGTTCAATTACATGGACATGAAACCGTAGCAGACTGCTTGAATAGTCAAGTGCCAGTTATCAAAGCCCTATCGATTCGAACAGAAAGTGACCTCGGCCAAGTGGAGGATTACCTACCCGTTGTAGATTATCTTCTGATTGACGGTCCAGAAGCTGGTAGTGGTGAGGTGTTTGATTGGGGCTTAATCGATTCGATTCCAAGTGTCCGTGAGAAATTAATCCTAGCAGGTGGTTTAACACCAAATAATGTGATCGAAGCAATAAGTCAAGTTCAGCCAGTGGGTGTTGATGTATCAAGCGGTGTTGAAACAGGTGGTATTAAAGATGTGCAGAAGATCAAACAATTTATTCTAAATGTAAAGGGAGTAAGGTGAAGAAGATGTCAATTTATCAACAACCAGATTTAACCGGACATTTCGGTTCATTTGGAGGCAGATTTGTCCCAGAAACATTAATGCCAGCGATTATTGAGCTTGAAGCGGCTTACCAGGAGGCAATCGATGATCCTAATTTTCAAAGTGAACTGGCAAACTATTTAAAACAATATGTCGGCAGAGAAACACCGCTTTATTATGCTGAACGCTTAACGAAAGCATTCGGTGGTGCGAAAATCTATTTAAAGCGTGAAGACCTTAATCATACGGGGGCACATAAAATTAATAATGCCCTTGGGCAAGCTTTGCTAACTCTAAGAATGGGTAAGAAAAAAGTCGTCGCTGAAACAGGTGCGGGCCAACATGGAGTTGCAACGGCAACCGTATCGGCACTGCTAGGTCTTGAATGTATAATATTTATGGGTAAGGAAGATATCCGTAGACAAAAACTAAATGTTTTTCGAATGGAACTCCTTGGAGCAAAGGTCGTAGAGGTCAGCCAAGGAAGTGGGACCTTAAAGGATGCTGTCAATGAGGCGCTTCGTTACTGGGTGACAAATGTTGAAGATACCCACTATATTCTCGGTTCAGTTGTTGGTCCTCATCCTTTTCCGAAAATCGTTCGTGATTTTCAAAGTATAATTGGCAGTGAAACGAAACAACAATTTGCTCTTGCAGAAGGTGGCCTTCCTGATGCTATTCTTGCATGCATTGGCGGTGGAAGCAATGCAATCGGGATGTTCTATCCATTTATTAATGATCAGAAGGTAAAATTGTATGGTATTGAAGCAGGCGGAAGTGGGATTGAATCAGGTAAGCATGCTGCTACATTAACAGATGGTAAAGTGGGCGTTTTGCATGGGACGATGACCTATTTACTTCAGGATCAATATGGTCAAATTGAGGAAGCTAGCTCTATTTCAGCTGGACTTGATTATCCAGGTGTTGGCCCTGAACATAGTCATTTGAAGGAGATTAATCGTGTCACCTATCGTTCGGTCACAGACACTGAAGCCTTAGAGGGATTAAAGCTACTTTCACAAACAGAAGGGATTATTCCAGCTTTGGAAAGTGCACATGCAATCGCCTATTTAGCTAAACTAGCACCCAAAATGAATCCAGATCAATCAATTGTTGTCTGCCTTTCCGGACGTGGAGATAAGGACGTTGAAACAGTTCAATCTGCACTTGGAGGTGATTTAAATGTCAATAAATAAATTAGAGCAAGGCTTACAAGAGACATTAGCAAATGGTGATAAAATTTTTATTCCTTATATTATGGCAGGGGATGGTGGTCTTGACCAACTCCCAGAGCAAATTAACTTTTTAGCTGAAGCGGGAGCAACAGCAATTGAACTTGGCATTCCCTTTTCAGATCCTGTCGCAGATGGCCCCGTTATCCAAGCGGCTGGACTTCGAGCACTTAAGCAAGGAGTAAATTTATCTTCTATTTTAGAGATCTTAAAGCAAACAAAGAAGCAACGCTCCATTCCAATTGTACTAATGACTTATTTTAATCCCATTTATGCCTATGGCTTGGAAACATGTATAAAGGACTGTGCTGAGGCTGGCGTCTCCGGTTTGATCATTCCTGATTTGCCATTAGAGGAAGAGGGGGACCTCCCAGAACTTATTGCAAGTGAAGGACTTGCACTTATTCGTTTAGCTACTTTAACCAGTTCAAAGGAAAGGTTGACTCAAATTGCCGAGAGGACGACTGGTTTTTTATATGCTGTGACTGTGACAGGAACAACGGGAGAACGGAGCAAATTCATTGAATCGATCGGTCATTATTTAACAGAGCTAAAAGCAATTAGCAAGAAGCCCGTGATCGCTGGCTTCGGTGTATCAAATCCTGAACAAGTAAAAGAATTAAGTCGTTATTGCGATGGTGTCATCGTCGGTAGCAAGATCGTGATTAGTTTACATGAAAATAAACGGTCAACTATTGAAAACTTAATTCAGGCAACGAAAGGTTAATGAAAAAAGCTATTTTCTATTAATAAAACGAAGTAAAGCGATGTAGTAGACAACCAAAAAGCACTTTCACTTAAAAAAGGTGGATGAAAGTGCTTTTTTTAATGTTATATTTTGAGGCCGTTTACCGAGAGCTTGATTTGAAATATCGATGACTATATGCTAGTAATAATCAGTGGGGATAGGAGAAGGCAGATTAAATAACCAGGTCCTGTGGAAGGGTCTGCATGACCTAGCACATGTGAGCCCAACCTCCACTAATTGATGAAGTTTATCTTATACAATTTGGGCTTAGACCCATCTTGTAGTTAGGAAATCATCTGAAGAAATAGTTTTTGTAGCAATTTGACATAAAATCGGTATTATGAAATCTATTAAAAAAATGACTTTTTATCATAGTCATAAGTATTTTTAAAGAATATAAGTTTTTCCTAATTTAGTATAAAGACCTGGTAAAACATATAATGAACCTAGATTATTTGTAGTTCCAAACAAAAGACTGATTTAAGATCAAGTTTTTACTTTCCAATTGAACAAAAATTAACACATCGGGAAGTAAGATCGTGTGACTTTAAAGCTGGGATAAAAAAAATTAAGAATAGAAAAATGCCATGTATGTTATCCATACATGGCACTTTTTTAGTGTGCCTGGCATGGATGTAATCTCTAGGGTGAGAGTCCCGAGCCATGAAGGCAGAAGTAGTGGTTAGCCTAACGCAAGGGTGTCCGTGGTGACGCGGAATCTGAAGGAAGCGAGC
>NZ_JAHLQM010000050.1 GCF_018919165.1 Amphibacillus sp. MSJ-3 | reverse complement strand
ATCCGTGGTAAGATGGGTGTAGGTCATTTATGATCACTCCTATTCTTCGTGGTGGAAGTATAGTAAGAGTGTATCATAAATGACTTTTTTAGTTGTCTAGCTTAATTTTACAATCTACGTTAAATAAGCTTAAGTAATTTCCATAGCCTTCTTTTTCAAGTTTATCTTTCGGAATAAACTTCAGGGCGGCAGAGTTTATACAGTAACGGCTACCCCCTGCCTCAACTGGCACATCATCGAAGACATGTCCTAAATGGCTACCAGCTGTTTTACTTCTAACTTCAACCCGGCGCATACCATGCGATGTATCTAGAGTTTCCTCTAGTTCATTATGATTAATAGGCCTTGTAAAGCTTGGCCATCCACATCCTGCATCATATTTGTCCAATGAAGAGAATAGAGGTTTCCCACTAACAATATCTACATAAATCCCTTCATCCGCTAAATCAAAATATTCATTTTGGAATGGAGTTTCCGTCCCACCTTCTTGCGTGACTTGATACTGGATCGGTGTTAATCTTGATTTTAACTCTTCTTTTGAAAAGTGTGGTTTCCAGTGTCTTTGAATAAACGCTTCTCGGCCGGATCCTTTTTTATATAAATTATAATGGAAACGATTCCTTTTATAATAATGTTGATGTTCTTCTTCTGCTGGGTAAAATACTTGGGCAGGTAGAATTTTAGTTACAATAGGGCGTTTGAATTTACCTGACTCTATTAAGGCTTGCTTTGATTTTTCTGCAATTTGTTTTTGCTGATGATCATGATAAAAAATTGCCGTTTGATAGGAGTGACCTCGATCATTAAATTGGCCATCGGGATCAGTTGGATCAATCTGTTGCCAAAATAACTCGACTAGCTTCTCATATGGAAAGATGACCGGATCATAACTAATTTGAACGGCCTCATAATGTCCCGTTGTGTTCTGGCAAACTTCTTCATATGTTGGATTTTCCTTATGCCCACCAGTGTAACCGGAAGTCACTTTGTTAATACCTGGTTGTTGATCAAAAGGTTCAACCATACACCAAAAACAACCTCCAGCAAACGTTGCGAGTGCTTGATTACTTTCTGTCAACTTTATCCCCCACTTTCATCTTTTCTTTTTCATTGTAAGATGTAGTTATTTAATAATCAAATATAGAGCGTTGGTGCATTATACTCTGGTTTTTCTTGATCGTTCAAAGCTTCAATTTTAAATAGATTATCGCCAATATTATCCGTCGTTTGATTATTTTCACACGGTTGTTTTAAAGGAATGTCATTACTTTTTTCTTCTTCATCGCTTTGTTGGATGCCTAGTATTTTATCGAGTTCGTCAGTTGAGTCTTTTTCATCATCGGTAGAGTCATGGTCGGTCTGCTCGTCATCTTCAGAATCATTAAATTCTTTCATTAGCGCGAGCATATTCGGTAGATTTTTAATCAATGGACCGTACTGTTGTATTTTCGGAGTAATAGATTGAGTCATTTTTACGATCGTTTGAATCTGGTCAAGGGTTTCTCCTAAATTTCCACTCAAGGGATTAAGTTTCTTTAACAAACCCATTAAACCTGAACTTTGCATTGTTTCTGCTAGTACACCCGGGTTGGGCAATTGGGCAGGAACTTGATGATAAGGCATCCATTGCATCATCTGTCCATATGGTTGAAAAGGAACACTATGATTTATGTTTGGCGAAATTTGCTTCATTATTACTCCCTCTTTTCATTTCTTCCGGTACAATAGTTTACGTCAATAGTAATAAAATGTGCGGATTAAATGATGCCCAATTCACTTAATTATTTCCCGGGTAAGCGCAAGATTAACGATATTCAGACATTCCAAGTAGAAAAAATGTCACTAATTGACGCTATTAAGTGAGATGAGTCGATAGTAACAGACCGTTTGATTATTACTCCAGGTTAATTTAGTAATTTTTCCAAATCCAATTTGATCCGTTTCTTTGTGACGTTTAATTTCAATCATCTGCTCAACGGGAAACAATCGATAGCCATTCAATGTTATTGTGAAACTATTTGGTTGATCTGATATTCGTTCTTCTTTTCCTTCAGTTACGAGTATCCACTCGAGTGTTAATGGCATTGACAACTAAAAAACCTCCTTTTAAAAGTAATCGGAACAAGCTAGTGGTTAAATCTAGCTCTTGATCCTTGCGGTGTTGCAATAATTTCTAATTTCGCATGAATTTCTTCTTTTAACTGATTAACATGTGAAATAATACCTAAAACACGATTGGATTGCTGCAGTCCTTTTAATGTTTCAATTGCCTGTTCAAGTGAGATATCATCTAATGACCCGAAGCCCTCATCAATAAATAATGTATCAAGTTGAACACCACCAGCATGTGCTTGAACAACGTCGGCCATTCCGAGTGCTAAACATAGTGATGCTTGAAAGCCCTCACCTCCCGATAGTGTTTTAACTGAACGGATTTTTCCGGTGTGTTGATCATACACCTCTAAATCAAGTCCACTTTTAGCACCATGTTTAGCTAATTGTTCGCTCCTTAATAGCACATAACGGTGATCGCTTATTTGATCAAACCTTAAATTAGCTTGAAGCAATATCTCATCTAAGAAGGCTGATAGGACATAACGTTCAAATGACAATTTTAAATGATTATCTCCGCTAGCCATATTTGCTAAAGCCGATACATTGCGGAATTCTTGATCTGTTTGACTAAATGCTTTTGTTAAATCCATCACTGTTGCCTGTATTCCCTGATGTTTCAACTGTTTTTCTTTTAAATGTTCGATTAAACGAATGATATTTTCAAAATTCTCTTGGTGTTGTTCAAGTTCCTTCCGTAATACGATTAGATTTGGTTTTTCCTGATCTTTTACTAGCTCCTCCAATTGCTGAATTTGTTTGTTAACATGATCAAATTGTTCTTGATAATGTATGATTTGATGCTCCATTTGCTGACGTTCTTTTGTTGATTTCTTTGCCCTTAAGTATGACTGTTGATCTGAAAAACCAATCTGATTGAGCTGTTGATCAAACAAATGTTTAGCATTAGCAAAACTCTTTTCCAATTGCTTTGTAAATTGTTCTTGTGCTTGGTAGCCTGTTACGAGTGTATTTACTTTTTCGCTTAGTTTATTAAACTCTATTTCTTTGTCGGAAAAGGTAAGAAACCATTGTTCCAATGCTTTATGTTTGATTTCTTGTTTTTCTTGCCAGGCAGAAAAGCTCAAGTCCGTTTCCGGGCAATTTTTTAAATAAGAATTCCTTTCGCCATTTAATGTTGATAATTCTCGGACAGACTGTTGTAACTGGTTCGTCAAGTCTTCCTCTTCCTGCTCCACTTGTTGAAGTTGTTCATTCAGTGATTTCTTCTGTTCTTTTTTTTGATTTAATTCAATTATTTCCGCTTCAATTGTATTTAATGCTTCCTTTTGCTTATCAATATTCCTTTGCATAGCTACAATCTTGTTAGCAATTAATTGATCATTCAACTCGTCAATAGTTAGGTTGAAAAATGAAGTGAGTTCAATCACTAATTGCCTTTGGGTATCTTTTTTCGATTTTATTTCAATAAATTGTTCCTGCACTTGCTTAAGTGATTGTTCAAGCGCATCAATCGCTTCAAGACAACTTTCTTTTTCATCAGCCTTTATCGATCCTTCTCTTCTACTTATTGGTTTTGGATGTTCACTTGATCCACATACAGGACAGGGGATGCCAGGTTCTAACTGACTTGCTAATTGACTCGCAATATAATGACGTTCGTCATGTTCGTAACGTTTCAAGCGATTCTTTTCGATCTCCAAGTTCTCCTTGATCAAGTCATAAGATGAATTGATCTTGGTAAATTCACTTTCAAACTCGATTAAGAGATTAAAGTTTGCTTTTAGACGCTTGGCCTTTTGCCATTTTTCCTGTTCAACTGCAAGCTGATGTGTTAATGTTAGTGAACGTTCAGTTAAATCGTACTGCTTTTCTAGCGCCTGATCAATTGCTTTCATCTGTCTCTTTATTTTTTGATTTTCTTGTTGTTGTTCAGCTGCTTTTTTAGTTAGTCTTTTTTCATCCATTCGTTTTTGATCAATTAATTTGTCCAATTCGATGACATTAGCCCAAGCCTCACCCTGATTTTTCTGTTCATCTAAAGCTTGAAGTTCCTTTTGTTTTAATTGGTACTCAGCCTTTAATTTAGAAAAGCTAGATTGCTGTTGTTCCAACAATTCTCTTTCGTGTTTTAATTCATCTGACAAATCTTGAGCTTTCTTTTTCTCAATTAACGCTTCTTGTTCCCGGACTTTAAGTTGTTCCTCATATGGTGTGATTTTTGCGGCTTTCTCAGCTTGGGAAAAGTTGAATTTTAATTGTTCAATTTGGTCACTTTGTTTTATCAATTGCTCTAATTGATTTTTAAGTTCCTCTAGTCTACTAAAGTCCTTGGCCGTTTGTTCTGCTTTTCGGTATTGATCTTGAGCTAAAGTGTATCCGTCTTTAATCTCTTGATAACGCTTTTTTTGCTCTTTGTATTCTTGTTCGATTTGCTTAATCAATAATGATAACTGTTCGTTATATTCTTCATTTGTCCAACCTTCGCGGATTTCCTCCCCTATTTCCCACTCGACTTGATTAAACTGATCGAGTCTTTTTTGTTCGAGTTGTTTAAGTTGATCAAGTCGTTCTTTTGTTTCATGTTGAAGTTTGGCCGTAATATTTTGATAAATATGGGTGCGGAAAATTTTCTGCAAAATCTTTTCCCGATCGTTACTATTCTCACTGATTAACTTTCGAAATTCCCCTTGAGGAATCATAATCATTTTCAAAAATTGATCGTAGTCTAAGCCAAGTAGGTCTTCGATTGATTCGTTCACATCTTTAATTTTACTATGCAATAGTCTCTCTTCTTGATCAATGATCTGATAAAGGCTTGCGGTTGCAGCCTCATCTATTAACCCTTTACCACGACTTTTTGGTCGTTCTTGCTTAGGTCTTCGTTTAATTAAATAAAGGGATTGTTTGAGTTCAAATAATAAACTCACTTCAGTTGGTTGATCACTCGTTGCAAAGTCACTTCTTAAGGTATCATGATCTCGATCAGCACCACTTGCCTTGCCATATAAAGCGTAACAAATCGCATCAAAAATTGTTGTTTTTCCAGCACCTGTTGGTCCGGTGATTAAAAAGATCGATTCATTTCCTAGTCGTCTGAAATCGATCACTTGTTTTTCCAAGTAGGGACCAAACGCTGATAAAGTTAAGGTTAACACTCGCATTTTATTGTTCCCTTTCTTCTTTTGTTAGTTGGTTAATAACGTTAGTCACAATATTTCTTCGTGTTTCAGTTAGTCTTTCATCGGTCATCTCATAATAGAATGCTTCAAACAATTCAACTTCAGATAACTTTTTTCTTTGTTTTACGCGTTCTAATTGGCCTAAACCAAGCGAAGATTGTTTGAGTTTCTTCTCTAATCGTAATATATTAGGGAACTTCTTCCTTAATTGACTGACCGGATCCAACAATTGCCCATCATCTAATAGGCTAATATGTAAATAATCTTCTGTAGCTGGATAAATGGATTGCTTTAGTAAATCGTCATAGTAGCCCTCAATGACCCGAATATCACGTTTAGGCAATAAGGGGATTTGCTGATAGTCTATCAATCCGTTACTATCCATATCAATCAATGTCACAGATTTTTTCTGGTTAGTCTCAGAAAATGAATATTTCAATAATGACCCACTATATTGGACATGCTCTGTCTTAATTTTCTGTGGTTGGTGCAAGTGACCAAGCGCAACATAATCAAAATCTTTAAAAATATCGACATCAATGTAGGGACTACCACCGATCATCGATAGACGATCTTCCGACTCTGATTCCATCCCCCCTGCTAGAAAGGCGTGTGTAATACAAACATGACGTTCATTAGGATTCATGGTTGTAGTAATTGTGTCGATGACTGCTTCCATTGCTTCTTGATAAGTATGAATCTTTTGCTCTGGAAAAAATGCTTGAACATCAGCTGGTTCAAAATAAGGAATGAGATAAAAATGAACAGGTCCCGCTTCATCTGTAAACGTTAACTGTTCAATTGGTTGTTTGAATTTAGATTCGATATAAAGTTGATGATTTCGGAACAATTGACTGCCGAATTGTAAGCGATCTGGGCTATCATGGTTACCAGAAATAACGAGAATAGGGATGTTAAAGCTCTTGATTAATCGAGTGAAAGTTTGATCTAATAATTCAACGGCTTCTTTTGGTGGAATTGAGCGATCATATATATCTCCAGCAATGATCAAAATATCTGGTGTGTGTTGTTCGATCACTTCAAATAATTGCTCTAACACAATTGCTTGGTCTTCAGTCATATACACACCATTCACGATTTTGCCAAGGTGCCAATCTGCTGTATGTAAAATTCGCATCGAATCTTACCTCCTTGTCGTTTAATATAGAAAGGACAATCAAGGGAAGATCAGCTCCCCATTGACTCTCCTTTCAACTTTAATCTTTAAATTCTAAATAATCTTGCCATAATTGATCAAATATATAAATAGCATCATTGAAAGGGATGTTCCATTCTAAATACTGACTGATTTCATCATAGGATTGACTGTGTTTTGGAAATTCGTGATCTTGATAAATCCATTCAGCTAGTTTCCATTCATCTGTAGATTTCTTAGCGCCACGAAAGCGCATCATATATTTATAAAAAGAATTCATGGTCTTTTCACCTACTTACGATTATATTGAAGGAAATAATAGTCATAGGGGTTCTGATCATTTTTTATTCCCTTTTTCTTTGAAATTAAGTTCCAATTAGTTAGATCTATTTTAGGAAGGTAAGTGTCCCCTTCAAATTCCTCATCAATATAGGTGATATAAAGATGATCCGCATAGGGCAAAAATAACTGATAAATGTCAGCTCCACCTACGACGATGATCTCCTCGTCTGATCGCTGATCAATGTAATCAAGTAAGCTTTGCATTTCATGAAAGATCTCACAGCCCTCAGCTTGATAATTTTGATTACGCGTTAAAATGAGATGGTGCCGATTAGGTAATGGTTTCCCGAATGATTCAAACGTTTTTCTACCCATAATAATGGTTTTTCCACTTGTTATTTCTTTAAAATAAGCTAAATCATTTGGAATACTCCAGGGCATCCAATTGTCTTTGCCAATCAAATAATTACGATCGTGCGCAAAAATCATAGCTAGCATTTGATCTCTCTCCTCTTATACTGCAATCGGTGCTTTAATGGCTGGGTGTGATTGATAATTTTCTACTGATAAGTCGGATAGTTCAACATCAAAGATCGATGTTAAATTTGGATTGATCTTTAATTGTGGTAATGGATAACATGTTCGTGAAAGTTGCTCCTTGACCTGATCAACATGATTATGATAAATATGAGCATCACCTAATGTATGAATAAACTCCCCAACCTCTAGTCCACATTCAAAAGCAATTAAATGTGTCAAAAGTGCATAGCTTGCAATGTTAAATGGTACACCTAAAAAGATATCTGCACTTCGTTGATAAAGCTGACAGGATAATTTCCCATCCGCAACATAAAATTGAAATAATGCATGACAAGGTGGTAAGGCCATGTTAGAAGGAACATCTTCCGGGTTCCAAGCTGTCACAATGTGCCGGCGTGAGTCCGGATTATGTTTAATCTGTTCGATAACATCTTTTAATTGATCAATGGTTTTTCCCGTTGATGTTTTCCACTTCCGCCACTGTTCTCCGTAGACTGAACCAAGATCACCGTATTTCTTGGCAAAGTAATCATCTTCAATAATTCGTTTTTTAAATGCAGCCATTTCCTGTTGATATTGTTGATTAAACTTTTCATCTATTAAAGAACGACGGCCAAAATCAGTCATATCTGGTCCATCATACTCAGCGGACTCGACCCATCTTTTAAATGCCCATTCATTCCAGATGTTATTATTATTTTTTAATAAATACTGTATATTTGTATCCCCGCGAATAAACCAAATTAACTCACTTGCAATCAGTTTAAAATTTACTTTTTTCGTTGTAAGCAAGGGAAAGCCTTCCTGTAAATTAAAGCGCATTTGGGCTCCGAATATTGAATAAGTACCTGTTCCAGTTCGATCTGCCTTGCTATTTCCTTGAGCTAAAATTGTTTGGCATAGGTCTAAGTATGCTCGTTCATTTTTTGACATCTATTTTCCTCCCCATAAGTCATATCCCTTAGATTCATATTACAGAATTTTAACAATACGTTCAAGATTCATTTATTACCCTGAGACTGAATATATATGATTTAAGATCGATTTCGTTAAGCTTAATTTCAAAGGAGGCATTTCGTTAATGGCTCAGAATATTATTAAGCAATCTGTTGCTTATAGCTACATTTTCAGTCAACCATTTGCCACATATATTGATGCCTATCCCATGCTACAAAGTCAATGGTTAATTGGTGAAGGAGAACAGTACATTGCTTACGGGGATCACAGTGCTGTGGTTAGAATTATTCAACATAAACTCAATGATTTAAAGTACTATGATGATGCTATCGATGGCGAATTTGGTTTGTTGACTGAATATGCATTAAAGAAATTCCAACAAGATCATGCAATCCGCGCGAATGGAACCTTAGATAGACAAACCATTCAAGCAATTATAGAAACAGAAAAAAACTATTATCTCAATAAACTAACAAGTATTGATCAGCCAATATACTATGGTGATCAATCTAGTCAGATTGAATCATTACAACGGGCTTTATTTTATCTAGGCTACTTTGATGATGAGATTGATGGCATCTTTGGACCTTTAACAGAAACAGCACTATTAGAAGCACAACGGGCATTTGGACTCGAGGAGACGCCAGCTGTAACGAGAGAGCTTGTTGAAACCATCACATCTGAATCAACTATTGAAAAAGAAGTTGAACCGCCTGAACCAGAACAGGCAGACGAGGAGTTAGATGAACAAGCACCTGAACCGATTAAGAAAAACGATGCAAACACTAGAGTTGAAAAAGTAATCGAAGCAGCCAAAGCACAAACCGGCGTACGCTATCAATGGGGCGGGGACTCACCGAGCGGTTTTGATTGCAGTGGGTTTATTCAATATGCTTTTCAACAACAAACCATCACAATTCCACGAACCGTTTCAGAAATTTGGAATCAAACAACTCATGTCGATCAACCATCGATTGGTGATCTAGTCTTTTTTGAAACATATAAGGAGGGGCCTTCCCATGTTGGTATTTACCTTGGAAATGGCCAATTTATACATGCGAGTGAATCTAAGGGTGTGACCACTTCTGGTCTTGAGGAAGAATATTGGGCTACTAGATATTTAGGAAGTCGCCGCATTTATATTGATTAATCCTGATCCAAAGTTTGATGTCATTCTCCCTTCCTTTTTATTTTGTATGTGTATAATGTTTCTCAATGATACTTAAATCAAAATACTAGACAAAAAAAGAGAAGACACTCTAATATAAATGTAAGTTTCGCGACTAACATTTGAAAAGAGGTCTTCTCATGGA
>NZ_JAHLQM010000049.1 GCF_018919165.1 Amphibacillus sp. MSJ-3 | reverse complement strand
AAATCTTATATCATTACAAGTAGACAAGTGAGTTCCCTCCCAGGATTATTGTTTTAGTCGACTTCAATTCTACAGGGAAACTCACTTGTTTTCTATATTTAAATTTAAAAATATTAATCATCCATCACAGATTGGTCTGCGATAAATCATAAAATATTTAAATAAAAATATAGCGTCAATGGTTTCTGTTTTTTTAACTCACCAACGCTATATATTGTACAACCGGTTTTCTATGTTCAAGCAAGAAAAGACTTTGTAAGTAGAGTCTGTCTAAAGAAAAATCAGATTAAGTTGATCTTTGACTTTTGCTATTTTTAATAATTAGGAATTTTAAATGTCTAGGGGAATAAGTGATCCTAGCACTTGCCTTTATTAAAAAAACCAGCATATAATAAGGTGAACTTCAAATAGAGACACTACTTATTCTGTTAAGGTAATAATGAATGGATAGATGTAAATAATTATTGATAGGGGTTAAAGTTTTGCGAATTAAAGAAATTATTGTTGTTGAAGGAAAAGATGATACTGCCAAACTTAAGCAAGTTTTTGATGTAGATACAATTGAAACAAATGGATCAGCGATTAATCAAGCGACTCTTGATCAAATTAAACATGCCCAGGAAAAACGAGGGGTTATTATTTTTACGGATCCAGATTATCCAGGTCAAAGAATTCGTCACATAATTACAAACGCCGTTCCAAACTGTAAACATGCCTTTTTAACAAAAGAGGAGGCACGCGGAAAACATAACAAAGGAATTGGCATTGAACATGCTTCTCCTGAATCAATTAAAACAGCTTTAGCACAGGTTTACCAGCTAGAGAATACCAAGCAAAGTTTAATTTCAAGGGATGATTTACTCGAACTTGGCTTAATAGGTGATGCTTTAGCTAAAGAACGGCGAAAAAAATTAACAGAGCGTTTGCGAATGGGTTATGCTAATGGTAAGCAATTATTAAAAAGATTACAGATGTTCCAAATTACACCTGATCAATTAAGTGCAGAAATGAATGTTATTTTCCAGGAGGAAGCAGATGAGCAGAGAAAAGGCAATTGCAACACCAAGTAAAACAAAAGAATACTTGACTAAATATGGTTTTTCATTCAAAAAAAGCTTGGGTCAAAACTTCCTTATAGACGTAAATATCTTAAAAAACATCTTAAAAATAGCAGGAGTGACAAAGGATATTGGAGTAATTGAAATTGGCCCGGGCATGGGTGCCTTGACTGAACAACTGGCCATCGCTGCTGATCGTGTTGTTGCATTTGAAATTGACCAGCGTCTTGAACCAATTCTACAAGATACTCTAGCTGATTATGATAATATTTCAGTCATCTTTCAAGATGTTTTAAAATCAGATTTATATCCAGTGATACAAGAGCATTTTAAACAGGGACAGACAGTTAAGCTAGTCGCTAATTTACCCTACTATGTGACAACTCCAATCATTATGCACTTGTTAATGGCGGATTTACCACTTGATAGTATTACTGTTATGATTCAAAAGGAAGTTGCTGAACGAATGGCGGCTCAACCAAATAACAAAAATTATGGTTCCTTGTCGATCGCCGTTCAATATTATACAGAAGCAGTTACTAGTCTTAATGTGCCGAAAACAGCGTTTATGCCTCAACCTAATGTTGATTCAGCTGTTTTGCATTTAACCTTTCGGAAAGAGCCTCCAGTCTATGTTAAAGATGAATCCTTCTTCTTTGATTTGGTCCGGGCAAGTTTTTCTCAAAGACGGAAAACATTAAGAAATAATTTAGTGCACTATTTTAAAGATCAATACGATAAGGAAATGATTGAGGGAAAATTAAAGCAAGCTGAAATAAGTGGCGATCGTAGAGCAGAAACATTATCGATTGAGGAATTTGCAAATTTAGCAAATATACTTGTTCAAAATTAAATTTTACTGAGAAGAAGAGGCTAGGACAAACTAGCCTTTGTAAATAAATAGAATTACTCTTACTTTTGTGATGTTTTGGATTCTTTGAAGCCTTAGAGTTAAGGGTTGTGAATTTCCTTAACCTCACAGACAATAAGGTAAATCCTCGTTCACAGTGTACTTTGGATTTACCTCTTTTTTAAATAAAGATAATATCCTAAAATAAAGAATTCTGCATAAATACTAGGTATATCAACAATTTAAGAAATGAAAAACAATAGATTTTACCACTAAATTACTATTATTGATAGAGCTTTGATACGACAATAAACTTAGATATGTGATTATAGCCATTAGTTTGAACCACTTCTGCCATCTTTTTGATCCAGCTCGGACATAAGATTGATCCAGTAAAGACATACCTGAACCACCTCCTATATAATGAAAGAGCACTTAATGTGCAAATTCATTATATAGGAGTTTTTTTGGTTCTACGTCAAGTAACGTTGGTGAGGAATTTTAGCTAACATATATTTAGTTGTTCATCACGAATCAAAGTAGCCATTATGCTGCTTTGATTCGTGATTCTTTTTGGTTATGATTTAATGAATTTGTTTCTATTGCTTTGAATTTGAAATGGATCAAAATGCGTTTTTTTAATTATAAAAATTCCGATAGCACACTAGCAGATGCCATTTTGGATAGAATTGTCCACGATTCGTACAACATCCTTATTGACGGTAAAGTTTCAATGAGAGAACGTCATGGATTGGTAGTATCCCAATGATTCCGAAAGAACTGGAGATTCGAATAGCAAGGTACTTCTTTCATAACTATTTATCCAATGAAGTAATGTAGGAAATAGAGGGAAATCTATTGCGCAAGTGTATTCGGCTGAACGATGAGCAATTAGACCACGATGAACTTGTGAGATGGGCACTTGAAATTATTGATAGACACCTGGACGATAAATATTTAAAATAGGGTAACAACAGTTATTGAAATTTATTAGATTTCAATGGCTGTTTATAAATCTATAAATAATGGGTCACTTCTTTCATTAGTGGATCAATCACTTGTCTGGCGTGGGTCAAAAAGATGGCAGAGATGGAGCTAACCAATGTCCTTCTTCATTTTGAAAGTATTACCGAGAAGTATGGAGTTAAATTAAGATTTTAGAGGAGATGAAATAATGGAGCTTAACCCAATAATAAAAAAGTCATTAGAGAAAATAAATTTTATAGAGCGATATAAAAGACTATCAAAAGAATTTGATGAAATAAAAACTCCACTAAATGAAAGATTGCGCTATATTGATGGAGAAACAGTTATTGAGAGTATTGAAGATTTAGGTTACAATGTAAGCTTTGATTCTAAAGATAAATTTTTCTTTACAGAGGCTGAACAAGTTGGTGATAACTATCAAACTTTAGTAAAGTTTGATTTAAATGGAGGTATGGTCGAATTTATATGGGAGGTATGGGAGAATAATAAGATTATATTAGGAAGTCCTTGGGGAACATATTCAAAACGAATGGGCGTAAAAAATATCAGAATAAAAAAGCCTATTTTTGGAACATATGAAGATTTAGATAAAATTTTCCAAATAGGTTTTGAATTATATAAAGATTTTAAGAAAGCATTAATTGAAGAATAAATAAGTTTTTGATATAACTAAAAGTGTATGAATAGTAAATTTTATGAGAATTACTTTAACTTCTTAAGTATTAACTCTAGTACAGTATATGGTTCATAAAGTAGTTACCGACGGAGTGATCCAGACACGGTGGCGGGAAAATCCTTCAGATTTTTCCGCCATACTTGCAAGGATCTGGTTCACTTCGGAGGTCGGCGAGCTTTAGTGAGCCGATATAAAAGCTCCCGTTATCTAACAGGGGGGTACACTTGCAAAATGAAAAAGGCGAAAAATATATAAAGAAACAGATATGCAACGATTTATAAGGTTATGCAAGGTTACAGTACTTCACACCCTATAATTTCTATTAGACAGGTTAAAACGGAATATTAGCTACAATAAAATACGATATACAAGGTATATACTTACAAGGGTATATGCCTTTTTTGATTGGAGGAATCTATATGAATGATAAAGAACTTATTGAAAAATTGAAAGAAAAGAGAAAATCCTGTGGCTATTCACAATCAAGGCTAGCAAATGAACTTAATACCAATAGACAAAGTCCCAATGAGATTGAAAACGGTAAGGAAAAAGCAAGTCGAGAAATGAAACATATGATATTACATTATTTTTATTACTGTAAATGTGAACAGCGATTTACTTTGATGATTGATTTCCTTCGTGTCCGCTTCCCTACTACAGACGCAGTGGAGCAATAAGGAATGTTAGACTAAAACCGCCACGTCCTGTGGCAACGTCTAACTGACCCACATCCTGTGCGCCCGAGGCTGCACCCACGGAAAGCGTCCACCCAGGGTGTAAATCACGGAGTGACACATCTAAATCATTTAAGTCGTGATGAATTATTTAAATGATCCTGATATCAAAAAGGAATCCAGTATTTAATGGATTCCTTCTTGATTTTAACTGAGTTATGTCCCAATTCCTATTTTACTTTTAGCCGGGTTTTGTCCCGGCTTTTCTTAAATCTGTTTAGTAATGTGAAAATAATGCTACTCAATCTTATGGATATGTTAATAATTATGAGTCTGATGGTATACCGTTAAAAGAAAGTGAGAAGGTTAAAATTACTAATGATTCTTTATTGTAGTGAAACTGTCAGTAACGGCCGATTGGTTCAAGAGCCTTTAGATCATACGCTTGTGGTACTAACGATCAGTTGAATAAAAGAATGTAAAATACGATCTGAATTGGTACAAATCAAGTACCTGATCAGATCGTGTTTTGCTTTTTCAAAATATAGAATAGGAAATATGAGAAGGAATCTGCTTATAAAAACAGTGCCGTATGGGCATAAAGAGAATAAGTTAAAATATATTTTAGTAAAAGCGACTAGAATGGTTCAAAGCTTTGGGAAAATGTTTTTTTGATTGACATATAAAATTATAAAATAGGTGTAAAGATGAAAGATAATAAGTGGTTATTTGAAAATGCAAAGTGTAAGAGTTGTGGTAGAGGATTAGATAAAAGTACTGAAATTAAAGGAAATAAATCTTTTAGAAGCTGCCAATGTGGCTGGATTATAAAAATACCCAAAGATAATTAACGTTTGTTTCTGAGATGATTATACGATTTGAATTTGTTGTTATATGTAATAAAAGAGGCAAATGCTAAACCTTTAGTTGATTAATTTGACGTCTATGTTATATTATTAGGTTAAATTATAACATTGGGGGAATTGAAATGAGGTATATATATAAAATATTCAGGGAAACAAACTTTAGTGAATTTGAATCGTATTTTAAAAGTCGATTTAACTTTGAAACGACATATAAGTTGCCTTTTTCAATTAAGCCAATAAACCAATCGAAGGCTTTTCCATTATATTATGTGCCGACAAATAATATGATTATGCTGATGAATAATATATACAAACAAGATAAATTATTAAACACTATTAATCAACAATTGCCTCCAATTGCTCGACAGAATTTTATTTTTGATTGTTTAATGGAGGAGTTGCATCATACAAATGAGCTGGAGGGAGTTAGAAGTTCTAAAGAAGAGATCATAAGAAGTGCAAGACTTCTAGATAAAAATAATCACAAAAATAGATTTAGTAGCATGATCACTTCATACAATAAATTATTAACTGGTGAACTCAAAGAATTAGAATCACCTGAAGACGTTAGAAAGATTTATGATCACATTGTTGAAGACGAAATAGATGATTTTGAGAAACCAGATGGAGAACTTTTCAGATTAGAAACAACATTTGTATATAAAAAGAGTGGATCAGAAAAGGTTATTCATAAGGGAATTACACCAGAAGAAAATATAAAAGATTCTTTAAGTCATTTAATTGAATTTTTAAAAACATCTAATATCCCTAAACTTATAAAAATAATGATCGCACATTATTATTTTGGTTACATCCACCCTTTCTATGATGGAAATGGCAGAACATCTAGATTTATTAGCAGTATCTATTTAAAGAATGAATTGAGTGATTTAACTGCTATTTCCCTGTCTAGAGGTTGTAATAAGTATAGAAATAAATATTTAAACGCATTCGAAATGACTAATAGTATTGCGAATAGAGGAGAATTAAATTTTTTCATTGATCATTTACTGGATATTATCTCTCAAGAACAAAAGAATATGATTGAAGAGATGAAAATTAAAAAAGAGCAATTAGATAGTTTTACAGAAAAACTATCTAATGACAGTAGATTCGATAATAATGAAGTATATCAGGGGATTATGTTTGTGTTAGGTCAAAATTATTTCTTTTCCGTTGAAGACAAGGGTTTGACAGTAAAACAGTTGTCAATCGTGGCTAAAAAATCCATACAAAGCATGCGGATAGCCTTAAATGATTTAATCAAAATGGGCGTGTTAACGACTAAAGGAAAAAGACCGATTATTTATTCGATAGCTGAGAATTACTTTGAGGAATCATTTGATTAGGTCTTTCCAACAGTTTTGCAGGTGATTTTGTTAGGAATTTAATAGAGAGGGAATTTCCGGCTAAATAAACTAAGGTATAACACTTTCTGAAAGGGCTTATGTACAAATTTAACATGCATACACTGGGACCCTTTCTTTTTCAACAACTCATCATACATTTGATTCGTTTTAATTAGCTTACAAAGGAATTGAGGATAAGTTAGTTCGTGTCTTTGAATCAGTCACATCATCAGAATACGATCTTTAGGGAATGCTTCAATTTATGACTAGAAAAGATGAATTGCATGTAGGCACACAAAGTTTTTTTTCATCATTTGACACGGCAGTGGAGCAATAAGGAATGTTAGACTAAAACCGCCACGTCCTGTGGCAACGTCTAACTGACCCACATCCTGTGCGCCCGAGGCTGCACCCACGGAAAGCGTCCACCCAGGGTGTAAATCACGGAGTGACACATCTAAATCATTTAAGTCGTGATGAATTATTTAAATGATCCTGATATCAAAAAGGAATCCAGTATTTAATGGATTCCTTCTTGATTTTAACTGAGTTATGTCCCAATTCCTATTTTACTTTTAGCCGGGTTTTGTCCCGGCTTTTCTTAAATCTGTTTAGTAATGTGAAAATAATGCTACTCAATGTTATCGACAATTAGACATCAATTAAATTAGATAAAATATATAATTTCAAATTTATGAGTGAAAGACACTCTATTATACCGCATTATGGTACAAAGTTTTATTAAGTAAGCGGTTAATTGACACTAAATTTTATATGGATACAATAAAAGTATCATTTATTAAGGTGCTTATCGAAATTAAAGCGCTTACAATCCAATTAACTAACTTGAGGAGGGAAGTATTTCATGATTAGATTTAATCAGTTAATTTCAGTACTAATGGTTATTTTTGTATTATTAGGATGTAGTGACCAGCAACAAGGTATTCAGGAGGATCCATCACTTATGGAAAATGAAATAATACAGCCTAAGAATATAGAAATAGTAGATGATTACTTAGCTGACCCACAATTTGATATGACATTTCCTGTTGATACATCTGATGATAACTATAATAGCCGTATACTCCCATCATTATTAACTAATTTTATTCACTTTGAAGATCAAGGTGAAATATTAGTTACCCCAATAAATGTGGATCATTTTGATTTATATATTAATGGTTATCGATTGGAAATAGAAGAAGACTCATGGCAAGATGGGAAAATCCATAAAGTTGATATTTCTCCTTACACTATTAATGGGAAAAATACGATCCAAGTCTCGAATATACAAGGTGAAGATAGTAGTGTAAATGTACAAATAGCTTATCCTAAAGTTGTTGATGGAAAAGATTTATATGCAACAAATGATACATTTAGTTTAATTGACTCCATAATTGAAGCGGAAGTTGAAAATGGTTTTACTTCAGCTCAGTTAACTATAATAAAAGATGGGAAAATAGCCAAAAACTCTAGTTATGGATATGTCAATAATTATGAGTCTGATGGTACACCGTTAAAAGAAAATGACAAGGTTAAAGTTACAAATGACTCTTTATTTGATCTGGCCAGTAATACTAAAATGTATGCCACCAATTATGCAATACAGCAACTGGTTTCTAATGGAGATTTGTTAATAGATGACCCGGTTTCTAATTACTTTCCTGAATTTAAAGATGATGAATCTGCGGATATAGTAGGAAAAGATAAGATCAAAATTCGTGATTTGTTAATGCATCAAGCCGGTTTCCCAGCTGATCCACAATATCACAATAATAATTTTGATGAAATAGCAGTAGCAGAGGATGGAAGTAATGCTTTATTTGCTCAAGATAAAGAAACAACCAAGGAGATGATCCTTCAAACACCCCTAGTATATGAACCAGGAACAGAGACTATATATTCAGATGTTGATTATATGTTATTAGGATTAATTGTTGAAGAAGTCTCAGGTAAATCATTAGATGAATATGTTAAACAATATTTCTTTGACCCCTTAAAATTAACCCAGATAACTTTTAACCCGTTGGAAAACGGTTTTGAAAAGGATCAGATTGTTGCAACAGAGTTAAAAGGAAATACGCGTGATGGTGTTGTAGACTTTGATCATATAAGAACGGAAATTATTCAAGGGGAAGTTCATGATGAAAAGGCCTTTTATGCTATGGATGGGGTCTCAGGACATGCAGGATTATTTTCAAACTCAGAGGATTTAGCTATTTTAGCACAGGTAATGTTAAATGGTGGCGGGTATGAGGATAATAAGTTTTTTGATCAAAAAACAATTGATGAATTTACAAAGCCTAGTCCCATTGATGATACTTTTGGACTTGGTTGGAGAAGACAGGGAGCGTAAAAAAATTATAATTGGGCATTTTCATCATTAGCTGATAAAGGTGCATATGGTCATACTGGGTGGACTGGAACCCTAACAGTTATAGATCCAACCAACAATTTAGTAATTGTCTTATTGACGTCTGCCAAAAACTCTCCAGTCTTAGATAAAGAAAATGACCCGAACACTATGTTGGGGAATAAGTATTTGACTAGCAACTATGGTTTAATAAGCTCTTTAGTATATAGTGCGTTTGAAGATAATCAATCAATTGAGAAAAATAATAGTCTTTTAATTGAATTAGTTGAAGAGAAGGAAAGACAGATAAATGAACTCCCAGATCAATGGGATAATAAGCCAAGTTTATTGTCATATAATGCATTAATAGATGTATTAGAGGAGCGAGGGGAGAATTCAGAATTAATTAATGAATATTTAAAAGAACATGATTTAGAAGAAATAAGAAAAGTTGTTGAAGAATAAACTTGTTAATCAATATTGATGTTTTGTATGTCGTATAATTTGGGCACTAGAAGTTAACTCTTCTAGTGTCTTTTTTAGTGTGCCTGGCATGGATGTAATCTCTAGGGTGAGAGTCCCGAGCCATGAAGGCAGAAGTAGTGGTTAGCCTAACGCAAGGGTATCCGTGGTGACGCGGAATCTGAAGGAAGCGAGCGGCAAACTTCCGGTTCGAGGAACACGAACTTCATATAAGGCTAGGTATCATTGGATGAGTTTGCTAAACAGAACAAAATCCTTTCTGCCAAAGATGATACAGAGTAAATGAAGCGAATAGATGGAAGGAAAGATTACATTCTTACCCAGGGAGGCCTGGTGGATACGTGAAGTACCCTTCATAACCTACTTAGCGATAAGTAACTGAACCACCAGGAGTCAGCAGAAGTCATAGT
>NZ_JAHLQM010000048.1 GCF_018919165.1 Amphibacillus sp. MSJ-3 | reverse complement strand
TCCGCGTCACCACGGACACCCTTGCGTTAGGCTAACCACTACTTCTGCCTTCATGGCTCGGGACTCTCACCCTAGAGATTACATCCATGCCAGGCACACTAAGAAAAAGGAATCCAGTAGCAACTGAATTCCTTCTTTATTTTAGCTGAGTTTCGTCCCAGCCTCGTCTACTTTATCGCAGTGTAACTGTCAGTAAGACACCCACTTCAAGTATTCGAAGAGAACTAAGAATTATGTGTGGGAGATTAACTGACAGTAACGGCCCGATTGGTTCAACTAATAAACAGTGGAGGATAAAGCGCCCCACTGTTTGAAGTTTCACTTTATCGCAGTGTAACTGTCAGTAGGACTCCCACTTCAAGTATTCGAAGAGAACTAAGAATTATATGTGGAAGATTAACTGACAGTAACGGCCCGATTGGTTCAAGGGCCTTTAGGTCATACCCTTGCGGTACTAATAAACAGTGGGGGATGAAGCCCTCCACTGATTGAAGTTTTATTTTAATCAATCACGTGTTGGGAATACACGTTCAATCATCTCTGTAAATTGATCAAAGAAACCTTCGATCGGTTCACCACGTTCAATATCACGCAAATAGTTTGACGTTAAATCAACAAAGTCTGGGTTTGACGACACATAAACATTTTCAATTTCATTATCAGCATCTTTCACTGCTTCAGTGACCTTTTTCTCAAGTTTTTCTGATAAATCATCATCTTTTCCTGCATTATCGTCATTATCTAATTCACATGCAACATATGCATTATTACCCATTGTTAATACATATGCACCATCAATAGCGTCAATTTCTTTATTGACATGCTCAGCAATTTCATCAGCAACACGATAATCATCATCTTGATCCGAGCGATCTTCTATACCATTATCTCGCTCCTGAATTCGCTGATTATTACGCTCCCTAGCCGTTCGATTAGTAGCATCGTTTTGATCTAAACGATTATTATCATAAAATGAACCTTGTTGATTATCTTCCCAAGTTCCATTCGGCCCACCAGGATACTGATTAATCCCATTTTCATAAGCATCTCTTTGAGTAGGTTGATTTCTGACCTTTTCTATATTATCCCCATTTCTGTCATTCATTGACTCGTTATTGTTGGTTCCACAACCAAATAACGTGACTAACGCCATCCCTGTTACTAGAATGTGCTTTATTCGCATATTTACCCTCCTTTTATCTTGAGTCACTTTTAATATGCCTAGAACAACAAAATTCATACGATGAAATCTAAACCAAAGACAGTAAACTTCACCAGTTTTATTTCGCTAATTTCGGTCAAACTATATGCGTCCCCATCTCTTCCGAAAAGGAGTGAATTCTATGGCCACTCTTGACTATGATAAAGCATTGTATTATACACTCTGGCAGCAATGGGATGATCTCATCGTGATTATGGTACGCACAAAAGATGATTTATTAGCCAAAAAAATAAATAATTTCCTTTGTGCCTTCCGTTCAGAAAATAACACAAAAATAATTATTCAACAACACGAGAATTTACTTCATTATTTAGATCATGCCATGGGAATTTAAAGGGAGCTTGACTCCCTTTTTATTCAATGACTAATCTCATCTTTTTAGCTAGTGATAGCTTCTTATCCACTTCAAATCAAACGAAGTGTATCCTTATTCGTGAAAATCATTCAGTCAATTACAATGACTTAAAATCCTTTTCACTTTACTTTCCCCCTCTATTTCAAGTAGTTTATTCATTTCATTCGGATGAACCTTTCCTTAAAAAATTTCATTGACTATCCAGTATTTGTTTAGATTGCACCATCTAATTACCCCAGTAACCCAAATGATATACTAGCCTAAAAACACAAAAGCTAATCGACATTTCCCGGGAAATGTCGACACTTCGATTTTAAAAAGTAAAAATCCTTGCTTTGATCATTAGATATCATCTATCATAGAAAAAAGGATAGGGAGGGAATTAGAGATGTTATTAGAAGATATCTTAGAACATAACAACCAATTTGTCGAAACAAAGTCATATCAATTATACGAAACAGATAGTTTACCAAATAAGCATGCCGTTATTTTAACCTGTATGGACACTCGCCTGACAGAACTCTTACCAAAAGCAATGAACTTTAAAAATGGTGATGTTAAAATCTTAAAAACAGCTGGGGCATTAATTAAAAATCCTTACGGCAGTATAATGCGAAGTATTCTTGTCGCTGTTCATGGTTTACAAGCTCATGAAGTTTATGTCGTTGGACACCATGATTGTGGGATGAGTAATTTAGATACTGATGATTTAGTTAAAAAAATGAAAAGTAGTGGTGTGACACAAAAGGATTTTGATCAATTGGACATTGACGTTGAGGAATGGTTTCAGGGCTTCGATCAAATAGAAGACTCAGTCAAAAGTTCTGTTGAATTAATCACTCAGCATCCCTTACTACCTGATGATGTACCCGTTCATGGCCTGGTCATTGACCCTAAGACCGGTAAGCTAGACCTTGTTATAAATGGCTACAAGTAAACAATCTACGGGCATTTAGTGCTTAGTCATATGTACTTTTGAAGTGCACAATCAGTAACCAGACAAGGTCAAATGAACGATTCTATCTTTTACTGATTGTTGCCCCGTTTTATCATCCGAAGCTACCCTAACATGATTGAAGAAAAGGTCTTAAGATCAGTTTATCTATAAAAAAACAGATCGCAATTATTCCCAACTTGTTAATTGCTTTAACAAGTAGAAGAATGATTGCGATCTGCTGACTTATTTAACTAATCGGCTAATTTATAAATCTCCTCAATCACACACTCAGTTGCATCCTGACGCTTATAATTAGCCATATTCTCTTTCATTTCATCTGCTGATTCAATTAAATCATTCACTTTTTCCAAGAAGTGATCAGCGCTTAAGTCTTCCTCAAATAAAACATGAGCATAGCCCTGTTTTTCAAAGGCTTCTGCATTCAGAATTTGATCCCCACGACTTGCTTGTCTCGACAGTGGAATGAGTAACATTGGCTTATTTAAAGCTAAAAACTCAAAGATTGCGTTTGCTCCTGCTCGAGAAATAACAAGATCTGTAGCCGCTAACAGGTCAGGTAACTCCTCATTAACATATTCAAATTGTTGATAACCAAACTTCTTGATCGTTGGATCTAAATTCCCTTTTCCACAAATATGAATAATTTGATGGGTTTGAGTCAATTGGTCAAGCTGATCACGAACTGCTTGATTAATTCGTTGCGCACCTGCACTTCCACCCATTATCATAATAACAGGCTTTCGTTCTGTTAGATTGGCAAATCTTAAACCAGACTTACGATCGCCTTCAAACAGCTCCGGTCTTACAACCGCACCGATCCAACTTGCTTTTTCCTCCGGTAAATATTCCAATGTTTCTGGAAATGTCGTCAGTACCTTTTTGGCAAAAGGGACGGCAATCTTGTTCGCTAATCCTGGCGTAATATCAGATTCATGAATGACGGCAGGAATTCCTCTTAGACGCGCCGCGATTAAAACGGGTACGGAGACAAAACCACCTTTAGAAAAAATCACCTGGGGCTTACATTTACGTAGAATAGATAAGGTTTGAATAATCCCATTTAACACTTTAAAAGGATCTTTAATATTCTCTATCGATAAGTATCGACGTAGTTTCCCTGTTGAAATAGGATGATATGTCACATCATTAACTTGTTCAATCAATTCACGTTCTATCCCTTGCTTTGATCCAATATAATCAATTGACCATCCAGCCTGTTTTAAAATTGGAATAATCGCTAAATTAACCATCACATGCCCGGCTGTTCCTCCACCCGTTAAAACAATTTGTTTATTCTTCATATCCTTTGTACCTCTCTCATCAAATCATACTATAGTCTATTCCAATTTTAGCACAAACATTAATAAATAGGGTAGTTTTTCACGATTGACATGACTGCGCCACCCTGACTAAGTCCTCCTTAGTAATTGAATGCGATGATTGATTATCCCCAATAATACTCGAACGAAACTCCAGTTTATAACTAAGCCCATCTTTCTCCCACACTAAAACCTTGGCAAAACCATTATCACAATAGTGCGCTAAAATGGATGAATCTATCTCGATACTTTCTGCTCCCTGTTCAGATTCAAAATGCCCTTCAGTTACTTGATAAGTCAATAAATCATTTTCTCTTGAATAAAAACTTATATCAAGAGCTTCTTTTCGTGTTTCTGCCATCAAATAGTGATCAGAAATAATGAATTCAACGGGAATGGGAACATAGTTAGGGACTTCTGGATTGAAGGAGACTTGTTGAATAGCTTCCGCTACTTTTTCCTTTTCATATGGGTAAAAACCTTCAGGGATGTCAACTTGACTTTGACAACTAACAAGCAAGCTTAAACTCAATAAAAATAATAAGTAACCGCTCTTTTTACTTATATTGAAAAAGATTAACATTTGCTTATTAATATGACTTACATGATTAGAATTTTCACCAGGCATACTTGACGATAAGCCAGGATTATTGTACATAGCAACCCTCCTTCAGCTTTAACTTAATAATCAGTCTCTTTACCAACATTGACGTCTCATCATTAAGTTTTGTTACAATTTGAGCAAATATGTATTTAACACTTGATCAAAGTATGATTTATAGAAGTCGGGTTAAGTAACAAATTGTATGATATAAATTGTTTTAGCCAAATATAGTTTTAAAATTTATTTACTGCATGTAATGGATGATTCCTAATTATAGAAGCAAGGATAAAAAAATGACACTTTTCATCACAAAGGTAAAACGAGTAGAACCATCTATTCCTACTCCATCAAAAATGGTAAATAGAATAACATCCGTAAACAAATCAATCAGTTATGGTCACATTTTCTAGCATCGAACGCTTTAGGCTTGATCACTCACCGTGGTTAAAAACGACTAATGACCACTCGCTAGTCATCAAACTCACTTCATTACAAGGTGAGTTATATGAATAAGTAACTTTTCATGTCATAATTGGATGTTTATTCCCTTAGAAATAATTGTATAATAATCCGATATTTTTTTCAATCCTATTTGATCCCCTTAACCACATTTCTTTACTACCCTAAATTTTAAAGTCAATTACATAAGTTTTCTTAATTACAACTTAACTAACGAGAAGACTCCGCTCAGTGAAGGTTCACTTTATGCACAAAAAAACTGACGCCATACCTATGGATAAGGTATGGCGCCAGCTTCTTTATTCCTTAATGCATGTTTGGAAAGCCTTGTTGCTTAAGCACATCATAGACAATGATCGCTGCTGTATTGGATAAATTTAATGATCGAACTTTATCATTAACAGCCATATGAATTCTTAGGCAACGATCCTCTTTACCAATCAATAACTCTTTTGGAATCCCATTTGTTTCACGGCCAAAAACGAAAAATAATTCTTTCGTTTGATCGCTGAAATCAAAATCAGAGTAATACTTTGTGCCAAAGTTTTCAATATAATAAAATTCACCTTGCTCATACTTTTCATAAAGCCCAGTGATTGAATCATGATATTCAATCTTAACATTGTGCCAATAATCCAAACCAGCCCGACGGAGCATTTTATCATCTGTTGAAAAGCCAAGTGGATGAATCAGGTGTAGCGTTGCATTCGTTGCTAGACATGTTCGGGCAATGTTTCCTGTATTTGCTGGAATTTCTGGTTGATATAAAACTACATGGATACTCAAAATCTGTCACCTCTATTATTTCAATCGTGCCACGGCGTGAATCTAATCAAATAAAGTGAAAGTTCAATCAGCGAAGGCTTTATCCCCCACTGAATGGGGCTGGGATAAAACTCAAACGAGAAACACTTGTTGATTTACTATGATAGGAAGGGATCTTAGCTGTTATTTTAGACCTCAACCTATGAAAGGTAAATTGATTAGCGACATCACCGTAAAACTATCTCGCTCATTAGGCTTTTTCTCTAGCTAATGGACAAGATAATCACTAGAATATTATAGCACACCATTGCTGATAGCAAAGAATTTATATTGACATTCTGGTGTCCATGCTAGTGAATCCTGATAATCCCAATAACGATGTCTTGAATTATTTGTATGTGCATTTACTAATGGCATATTATCTATGTTTTTTGCTACGACAATTGTTGTATGGTTAAAACGTCCATCACCCTCAAAATCATAGCAAATCACATCACCAGGTTGTAACTTCTCAGGCCTATCAACTTCAACTGCTTGTAAGCCTTTTGTTGATCCGCTTAAGTACCAGCGAAAAGCATGGGCAACAGACCAACTAAAGCTCCAATCATTGTCTTGATACCACCATCCCGTTGAGCGATTCGGGTAGCCACGCATCGGTGCTCCCCCTGCTTGTAAACATTGTGAAATATAATTTGTACAATCATTCACTTCAAAAAATTCAAAAGCAGGATTAGCATCATTCCACCAATATTCAGCATACCTAACCGCTTCCTGACGATCATAATTAAAACGTTCTAACTGATTTATAGGAGTTAATTCAATAATTGGGTTCGAGCGGTCTTCAATCAATGTCTGATTTGCTTCTGGTAATTCGCGGTCTAGATGAAGTCGTTTTTGATAAAAAATCGCTTGATGGCGACGACATTGTTCTTCACGATAAAAATGAGCACCCTTTTTAACGAGGAAGGTTACGTGTAAGTTATACTGATAATCTAGTTCTTGATCTGGTAATTTCCGCTTACTATAAATTTGACCAGACCCGATGATACGAATCACTTGATAGCCCCTCTTTTGATGAAGATTTCGAACGCGGTTTACCCAGTTATCATGATCTTCAGCCAACTGAGTTTGCCAATATTGATTCAAACCCACAACGCATCACTCCTTCATAACACAATTTATGAAATGATGCTTCCCTTTATGTCATAACTTGTTCATAAGCCAAACCTTTTTTCATTTCAGTCAAAACATCCGGATCCTGTTCCTTTTTTTCAGCAGATCTAATGGCATCAAATCCATCAGGACGCCCTATCTTACCGATTGCCCAAGCAGCAGTCCCGCGAATCACAGGTCGAGGATCTTCATTCATTAGTCGAATCAATTCATCAACAGCTACTTCTTCTTTGTAATTGGCAAGAGCAATAATAGCATTTCGTTGAATTGGCTTTTTCCCACGCCATGAGCCTGCCATCTGACCAAATTTATCTTTAAACTCCCGATTTGATATCGATAAAAGTGGGAGTAACTCAGGTTTGACAAGTTCTGGATCCGGCTCTAATTCTGGGTGTAAATGATGATCGACTCCGCTGTTTTTGGGACAGACAACCTGACAATTATCATAACCGTAAAGATGATTACCGATTTTATCCCGAAATCTATCGGGCATAAATCCTTTTGTTTGGGTAACAAATGCCAAACAGTTTTGGGCATTCAACCTTCCTGGAGCAACAAGAGCACCTGTTGGACAGAGATCAAGACAAAGCGTACAGTCACCGCAACCATCATCAATTGGCTGATCGGACGGAAATGGGATATTAGTAATCATTTCACCAAGATAAACGTAGGAACCAAATTCTGGGGTGATCATTAAACTATTTTTCCCACTCCAACCAATACCCGCACGTTCAGCCACAGCCTTATCAACTAATTCACCCGTGTCAACCATAGATCGGTAACGAAAACCTGGTACACGTGCAGCAATAAATGTTGCTAATAATTCAAGTCGTTCATTAAGCACATCATGGTAATCATGTCCCCATGAAGCCCGACAAAAACTCCCCCGTCTTCGACCACGCTTGTTTGCTACTTTTTCCTTCATACGTGATGGGTAGGCAACAGCAATGGCAATAATTGATTCTGCATCGTTTAAATGCAGTTCCGGTTCTGTTCTTTCTTCTATCGTTCCTTTTTCAAAACCAGATTGATAACCATCATCTTGTTGCATTTTTAACCTGGCTTTCATCTCGGCAAATGGATTGGCAGAGGTAAAACCTATTTTATCAATTCCTATTGTTTTAGCGTATTGGATGATTTCTTCTTTTAATTGTTCGTTAGCCAATCATTAATCCTCCTCTTTCATTCGATAGCAAATAAAGTGAAACTTCAATCAGTGGGGGGTGGACCTCCAAGACCTAAGTCAAGCAGATCTTACCGCAGGGGGTGGTGAATTTAGTCTTCACTCCCCTATCCACCATTGAATGGGACTGCGGTTACTCGTCCCACTAAAAACACTTGTTAGTACCACAAGGGTATGACCTAAAGGCCCTTGAACCAATCGGGCCGCTACTGTCAGTTGATCTCCCACTTACAACCCCTACTTTCCTTAGAATACTTGAAGTGGGAGGCTTACTGACAGTTGCACTGCGATAAATACTCCGTCTGAAGATAACTTTATTCACTCTTTTACTTTAACAAATCATATTCAACATAACAAAGAGGAAATGCGTTTACCATGCCCAACACACTTCCTCTTTATCAATTTCATTAGTCGTAGAATAACGGCCTACAATGTCTCACTAGATGGTAGTTCATTTTCTTCCATCGATTCGTTTATGATCAGCTATAAACCCATTTCGTCTTTAAGCCGTTGTAACTCATCTTCAACGGCAGCCGAGCCTTGATTTGAAGCATATTTTTCTTCCAGTGCTTTTGCATCATCTTGAGGTTCTTCGTTCAATTCTGCAACAGCATTGGCTTCATCCAATCTACGGGTAGCTTTTTCCTCCATTCTTTGGAATGAGCTCATTGCACCTTTTGACTTACCGGTAGACTGATTGACTTTATTCATCTTCTCTTGTGTATCAGCAACAGACATTTGCGCTTTAATCATTGCCCGACGATTTTGAAGTTTTTCAATATCACTGGCAAGTTTATCGTGCATTTGTCGCATTTTACTAGCATTTTCATGTGCTGTTGCATAAGTCTTGGCAAGATTAACACCAATATCTTCAAGCTCTTGTTTCTTGCTAAGAAATACACGGGCATCATCTTCGTTACCAGCTGTGAGTGCCTTTTTAGCTAACTCGGAATATTTGATGACGTCTGCTTCATTCTGATCAACAAGACGTTTCGCTTGTGTTTCCTCTGCCATAATACTTGCGGTATTTTTTTTGACCTCAGCTAAATCTTTCATCATATTACGTATATACTGGTCAATCATCTTCTCTGGATTTTCCATTTGATCGAGGACAGCATTGACATTTGAACTAATAATATCTTGAAAGCGACTTAATATTGACATTGTTCTTCCTCCCTAATTAATCTTAATCATCTTGATATTTTTTTGATAACTCTTCCGCTTTATCACTACCGAATTTAGACAGTGGCTTACTTAAAATTTCTTTCGTTTGTTCTGCTTCTAAATTTTTCTGTGCTTGCTTACGTTTCCACCAATTAAATAGCAAGAAAATAAGGACAATTACCGCAACAATGATCCAAACCGTTACCCAAGGTGATCTCGTAACTTCCATCATTCGATCAGCTGCTTCCTGGAAAGAGCGACTAAAGAACTCTTCCTCAGATAAATCAGAATAATAATATCGATCAATATAATCCAATAAAATATCAATGGCTTCGTTATCTACTACCTGACGCGCTTGTGACCCGACCACATAATAGGTTGAATAGGTTGTTTGGTTAGGTTCAAAGAAAAGTAACAAGGCATGGGCTTCATCAGTAAAAAGCTGATCGTAAAGCTCATTTGCATAATCTGATATTTCCTCATCAGTCGGGTTACTGGATCCATCAATATTATCTGTAATATATACGTATGGTTGAACCCCTGTTTTCCGATAATAATATTTCAAACCACCTAGCATTTTTGTTCGATTATCAACCCAACCTAATTCATCGGTAAAATAATCGGTTTCATCTACTGAACCTGATGGTAAAGGTTCTCGTTCAATTGTTGATGGAATAACGTCGTTAGAGGAGCTTGGTGAAAATAAATTATTATTCCCCATTAATGTCACAAAACTTAATCCAAGCGATATAAAGATAATCAATAATAATAGTGTGCCACATCCGCCTCCGCGGCGATAGCGTGGTCTTCCCCAAAATGGACGACGGTAATATGGTCGTGGTGTATAGACAGGTCTTGGTCTGTAGCCCCCACCACCGAAGCCTCCGCCAAAGCCTCCAGAATTCCCACCGCCACGTTGCCTTCCTGAACCAAAGGACCCTGTTGACCGTGTTCGGCCAGCTCCGCCACGGCTACCACTTCCACCGAAGCCTCCGCCGCGACTACCTCCTGATGATCCACCACGGCCGCCACCGCCTCTGCCTCTAGCCATAAGCATTCACTCCTAACCATTTATTTTTCGGATATTATCTTAGCTAAAATTAGCATATTGAAGTGCTTGTGTCAATTTACTTTCAGAGAAGGAAGTGATTTAAAGCTAATTTCCACTCAACAGGGGTTTAGTGTTGGATGAATGGATTAGGTCTTTACTAACTAATGATCTCTATTAATAATTCAACAGTTTCTACTATAGATTAGAAGTGGAGAGCCTACAGTCAATTAAGCTGCCTATAAGTTGAAAATTAACTAAGAGTCCCCAGTGAATAATCAGACCAAAATTTAGCTAGTATTTTTTATATACCCGTTTTTCAAGATAAATATTCGACTTATTTTCAGTATTAGCTGATCTCATGCTTTCCCACCTTTGCAGAATATATGAGGATTTCATTTTTCGCTTATGATTTAAAGCTAATCTAGCTTAACCCATTTCAATTTACTTTGCCATTCTGTTATAAGCCCTGATAGTAGTTTTAGGTTTATTTATGATAATACCCACTGTTCTTTATCTAACTTCAATTCATAATTGGCACAATTTCAATGATTTACTTAACAAGGAACGGGATACCTCACCCTAATTTTATTAAAGTGTTTTTAATAAATGATAATATTTCACCATCCATTAGGTTAATATTTCAATTTTTTACAAGATCATTTATTTTTTAAAAAGTTTAATAAATATTGAGTAGGGTATTTTAATATTGAAACAAAATCAATACTTGATTTGGAAATTTGATATCTAGGGTGAAAATAGAATGAGCCTTCGATCAGTGGGGGTTAGGTTTACCGCCAGATAATCTGTGATAAATAGACAGAGGAGGAGATTAATATGATTTGGACAATTATTGGAATCTTAATTTTAGCGTGGCTGATTGGTCTTATCTTTGATATCGCGGGTGGTCTAATTCACATACTACTCGTCATCGCATTAATTGTCTTTATTGTAAGAATGATCAAAGGATGATCAAAGAAAGCACCCCGTGTTTGATATGCTCCCAATATAGTAGACAGAGAAATAATAAAAATTCTCAACTATTATAAAGGGGGCATTTTCTATGTCCAAAAGAATGAGTAAACATACGTTAAATGAAAGAATTGAAGCGG
>NZ_JAHLQM010000047.1 GCF_018919165.1 Amphibacillus sp. MSJ-3 | reverse complement strand
GTCTAGAACATTACAAACAAGTACATGTTTAGCATAAAATTGAACCGCCGTATACGGATCCGTACGTACGGTGGTGTGAGGGGACGGATAATCAAATAATGATTATCCTCCTACTCGATGTTTTAACGGGTTTTGTCCCAAACCTTTTTTATTTTAGCTTACCTAATGATTGAATAAACTAGTCGTATGCTGTGGCTGAATTCTTGCATTAGGCTCGATTGCTGCTATGGCATTATTAATCGCGGTAGGTCCTTCGCCAAATCCGGTTGCAATGAGATTTACTTTACCAGGATAGGTACAAATATCTCCAGCAGCATATATTCCTTTAATATTTGTTTCCATATTTGAATTGACAGCAATATTATTCTTCTCAATATTAATCCCCCAATCTTTAATTGGGCCAAGTGATGAGATAAAACCATAATTAACAATGACTTCATCAGCGTCAATAACGATTTCACGTTCTCCTCTTACTTCTTTCACTTTCACTTGCTCAATTCGTTTGTTACCGATCAAAGACTCAGCAACAAAAGGGGTTAAAATGTTTACTTTAGATTGAGTCAATTTAGTAATACTGTGTTCATGAGCACGGAATTGTTCCCGACGATGAATTAAGGTCACTTCCTTGGCAATTGGTTCAAGCATAAGTGCCCAGTCAACAGCAGAATCACCACCACCAAATAGTACAACGCGTTTATCTTTAAATTGCATCATATTATCAATAAAGTAATGTAGATTATGCTTTTCGTAACAATCAGCTTCTATTAAGTTTAACTTTCGTGGTTGAAAAGCTCCATTTCCAGCAGTAATTATTATACTCTTTGAAAAATGGCTCCCTTTATTAGTTGTTAATTTGAATGTTTCATTTTCCAATCGTTCAACATGCTCGACAGCCTCTTCTAAGCAGAGCGTTGGTTTAAACATTTGTAATTGCTCTTCGAGATTGTTAATTAATTCTTGTGCCCTTATTTTAGGGAAACCTGCAATATCATATATATATTTCTCAGGGTAGAGGGCACTCAACTGGCCACCAATATGTGGTAGACTCTCAATGATTTTCACATTTGCTTGTCGTAGACCACCATAATAAGCAGTGAATAATCCGACTGGACCTGCCCCAATGATTGTTACATCATATATTTTATTATCTATCATTTTTCTGTCCCTCCTACTCAATTAGCTATAAGACGACTAACCAACATTTTAACATACTTTCTATCATAATAAATAGAATAAATATTTATTCGATAAAGCGGATTGTTTCCCGAAATCCTCATTGAAAAAAAAGGCTAAAACCGCTAAGATTAAAATATGACGATATTGTGACAGTTAAGATGATAACCAATTGATAAGGAGAGTTTACATTGACCCCTATTAAAATTATTATTTTGGGTGCTGGTTATGCTGGATTGACAGCGAGCTTGCAATTACAAAAACAATCACTAGGAGATCAAGTCGAAGTTACATTAATCAATAAGAATCATTACCACTATCAAACGATATGGTTACATCGAAATGCGGTTGGGGTCAACACAAAAGAACAGACAGCTTTTGATCTTCGAGAAATTCTTGATCTAGAACGAATTCGTTTCATTAAAGACAAGGTAACAGCAATTGATTGTGATCAACAAGTGATAACCACTTCGAATGGTGAATATCCTTATGATTATTTAATCATCGGTCTTGGTTCGGAAATTGATTCTTTTCAAATTCCCGGACTTAAAGAACATGCTTATTCAATTACTAGCCTGTCGCGTTCTACTCGTTTATTTGATCAAATCATGGCATCACTACTTCAGTATAGTCAAACAACAATGGAGACTCCCTTTCACCTTATCGTAGGTGGCGGTGGATTTACTGGTGTTGAACTATTAGGGGAGTTAACAGAACGGCTACCTGAGTTATGTAGTGAGATGGGGATTAGTCCGAGTCAAATCAAATTAAAATCGATTGAATATGAACCAACCGTATTACCTGAATTTGATTTAGAACTTGGTGAATATGCAATGCAGCAACTTGAAAAAAGACATGTTGAATTTTATTTAGGGACCAAAATTAGATCTGTTAGCAAAACAAGTATAAAAATTGAACGATCAGGATTAGTGGAAGATATACCAGTCGATCTGTTTGTTTGGACAGCTGGTGTAAAAGGCCATCATTTAATCGATCAAATGAATATTCCTTCTGAACTTGGCCGTGTCGAAGTGGAGGCTGATTTAACTGCACCGGGTTATCCGAATATTTTCATTATTGGAGATGTTGCATTAATTAGAAATCAAGAAGGTAAACCTTATTTACCAAATGCCGATATTGCCATTCAAAAAGCAAAAGTGGCTGTACATAATTTACTTGTTAAATTGAACCAGAAGGGACAATCGCAATCATTTATATTTAAAAATAGAGGAACAATCGCCTCGATCGGTTCTAAAGACGCTATCGGCGTTACAGGAAAAGGGAGAAGAATATTTGGACGTTTAGCCTCTATTTTAAAGAAAATATCTGATTATGTGTTTTTATTTCAAATGGGTGGTTTTAAACTGATTTGGTACCAATTCATAAAACAGAAAAACAAGAAATAGGTATAAATATTAAATATTTGTCTATCCTGTCCAATTAGGAAGGTGGTTACAGTGAAAAAACTGATTTATTATCTATTTCTAACAATAACATGTTTTACTGCCAGTCTAGTTACCATTTCGGAAGTATCGAATTTGTCCTTTTTTGATTTATTTTCAAGCTATGAAGTAGCGGCCTCTTATTCAAGCGAAGATTATCAACTTAAGTCAGTTCACTTTATTTATAAGACAGACTCGATCGCAACATTTAAAATAAATAACGATGAGGGAGCGACAGGTGTTTAAATAAAGTGAATCGATAATCAAAATCAAGAGACTGGGACATAAACCAGCTAAAATAAAAAGGGAATCCACTAAAAATTGGATTCCCTTTTGGTATCATGATCATTTAAATAGATTCATTAGGATTTAAACGGTTTAGAGGTGTCACACCGTGATTTACACTTTGGGTGGACGCTTTCTGCGGGTACGGCCTCGGGCGCACAGGATGTGGGTCGGTTAGACGTTGCGGTTTTAGTCTAACATTCCTTATTGTTCCATTGGCCTGTCGCAATAAGGATTTTCAGATTCCCACTTTTCCCCCAGGAGTTTCCAAACGACTTTCCAATTACTGCTCCTGAGGGTGGATCATAAGGGGAAATACAAAAAAATATGTGAGAAGAAAGCTATCAGAAAAAAAGACTGGTGAAACTTACGGTCAAGATAAAATTGATGTTGAACCATTCTTTTAGTTTTTGAAGGCTAATTTGAGTTTTACGCGTTTATCTTTAAAAGGTAAATCCAAAGTACACAATGAAGGAGGATTTGTGCTAATGGCGATGAATTTAAGGAAGTACCCCACCATCAACAAGCCTAAACTGGGCATTGAAATACATAAAAAAAGAAAAGATGGTTCTAATTACGATTTCAATGTAATCAGAACCATTTTTCATTATTAGAGACTAGTTTTATCATAGTTCCTTGCTTAAATTTAATTGAACAATGGATAGGCTAACAATGCCAGGACAATTCCAGTTAAACCACCGAAAAAGACTTCAATAGGTTGATGTCCTAATAATTCCTTCAGTTCTTGCTTTTTCTCAAATTCCTTTTTCTTTGTCCAAACTTTTGCTTCATCAATAAAATATTGAAAATCTTTAACAAGCATATTTAAAACAATGGCTTGTTCACCAGCTTGTCTTCTAATTCCTGTGGCATCAAACATGATAATAATACTGAAGACACAAGAGATTGCAAACATGCCAGATGATAATCCATGTTCTATCCCTATTCCTGTTGTAACAGCCGCAACTGCAGCTGAATGACTACTTGGCATTCCACCTGTGCTAAATGCAAGGCCTGGTTTGAATTCTTTTGTTACGATATAGTGAATCGGTACTTTTATTCCTTGAGCAAATAAAATGGAAAATAAAGCAACAATTAATGGGAAATTTTCAAACACAGTCACCTTTCACACATCCTCTCCGTACTTATACAAATTGATACCGATAATTATAGCATAAGTATTTCAAGAAAGTCATCTGGTTGAAATGAGCAATCGTATTAAAGGCCACTAACACGTCTTGGAATTAGGTTGACCATCTTAACCAAAACAACGGCAGCGATAAGAGCTAAAACGATATCTTTAAGGAAAAATGGAGCCATACTTAACCACGCTGAATGATAGGAAATGGACAAACCAAGCCAAGTGTTCATAGCAAGGTACATATAGGTTACGCCAATTATATAATTCACTAATACCCCGATTAATGAAATGATCATGCTTTTTTTTGTAGTTTTAACCTGAGATCGCTCGACAAGGTATCCAGTTACAAAGGCGACAAAGATAAAAGAAATTAAAAATCCTCCAGTATAACTAAAAAGGACAAACGGCCCAGCTTGCATTTGGGCAAAAACAGGTACACCAATTGAGCCGATCATAATGTATCCAATCATTGCTAGAGTTCCAACCCTTTTTCCAAGTAACAAGCCTGCGAGAATACTGAAAAAAGTTTGAAAGGATAAAGGAACTGTTACACCCCCAATTGGGATCGCCAAAAATGGGAACCAAAAGGTGATATTAGCTCCAATCGCCATTAAACAAATAAAAATAGCACTATAACATAAATCCGTTGTTGATATTTTTCTATTCATGTGATCCTCCCATATTGTTAACTAGTATTTTTTGTGGTTAACAATTCGTATTAATTTAAGGAGCTGAATTGATAATCGCTCCTTAGTGTTTAAATTTCTAATTCATCGTAACTGTATCTAAAGCAACTTTAATCATATCGTTGAAAGTTGTTTGTCGTTCCTCGGCACTTGTTTCTTCACCTGTTAAAATATGATCCGAAACAGTTAATATCGCTAAGGCTTGTCGATTAAATTTAGCTGCTAGAGTGTAAAGTGCTGTTGCTTCCATTTCAACTCCTAGTACTTGATGGTTAGCTAGTTTAGTAAGGAGTTCCAAACTGTTTTCACGATAGAAACTGTCACTAGTAAAGACATTGCCGACACGTAATTTAAGGCCTTTTTCTAAACCTACCTGATGGGCCTGCTTTAATAAAGAAAAGTCTGCAAGTGGAGCAAAATCTATTCCTCCAAAAACCATTCGATTCACTTGGGAATCTGTTGTTGCCCCTTGAGCTAAAATAACATCACGAACTCTTACATCTTTCTGAATGGCTCCACAAGTCCCTACGCGAATCAGTTTCTTTACATCATACTCTTGAATGAGTTCATTGACGTAAATAGAAATTGATGGGACACCCATTCCTGTTCCTTGAACAGATATTCGTTCATTATTATAGGTACCAGTATATCCAAACATGCCACGAACTTCATTATAGCAAACTGGATGATCAAGAAAGTTCTCCGCAATGTACTTAGCTCGCAGTGGATCACCTGGTAAAAGGACTTTATCAGCTATATTTCCTTTTTTTGCTCCGATATGTGTACTCATAAAACAAGCCTCCAATACAATGTTATATGGTAAATTTATCATACCCTCATTTAGATTACAAATTGATTTGTATTTTTTAATAAGATTATTTCAAATTTCTAAAACAAATGGTAATACCAATATTACATCTTCACCCTATTATTAGGCAAAAGATAGACTGTTTAATATTTAGAGATTGTGGACATATAAATTCTAGTAATTTGTAGATAAAGCCTTAAATGTATTTAGCTAAGAAGTTTTCAGATAAATCATCACGAGCATGATATGATTCTTGGAAGACGAAGAAAAATGGTATGGGATGAAGATTTACTTTATTCCAAGTTAAAATTAGTATATAATAATTATAATTAATCTATATTCTTATTGAATAGGTTAATTAAATGAATGATAATAGTTGGGAGGAATAGAAATGAAAGAGCAAACATTTACAATTACTGATGACACTGGCATTCATGCTCGTCCAGCGACATTGCTAGTCAACAAAGCGGGACAATATGAATCAGATGTAGAAATGCATTATAATGGAAAAACCGTAAATTTAAAATCGATCATGGGTGTTATGTCTTTAGGTGTACCTAAAGGTGCAGAAATTAAAGTAACTGTAGAAGGTGCTGATGAAGAAGAAGCTATTGCGGGAATTTCTGAAGCCATTCGTGAGCAACTAGGGGAATAATAATAAATGGGAAGATCTATCTCACGTGAATAGATCTTTCTTACTCGCTTAATGAAAGCATAGTATTTCAATCAGCGAAATGGAGTGGGAAGCTCGCAATTACTCGTGATACGGAGTAATTGCGAGCTTTTTTATTAACTTTCGAAATGATCTAATGCATAGATGATTTTATCAAGCCCTTCTTTAATATAGGAGGTCGGGCTTGCGATATTTAGGCGCATAAATCCACGCCCCTCTTCCCCAAAGGTTATCCCATTGTTTAATCCAACCTTTGCTTTTTCCTCCATAAATGATTTTAACTCACTTTGTCTGATATTCATCTTTCGGCAATCGAGCCAAATTAAATAAGTCCCCTCCGCATGAACAACATTGATTTCATCCCGATCGGAAAAGGTATCTTCAACTAGTTGGCGATTGGTTAATAACAAGCTTTTGAGTTGATCAAGCCATTCATTACCAGATTGATAAGCAGCTTCAAGTGCGGTAATACCCAATGTATTTAAAGAATTCATTCCATATTTCGCAAATGCATTGACCATTTCATTGCGTAATTCTTTGTCAGGAATAACAGCATATGAAACTTGAAGACCTGCTATATTAAAGGTTTTAGTTGGTGCAAAGCAAGAAATGATTTGCTTACTAATTGGTGAATCAAGTGACCCTAAAGGGATATGCTTATGAGGTGCATATGTAAGATCTGCATGAATTTCATCTGATATAATTAAAACATTATATTTTTCAGCAAGCTCAACTACTTTTGTTAATTCATCCTTTGTCCAGACTCGTCCAACAGGGTTGTGTGGACTACAAAAGAGCAATACTTTAACACCTGTTTTAAATTTCTGTTCCAAATCATTAAAATCTATGGTGTATCGACCATCTTGATAAATCAATGGATTTGTAACTAATTCACGTTGATGACTTTTGATCAGGCTGTGAAATGGATGATATACAGGTGTCTGAATTAGAATTTTATCCCCAGGTTTTGTTTGAGTTAAAATAGTCATATGAATCGTTGGAATAACACCTGGGCTATAGATTAACCAATTGGGATCGATCTCCCAATTATGTTGCTTGATTAACCACTTGCGGACAGTATCATTTAATTGATCATCAGTAAGTGTATAACCGAAAACGCCATGATTAATTCTATCTATTAAAGCAGATTTAATAGGTGAAGCAATTTCTAAATCCATATCTGCAACCCACATTGGTTGGATATCTTTAGAACCAAACATATCCTCTAATCGGTCCCATTTTAATGAACGTGTGTCTTTTCGATTTGGGAGAGTTTCAAAGTTTACCATTTTGCATTCGACTCCTTTTATCCAGTGCATAGTTTAGGTTATTTTGCATTATAACATATCATCAATCTTAATCGTGTTTTTCAAATGAATTTGTTTGAAAATTTCGTCATTAGGCAAAATGACTTGTCGATTAACTATATCGTATGTTAAAATAAATAATTGTGTATAAAATAATAGGTGAATCCAATGGCTCAAAGGTCGTTATCGATTTGTCAATTCAAAATGGGAGTTGTTATTATGTCAGAGAAATTTACAGAAGGTCAGGTATTAACAGGAAAGGTAACTGGTGTTCAACCATATGGTGCATTTGTTGCATTAGATGATAAGATTCAAGGACTCGTTCATATTTCAGAGGTTACTCATGGATTTGTTAAGGATATTAATGAATTCCTCGCAGTAGGTGATGAAGTAAAGGTTAAAATCCTATCTATCGATGAAGAAAAAAATAAATATTCTTTATCTATCCGTGCGACTGAAGAAGCACCAAAGGCTAAACAACAAAAGCCAACCCCTTCATCAAATCAAGAAGAACAAGGTTTTAATACGTTGAAAGATAAATTGAGCGAATGGTTAAAGCAATCAGGACAAGATAAATAATTTACAGCAATATGAGGCTGGGACAAAACTCGGCTAAGAATGAAAAGGGGATTCAGTAGACACTGGATTCCTTTTTGATATCATGATCATTTAAATAGATTCATCACGTCATAAATGGTTTAAACGTGTCACTCCGTGATTTACACTTTGGGTGGACTCTTTCCGTGGGTGAATGTTGTCGATGGGACGAGTAACCGCCGTCCCAGTCCCTATTTGTTATCTGGACGATTCAAGTATTTATTTGTTGTGTAGGAATATTCTTAATGTGACTATTTTTTAACAAACTACTTGATTTCATTGCCTTGATTCGGTATCTTTAGAATAGTATTATTTTTCACATGAGCTAGAAGTAATTAGATAAAGAATGTCCTCGATAGGATGAATAACCTAACTAGATAAATTTTGATGCCGATACATCTTCTGAGTTAAAGCCTATAGAGGACAAATGGTGAAGAAGAAACTTTTAAAATTTTTAAATACAAGAAGAGCTCGCATTTTTTACGTTTGAAATAAAAGTGGGTTTTTCTTAAAAATGGAGGTAATCAAATGACACATGTACGTTTTGAGTATGACAAAGCACTCCCATTCTTTGCTGAGCATGAATTAGAGTACTTAAAAGAACCTGTTAAATTAGCGCATGAAATGATACATAATAAAACAGGTGCGGGAAACGACTTCCTTGGGTGGGTTGATCTTCCTGAAAACTATGACAAAGAAGAGTTTGAACGAATCCAAAAAGCTGCCGAAAAGATTAAATCTGATTCCGATGTGTTATTAGTGATTGGAATTGGAGGCTCATACTTGGGTGCTCGTGCTGCACTAGAAATGTTAAATCACTCTTTCTATAATATTTTGCCAGAGGAAAAACGCCAAGCGCCACAAGTTATTTTTGTCGGAAATAGTATTAGTTCAACTTATATGAAAGATGTATTTGATTTAATTGATGGTAAGGATGTTTCCATTAATGTTATTTCAAAAAGTGGAACAACGACTGAACCAGCGATTGCTTTCCGTATTTTCCGTAAATATCTTGAAGAAAAATATGGGGTTGAAGAAGCAAAACAACGCATTTATGCCACAACAGATCGTGAGAAAGGTGCATTGAAAACATTAGCAAATGAACAAGGTTACGAAAGCTTTGTTATTCCTGATGATGTAGGTGGACGTTACTCCGTTCTAACAGCTGTTGGATTGTTACCAATTGCAGCTAGTGGCATCGATATTAATGTAATGATGGAGGGTGCTTTTAAAGCACAAACAGAATTAGCTAATCCTGATCTCGATAAGAACCCTGCATATCAGTATGCAGCGATTCGCAACATTCTTTATAATAAAGGAAAAACAATTGAAATGCTAATTAATTATGAACCAGCACTTCAATATTTCTCTGAGTGGTGGAAGCAATTATTTGGTGAAAGTGAAGGAAAGGACTTTAAGGGAATCTATCCTTCATCAGCTAATTTTTCAACTGATTTACATTCATTAGGTCAATATGTTCAAGAAGGTCGTCGTGATCTATTTGAAACAGTTTTGCATGTTGAGAAACCAAAACATGATTTGACACTAGAAGCGGAAGAACAAGATCTTGATGGCCTAAATTATCTTGCAGGTCAAACAATAGACTTTGTCAATGAAAAAGCCTATCAAGGGACCATGCTTGCTCATACTGATGGTCAAGTACCTAACTTAATTGTTCATTTACCAGAATTAGATGCTTATACATTTGGTTATATCGTTTATTTCTTTGAAAAGGCATGTGCAATTAGCGGTTACCTACTTGGTGTCAACCCATTTGATCAACCTGGCGTGGAAGCATATAAGAAAAATATGTTTGCTCTACTAGGTAAACCAGGCTTTGAAAAGGAAAAAGAGGAATTGGAGAAACGTCTATAATATTATGGAAAACCTATTGGTGATAACTAATCACCAATAGGTTTTTTGGTAAGAGGAAAGTAATTGTCCGCTTGTCCTTCCCTTTTTAGTAAAAGATTTGTTATGATATGAATAGTTTGAATGGAGGTCGATAAAATGATTTTGGAAAATAAAGATTTTTTATTAGAGTTATTAGCTACACCATCGCCATCAAGTATGGAAATGGAAATTCAAAAGAAATGGATAAATCATGTCAAAAATTTTGCGGATGAAGTGATTACTGATCATGCGGGTAATGCGATTGGTGTTTTGAATAAAGAGGCTGACTTCAAGGTTTTACTTGCTGGTCATTGTGACGAAATTGCTTTCGTTGTTAATCGTATCGATGAAGATGGTTTTTTATACTTTGATGAAGTGGGAAGAGTGAATGCTAAGGCAGCTGTAGGTATGAAAGTAAAAGTCCAGGGTTATCGCAAAGAGGTAATCGGTGTGATTGGAGTTAACGCCCAGCATCATGGTGGAATTAAAGGTGACTTTGGTTTAGACGATTTGTTTATAGATTGTGGAGCGAGATCAAAGCAGGAAATTGAGGAATTTGTCCAAATAGGTGATTTAATTGTGTATGATCGTGATCCCGAAATTTTAATGGACCGCTATCTCTCAGGGCGGGGACTCGATAATCGAACAGGGGCTTTTATTGTTGCAGAAGTCTTACGAAAACTTGCAGACCGAGACCTCAAAGTTGGTGTTTATGCAGCTAGTACAGTAAATGAAGAAACAAATATGGGTGGGGCATATTTTGCTGCAGCAGGTATTGAGCCAACAATGGCCCTAGCCTGTGATGTTACTTTTGCAACTGATCACCCAAATGTTAATCGAAATAAATATGGGGATGTAAAATTAGAAGGTGGTCCGGTTATAGCTAAAGGAGCGCCGATTAACCGAAAAATAAATACTCGGTTAGAAAAAGCAGCTAAAGAATTGGCTATACCTATTCAATATGAGTTGACTCCACGATATACCGGAACAGATGCAGATCGAATGCGCTTGACAGGTAAAGGTGTACCAGTCGCTTTAGTATCTTTACCGCTTCGATATATGCATTCACCTGTTGAAACGGTAAGTATGCGTGATATCGAACAGGAAATTGACTTACTTGTTGAATTTATTAGTCAATTAACAGGGGAGGAAAATTTAAATCCTTTGGAAGACTAAAAAGATTGTAACAGCTCCATTGATTATTTGATAAACACTTTTGTGGTTAGAGTGTAAATATAGAAAATACAAATTTAACCTGTAGAAGTTGATCAGGTAGTAAAGGGAGGTTCTTTAGAGCCTCTTTTTTTATTGGTGTGCCTGGCATGGATGTAATCTCTAGGGTGAGAGTCCCGAGCCATGAAGGCAGAAGTAGTGGTTAGCCTAACGCAAGGGTGTCCGTGGTGACGCGGAATCTGAAGGAAGCGAGCGGC
>NZ_JAHLQM010000046.1 GCF_018919165.1 Amphibacillus sp. MSJ-3 | reverse complement strand
TTAATAACGTCACACTACCTAAACGGCGAGCAAGCGAAGCGCGGTAGCTAATGGTGTACAATATTAGAGTGTCTAACTTACTGTTATGAAAACAACATCGAGAAAATATTGACACATACCTGTTAACCTTATCTTTTTTTGGGGGGCTAGATAACATGATATAATGATTGGAAGAGGTGATCTAGGTGTCAAAAGTCACAAGGATAGTATTACAGAAAGGGAATAAACATCGCTATAATATTTTTATCAAAGATAGGACAGATGAACGTTACGCATTCAGCGTTGAAGAGGAAACATTAATTAATGAAGGATTAAAGAAAGGCCAAGAATTAAATCAAGCACAAATTGAAGCACTAGTGGCAAAAGATAACTTTCATAAAGGTTATAATCAAGCATTAATATATTTAGGATATCGGATGCGGTCGACTAAAGAATTAAGCCAGTATTTAATAGACAAAGGGATAGAACCGGAGCAAATCGATCTTATCATTTATCGATTGAAAAAGGAAAAAATTTTAGATGATCAAGCTTTTGCTGATGCCTATGTATCCACAAAGGTAAAAACTACATTTAAAGGTCCAGAACAAATTAAACGTGAGCTGATTCAAAAAGGAGTCGTTTCTGATCAAATTGATCAAGCATTAATGAAGTATCCAGAGGAAGAGCAAGTGGAGCTTATTGAAAAATGGTTGATCAAGCAGACGAAGAAAACTTCACGACATTCACATCGACAAGCGATCATTAAGATGAAACAACAACTCAGCCAAAAAGGTTTTGATCAGTCGGTGATTGAGCGTGCTTTCCAATCCATCCAGTTAAAAAAAGATGAAGAACATGAATGGCGTTCTCTAGTTTACCAGGGAGAAAAGGCTATAAGACGATATCATTCGAAGGCCGAAGGTTATGAACTCATTCAAAAGGTAAAAGGTGCACTTTATCAAAGGGGTTTTGATCAGGGAGAAATTGAACGCTTTATTGATCAATTTGTCAATATCGATTAATCAAAAGATGAAATAAGGCAAATCCTCTTTCATTTTGTACTTTGGATTTACATCTTAAAGATAAACCGGTAAAACCCCAAATTAGCTTTCAAGAACCTGAAGAAGGGCCCAACATCTATTTTACATTTACGATAGCTATCGCCTGTATTCTCATCTAAAAGCTTCTACTCGCTCGTAAGCTTTTTAGCTTTCTTATTTTTCATTTCGGAATACTAAAAGGCGCTCTTTTTGTTGACTTTTTTTATCAAAATAATCAATTTATGATCCATTATCAAAACTGCCAACCAGGTGATTGATAGGTCGGGTGCAATTTCGGAGGGAAAAGTGCGAATCCGAAAGTCTCTATTGCGACACGGCAGTGGAGTAATAAGGATTGTTAGACTAAAACCGCCACGTCCTGTGGCAACGTCTAACTGACCCACATCCTGTGCGCCCGAGGCTACACCCGCGGAAAGCGTCCACCCAAACTGTAAATCACGGAGGGATACCTCAAAAAATTTAAGAGGTGATGATTCTATTTAAATGATGATCATAAGAAAAAGGAATCCAGTATCTTGATATGCTCCCCCTAAAGTAGTTCTTTTTTTTAGTGCCTACTTTAGGGGGAGTAGTTCATCTACTGAATCCTTTTTTATTTTTAGCCGGGTTTTGTCTAGGCCTCTAGATATCTTCAATTAGTAATTTATCTTGGAGTTTTTGTTCAGAGAATACCCAACCAGTATAAGACTTTAGAATTTGATAGTCTTTCGTTATTTTGACAACAGCTACAAAGGGATAGTGGTCTTTGGAGCGATAGCGTAAGTCGATAAATCTTACTTCAGTGTAGTCCTGACCTTCCGTTAGCTCCCAGCGATATACTTTTGAGAAGGATAAAAAAGCGGAAACATTAGGATCTGATTTAGCTACTCTAATGAATTCATTATTTGGCAAAGGCTTCCGATCAAATACGTCAACAATTTGAATATTACCATCGATAGCCCGCGCAACATAGAACTTATCTTTAGTTGTAACAGCCAACCGCCAAATTTTTTGATTAATTGTCGGTGAAGTAAAGATTCCCTCAATATTAGAATAAGATCGCCGTATTTTTCGTTCAAGGACTTTCTTTTGCCAATAGCGCTTCAAGTAATAGAAAAAAAGTAGGCAATAGATAGTGATAAAAGTTATTGCAGGATCTGCTCCTAATATCCAGATAATGATACCAATGATATGTGCGGAAAAAATAACGGGATCAAAGGTATTAATAAAGCCAAGTCCAATCCACTTATTTGTAAACGGCCTAAAAGCTTGGGTACCGTAGGCATTAAATAGATCAACGAAAATATGAAGTGATACCGCTAAAGTGGTCCATCCCCATATGTTTAAAAAAGGTAACTCCGGAACAAAGAAATGAATAATACTTGAAATTAATAATCCCCAAAAAATCATCAATGGAATTGAATGAGTGATACCTCTGTGATGTCGTAAATAAACGGCATTATTTTTTAATTTTAATATTGTATCAAAGTCAGGTGCGTGTGAGCCTATGATTGTTCCAGTCATAATAGCACCGAAAAATATCGGATTTTGCTGGACAACAGGGTCGATTGTAGCTATGCCACCAAGTGCGATCCCCATTGCAATGTGTGTACCGGTATCCATTATCGCTCGCCTCTTTCAATTATTATAAGTTATCTATATAATCTAACATAGTTGAAAACAATCTATATTTATTTTTAGCCATTTTTTAGCCAGATTAAACATTACTTTAATAATCATACGATAACAGAAATAAAGGGTGAAAGTAATGAAGACAAGTTCTTTTAATAAAAAGGCCTTTCAAACAGCTTTAATCGAGTGGTTTAAGCTTAATCAACGACAGCTGCCTTGGCGGGAGGATCAAGATCCTTATAAAGTATGGGTATCTGAAATTATGCTTCAACAAACACAAGTAGATACAGTTATTCCATATTTTGAACATTTTATTGAGCAATTCCCTGATCCAAATACTTTGGCGGATGCTGATCAACAAGAAGTTCTAAAAGCTTGGGAAGGTCTAGGTTATTATTCAAGAGTGCGAAATTTACATACGGCTGTTCAGGAAGTTAAAGAGAAATATCATGGTGAAGTACCGCGAGATCGAGAACAACTGAGTAAACTCAAAGGAGTTGGCCCCTATACACTAGGTGCAATTATGAGTATCGCTTATGATGAACCTGAACCAGCAGTCGATGGGAATGTCATGCGCGTGATTTCTAGAGTTTTTGAAATAGATGCAGATATTGCAAAAGCCAAATCAAGAAAGATATTTGAATCGTTAGTTAGGGATATTATTTCGGAGGAGGATCCCTCCAGTTTTAATCAAGGGTTAATGGAATTAGGGGCATTAATTTGTCGACCGAAAAACCCTCAATGTGAACTATGTCCCATTCAATCCTTTTGCCGAGCTTATCAGCAAAATTCCCAGTCTAATTATCCTGTTAAATCAAAAGCCAAAAAACAAATCCCTTTTTATTATTATGTGTTTGTTTTAGAAAATAAATCAGGGGAAATTTTAATTGAACAACGACCTGAAAGTGGGTTGTTAGCAGGTTTTTGGCAATTCCCGATGGTTGAACAAAAAGAGCTAGATCAAAGTTTGATCCTTCCATTTGTAGAAGAAATATTTCAAATAGATGTTCAGGAGATTAATCAACTAAAATCGATTAAACATATTTTTTCACACCTTACTTGGTCACTTGATGTATACCATTTAAAGGTAGATACGATTCATATGAAGAGTGATAATCAGAGGTTAGTTAAATTAGACCAGTTAGCCAAATATCCTTTTCCTGTTCCGCATCAAAAAGTAATTAATCAATTGTAATTTGCTTTGGTTTGTTTTGATCAGCTGATTGATATCAAGGCTCCTCAGATTTATTTTATTTTTTGAATAGCCTTTTTAAAACTGGTTACATTAAACCTTGTGGAGGTGATATCGAATGGCTAGAAACCAAAATCAAAACCATAACCAAAGTAAAACAAACGCTGAAGAAGTAAAACGTCAAAATCAACAAGCACAACAAGGTCAGGGACAATATGGAACTGAGTTTGCTTCTGAGACTGACACACAACGTGTTAAACAACAAAATAAAAAATCGCAACAAAATAAGCAATAACAGTAACTCATAATTGTGAAAGAGACTGGGACATAACTCAGCTAAAATGAAAAAGGAATTCAGTTGATACTGGATTCCTTTTTCTTATGATCATCATTTAAATAGAATCATCACCTCTTAAATGTTTTGAGGTGTCACTCCGTGATTTACACGCTGAGTGGACGCTTTCCGCGGATAGGGCCTCGGGCGCACAGGATGTGGCGATTTTAGTCTAACATTCCCTATTGCTCCACTACCGTGTCGCAATAAAGATTTTCGGACTCGTGGGACTGGGGCTGGGACTGGGACTGCGGTTACTCGTCCCACCGAAGACCATTTTCTGTTCCCGCTGGAGTCGCCATCCGCCGTTCCAAACATTGGCTGGGCGCTTTGTTAAATGTATAATAAATTGAATATATCGATAAAAGAGAGTCAACAAAAAGAGCACCTTTGGGTAAAATTAAAGTATCGACACAATAATCTACGGAGGTGCTCTTATGTTTAAACATTATACCATGAATCAAGTTGTTTTGCCGTCAGGCTTAGAAGTTAAATAAAAGGAAAATGATATTGCTTTTGCGATTCACGATTTAGTAGAGAGTATTCCGGATAAAACTTTTGGAGATTTCTTACGCCAACCTGGTTATTCCGCCTATCATCCAAGGATGATGCTGAAAATTATATTGTGTGGGTACACGCAGTCTGTCTTTTCAGGCTGCAAAATAGAAGCTTTATTACAAGACAGCGTTCGACTTCTTGAAGGCCAATTTATGCTTCTCGCATTTTTCCATGCGATGCAAAGAGAAAGTGAAAAGTGAATTGGGATTTGCATTGATGGCGATGAACATGAGGAAGTTTATCGCCAGAAGCAACAATCCAATAATAGAAAAAGGAAAAGTCCAACAAAAAATGGTTTTAAGCAATTTTTAATACTTGAAACCATTTTTTGGTTAGTTATGTCCCAGCCTCTTTTTTGACAAGAAAAGTCGATTAATAATTACCATTCAGCTAGATTACTCTTTACATTTACCAATTGAAAAGACTTGATCGCCATATCAACTTTAGATTAAAAAGGTCAAAATATTTTTATTTCAATCGAATAAAAGTTATACTTAAGGTAGTTTTAGTTATAGAAAGGTTGATATAATGGCTGTCCCAGAAGAAGGTTCACCTATAAAAATATATAGCTATAAGCATAATGGACAGCTCCATCGTATTTGGCAAGAGAATGTTATTTTAAAGGCAACGAGTACACGGGTAATTGGTGCCAATGACCGGACGCAGGTGATGGAAAGTAATGGTCGAGATTGGGTTACACGAGAACCAGCAATTTGCTTTTTCTATTCAAAGCATTGGTTTAATGTAATTAGTATGCTTAGAGAAGATGGTATTCATTATTACTGTAATCTCAGTTCGCCTTTTGTATATGAATCTGGAGCGGTTAAATATATTGATTATGATCTTGATATCAAGGTTTTCCCGGATATGACCTACACATTACTTGATGAAGACGAGTATCATCTACATCGAGAACTAATGAACTATCCACAAGTCTTGGATCAAATTTTACGAAATAATGTTGATTACTTAATCCAAATGATTAGACAAAGAAAAGGGCCGTTTTCATTTGAATATGTCGAACAATGGTACGAGCTATTTTTGACTTATCGTTCATATTAAATTCCTAAAAAAATAACCTATGCACTCATCATTTTGAGTATAGGTTATTTTTTTGCTACCCATTTCATAAAAATCAGTCTAAGTCACGCTTGGGAATAATCTTAAACTTCTCGTCAGAATGAAAATGATCATAGCTATTTAGTAAAGATTGTAAATGAGAAAGCTCACGGTCATAAGTCACTAATTTAGTTGCTAAAGGGAGGAAAATTAAATAATCACTTTCATTTTCTTTGTATAAATTCAGTAATGCATCGATAAACTCCTGGATATTTGAAGATTTTGCGATTGTTTGATCATATCGTTTAATTTTGCCGATAAAGCTTAATAACATGTGTTCGTGCCGATGAATAACAAAATCAATTTCCTGAACTAGATTAGTTTGGATATCCTTTGGAATCATATTTGTTCGATTATCAACGATCTGAATTGTTTTTAATAGATCAAAGCTAGCATGACTCACCTTAATTAATTGTCTAAATAAAACAAGTTTCCGAGCTCGCATCAATCTATTTTTTTGCAGATAGATTCGTTCCTCTGAGAAAAGTAAATACAGTTCATCCATTCGTCTTAACTCAATATTAATACGTTGCATTTCCTTCTTTAAAGAGGGGTCATCTGATAAGTGTCGAATGGTGACTCTTAACCATTGTAAAATTTCTGCTGTTACTTGTTCAATATGTTGGAATAGTGTTGATTCATATTTAGGCGGTATAAACACAAGATTGACAACGAAAGCAGAGAGAATCCCAAGCATCAGTGATAAAAAGCGCAATATACCGAATTGGTATATTTCCATTGACGTTGTTTCCATTACTGAGATAACCGCAATCAGCGCAATTGAGACTGCACTTTTTTCTAACTTGAAAAAGCGACAAAGGATGATAACAATTACAACAGAAATCCCTACGACAATCGGTTCATTTCCCAACAGATAAAAAAGAATAATCCCTGTAGTGACGCCAATAAAGTTAGCATGAAGCTGTTTAATTGTTATTTTAAAAGACTGATATATAGAAGGCTGAATCGCAAATACAGCCGCAAATCCTGCAAAAACGGTTGATGGGAAACCGAGTAATGAAGCACAATATAATGCGATAGCGACGGCTAATCCTGTTTTAAACATTCTAGCTCCTAGTTTCATTTGAGGTGACCTCCCTTAAATTAAGAAGCTGCTTCTTTATAATACGTTATTTCCTTTACAGAACACAACTAAACAAAAAAAGGACCCTTAATGAGATACACTCAGAAAAGGCCAAATTTCATGCTTTGAAGGGAAGTCATACAAATTGACAAGTAAAGCATGAGTTGAAAAATAAATTTCAAAATTATGATAGCATAGTCTGAATAGATTATCAATTCAAAAATTAATAAATATTCTTAATTTTATATAAAAATCTGAAAAATAGTACCAGATCTTAATTTCGATGAATTCTTAATAATTCAAACTATATTATAGATTATTATAAAGTTCAACTCAATGCTAATATGTTAACTGTTATTCAATGACTCACTGAATAGAAAATTGACTTGAGATCATGTCTCAACAAGTTTATATGTTTATATAATAGTATCTAAGTTAAGAGTTTGAAGTAATCTCCAAATGGGTATATTTTATTAATGTCTTTGGCAATTTTCAGTCCATGTATTCTTGCAAGAATGGAAAGCAGAAAACTTGTCAATTATTATGAAATTGGCTATGCTGATTTTAATACAATTAAAGGAAAGGAAGGCTGATCATTATGATTAAAGTGGGCGATTCTGTTCCTAAATTACCATTAATAACGAGTGAAGGTGAAAGAATATCATTACCTGATTTTAAGGGTGAGATTGTTGTATTGTATTTTTATCCAAAAGATAATACACCGGGTTGTACAGCCCAAGCATGTTCATTCCGCGACAACCATGAAAAGTTCAATCAATTAAATGCTACTATCATTGGAGTCAGTCCTGATTCTAAGGAAAGTCACGAGTCATTTAAAGAGCAGCATGACTTACCTTATACTCTTATTGTTGATGAAAAACATCAATTGGCAGAAGAGTTTGGCGTTTGTAAAGTGAAAGTGAAGGCAGGCCATGAATATTATAGTAATCAACGCTCTACTTTTGTAATTGATCGATCAGGTATTATAAAAAAGGCATTTTTAGATGTCCAAGTTGATGGACATGTTGATGAGGTTTTACAAGCGATTAAAGAAATTGATTAACGAGTGAAATGGCGCTAGTTCTAACATCATTAGGACTGGCGCTTTCAGTTGATAATAGTGTTATTTTTTTGCGGTACAACTATCAATAAGGCTCCCGCATCAAGCATTCGAATGAAACTAAGGATTGTAGGTGGGGATCAAGTGACAGTAGGGGCACGATTAGTTCAAGGGCCTTTAGGTCATACCCTTGTGGTATTAACAAGTGTTATCGGTGGGACGAGTAATCGTGGTCCCAGTACCAATCAGTGGAGGATAGGGGAAGGCAGACTAAATCTGCCGAATCCTGTGGTAAGTCTGCATGACCTAGGTCTCCTAGGCCCAATCTCTGCTGATTGAAGCTTTACTTTATTGGGAAATATCAGAATATATATTAGTGAGGGGTTTTTTATGCTTATTCTATCTACTACAAGATTAACTGCAGATATAGAAAAACAACTTAAGAACGATTTTATCGACGTTGACTTTAAATTTATGGAAAATATTGATCAGGCAAGTAGCTTTTTACCCATAGCGGATGTGTTAATCACATATGGAAGTGACATCGAAGAGAAACATATTGAACAAGCTGAACAATTAAAGTGGATTATGGTCATGTCAGCTGGAATAGATCAAATGCCAAACAGATACATTAAAGAACGAAACATACTGATGACCAATGTTCGAGGAATACATAAAATATCGATGGCTGAATATGCTTTAGCAATGTTATTAAGCAATTACCAAAGCCATTTGACATTTGCTAAAAATCAAAGTCGTAAAATTTGGGATCAAACTGTAAAAACACATGAGATAACAGGTCGGACTTTAACGATCGTAGGTGCTGGTGCAATTGGTGAGGAGTTGGCACGCTTGGCCAAAGCCTTTCAAATGACAACGATCGCGGTAACAAATTCTGGTGGATTACGACCTAATTTTGATTATGTTTATCAAAAAGATTCACTAAAAATCGCATTAAAAGATGCTGATTTCGTAGTATCTATTTTACCAAGTACGATAGATACTAAAGAATATTATCAAGATGAACATTTTAAATGGATGAAGGATAGTGCAATATTTTTAAATATGGGGAGAGGAGATGCGGTTACCGAAAAGACACTATTAAAAGCATTGGATGATAATCAAATCAGTCATGCAATTTTGGACGTAACTCCAGTAGAGCCTTTGACTAATGAAAGCTTGTTATGGACCCATGATAAAGTAACGCTTACGCCGCATATATCTGGTAAGTCAGAGCAGTATATTCCTCGAGCAGTAGAAATCTTTCGTGAGAATTTAGTAAGTTTTATAAAAGATCGATCTGTTACTACGAATAAGGTTAACCTTGATAGGGGGTATTGATATGCGAATATATACGAAAACAGGTGATCAAGGAAAGACATCTTTGATCTACGGTGAAAGGGTGGACAAAAATGATTTACGCGTTGAAGCGTACGGGACATGTGATGAAGCTAATGCGGTTATTGGTGTTGCCCTAAGTACAATTGATCAAGGGATTTCATGGTCTATATCGGAGCGGAAGGTATTTCTGCTTTTGATGAAGGAAATTCAAACATTACTTTTCCATGTTGGCTCGGAATTATCAACACCGAAAGGGAAAGAGGTACCTTGGAAAATCAACGAGAAGCATATTGACAATATTGAAGAAGCAATTGATAATTGGGAAAAGGAAATCCCACCACTAACGCAGTTTATTTTACCTAATGGTCATCAAACGAGCGCGATGTTACATCATGCCAGAACAATTGTAAGAAGGGCAGAGCGTTTGGTTGTAGGTTTAAAAGATGAGATTAATCCACTAGTATTAGTCTTTTTGAATCGCTTATCTGACCTATTATTTGTTAGTGCAAGATATGTGAATAAATTTAGTGCGTTTGAAGAGGAAACTTTTGAAATAAATTAATAAAAATCCATCTTGCTTTATTAAACAATAAGGTTGTTTTATTGACATTAGAACAATTTATGGTTAAACTAATTATAAGAATTATAAAGTAATAATTGAAATTAATGAATAACAAGACTTATGTAAACTGAAACAATAACCGGATTGTTTTTAACTAACATACTAATCTTTAATAAACTTTTGGGATTATGGACGATAGTGTTATTAAAACAACCATGAATTAATTTAATGAAAGTGAGGTGGGTGGTTATGCCCGAGCATCATGAACATAATGAACTTCAAGAAGCTGTCGAAAGATTAAAACAATCGGCAGTACGTATAACACCACAACGTTTTGCAGTTCTCGAGTTTCTTGTTAATGCTAAGACACATCCAACAGCTGATGAGATTTACAAAGCTTTGGAAGGTAAATTTCCAAACATGAGTGTTGCCACCGTTTACAATAATTTACGTGTATTTAAAGAAATCGGCCTTGTAAAAGAGTTGACCTATGGTGATGCTTCAAGTCGTTTTGATTATTCAACATCTAAGCATTATCATGTCATTTGTGAGTCCTGTGGTAAAATTGTAGATTTTTATTATCCAACTTTAGATGAAGTAGAGTCTTTAGCCGATAAGGTAACTGGTTTTGAGATCAGCCATCATCGTATGGAAATTTACGGGATCTGTCCAAATTGTCAAACAACTCATTAATTAATGAATTTAAGGGCCTCGCTATTTTTATTTAAGTAAAATAGTGAGGCTCTTCTTTTTTGGGCGAAGATTGGAATTTGTCCTTCGCTGACTTCCTGCAATTGCTGGTCTAACAAAATAAAGTGAAACTTCAATCGGTGGGGGTTGATCTTTAGGACCTAGATCATGCAGAACTTATCACTGGACCTGATGGATTTAGTTTGCCTTCCCCCATCCCCCATTTACACTTCTTAGTTTCCCAAAATGCTAAAGGTGTGAGTCTTATTGATAGTTACACTGCGATAAATAATCACTCATTATTTCACAGAAAACACAATACGAACACTTGATCCTATATTGATTTTTTTGCTATCATGTTATTAGAGAATACACCCCAGATTAATCCTCATTATTTTAACCAACTTGTTTACTAAATTAAAAGCCTAATAAGGGCCTAGACAGGATCAATCCTATTTGGGCTTTTTTATATTAACTTTTCATTCTAAAATACTTTCGATTTCAATTATAGAAGGGAGATAAGTAAAGAAAGGAAAGTTACTACTGGGTGAAGAGATATTTGATCAACTACAAGACTCGATTGAATTCTTTGGTATTTAACTTTCAACAAAATTGAAAGTAGAAGTTTTCTAACGAAGATCAGATAAAGTAAAATCTCAATCAAGGGGTGGAACTATGGGACCTTGAGGGAAGTTCAAGAACTATTATTGAATTGTTTTTTAAATTTTATTAAAAAAAGATTGGCTAAAATAAAAAAACATGGTATAGTAATAAACGTTGCTCGAAAGAAGAGTAGCGAAATATTATTTATAAAATAGGATATATGCTAAGATTGATCTGTTTGTATTATCGATTTAGTTACAAGTAAATTTATAATTTTAAAAAAAGGGTTGACAAATACAAACTGATTATCATATACTATAAAAGCTGTCGCAAAAAAAGACAGCAACAATTGATCTTTGAAAACTGAATCCAAACAACCAAGAAAGTTAAGAAAAGAAGTAAGAAGAAGCTAGTGCTTCAAATGAGAGTAGAACAACTCAACAATTTTATTGAGAGTTTGATCTTGGCTCAGGATGAACGCTGGCGGCGTGCCTAATACATGCAAGTCGAGCGCG
>NZ_JAHLQM010000045.1 GCF_018919165.1 Amphibacillus sp. MSJ-3 | reverse complement strand
ACTAAAGAAATTTTGTATTTACTTCCAATCTCAGCGAACATATCTTTTGCAAAATCAGATATTTCATTATCAAATACTTGTCTACGATATTTTACAACCAGCACAAGATGATAGTGCAATAAGAACACTGAATGATTATTGTTATCTAATTTCATTGGTATATCAGTCCTTTATCCAGCTAAGGCTGATTGTATCACAAGCTTTGGCTAAAGCCAACCGAAATTCATCTCTCATCTACTCATTGGGCTATCGCCCTTCTCATTCCTTGAGGATGGGAGACTTCTTTCGGAAATCCGTTAAAATAATGAGGATTAATCTGGGGTGTATTCTCTAATAACATGATAGCAAAAAATCAATACAGGATCAAGTGTTCGTATTGTGTTTTCTGTAAAATAATGATTGATTATTTATCGCAGTGCAACTGTCAGTAAGACTCCCATTTCAAGCATTCGTAGAAAAGCAGGAATGGCAAGTGTGAGATCAACTGACAGTAGCGGCCCGATTGGTTGAAGGGCCTTTAGGTCATCCCCTTGTGGTAGTAACAAATGTTTTCGATGGGACGAGTAACCGCAGTCCCAGTCCCACTTAGTTGGATGGAAAAAGTCACTAAGGCAGAAGACAAAAAACGGTGATTGATTATTAAATCAACCACCGATGCTTAATTACCTACTCATTAAGCAGTTGTTTCTTTTCTTTTAACAATGTCTGAAACTCTTGTTCAAGTTCCTCCGTGGGATCAATACTTAGTTTACCTAATACTTCAGAAATCCGAGTTTCTAACACCAGTTTTCTTTGTTCGTAATTACTTTTATCTTTAGGAGGATGAAGGTAGTCATGATATGTCCCAGGAAATAACCGAATCATTTGATTTTCAATAATAAGCAGTTTTGTTGCAAGACGTTCAATAAAGCGTTGATCATGGGAAACGAATAAAACAGTACCTGGATAAGCTAACAACAACGACTCAAGTGCTTCAATTGCATCAATATCTAAGAAATTGGTTGGTTCATCCAAGATTAACATATTAACATCGCTAACGAGTAAATTTGCTAGAGAAACTTTGACACGCTCACCACCACTCAAAGTATGAATCGGTTTGTCTACATCATCATGATAAAAATGAAGCCGAGCTAAACATGTTCGAATGATTGTTTCTGATTGGATAGCATTTTTGCTTACATAAGATAAAATTGATTGGTCTAGGTCAAGGTTATTTAGTTTTTGATCAAAATAACCGATTTTGATTGCTGGAGAGAATTCGACACCTTCGACCCGATTAATCAGTTTTTTTATCAAACTCGTTTTCCCAACACCATTATTTCCAATAATTGCGACTTTATCGTTGCCTTTGATTTGAAAGGTTGTTGGTTCCCATAGAACTTTGTTTCCGATTCTACCAAGTAAATTGTCCGCTCTAAAAACTATCCGCCCCGACAATCCTTTTGCACCTGGTTGTTCCATTTTTATCGGTGCTTCTTGATAAACCTTCTCGACGGCATCAATTTTTTCTAGTCTAGTTTCGATTGCCTTTTTACTTTGGTGAAGCTTTTTTTGTTTTTTAGCGAAGTAAGGTTTTGCTCCTATAATTCGGGATTCAGATGAACTTAGCTGTTTCGGCTTTTTGGTTGCCCGCTGTGCTTTCTCTTCTTTCTTTATTAAGGCACGTTCCAATTGTTTTCTCTTTTTTATATATTGGGCAAAAGCTTCTTTCTGTTGTTCAATTTGTAATTGTTTTTGCTCCCGGTAATCACTATAATTTCCTGGATATACATGAACCTTTTTTTGATCTATTTCCCAAATTTGTTCACATAATTGGTCTAAGAAATAACGATCATGTGAGACGAGTATGATTGCTCCTTTCCAACGGTTAAGTTGAGTTAATAATCGTTGAATATGATTTTGGTCGAGATTGGTTGTTGGTTCATCGGCTAATAGTAAATCAGCTTTTTTCGCTAGTGTTCCATTAATATAGCGTTGGGTTATTTCACCGCCACTTTCGGAAGTGTCAGCGATTTTAAGTTGTGGTAATAAGCTGATCGACCCATAACGCATGATCTGTCCTTGTTCTAACTCTTGTTTTTCAGCGATTAAATTTATTAAAGTAGATTTACCAGAGCCGTTTTTACCGACTAATCCAATCCGAGCCCGTTTTTCAACAAAAAGTTGATCAACTTCAAATAATGTTTCTCCGTTGATTATTTTTTTTACTTTATTTAATTCTACAATAACCATTTTGCTCACTCCATTGTAGAAGACAAAAAAGCCTCCTACTTAATCTTAATTGGATAAGAAAATAGGAAGGCACCGACATTGGAGCACTATTTAAAATCAGAATATAGTCGATTACATCCTATTCTCGTTTGACTAAATGAAAGCATGCAAAAAAATACTCGTTTTGAGTAATTTAATTATACTTAGATTTAGTTCAGACTAAAAAAATAGGATTATAATTTCATCGGCTAAAAATTCACCCTTTCAATAATGGTTAATTTTAGTTTAACGAATGTAAATCAGTTTTGTCAAACTTTATTGCCAAACTTGGATTTAGACACAAAAAAACCAAAGAATTAAAATCTTTGGTTTTGTGATGGAGCATAGCGGGCTCGAACCGCTGACCTCTACACTGCCAGTGTAGCACTCTCCCAGCTGAGCTAATGCCCCTCAAGTTGAATCCTAGATTATTATAGCCGATATTAGGTAAATTCTCAAGCCTTATTTCAATAATGTACTTGTTCTTTAAATTTAATTAAGCTATTTGCTTTCAGTAAAATTCTTCCGCAGGTTAATTGTCAGTAAGACTCCCACTTTAGGTATTTGAAGTAAAGCAAGAAAGCAAGTGGGGGATCAACTGACAGCAATGGTCCGATTGGATCAAGGGTCTTTAGGTCATACCCTTGTGGTAGTAATAATCAGTGGGGATAAGGGAAGGCAGACTAGACCTACCAGGTCCTGTAAGCCTAACCCCCACTGATTGAAGTTTTACTTTATAAATACTTGTTATCATATCTTCCGTGAGAAGGCCTCTTTCTAAATGGATTTGCCTTGGCAAGCATATATTTTACGATAGAATACTTTCTCTATTTTTGCTTTTAAAAATTTGTGAAGACAAAGTTCAAATCTTTTTTAATGATATGTGAAATAATTCACAAACTAATTGATCGCTATTTAATAAACATATACAATTAAATTGTAGGTAAATAAATTGAATGGGGAGGTTTTTAGATGAAATTACTAGGTAAAACAGTTATTGTAACAGGTGCAGCTGCTGGGATGGGAGAGGCAATAGCAAGAAAATTTGCTGAAGAGGGCGCTAAAGTAGTAGCAACTGATATTGACAAAGAACGTTTAGATCAAGTCGTTAAATCAATTGCTGAAAGTGGTAATGAGGCCATCGGTTTAGTTAGTAATATAGCAAACCAAGAAGATATTGATAAAATGACCAATAAAGCTGTTCAAAAGTTTGGTTCACTTGATGTTCTAGTAAACAATGCTGGTATTATGGATAATTTTGTCCCTGTTGGTGATCTTACCGATCAGCAATGGGAGCGTATTATTGCAATTAACCTCACAGGCCCATTTAAAGCTGCTCGTGCGGCAATTAATATTATGGAAAAACAAGAGAAAGGCGGCGTTATAATTAATAATGCCTCAATCGGTGGTTTATTCGGTGCCAGAGGAGGAGCGGCATATGTTACTTCCAAGCATGGCCTGTTAGGGATGACAAAGAATATTGCAGCAACTTACGGTATCCATGGGAAAATTCGAGCTAATGCAATTGCACCAGGTGGTGTTGCAACTAATATTCAATCAACAATTACCGAACCACATCCATTGGGAAGTCAGGCAATTGGCTCAATCGGTGGAAATTCAGCACCATTGGGTCAGGCTGAAGAAATTGCAGAAGTTGCCTTATTCCTCGCTTCCGATGCTTCGAGTTTTGTAAATGGTGCGATTATTACGGCTGATGGTGGTTGGACAGCCAGTTAAATCAATATTGTATTATTTAAAATTAGCTAAAGACTCAGACTTGAATAAAATGCTGAGGCATTGAATCTGCTATTATTTTGAATCAAAAAAACGGTGAACCTAGGGAAAGGATGGTTCACCGTCTGGTTTAGATTAGGCAGGAACAGAAACAAGTTTGCTAAGTAGTCGTTCACAAAAGATGGGGACTTTCTTCAAGTCTTCCCCTTGTGGCAGAAGCTCTACTTTTAATGTAACCGCTAGTTGTGATTGAACATAAAGCATATCACGGAATTGATCTACTGCACCACAAAAGTATGGGTAGAAACGATCACCAGTTCCAAAGACGCCGGTAATAACATGTTGTAAGTCTCTTTCTTCTATTTCCCAAAATAACTCATCCATTTCAACCGGTAATTCACCACTCCCCCAGGTGTATGTACCGATTGCAATGATATCATAATCAGGTAAGGCATCAAAATCAACCTGATCAATGGTTAAGAAATCAATGTCGTCAATGTGATGATTCATTTCGATGTAGATCTCCTCAGCAAGAACAGCTGTATTTCCGGTGACTGAGGTATAGATAATCGCTGCTTTCATAATTACCGATCCTTTCTAAAGCTCATCAAATTCATTTGAAGAAGATACTTTTGTATAAGTTCGTGATTTTTGTTCAAAGAAATCTGATTTTGTTTCATTCATCATTTCGTCACTAAAGACATGAATCCATGCCATAGGGTTATCACGTTCAGGATAAAGATTGTCAACACCAATTTGGCGGAAACGTTTATTAGCTAAATATTCTACATAATGGTGAAACTCGGTTAAATCAATCCCATTAATATCTTGTAAAATGTAGTCTGACCATTCTTTTTCTAATTTCACAGCTTGATCAATTGTGTCATAAATAAATTGAATGTTTGCCTCTGTATTTAATTCTGGATTCTCAGTTAATAAAATCCGGATAAATTGTGCAATAAAATAAGCATGTTGCATTTCGTCGCGTTGAATATAACTAATCATAGTACTTGTTTTTAACATTTTTTGTTGACGTGCAAGATTATAGAAAAAGGCAAAACCAGCATAAAAATAAATACCTTCAAGGTTAATCGAATTAATCGCTAACTCAAATAATCGTTGAGGTGTAGGCTCTTGGTGGAAAGCATCATAGCTATCCAAAATAAGTTGGTTTCGTTTTTGAACAATCGGATCATCTTTTGCTTGATTAAAACGAGCATTTTGTTCACTTAGTGGGACTAAAGAACTTAAAATATAAGAATAGGATTCATTATGAACAGCTTCTTGCTGAGCAATAACCGCGAAAATAGCTTTAAAGCTAGAATCTGTTACATAATCCATTACTGATGTCATTGTTGGAGTTTGTAAACTATCCAATGAAGCAAGTTGGGTATTAACGCGTAAGAAAATATCCTTTTCTGTTTCCGTTAATTGATCCCATTGCTTAATATCATCCTGCATGTTAATTTCTTGTGCTTTCCAAAAATTCGACAATAATGTTTGATACAAATCATACATTTGAGGATAAGCAATATCATTCCAATTTAGTAATCCAGAGGACTGACCATTAATCAGTCCAGTGGATTTATTTGGATTAGCAGGATTTAATAATTTAACTTTCTTAAGTGTTGTCATTTAATCTCTCTCCTTGTTTCAATCACTTGCTTTTAACTATGGCATGCTTCACATTCTTCAATTTCGGTTTGTGATGTGCTTCGGACATAGTAAGTTGTTTTCAAGCCACTTTCCCAAGCAGTTATGTGAAGATTCAATAAATCACGTGCTTTAATGTCATGGCGTACATATAAGTTAAAGCTAATTCCTTGATCAATATGGCGTTGTCGACGAGCATTTTGCTTAATACTCCAAATTTGATCAAGCTCATGACGTGCCCGACGATAATATGCGTATGTTTTATGATCAATATCTGGTGCAGTTACTTTAAATTTAAAGTTTTTCTTTTCTTCAGCATACTCAGCAGCATAAATTGGATCGATTCCATCTGTTGAACCACCAATTTTTGCTGTGGATGAGTTAGGTGCAACAGCCATTAACCAACCATTTCGTATCCCATGTTCATGTACTTCATTTTGAAGCTTAATCCAACGGTCGCTAGTATATTGTCGACGTTCGAAATAGCGTCCTGTTTCCCATTCTGATCCGGAAAACTTCTGATAAGCTCCTTTTTCTTTTGCTAACTCCATTGAAGCTTGAATGGAATAAAAGGCAATGTCTTCATAGATTCGATCGGCATATTCAACAGCTTCATCACTTTCCCAATAAAGTTTTTCAAGGGCTAATAGGTGGTGCCAACCGAATGTACCAAGTCCAACAGCCCGATACTTTTTGTTAGTTGCTTCAGCCTGACCTACACTTATCGTGTTCAGGTCAATGACATTATCAAGCATGCGGACTTGAATACGGACAAGACGCTCGATTACCTTTGCTGGTATGGCCTTTGCTAGATTGATAGATGATAAGTTACAGACGACAAAGTCACCTGGTTTTCGTACAATAACAATATTTCCATCTTCATCCTGATACTCATTTACAATTGTCGTTGGTGACATGTTTTGGGCGATTTCAGTACAAAGGTTACTTGAGTATATGGATGTTCGGCCTAGTCCACGTTCGTGTTTATTTGGATTTTGGCGATTTACTTCATCACGGTAGAACATATAAGGTGTTCCAGTTTCTAGTTGTGCTACCATAATGCGAGCCATAATATCCATTGCACGATATGTTTTGCGTGGCAACAACGGATGATTAACAGCTTCTTGATATTTTTCAGTGAAATATTTATGATCTTTTTCATCATAAAAATCTTCTAAACCAAGTGGTTGACCATTTTCGTCTTTCCATCCCATAATTTGTTTTACTTGATGCGGACAGAAAGTATGCCATTCACCAATACTTTTTCCATTTTGATCGGTCTTTTTTAATTGTTCCATAAATAGGTCTGGAATGGAAACACCTGTAAAGATATCATGAGCCTTCCGACGTTCATCACCATTATTCGTTTTTAAATCTAAAAAGCCATTCATAATATCACGATGGAAAACATCTAAATAAACAGCTACCGCACCTTGACGTTGGCCGAGTTGATCAACACTGACTGCTGTATCATTGATCAATCTTATCCATGGGACAACTCCAGAAGAATTACCCTTAAATTTCTTAATATCTGACCCAAGTGCTCTTACTTTACCATAATAAATTCCAATTCCACCGCCATCTTTACTTAAACGAGCAATATCCCAGTTATTTAAGTAGATGCTGTCAAGAGAATCATCAACAGTGTCAATGAAGCATGATGACAATTGACCATAGCTTTTCCCTGCATTAGAGAGTGTCGGTGTTGCAACAGTCATATAGAGATTAGATAATGCCCAATAAGCTTCCTTTACAAGTTCTAGTCGTTGCTCTGGTGCTTCATTTTGCATTAGTGTCATAGCAATGACCATAAAACGCTCCTGAGGTAATTCATAAAGATTGCGATCGTGATCACGGGCTAAATATCGATCAGCTAATAAAAATATCCCTATGTAATTAAATAATTTATCACGTTCTGGTTGAATCTCTGCTTCTAATTGTTTAAGTTCAGTAGTTGTGTAAGCATTCTTTAATTCTTCTGAATAAATCCCTTTTTCCGTTAATAATTCAATAAGTTTTGGAAAACTTCCATATTTTAAGTGATGACTATATTTCCGATTTGAACTTGCTTCGCGATAGAGTTGTTCTAAATAAAAATCAGCAGCAACAAATGTCCATTTCGGTTGATCCATTGCAATTGAGTTTAGTGCATAGAATAGAGCTGTTTCATTAGGATCTTCACCATTTGCACTCACGCTTCTTATCTTTTCTTTTAATGATGTTAAATCAATTGAATGCTCATTTTCAAGTTGAGTTAACCTTTCTTCAATTTGATCAATAACAACTGTCATGAATTGTTCCTCCTTAAAGTAACTCTTATCGTATACAAAGATAATTTTAAATAAAAATATACTATATATAGTTATCTCGAAACAGATAATTCACTATATATAGTATATTAACCGATCAAAGCAATTTTGTCTATTAAAATAACTAATTAGTTTATAAAGTCATAGATCTATTAAAGCAATAACCGATTAAAAACGATATAGGCTATTTTTCCTATTTAAGAAAAAGCTTGTTTCTTAAATTTTATCATAGTGCAACTGTCAGTGAGATTTCCGCTGATTGAAGTTTCACTTTATTAATGCTTGTTCATAGATTAACTGACTGTAAGATGCTCATTTGAATCATATAGAGCAGTTACTTGTTCGTTCAAAGAGAATTGGAACTACTAATACTTGTTATATTAGCCGTTAACCTCTATTTATAGTGCTTGGTTCTTTTTGAAAGATTTAGAATTCAGATTTTACAGCCTATCTGTGTAGGGTGATAGAGGAAAAACTTATTTATTATACCAACATACAACTCATACATGTTTAACTTTTTCTATTACTTATGATAAAAGTATGTATTTATTTTTGAAATTTTATGTCGATAATATAAACATAGGCTTAATGTCTTAGTTTAACCGCCATATTTAGTAGAAAAATGCTTATTTGAAACAGTTGTTAGGTATATTACATTAGTAGAATTTTACCTGATTAGAAAATGAATCAGTGAAATGAAAAAAATAAGAGGAGGATATTGTGGTGTTTAAACCTTTAAAGGGAAAGAAAGATAAGAAAATGATATCAATAAGCTATTTGAAACGATTTACAAAGAGGAAGAAGGACAAACAGAAAAAACAAAGGTTTGGGAAGTTTGGTCTACATAATTTATCAATTGGTTGGAAATATGGATCTGTACTTATTTTTATCTTTATCTTACTTGTTATCTCTACCATGTTAGTATCGGCTTCAATTAAAGAAGCTAAAAAGGATATGGAAATATTAAATAGCCAAGCTGATCGAGCAATTTTGACAATTGAATTAAGTGATCTCATTCAATCAAAAGGTTTATCAGCAATGGGTTATGTCCAATTTGGAAGTGAAAGTCACTTAGATGAGTTTGAAGCAAAAAATGAAGAGATAGCTGAACTTCTAACACAGTTGGATGCACTAGTTGTAGGTGATCAACAAATCTCACTGTACAATGAAATTATGGATCATAATCAACAATTAGATGATATGTTTTATGAAGAGATTATTACCTTGGATAAAGATGACGAGAAAGTAATGCGCTTGTATAGTAACCGTTATAATAATTTAACAGCGACAACATCACTATATTTAGAGTACTTACGTGATTTGATGATTGAGTCCCGTGATCTAGCGGCTGAAAACGCATCAAGTAGTCAAAATTTTGCTCAAATCGTGTTGGTGAGTAGTATGGTAATTTCATTTGTGATCGCTTTTATTATCATTGTCTTAATCAGTCGTCATGTTACCAAACAATTAAGGGCAGTTGTAACGATGAGTGATCGAATCGCATCCGGTGATTTAACAGATTCAGAGATTCATTATCAAGGGAAGGATGAAATAGGTCGACTATCTAGATCAATTGATCAAATGCGACTACAACTCACCTTCATGATTGATTCGATCAAACAAACATCTTTACTAGTGGGAAATCAAAGTGAACAATTAAATCAATCATCTGATGATGTGAAATCAGGTACAGAGCAAATAGCCGCAACTATGGAAGAACTCGCATCAGGGACGGAAACACAAGCGAATTTTGCCAGTGATTTAGCTGGAACGATGAAGGATTTTGCTGAGAAGATTTCTTCTATTAATGAAAGCAGTGAAACGATAAATACTTCATCAAATGATGTATTAAAAGAAACAAGTTTAGGTAATGAATATATGGATCGATCGATTAAACAAATGGATAGTATTGACCATATAGTGAAGGATGCTGTGATTAAAGTAGAAGGGCTTGACAAACAATCACAACAAATTTCACAGCTCGTTGCAGTAATCAAAGATATTGCTGATCAAACGAACTTACTTGCGCTAAATGCGGCAATCGAAGCTGCCAGAGCTGGTGAACAAGGACTTGGTTTTGCAGTTGTTGCGGATGAAGTTAGAAAACTAGCTGAGCAAGTTAATGAGTCAGTTGTTGATATTACTGATATTGTCGAAACCATTCAAACGGAATCACAAGCTGTTTCTACAGCTTTAAAGCAAGGATATAATGAAGTAACTCAAGGGACAGAGGATATAGAAGCAACAGGTATTCGCTTTAAAGCAATAGAAGAAGCAATTTCAACAATGACAGCCCATGTTCAAACTGTGATGGCAGGTCTAGCGGATTTGAATAATGATTCAGAAAAAGTCAATGAAGCGGTCCAAGAAATTGCCTCAATATCAGAAGAATCAGCTGCAGGAGTTGAAGAAACCTCAGCTTCGGCTGAAGAAGCCTCAAGTGCAATGGAAGGTGTAGCAAATGGCGCAAGTACATTACTCGAATCTGCCAGAGAATTAAGTGAATTAGTTCAACAATTTAAAATGGAATAAAGATAAAATGGTAAACGCGTTAGCTTCATGTCGATAGCTAACGCGTTTTTATTCTATGATCAAAAATGACTGATTATATCAAAAAACTATTACTAGGCTGATTTAGATTGAAGATAAGAGATTTCCAGCTCATTTATATTTCAAAAGTTCTTCCTCAATCGCTTGGCGAATTTTATTGATGCAGTCTTCAATATCCCTTCCTCTAATTCTACGCCCATTAACTAATGCAAATGGTTTAAATCTGCAAAGTCCACAAAAGGAGAGGCATTCACTAACAAGCACGGATACTTCAGGATATTCTGATTCAAAAAGGTTCTCAGCTTCAATCGTTTGCAGTAAGTTACTCTCACATATTTCTACTATGATTATCCCCATTGTACCCACCTCAAAATTAGAATATGATATATTTAAGTTATAATTGTAAGATAATATATGAACTTTGTCATTTAATATACGTGAAAATTGTTAGATAATAGACTAAATAGTATAAAAAAATAGCTATATTTTTAAGTTTGTTATTTACTTCACAATCTGTTTCAGATAAGATAGGAATAAGGGCAGGTGTTAGAAATGGGTAAAGAGAAAACAACAAGACAATCAATTATGGAATTATTAAAGAGAAATAAGGAAATGTCTGTGAGTGAACTAAAGGAATTTTTAGATATTACTGAAATGGCTGTGCGTAAACATCTAGTTAAATTACAGTCTGAGAAACTGGTTACTTCAAGAACAGTTCGTCAGCCAATGGGAAGACCCGTTATATTTTATAGTTTAACAACAGAAGGGCACGATACATTTCCTAATAACTATGACAAAATTGTTGTTGAAATTCTTCAGGATATTCAGGAGAACATGGGAAATGAAGCGATTGATACACTCTTTAAAAATCGTGAAAATAGGTTGAGGAAACAATATCGTCGTCGGATCTTTCAAGATGATCCTTTAAATGAAAGAGTTGAACAGCTCGTTGATGTTCAACAAGAAAATGGATATATGGCTGAGTTTAGTGAAGAGAGTGCGGAAGAACAGGATAGTATTACGTTTGAACAATTTAATTGTCCCATCGCGGCTATTGCCGACCGCTATGACAAACCCTGCCATTATGAACTTGAATTATTTAAAGAAGTCCTTGGAACTGATCAAATTGAACGAGTAGAGTGTATTGCTAAAGGCGGTAAGAGTTGTAAATATGTAATAAAAGATAATTCTACAATTAATAAAAAAACAGATCCCTCTTGATTGTTTAAGTGGGATCTTTTATATGATAAATTATAATTTGTCAATTTCATTGACCAAAGTACCAAAGATTCGTTGAATAGCTTTTTGCTGTTTAATTGGTAATTGAGTAATTTGCTCAAGTTGTTCTTTTAATGTCGGATTTTTAACTAAATAACTAATTAAGTCTAGAAAAGACTCATCGATTATCAGCTCTTCTTCAGTATTTGCTTGATAGAATTGTTGGAAATCACTTAGTATTTGATCATTATGATTATTTAATCCCAGTAAGTGATCAATTGTCTGATGAAATAATTGACTTAATTTTATTAGAGCTGGTAAGTCAGGTAAAACGTCACCGCTTTCCCATTTTGCAATGACAGATCGCGAAATCTTTAGTTCATCAGCAAGTTGTTGCTGTGTCCAATTATATTGCTTTCGATAATATTTTATATTTGCAGCTAATTGTATAGTAGCCATTTTATCACTCACTATCATTACTATTGCTTCCTGTTTCTTTATCCTTTTTTATCCTATCATGCTTGAGGCAATTATTTAGGTGTTTGTTGTTCTTAGTTGGAACATGTAGTACAATGTTCTTATTAAGAACTCACAGAGGTGATTAAATGGTAGCATGCCTGCTAATCAAAATTGATGATCGAGACAAAAACGGTTTACATTTATGCCTAGATCAATCCATTCATCGCATAATTGAAATATTAATCCTCCCAGAGTATCCGGACTGTCTTTGTTTACATTTTCAAGTCGAGGAAAAGACACCAATCTGGCAAATGGCATTAAATATGGAATCAGAAAATATCATAACAGGGTATGGGTTTGGCTCTACATTTTTAGAAGCAAAATCTGAAGCTATATTAACATTATCAAAAAGGATCAATGATAATGAGTGTCAAATGACAGTTTACGGCAAATGATTTTTTTATCCTAGTTCAACTGGCTGTGAGTCTCCCTCTTCAGTAATTCGGGAAACCAACAGATTATAGGTTGATGATCAGCAGTCAGTACAAGACCAATTCGTTCATCTAACTCTTAGTTGAGGATGTAGAAAATTCCTGCTAAATGTTAGGTGTTATCACTGTTAACCGTATGTGTATAATGTTTCTCAATGATACTTAAATCAAAATACTAGACAAAAAAAGAGAAGACACTCTAATATAAATGTAAGTTTCGCGACTAACATTTGAAAAGAGGTCTTCTCATGGA
>NZ_JAHLQM010000044.1 GCF_018919165.1 Amphibacillus sp. MSJ-3 | reverse complement strand
TCCATGAGAAGACCTCTTTTCAAATGTTAGTCGCGAAACTTACATTTATATTAGAGTGTCTTCTCTTTTTTTGTCTAGTATTTTGATTTAAGTATCATTGAGAAACATTATACACATACTTACAATAATAACCTTTGGATAAAAATTCCATTCATTATTCAGGACAAATTTGACCATATTATACTTATTATCTTTTTTAGAAGAGGTTATGTTAATGAAAAAACTAATGATTTCTGTCCTTCTCACTTTAATATTATTTCCTGATCTCGTTTTATCTGCTGAAGAAACACAGTCACATTCAGAGAGACAAGCTATCTATATAAAAACTGAAATACTCAGCCAAATACCCTGGTACTATTTAGCGGCTATCGATCAATACGAGCGTCAAATTCATCGCGATGAGCGGTTAATCTCAATTCGCTTTCCTGATCACTATTGGTTTGGTATCACTAATATAAACAACGATCCAGATCAACAATCCATAATCATCCATAGGGGCTTAGGGCAAGACGGAAATGGTGATGGTAAGGCTGACCCAAATGATCCTGAAGATCAACTCTATACTATGGCCTGTTATTTATCAACTTACGGTATAACCGAATCCCAAATCCATCAGGCTTTATGGGATTATTATCAACGACCTTTGGCTGTTAAAACCATTAAACAAAATGCCAAGATTTATCGTACATTTAAAACAACAGCACTCGATGATGTATCCTTCCCAATTCCTAATCATTTCAACTATAGTTACCGAAGCACTTGGGGCGATGCCCGAGGTTTTGGCGGGAGACGTATTCATGAAGGGACTGATATTTTCGCTGATTATGGAACTCCAGTTAAAGCAACTACTTATGGAACAGTAGAGATTAAAGGCTGGAATCAATATGGTGGATGGCGAATTGGTATTCGCGATTTAAATAATATTTACCATTACTTTGCCCACTTAAATGGTTTTGAAGCGGGATTAGAAGTAGGAAGCATTGTTGCGCCCGGTGATGTCATTGGCTATGTGGGCTCAACCGGTTATGGACCACCTGGAACTTCTGGAAAATTCCCACCACACCTCCATTATGGTATGTATAAAGATAATGGAGAAAATCAATGGGCTTTCGACCCTTATCCTTCTTTAAAAAAAGCAGAAAAACAATAGTTGACGATTGATTGAAGGAAGTTGGACATCAGTTAAAAACTAATTGATTTAGTAATAAACGCAAAAATAAAACCGCATGAAATCAAGCTTTTAAAATCTGATTTCATGCGGTTTATGCATTAATATAGGGTTTTGACCCAGCCTCTTTTTTCTAAAAAATTATTTTGCTGATTTAAAGGCATGTATAATACTAGCCACTAATCCACCCCAAATAATTAACATTCCGATAATCATCATAACAATTGCGGATACTGACATACTTTTCTCTCCTTATTATTACTTTTCATTTGGCCATTTTAGCATTGTGATAAAAACACCAAATACCATTGCACCAATAACAACCATCCAACCAAAGTTAAATAAAAATTCACTCGGGTAGTCACTATAATTACTAATCATATCTGTTCTCAGGTTCTGAATCATCATATAACCTAATACAAATGGTGTAATAAAACGTAAAGAAAACTGCCACCATGGGCCGAGTAAAATATCTGATACACGGTCAGCATGTAATTGCAAATTATTAAGTTCACGTGCAAACCAAGCGATTGCTACAACTTCTATTAAGCCAACTAATGCAACCCCATAATTATTAATAAAATAGTCAACTGTATCAAGTAAAACTAAACCACCTTGTGTGGCATACAATATTGAGACAACTGCTGCTAGTCCAACACCTATTGTTACTGATGCCCGACGTGAAATATTAAACTTCTCTTGAAGACCTGCAATATAGGTTTCGTTTATCGACACCATTGATGACAAGCCGGCTAAAACAAGTGAAGCAAAGAATAAAAATCCGAACAGAGCCGGTGCCGGCATCTGACTAATGATCTTAGGAAAAACCATAAATGCTAAACCAATTCCACCTTCGACCACTTCTGAAACTTCTTGACCTGTTTGAGTTGCCATAAATCCTAAGGCAGAGAAAACACCAATTCCAGCGAGTAATTCAAACGAAGAATTAGAGAAACCTGTAATAAAAGCATTATTCGTAATATCTGACTTTTCAGGTAGGTAAGATGAAAATGTCACCATAATCGCAAAACCAATTGATAAACTGTAAAATATTTGTGAATAGGCCGAAACCCAAACAGATCCATCCATAATTGAAGACCAATCCGGCTTAAAGAAGGCCTCCAAACCAGACAATGCACCCGGTAGAGTAACCGCCCGAATAACGATTAAGGTAAAGCAAATTAATAAGAGTGGAATAAAAATTCGATTAGCGAACTCAATTCCATTTTTAACTCCCCTAAAAAGGATGATAAAGACAATAAACCAAATTATAATGATTGGAATTAATACACTAGGGACAATTGATCCAAATGTACCTGGTTCGATTTGATTCAAGAAATCATTTAAAAAGAATGCTTCTGGGTTATCCCCCCATGCCTGTGAAAGTGAATAGTAAGCATAGGCACTTGCCCATGCAACAATAACTGGATAATAAGTCGAAATAACAAATGAAATAGCAATCTGCCACCAACCAATCCATTCCATCCCGCTGCTGATTCGTTTAAATGCACGTGGCGAAGAACTACGATATTTATGTCCAATTGTAAATTCCATGATTAGCATCGGAATTCCAGCTGTTAATAAGGCAAATAAGTAAGGGATGAAAAAAGCACCCCCTCCATTTTCATAGGCTACAGCTGGAAAACGCCAAATATTACCTAAACCTATTGCAGACCCCATTGCTGCTAATAGAAATCCCAAACGTGATCCCCATTGCGATCTATTTTCCATATCTATTTCCCCCTTGATAGAAAAAGAATATTCTGACTATTAACTTTATACACTTAAATATATAGTATATCTTACATTCGCCGGATAATTGTTTTTTGATGAGGACAGCGGTTATTTGCCCCATCAAAAGGACATCATTCAGATAAACTAAGCAGACTTTAACTGACTGTTATGCCTACTTATCAATCTTAGTATTGTTCAAAATTCAAAGTAGATGATGACAGTCAGTTAAGGTAAAAGAAAAGGCACTCAGTTAATCGTTCAAATATTTACTTTTTTCTGATATTTATCGATTATATCGGTTAGTTAGGTATATGTCAAAGCCTTTTTTGTGAACATTCGGAAAAAAGTAGGCGGGGTAATTGCTCATTCCCTCACCTACTTTTTAGCCATTCATCCGATTCAAATTAAGTAAAGATACCTTGGATATATTTTTTTATAAGATGATTTGATTGGGCGGTATTGTCAAGGGGTAAGGCAGATGTCTGCAGAAACTTTATCATCGGTCAAATCCAGTTACCGCTCCCAATCATATAACAGCATGGTGGAATTGGCAGACGCGCGGGACTCAAAATCCCCTGTCCACCCATTAGGATTTGTCGATCCTACTCCCACCGCCGCCACGCTACATATCTTAGGGATAATCAATAAAATCTTCGATTGTATCTATTCGTAGTTAAATTGTACTTTCAAATACTCATTCAACAGGTTCTAGTGGAATTGATAAAGACATATCATCATCAGGGTTCATATTATAGTATAAAGGGACTTCTCCACTATAACCGCCACTTCCAATCGGGATTGATTGATCAATTATCGCTGTTTTCGAGCCAAAAGGAATAATTGTTTTTATTTCAACATTGATATGGACTATAGGTTCAATATGGACACTATTTATCTTCATTCCAGTTATAAGTGTTTCCACCTCTGTGTTCACAAATCCAATCACTTCTAAATTAACAGGGATCTTAGGCCCTAGATTAGCTAATAAAGGAATGCCAAGAACTTGCCCGAGGGGAATTTCAACTAAATTTGCCTGTTGCCGAACCTGGTCAATCTCTGATTGACTTAATTCCAACTCTAATAAATCTGATTCATCTGGGATAACTCCCTGTTCAAGTAAATGAAGAAATTTCTCTACCCGAAATTGTATATTGCGTTGAATGCGTGTCTCTAGAGCTGCGTTTACTTGATAACTCACTACCCGACCATTTTGGTCATACTCAAAGGTAATCAATTCTCCCAGTTCTAAATCCTCGTTTATCTTTTTACCTATTGCAATCCCCATTGCCATATTGGCATATTGTTCATTTCTCGTCTCAGCAATCTCCAATAAAATAGGCTTTATTCTATTATTCACATAAAAAATACTAAGTAAAGTGATTACACAAAATAAAACTGTTGTCAGCGCCAATACATCACTCTTCGAACTTATAAATCTTCTTTTTCTTCGCCACACAACAATCCCTCCTAAAATAGAATATGCGCATATTAGGAAGGATAGTATTAGTAAATGATTATCTTCAAAATTTAGCTTCGAACTAAAAAGTTACGATAGTCATTGAAATTTAGTTTTGTTTATTTAACTCCCTCGATTAACACGGACATTGTTATAAGGAGGTGAAAAATTACAATCAAATTATGACTTTTCTGCAATTTCTTTAAGCGTTACCTTTAAGAGATCGCGCATAAACTCTGGCATAAAGAACTTCTTTGATTGGGCACGTGAAATTTGTGGTGATAAATGACCAAATGTAAACATATCAGCTGTTGCTAGCCGATATTTCTTTTTTACATTTAAGGGTTCATTCCCTATCCATAAACTTTCAACATATGCCTTCCCTTCATCATCATGTTCTAATTCAAAGTCAATATCTGCATATACTAAAGTTCCCATCACTTTACCACGGAATCCATAGCCTTTGACATGATTTTGCTGGTATGCCTTAGTCAATCCTGCCCTAACAATCTCTAATAACTCCTGACCAGTTATAACAACTAGACAAGGATTAATCGGGTGTGGACAATTTTTATGCACATCTAATTCAGTAACAATTCCCTGATCAAAACCCCCCAATAGAATACCAGCATTTAACATCGCAGCATCTGCATTTGTCCAATTTTTTAAAGTGTGCACTAATTGTTTAATCAAATAGGTTTCTTTAAACCAATCAACTTCAAGTGGCCTTGTTAGGGTAACAACCTCTTTATTCATTATTCGCTTTGTAGTTAACCTCTGCTTGTTCAATAATTCAGTTGTTTTACTATCCTCTAAACCATCAGGAACTGGGTGTGCAGCAGCTTTTTTACCTACTAAGCTTTGTGTATCATGATCCCAAGACAGTTGAATTTCGCCTACATAAAAGCCTGATTTTCCAACTGCTGTTAAAATCGATTGATTACGGTGTTCCTCTATTTCAAACAAATGATGTGTATGTCCACCAATAATCACATCTATTTCAGGAAATTGTTCAGCAATCATTTCATCCTGATCAATACCTAAATGTGATAACAGAAGGATAATATCACTGTTCTCTTCAATTTCCTTGATATACTTAGAAAGCGTCACGAATGGATCATCAATATCCCAAGCTAAAGGATTATAAAAAGCAGTGAATGGAGCGGTTAAACCAATAACAGCGATCCGCACACCAGAGTTTGTTATTAAGATCTCATATGGCTTTAACCAACTTGGATTAGGATCAATTCGACTAAATAGGTTTGCACAGACAACACTGAATTCAGCTTGATCATATAGTTGATAAAGCTCCTTCTTCGTTAAAGTAATTCCTTCATTGTTTCCTAAAGTAACCACGTGATAGTGAGCCTCATTTAATAGTTCGACATTCCCCTTTCCCTTCAAGGCCTCGGTTATAGGATTCATACGATCAATGTGATCACCATTATCTAATATATAATAACTCTGGTTTTTGTTTTTCCGCTCAATTACTCTTTGATTTAAAAAATGAACAATTTTTGGCCAATTATCAAAATAACTATGTAAATCACTAGTAAAATAGAAAAAAATCTCTTCCTGCATCTCACATACCCCTGTCCAAATAACAATTTCATCTATAAAAAATCAGGTTTTAAAATCAACAATGATAAACCTTATTAAACATTATAACGAAAGATGACTATTAACAAAATAAATCTTTACTCGGTAGCGGCTTTTCTATTACTATTAAATAGGATTAGATGAATAAATCGTGTTTTTGCTGACTATTGGTCTTTCACTTATCATCCCATGGTTCCACTTCTGTGATTGTGGTGGGACTTTTATACTTAAAGTCAATTTGTTTTGCGGAAAAAGTAAATACAGACAAAAAATAAATACCCTTGCCACAAAGGTTGTTGTGACAAGGGTTAGAGTTGTTATCCAATGCTTCCTTCCATTTCGAACGAGATTAGTCGATTCATCTCAACAGCATACTCCATTGGTAATTCTTTAGTGAACGGTTCGATAAAGCCCATAACAATCATTTCGATTGCTTCCAACTCTGGAATTCCACGGCTCATCAAATAGAATAATTGTTCTTCTGATACTTTAGATACTTTTGCCTCATGTTCAAGTGAAATATTCTCATTTAAAATTTCATTATATGGGATCGTATCTGAAGCTGATTTATTATCCATAATCAACGTGTCACATTCAATATTAGCCCGAGCACCATCAGCTTTTCGACCAAAGTGAACCATACCACGGTATGATACTTTCCCACCATGTTGGGAAATTGACTTGGACACAATCGTTGATGATGTATTAGGTGCTAAATGAATCATCTTTGCTCCAGCATCTTGGTGTTGGCCCTTACCTGCTAAAGCAATTGACATCGTTGTTCCTCTTGATCCTTCACCTTTTAATAAAACAGATGGATATTTCATCGTCAATTTTGAACCAATATTACCGTCAATCCATTCCATTGTTGCATTCGCATCACATATCGCACGTTTTGTTACCAAGTTATAGACATTATTTGCCCAGTTCTGAATCGTTGTATAGCGACAATAAGCGTCCTTCTTAACGAAAATCTCCACAACTGCACTATGAAGGGAATTCGTTGTAAAGACTGGAGCGGTACAACCCTCAACATAATGTACAGAAGCTCCTTCATCTACAATGATCAGTGTGCGTTCAAACTGTCCCATATTCTCTGAGTTAATTCTGAAATAAGCTTGTAATGGTGTATCAGTTTTTACACCTTTTGGTACATAAATGAATGACCCACCAGACCATACCGCAGAATTAAGTGCAGCGAATTTATTATCTGTATAAGGGATAACCTTACCGAAATACTGTTTGAAAAGTTCCTCATGCTCTTTTAACGCTGAATCGGTATCAAGAAAAATAATACCCATTTCTTCTAAATCTTCTTTCAAACTTTGGTAAACAACTTCAGATTCATATTGAGCAGATACACCCGCAAGATATTTCTGTTCTGCTTCCGGGATACCAAGCTTATCAAATGTTTGTTTAATCTCTTCAGGAACCTCATCCCAGGAACGTTCTGACTTTTCTGATGGCTTCACATAATATGTGATTTCATCAAAATCAAGTTCAGATAAATCGCCACCCCATTGTGGCATTGGCTTACTATAAAAATGTTCGAGTGCTTTCAAACGATAGTCTAGCATCCATTGAGGTTCTTCTTTCATTTTAGAAATCTCTTCAACAACCTTTTTCGTTAGTCCTTTTTCCGTACGAAAAATTGAGACATCTTTATCATGAAATCCATATTTATATTCTCCTACACTAGGTGCGTTATTAGCCATGATAGCCCTCCTTATTAGTTATCGTATACGTAGAAAACTAAATTTTATTTTTGTTTAACGGCCTTTTCCATTGCCTTCCATGCTAAAGTTGCACATTTAATTCGAGCCGGAAACTTTGAAACACCCTGAAGTGCTTCAACGTCACCCATATCCAAGTCAGTCACTTCAACATCTTCACCGAGCATCAATTTAGAAAAGTAATCAGCCATACTCAAAGCTACCGATAGCTTTTGCCCTTTTATCGCTTGTGTCATCATTGAAGCAGAAGCTAAACTAATTGAACACCCTTCACCATCGAATTTAACATCTTTTATTTTATCATCCTCAACGATTAAATAAAGCTGAATCCGATCTCCACAAGTAGGATTATTCATTTCCAACGTTAACGCCTCTTCTGACAACGAACCGCGATTTCGAGGGTTCTTATAGTGATCCATAATAACTTGTCGATATAAAGTGTCTAAATTGTTAAAAGACATTGGTGAAAAACTCCTTTGTTTTCTGTAATCCGGCCACGAATCGATCAACATCTTGCTTTGTATTGTATAAATAAAAGCTTGCTCGTGCAGTAGCTGTCACACCTAACCATTTCATTAAAGGTTGTGCACAATGATGTCCAGCACGAACAGCGATTCCTTCTGCATCTAAAACCGTTGCTGTATCATGCGGATGAACGTCCGCTATATTAAATGTGATTAATCCAGCACGGTGTTCTGGTCCATAAATATCTATTCCATCGATTAACTTTAATTGCTCAATCGCATAGTCAACCAATTCCCGCTCGTGTAAAGCGATTTGATCTAGACCAATCTCTGTCAAATAATCAATTGCGGCAGCAAGACCGATTGCTCCTGCAATAATTGGGGTACCCCCTTCAAATTTCCACGGGAGGTCCTTCCAAGTTGAATCATAAAGATCAACAAAATCTATCATTTCACCGCCAAATTCAACAGGTTCCATTTGTTCTAACAAAGCTTTTTTGCCATATAAAACACCAATCCCTGTTGGGGCACACATTTTATGACCTGAAAAAGCATAAAAGTCACAGTTTAAATCTTGAACATCTACTTGAAGATGTGGTACACCCTGTGCTCCATCAACCAATAAGACGGCGTCATGTCGATGAACGATTTCAGCAATTTCCTTGATTGGATTAATTGTTCCTAAAACATTCGAAACTTGTGTAATAGCAACAATCTTCGTTTTATGGGTTACGATTTTTTCTACTTCAGCTAGTGAGATCGTCCCATCAGATTCTAACGGAATATATTTCAATGTTGCACCTGTTCTTTTGCTCAACTGTTGCCAAGGAATCAAATTACTATGATGTTCCATTTGGGTAATGACAATCTCATCATCCCTTTGGATATGTTGAGACCCGTAACTACTTGCAACAAGATTTATCGCCGTTGTGGTTCCTCTAGTAAAAATAATTTCTTCTCGATGCTCTGCATGAATAAATTGTTTAACCCGGTCACGAGCATTCTCATATTGTTCTGTTGCACGCGTTCCAATCGTATGCACGCCTCGATGAACATTAGCATTATCCATCCGATAATAAGAATTAACGGCCTCAATAACTCGGTTTGGTTTCTGTGCAGTAGCAGCAGAATCTAAATAAACAAGCGGGAAACCATTTACTTCTTGTTCTAATAACGGAAAATCTGCACGAATGGCTTTAATATCCATTTTAATAGACTTTCCCTTCGATAACATCTGTCAATTGTTTTCTTACTGCTTCAATTGGAATGCTATTAACTACTGGTGCTAAGAAACCATGAATAATCAAACGTTCGGCTTCCTTCTTAGAAATTCCCCGACTCATTAAATAGTAAAGTTGGAGTGGGTCAACACGTCCAACCGAAGCTGCGTGTCCTGCCGTTACATCATCCTCGTCAATCAAAAGAATTGGGTTTGCATCCCCACGTGCATCTTTACTCAACATAAGAACGCGAGACTCTTGTTCAGCATTTGCTTTTGTTCCACCGTGTTCAATTTTCCCAATCCCGTGGAAAATAGCAGTTGCACGCTCTTTCATTACACCATGTTGTAAAATGAGACCGTTTGAACGTTTACCATGATTGACAATTTTAGCAGTAAAGTTTTGAATTTGATCACCACGACCGACAGAAACAGCTTTTGCGTAACAAAACGAATCATCACCTAGTAAATGAGTCACATTTTCTGAAATGGTATCCCCATCATTCATCTGGCCAAGCGCCCATTCTATTCTTGCATCTCGTTCAGCGACTCCTTGACGGTTAATATACGAAGTTGTTCCCCGAGCAAAGTGATCGACTGATCCATATGAAATAGATGCATTATCTTTAGCGATAACTTCGGAAATAACATTTGCTACCGTTTTGGTTTCTTTATGATCTGATAAGTAATTTTCAACATAAGTCACCTGACTATTCTCTTCAGCCACAATAATAACATGATTAAAAAATGCTAAGTTCTCATCTTCTTGCCAGAAGATCGATTGAACAGGTTTCTCAATAACAACATTACGTGGGACATATAAAAAGACACCACCATTCATTAAAGCAGCATGAATAGCTGTTAATCTATGTTCATCAACAGTAACCGCCTCAGTTAAATAATATTTCTTAACTAAATCAGGATGTTCCTGCATGGCTGTAAAAATATCGGTGAAAATAACACCTTTCTCTTTTAAATCATCCGATAAGGCTTGATAACTATTTTTTTGATTTCGCAAAATGACCAAATTTTGATCATCATTTGATAGATCGACAAACTTTTTAATGTGATCAGGCAAATCAGCTAAAGAAGAGATTTCTTCAGCTTCTGCTTGGTGTGAAAAACTTGAAAAATCCCATTGACTAATATTTGTTTTATCAGGTTTTGGCATCTCAAGCTTTTGAGCTTGTGTGATTGCATCCGCACGAAGTTTTTTCATCCAATCGGGCTCATTATTTTGACTTGAAAAATTTTCAATATAATCGAGTGTATATTTCTCCAACATTTCAACTGACATTTAATCTCTCCTCTCTATTAAGCGTCTTGACCAACAGTTTCATCTTCAATGCCTAATTCTTGTTTAATCCAGTCATAACCTTCACTTTCTAATCGTTCAACGAGTTCTCTACCACCGGATTTAACAACACGTCCTTGCATCATAACATGAACATGATCAGGTGTTACATAATTTAATAGTCTTTGATAGTGAGTGATAATTAAGCAACCGAAAGCTTCATCTCTTAACTTATTAATTCCTTTTGAAACGATCTTCAAAGCATCTATATCAAGTCCTGAGTCAATTTCATCTAATATACCAATCGCCGGTTTTATTAACATTAATTGAAGGATCTCATTACGTTTTTTCTCTCCACCTGAGAAACCTTCATTTAAATAGCGTTGTGCCATATTTTTATCAATATCAAGGAAATCCATTGCTTGATCCATTTCCTTAATAAACTTCATTAGAGGGATTTCATCGCCTTCTTCACGATGGGCATTAATTGCAGAACGTAAAAAGTCGGATGTTGTTACACCACTGATTTCACTTGGATATTGCATCCCTAGAAACAGTCCAGCTCTCGCACGTTCATCCACGTCCATTTCTAGTACATCTTTGCCATCCATCAAAATGGAGCCTTTTGTCACCTCGTAATTAGGATGCCCCATAATAGCAGAAGCAAGTGTGGACTTACCTGTACCATTTGGACCCATAATGGCATGGAATTCTCCGCCCTTTACAGTTAAGTTTACCCCTTTTAAAATTTCCTTACCTTCAATTTCAACATGAAGATCTTTAATTTCTAAAGTAGACCCTGACATAATCTATACCTCCAAAATGAATATTTTATTATTAAAGAACAGTAAGTTTATACCATTCTCACTTTATTCTCATTACAATCTTATACTATTTCAAATCTAATATCAAGATTTCAGTATGGTTAATTAGGTTTTCATACCTAATAGTATAAAAACGTCTTTTTCTTTATTATCATAACACATATAAGTGATAAAGCCTAAATGAACCCATTCAAATCTTATCATTGAGTAACGATATACAAAAACCCCTTTTCTTTAATATCGAAAAGGGGTTATGATTTCGAAGTGATGATTATCAATCACATCACTTAATTGTTAATCATTCATTCCTCAATAAATTAATTATCTCCTTGATAAGGAAAGACTTCTCCACCATATTGTTCATTAATAAATTCATGAATTTCTTCTGATTGAAGCGCTTCTACTAATTTTTGTAATGCTTCATTATCTTCATCCTCTGCTCGAGCAACAACAATATTTACATATTGACTATCATCACCTTCAAAAAATAAGGCATCATCCAACGGTGAGAGATCAGCCTCAATGGCATAATTCGCATTAATAACTACGAGTGTATCTTCTTCATTTTCATATGCCTGAACTAAAAACTCTGGATTAACATCAGGTGAAAAAGTTAAATTTAACGGATTATCAATAATGTCATCAACTGTTGCAACAGATTTCGTTACATTCTCATCTAAAGTAATCAAACCATTTGCTTCGAATAAAGACAAAATTCTTCCATGGTCGGGTACATTTCTACTAATAATAACTTCTGTTCCTTCTTTAATATCATCAACGCTGGCTATCCCTTTTGAATAGACACCGATTGGTTCAATATGAACACCACCAAGATTGACAATGTCATACCCTTTTTCATCGATTGCAGCTTCAAAGAACGGTATGTGTTGGAAGAAGTTAGCGTCTAACTCTCCACGTGATAAATCTTCGTTAGGCAAAGCATAGTCTGTATATGTTTCAATTGTTAATTCAATCCCTTGTTCAGCAAGAAGTGGAGTAACCTCTTCCAATAGCTCAGCATGTGGCACACTTGTCGCCCCTACCTTAATTTCTACAGTCTCATTATCTGTTGAACCTGTGTCAGTAGAGTCACCCTCTCCACACGCAACCAATAATAGACTTGTTACAAGCAAAATAAATATACTCAGTTTTTTCTTCATTTTTCAATCTCCCCTTTATAATATTTTTTTATATAAAGTAAATCTGCAATCAAGGTTGGAAATCCCATCACCCCAATTGTTAGATTACCTTATTAATTATGACTTCTTTTCTAAAAGGTATAAACAGCCTAAGACTAAGTATAAAGTAAATCATTACTCAGCGGGCGTAAGGGTGTTAGAAAATAAATAACCCCTTACTAATTACTATTTTTACATAAACTGTTCAAAAATTATCGTTTATCAATTTTCTTTGTTATAAAATCACCAATGACTTGAAAAATAAATACGATCAAAATGATTAGAACTGTACAAGCAAAGACAATATCAAAGGCATATCTAGTGAACCCATAAAAATAAGCGTAATCACCTAATCCTCCTGCCCCAATTACTCCAGCAACAGCGGTATATCCGATTAGGGCAATGGCAGTCACTGTTAGACCTGAAACTAGGGCTGGCATTGACTCTTTTAAAAGAACCTTCCAAATAATCGTTGATGTCTTCGCTCCCATAGATTGAGCCGCTTCAACGACACCTTTATCAACTTCGCGTAATGCGATTTCAACTAAACGTCCATAGAAAGGAGCAGAGCCGATAATTAAGGCTGGGATTGCTGCATTAGGCCCTCTGAAAGTACCAAATAAGAAAACCGTAAATGGAATTAGTAAAAAAATTAAAATAATAAATGGGATTGCTCTGAAAATATTAACAAAGGCAGAGAATACAAAATGAACCACTCTATTCTCCCAAATTCCTCCTGATGAAGTTAAATAAAGCAATAAACCAAGTACAATTCCTAATAACAAGGTACCGACTAAGGCAATGAAAGTCATATAAAAGGTTTCCCCAGTTGCCACAACTAAATCTGACCAATCAACATTAGGAAGTAAATTAGTCATGATGAATCACCTCCACTTTAACAGTTGTTGAACGAATAAAGTCAATCGCTTGCTTCATAACTTTATCGTCACCGATTATTTGAATGTAGAGCGATCCATAAGGCCCTGCTTGTGTCTGTTTGATATTCCCTTGTAGAATATTTACTTCCACATCAAAAGTCTTCGCTACCTTACTAATTAAGGCATGGCTTGCTGTTTCGCCAATAAATTGTAATTTTAGAATTTGACCTGAAGATATTGTTTGAATTAATGATTCCACAGTTATTTCATCATCTGGCTTACCCATCACCTGTTCAACAAACTTCTTTGTTACAGGCTGTTGTGGATTTGAGAAGACATCAAGTACGGTTCCTTGCTCAATCACCCGTCCATCTTCCATCACAGCAACATTATGACAAATCTTCTGAATTACATGCATTTCATGGGTAATTAAAATAATCGTTATGCCCAATTTTTCATTAATATCAACAAGTAGTGATAGGATCGCGTCTGTCGTTTCTGGGTCTAATGCTGATGTAGCCTCATCACATAGTAATACTTTCGGTTGGTTAGCTAATGCTCGGGCTATGCCAACACGCTGCTTTTGGCCACCACTTAGTTGGGAAGGATAAGCATCCTCCTTGCCAGTTAAACCCACTAATTCGATCAACTCACTTACTCTTTTTTTTCGTTCTGGTTTGGAAATACCGGCAATTTCTAATGGAAAGGCAATATTCTCACTCACTGTTCGTGACCAAAGTAAGTTAAAATGTTGAAAAACCATACCCATTTCCTGTCTAGTTACGCGCAGGTCATCTTTATTTAGATTGGTAATCTCTTGACCATCTACAATCACCATTCCATTTGTCGGCTCTTCCAAACGGTTAATCAAGCGAATAAATGTACTTTTACCAGCCCCGCTATAACCGATCACACCAAAAATTTCTCCAGATTCAATCGTTAAATTAATATCATCTACTGCTTGAACGCTCTGATCGTCCGTTTCAAAAATTTTGGACAATTGTTTTATTTTAATCATCTAACTCCCTCACTTATACGCCTATTTAAAAAACGTCTTTCTGTTCAAGGAGAACAGAAAGACGTTGGTATTAACATGCAAAGTCTTCTTGCTCTCTCATCTACCGAAGTATACACCTCACAGGAATTGGCACCATTTTAAACATCATTCGTTTAACGGTTGCCGGGTTTCATCGGGCCAGTCCCTCCACCACTCTCGATAAGAGTATCGAACATATAATTAGTTAACTGTGATCATAGCATGAGATTGCAGAAGTGTCAATTGTTTTTTTATTCAAGTATGTGTCAATATTTTCTCGATGTTGTTTTCATAACAGTAAGTTAGACACTCTAATATTGTACACCATTAGCTACCGCGCTTCGCTTGCTCGCCGTTTAGGTAGTGTGACGTTATTAA
>NZ_JAHLQM010000043.1 GCF_018919165.1 Amphibacillus sp. MSJ-3 | reverse complement strand
ATCAGTGAGTAAGTGTGGTGCAAAAGGGAAACCCATTCAGTGGGCCTTTTAGGCCGAGGCCGGTAACATAGGCTTTCAGCCGCAGAGCAAACCACCAGTTCACACTGGTGGTTTTGATTTGAAGCTTAGCTAGTTCAAGGGCTTAAGCTATGAATTAGCAATTTAATCGAATAATTTTTTTGAAAAGTGGCATCTCCTATCCCTTAGTTTGTTGATTAATATAGGTAGAAGACTACTTTGTCGAATCCATAGCGAAAAAAACAGTTAGCCAACCCAATTTATTTTTAATTGAATCTATATTGCATTTTTCTAAGGGAGTCATGCAAAATAACAGTCTTTTTAACGTCTATGCTCGGAAACTGTAGTTTTATGCTCGAAAACTATGGATCTATGCTCGTTCACACGATTCTATGCTCGCACCCTGGCATTATGCTCGAAAATCACGATCTATGCTCGGAAACCGCGATTTATGCTCGGAAATCACGATCTATGCTCGGAAATCTGAGTTTATGCTCGGAAATCTGAGTTTATGCTCGGAAACTGATGTTCTATGCTCGCAACCCACGTTCTATGCTTGCAATCTATCGGCAACACAGTCCAGTCCCAATCGGTGGAGGATAAGGGAAGGTAGACTAAAACCAGCAAATCCCACCCACTGATTGAACTTTCACTTTATTAACAAGCTGCTAGTGAAGAAATTATGACAAAGAATAAGTACGAGTAGATGTTAGCAAATCAGTTTTGGTTATTTAATCTTATTAATAATGATTACAAATAACTATTTCAGTAAAATTTTTAATGTAAAAATGAGTCTAATAGACTAGTAGAGTTTTTTTATGAAATTTAGACACGAGAGTAGTAAGTTATACCTATGAGTATTTATTGGTTTTTTACTATTGCTTATTCAAAAACAATAAATTAAAATTATTTTCTCTAATGCCTTATGAAATGGTACAAAAGTACTCGGAGAGAATTATAATAAGACATATCTCGACAAAAAACAAGTTATACAACTGTAACATTTTTAATTTAGTTGACGCAATAAATTTAAAAAAGTAACATTAGTTAATGACTAGTAGCAAGTCCTAATACATATCTTAATCTATTATTAGCTAAGATTAATTAATATTTAAGGGGGAAGAAAAGTAAATAACCAATGAAACTATTATTAATAAAACGGTCTTCATTATTGTGTGATGGAATGATGGAATTGCTAAGACGCCAATTCCCGGATTGTGAAATCAGACATTGTAACGAAACGAATGAAGATGTACTCATTAGGTACGGCCAACAATCAGATTTAATTATCATCGATATTCAGATGCCTGTACCGCTTAAACAGTTAGCAAATTATTATCAATCCATTGATAAAAAAGTCATTGCATGGGTTGAAGATCTTCAAGATCCAAATCTAGCATCAATTTTCGAACTCGCTTTATCCGGTTATATTTATTATGATGTTAATGAAAAAATGTTAACAGAAGCAATATCGCGGATTCATGCAGGAAAACGATTTTTCCATCCTTTGTTAGCGGATTGTTTATTAGATATTTATGTTCGTTCACAGCATAAAGAACCGAATCCTCCACTTGATGTAATGTCGCAAAGAGAATGGGAAGTTTTACAGCTACTAGCCAAAGGTTACAGTAATATTAAAATAGCAAATGAATTATTTTTATCTGATAAGACGGTAAAAAATTATGTTAGTTCAATATTACAAAAGTTGAATGTACCAGATCGAACAAATGCCGTATTGTTGGCGTTAAAAAAACAATGGGTTCATTTATAATAAAAGGACAATCTTGAAGGGATAACCTATCGATATCTCTTCTTTATAAAAGATTGTTCTTTTTTTTTGAAAAGAATAATTTTTAAAAAATAGGTCATTTTAAGAATTATAGCAGGAAAACAGCTGTCATTTATTTTTTATTAAAGTCGATCGCTATTCTGTAGGGTCAAATCAATCTTAGATTAACTGACTGTAAGAGTTCACTTCAATTATCGAGGAAAATTGATCGGATGATAGGATCTGCTCAACAGTCAATAAAAGTCCGATTCGTTGATCTAACAAATGTTTTCGCTGGGACGAATAACCACCAATTACTTTGATGTGATGAGTAACCGCAAATCACTTTGTTGGGGCGAGTAACCGTAGTCCCAGTCAGCGAAGGCAAACACCAAGCTGATTGACGTTTTACTTTATTTACAATTGCTACGATTGGGGGTGTAGTTTTGAAAAAGATGCTAATTTTTATTTCGTTTGTTTTAATATTAGTGAGTTTACCGATTTTTAATGAAGAAGTTAGAGTAGATAATGATATTAGACGTCCATTTATTCCAGGTCGTGAACAGAATTTGTTTTAATCTAGCTCAAGTTTTGCCCTAAAGCCTAGGGTTCTTAGTGATACATTTTTTCAACATACTTAGTTGTTCTATCTCCCCTTCCTTTTCATAATCTAAAGCCGTATAATAAAATTTGATAGATAAAGGCTGAGAGGGGAGAACTTATTGATCAATAAACATTCACTTACTCCTATAAAGATGTTATTATTTAGCTTTCATGGAGCGAATACAATGGTAATAAGCTTTTTACCATTATTACTTACATATCGGGGTTTAAGTGGTCAAGAAATTGGCTGGGTCCTTGCTGTCGGTCCAGCAATCTCAATTTTTGCCCAACCATTTTGGGGATTTATAAGTGATAAATATCAAACGGTACGAAAGGTTTTACTTGCTACGTCGGTTGGTTTAGTGTTAAGCAGTTTAATTTTCTTTCAAATGAAGACACTTGTCTTCATTTTAGGGTTCGCTATTTTATTTTATTTTTTCCAATCAGCAATTAGTCCTTTGGCAGATAGCCTGACCCAGCGTAGAACGGAACAACTCGGGGGTTCCTTTGGCTCTGTCCGAATGTGGGGATCGATTGGTTTTGCAACTTGTTCTTTACTGGTAGGGCAGTTAATGAATTGGATCGGTATTCAATACTTAATTCTCCCTTATTTGTTTATGACTAGTATCGTTGTTCTTGTTAGTTTTCATATTGTAGATATTCAAATTGACAAGAAACAAGTCCGGTTATCTGATTTATTTAAATTAATTAAAGACCCAGCATTATTCTTTTATTTAGCTGCTCTTTTGTTAGTTTCGATTACCCATCGTACCAACGATAACTTTCTTGGTTTATACATTAGTGAGCTAGGTGGTCAAGATAATTTGATTGGTATTGCCTGGTTTGTTGGTGTTGTTAGCGAAGCGCTCGTGTTTGCTTTAGCTGGTAAATGGTTTAAGAAATACCACCCATTAGTTATTTTAACAGGTGCTGGTTTGATTTATGCATTAAGATGGTTTCTCTACGGATATGCGGTTCATCCAATCTTTGTTGTGTTTTTCCAGGTATTACATGGCTTTTCTTTTGGTATTTTTTATTTAACAGCATTTCAATATGTTACCCGCTTAATTCCTGAACAATTACAAGCTACTGGTCACCTCTTGTTTGCAACTGTTTTCTTTGGTATATCAGGTATTATTGGATCTTTGGGTGGTGGCTTTATTCTTGAATATTATGGCGGACATACATTGTATTTAACTATGGGAGTAATGGCTTTACTTGGTTCTTGTTTTATTTTGCTTTATCATATCATCATAAGGCATATATCAACAGCTATTCGTTGATAAATCTCTAATATACAGGGAGGTCTTAAGTTGGAAGAAGACGCAATTATGAAAGTTTGTTTATTAGCGGGGAAAATAATGTTGCAAAGCGGAGCAGAAACTTATCGGGTGGAAGATACGATGGTAAGGATTGCTCGGGCGTTTGGAATGGAGGATGCTCAAGCTTATGCAACTCCAACGGCCATCATGTTTGCTGTTGATATGACAACACCATCAAATTTTGTTCGAATTGACCAACGTGCAACAGATCTTCATAAGGTAACGAAAGTAAATGGGATTTCAAGATATATATCGGCGGGGGAGCTAACCCTTAGTGAAGCTAGAGAACAGTTGCTTCAAATTAATCAAGAAAGCATCGTCTTTCCAGTTTGGTTACAAATCCTTGCCGCTGCATTAGCAAGTGGTTGCTTTACGATTATGTTTCAAGGAACTTGGCGTGACTTTATTCCAGCTCTTATTGTTGGAGGAGCGGGTTATTATTTAATGATTTACTTTCACAAAATGTTAAAAATCCGATTTTTCGCTGAGTTTTTAGCTTCTGTACTGCTTGCTTTATTTGCTTATTTAATGGTGGTACTTAGCCTTGGTGTAGATATTGACAAGATTATTATTGGTTCAGTTATGCCACTAGTACCAGGCTTACTTATAACTAATGCGGTCCGTGACTTAATGGCGGGGCATTTAGTATCCGGCCTAACGAAAGGTGTTGAGGCGATCTTAACAGCCTTTGCAATTGGGGCTGGTGTTGCGATTGTGTTATTAGTTGTCTTTTAAAGATAGATGAGGTGATTTGATGATCATTGAACAATCAGTTGTAAGTTTTATTGCGGCGATGGGATTTGCTATCATTTTTAACGCTCCTCGCCAATCCCTATGGCAGTGTGGAACGGTTGGGATGTTTGGCTGGCTTGTTTATGTTAGCCTGGCCCGAATATTAGATGTTAATATTGTTATAGCCACATTAGTAGCGGCTATTGTGGTGGGCATTTACAGTCAAGTATTAGCAAAATGGTTCCGGACACCAATCATTATTTTCAATATTGCTGGAATAATTCCGTTAGTTCCAGGCGGTTTATCATATGATGCCATGTATTTTTTAGTAACAAATAATTATGACTTAGCTATTTCATCAGCAGCAACTGCAGCAATGATCTCCGGCGCAATTGCACTAGGCCTAATTGTTTCTGAGATTATTAATCAAATTATCCGAAATACAAACTGGAGAAAGTACCATAATGAATACGACCGCAAAGGCGTGACGCGGTAAAGTGAAACTTCACCCAGCAGGGGGGGTCTATCCCCGCTGGGTGTTAGTTGAACGAATCGGGCCTCTACTGACTGTAGATTCGATCGTTTCACTTCTATTACTAAAGTAGGGATTTTTTCGTTGGTTAAGACTAAACGAAGGATAGGCCAAGCTAATTCTTTGTCTGAATGAAATGGATTAGATAGGATAGTAATATAAGTGGAAGGAGGAAGATATAATGATTACATTAAAGAAAGACCAAGATAAGGTTCATGAAATAACAAATGATCGAGGAACAGTCCACTTGGCAACATCGAGCAATAGTGGCGTAGATGCTTTTGCACCGGGAGATTTCTTAAACAGTTCGATAGCGATCTGTATGGGGCTAACCCTAGATGCCCTTATTGAAAGGGACCAATTAGACATTCCTAGCTATTCTATTGAAATCTCTTCAACTAAGGCAGAAGATGCTCGACCATCAAGACTTGAAAAAATTGATGTAAAATTGACCTTTGATGCAGATCTTGATGAAAAAACAAAAAATCGATTAGCTAAATCGGCTAAAAGGGGCTGTACGATGGGGAATACCATCGAACATGGTGCGCCAATCAATGTTGTATATGAATAAAAGTGTTCAATCAATCGGTGTTAGGGTATAAATAAGCTCGAATAATTAAAAAGGGTGCTAGTTACGTCGTATTTGTAATTAGCACCCTTTTTCTATCATGAAAATTAGATGAGCTAATTTTTTTGTTGTAATGATGACGAAACCCTAAAGCCTTTTGTGGAAAAGCAGATGTTTGCTGGTGATGGTGGTGGAGAGAGCTATTTATGCAGAATTAAAAGCTGTCCTAGAAAAGCAGAATTAGAATTCTTTAGTGGGATCACTCATCTAACAAATCATTGATTCAAGAAGATGACTAGAATCATTTGGACTGACAGCCTATTACTTTTTGTAATACACTCACTCATTGGTGTATAAATATTCAATATGAACATATAGAATAAATATATATAAGTAGTTATTGAATAAAAATACAAGATAGAGTATAATAATTAATCAAAATAGTTATAGGGAGTGTATTGAAAAAATGAGGGTCGCAATTATCGGTGGATCGGGCTATGGTGCTGTGGAATTAGCAAGGCTATTAGAACAACATCCATCTGTTGAATTATCACAAATTATTTCTCACTCACAAGCAGGGGTGGCTTTTTCGGAAATTTACCCACAGATGGTGACGATTATCGATCAGGCTATGGTTGATTTTAACTTGGAGAAGTTATTAAATGATATTGATCTTGTATGCTTAGCAACTCCATCAGATGTCAGTCATAAATTGGTTCCTAAGATACTTGAATTAAAGATTAAGTGCATTGATTTATCAGGTGACTTTCGCTTAAATCATGCGGAGCTATATCAAGATTGGTATGGTTTTAAGACAAGTGCAGGAGAATATCTCCATCAGGCAGTGTATGGATTAAGCGAAATCTATCAAGACCAAATTGCCAATGCTCAGTTAGTTGCGAATCCAGGTTGTTTTCCAACAGCAATCTTACTTGCTTTAATACCAATTATAAAAACAGGAATAATTGCACTACATTCAATGATTATCGATGGAAAAACAGGGGTATCAGGTGCAGGACGAGGACTATCCTTAAATGTTCATTTTTCTGAAATGAATGAAAACCTCAAAGCATATCAACTAGGGAAGCATAAGCATATTCCAGAAATCGAACAAATATTATCTGAAAAGTCGAATGATTCAGTTAAAGTGAGCTTCACACCACATATTGTACCGATGACAAGAGGAATTATGACAACAATTTATACTGATTTAAAGCATGATGTCACGCAAGAAGAAGTTGAAGAGTTGTATGAGCAATTTTATCAAGAACATCCGTTTATTAGAATACGGAAAAAGGGGCAAGTACCTAGTACGAAAGAGGTTTATGGTAGTAATTATTGTGATATTGGCTTTCATGTTGATAAGAGAATGAAAAAGTTAATTATCGTTTCAGTTATTGATAATTTAGTGAAAGGGGCAGCTGGTCAAGCGGTTCAAAATTTAAATTTAATTGCTGGTTGGGAACAAGAAACAGGTTTGAAGAACATACCGATTTATCCATAAGGGGGATTAATGCAATGGGGATGGCTACAACAAAACAGGAGATCAAAAAACTCGATCATGGGGGTGTCTCATCACCTAAAGGATTTCGAGCAGGTGGACGACACTGTGGGATTCGTAAGGAAAAGCCTGATCTAGGCTGGTTAATATCAGATACACCCGCCGATGCTTTTGCTGTCTATACGACAAATAAGTTTCAAGCAGCACCATTAAAAGTAACTCAGGAAAGTTTAGCTATTGAGCATAAGCTACAAGCGTTAATTGTTAATTCAGGAATAGCTAATGCTTGTACTGGTGAACAAGGACTCCAAGATGCTTACCGAATGAGAGCTGAAATGGCAGATAAATTTAAACTTGCTAAACATCATGTGGCTGTAGCTTCAACAGGATTAATCGGGGATTTCCTGCCAATGGAGAAGTTAACGACTGGTATCTCCGCAATTAATCCAGAAGATAATTTAGGCCACTCATTTGAAACAGCTATTTTAACAACAGATACAAGAGAGAAAAAAATTGCTGTCCAGATTGAAATCGATGATCAAAAAGTAACGATTGGCGGTGCCGCTAAAGGATCAGGGATGATCAATCCTAATATGGCAACGATGTTAGGGTTTATAACGACAGATGCTAATGTTGAACCAGGTGCGCTAGAACAACAATTAAAACATCTGACGAATCAAACCTTTAATATGATTACTGTAGATGGGGATACAAGTACAAATGATATGGTGTTAGTAATGGCGAATGGCCAAGCGTCAAACCAACCACTTGAACCTAACCATCCACAATGGGAATTGTTCGCCAAAGCATTGGCGTTCATTTTTCAATATTTGGCGAAGGAAATTGCTCGTGATGGTGAAGGAGCAACGAAGCTAATTGAAGTACAAGTAGAGGGAACGAATACAGAAATTGAAGCGAGAAAAATAGCGAAAGCAATCATGGGTTCCAATTTAGTAAAAACAGCAATACATGGTGCGGATGCGAATTGGGGGCGAATTATTACGGCGATTGGTTATAGTGGTGTTGATATTATTCCGAGTCAAGTGTCCGTGAAAATAGGGGATATCCCAGTTGTCAAAAATGGTTTACCTGTTTTATTTGATGAGGAGAAAATGAAACTAAAATTGGCGGAAACTGAAATTGGAATTTTTGTTAAAGTAGGTGAATCCAATACAAAGGCATTGGGCTGGGGCTGCGATTTATCCTATGAATATGTCAGAATAAATGCCTTGTATCGAACGTAAGGAGTGGGATAATGAACTATTTAGTGATTAAATGTGGCGGAAGTATCATTGATGAGTTACCGAGCTCTTTCTTTAGTAACTTGGTTTTATTACAAAAGGAAAAAGACATCAAACCAATCATTGTACATGGTGGTGGTCCGATGATTACAAGGCATTTGAAACAAATGAATGTGAAAACAAGTTTTGTTAATGGTTTACGGGTCACAACAAAAGAGGTTTTAGATGTCGTTGAAATGGTCTTGAGTGGTTTGGTAAATAAAAATATCGTTCGAAAAATGATGAATGAGAAGGCGAAGGCAATTGGGATGAGTGGAGTAGATGGCCATCTACTTCGAGCGACACCAATTAAAGAAATTGATAAGTATGGCTATGTTGGAGATATCTCAGCTGTGAATATAGATTTGATTAAAATAATGCTTGAACAAAATTATATTCCAGTGATATCCCCAATTGCTATTGGTAAGGATGATCAGCATTATAATATTAATGCCGATGTCGCCGCATCAGCAATTGCTTCATCACTTCATGCACCACTTTGCTTTGTAAGTGATATTCCAGGGATTTGTGTGAATGATAAGGTACTTCATCTGGTTAATCAGACTAAAATTAAACAGTTAATAAATGAAGAAGTTATTTATGGTGGGATGATTCCAAAAGTACAGTCAGCACTTAAAGCACTAGAGTTAGGTGCAAGAGAAGTATCGATAGTCAATGGAATGGAAGATAATGCACTTTTGAATTTTATTAATGGTGAGCCAGTCGGTACGAAAATTCAATTAGGAGAGGTTAGTTATGTCTGATTTAATCAGTTCTGTCATGCCAACATATGCACGCTTTCCATTAACCCTAACGAAAGGGGAAGGTAGTTATGTTTGGGATGATCAAGGTAAGAAGTATTTAGATTATACTGCAGGTATTGCAACCTGTAACTTGGGTCACCGGCCAATTGAAGTTGAGACAGCTGTGAAAAATCAATTGAATCAGCTATGGCATTGTTCAAATCTCTATACTATTCCAAATCAAGAACAACTCGCTGATCTGCTAACGTCTCACAGTGCCTTTGATCAAGTTTATTTTAGTAATAGCGGGGCTGAAGCGAATGAGGCGGCAATAAAACTCGCACGTCGCTATGCACAAAAGGTGAAGAATATAGATCAATATGAAATTGTTACTTTTAAGCAATCCTTCCATGGTCGAACCTTAGCGACTTTATCTGCAACAGGTCAAGAAAAGGTTCAAGTTGGTTTTGCACCTAAAATGCCCGGTTTCCGATACTTGCCATTCAATGACATAACGGCATTGTCCCATTTAGTTAAGCCTGAGACATGTGCAGTCATGCTTGAACTAATCCAAGGTGAGGGAGGGGTTAATCCAGCAGATCAAGCTTGGATTGATCAACTAGTTTCTATTTGTCGTGAACATGACCTTTTAATGATCATTGATGAAATTCAAACAGGTATGGGAAGGACTGGCACTTTGTTTGCTTATCAGCAATATGGTTTCGAGCCAGATATAGTCACGCTAGCGAAGGGACTTGGCTCAGGTTTCCCGATTGGTGCTACTTTAGCTAAAGCGCATGTTGCGAAGGCCTTCACTGTTGGTGCACATGGGTCAACATTTGGGGGTAATCCATTAGCAACGGCTGCTGGACTTGCCACTTTCAAAGAAATCGTGGAACCTCATTTTCTAACAAGAGTCCAAAAAAAGATCGATTATTTTTGGCAACAACTTGAGCAGGTCTGTGCACAGGCAAAAGTGGTCGAAGAAGTACGTGGAAAGGGTTTTTTAATTGGTATTGAAGTGAAGGGGCAAGCATTGGATTATGTCAATCAAGCACGAGAAAAACATCAGCTTTTACTATTAGTTGCAGGTCCTAAAGTCATTCGTGTCTTACCCCCCTTAACTACATCACGAGCTGAAATGGATCAAGTGATTAATCATCTTTCACAATTATTGACTTAAAAATAAAGTGACCTTTTACTTTGCAAGGGGCTTGTTTCCCTCCACTGATTGAAGCTTCAATTTGCTAATGAAGTTAAGGCTTTACAAGCAATTATTCAGAGGTAAATGTGATAATTAAGTAGAAATCGATCTTAACTGTGATAAACTAGAAATTAAAGCTAGAATAATACTGATCATAAAATGATTAGCATGATATCATGGTTAGAAAAGGATGATTAAATTGGAAAAGACATTTAAGGCTTATCGGTTAGAAAAAGACAATCAACAAATCATCCGTGGTGTTCAGGAATTAACTGAAAGGGACTTGCCTGAGGGAGAAGTGTTAATTCGTGTTCGTTATTCAGGAGTGAATTATAAAGATGCAATGGCGAATATGTCGGAAAGTGCTATAATCAAAAACTACCCTGCAACACCAGGAATTGATCTTGCGGGAGAAGTTGTGGAATCCGTTGATGATCGTTTTGCTGAAGGGGATCAAGTTGTCGTGACAAGTTATGACCTTGGGGTAAGTCATGATGGTGGTTATAGCGAATATGCACGGGTTAAAGCGGAGTGGGTCATCCCTTTACCGGCTGGGCTTACATTAGAAGAGGCGATGATTATAGGTACGGCTGGTTTTACAGCTGCCCTATCTATTCATCAGTTGGAACAGCAAGGTCTCACTCAAAAGCAAGGTAAGGTTCTCGTCACGGGTGCCTCAGGTGGGGTTGGTAGTATGGCTACTGCCATGCTGGCTAATCTCGGTTACCAAGTGGAGGCGAGTACTGGAAAGCAAAAAGCACATGCATTTTTAAGAGAGTTAGGGGCAGAAACTATTATTGATCGTGAAGCGGTGGTAGGTGAGAAATTAAGAACACTGGATCGGCAAACTTGGTCTGGAGCAGTTGACCCTGTAGGGGGCGAGACACTTGCTGCGATTATTAGTAAATTAAAATACAATGGAGCAGTAGCGGTTAGTGGTTTAACAGGTGGGATTAAAGTTCCAACTTCAGTTTATCCATTTATATTGCGCGGTGTTCATTTAATTGGTATTGACTCTGTTTTTTGTCCAATGGAATTAAGAAAAAAAGTTTGGCACCGCCTATCAACTGATTTAAAATTAACTGATCAACAATTCAAAGTAATTAAACATCGTGTGATTACACTAGATCAGTTAGAAGAAACCTTACCAACATTGTTGGCAGATCAGTCCTTCGGGAGAATACTTGTAAAGATCTAATTTGGAAAACGGCTCTCATAAGGGTCGTTTTTTTTTTACTTTTCTTAAGCGAAACAATCAATATTTAGGATCAGAAAAGTCAAACCTTAAGAAAACTTCCCACCAAAAGTGGATGGGAAGTTGAATGGAAAAATATACACCGATCACTAGTTGTTTAATCATAAATAGAACTAAGCGGTTTTATCCTTTATAATTTAGATTACAATAAACTTAACGAATAAGAAGGTCAATCGGTTTATTTAAAAAAATCCTATTGATTAATTATTGATCTATTACTAAAAAAGTTATCGAAATGAAAAGATTTTACAAAAATAACTTGTATGGTTACTTGGATTAAATAACTTTTTTTATAAGCATTGAATTCAAAGGGATAAATCGAAGGCTTGATACAATAACAAATAAAATTAAATAAAAAAATTTATTAAAAAGTGAACTTAGATATTGAATGTACGTACGAATTATATTACTATATAAATATACTTATATATATCCGTACAAGAAAATGACAAATAGAAAGGTGTTGAAGATGTATGCTGGAAGCGTTGAAGGAAAAGGTGCTTAAAGCAAATCTAGACTTGCCTAAACATGGATTGGTAACGTTTACTTGGGGAAATGTGAGTGGTTTTGATAAAGAATCTGGGCTAGTAGTTATTAAACCGAGTGGTGTGCCTTATGATGATATGACGGTTAATGATCTTGTTGTAGTGGATCTGGATGGTCATGTTGTAGAAGGAAGTAAAAAACCATCTTCTGACACACCGACACATTTAGTTTTGTACAAAGCATTCCCGGGTATTGGTGGTGTCGTTCATACTCATTCTCCTTGGGCGACAAGCTGGGCTCAGGCAGGGCAGGATATACCTGCACTAGGGACAACACACGGAGATTACTTCTATGGTGATATTCCATGTACACGTCGCATGACGGTAGCTGAAATTAATGGTGATTATGAATTAGAAACGGGAAATGTTATCGTTGACACATTTAAAGACATAGACCCACATGCTATTCCTAGTGTTTTAGTCCATAGCCATGCACCATTTAACTGGGGGAAAGACCCTGAGGAAGCTGTGCATAATGCTGTCGTATTAGAGGAAGTTGCTAAAATGGCACTGAACACGTATCAAATCAATCCCAATGTTCAGACTATGCAACAAACGCTGCTAGATAAACATTATTTAAGAAAACATGGTAAGAACGCTTACTATGGCCAATAAGTTAGTGATGGATCAACATTTATCACTATCTTTTTAGAAAATTAATTATTGGAGGAATTAATATGATCAAAGTAAAACCTTATAAGTTTTGGTTCGTGACTGGGAGTCAGCCACTTTATGGACCAGAAACAATTTTGGAAGTAGAGGAGAACTCTAAAAAAATTGTTGCGAGTCTAAATGAATCAAATAAATTGCCGAATCAAATTGAATTTAAACAGGTAGCAACAACAGCAAAAGAAATACATGAATTAGCCTTAGCAGCAAATGCAAGTGAAGATTGTGCTGGTGTCATTACGTGGATGCACACGTTCTCACCTGCGAAATCTTGGATTGCCGGATTAAAAGCACTACAAACACCTTTATTACATTTCCATACGCAATTTAATCGTGATATTCCTTGGGAAACAATCGATATGGACTTTATGAATACAAACCAAGCAGCACATGGGGACCGTGAATACGGCTTTATTGGTACACGTTTAGGTCTAGGTCGTAAAGTTATCGTTGGTTACTGGCAAGACCAATCTGTTCTCAGCCAAATAGCAAGCTGGATGAAAACTGCGATTGGTGTTAAAGAAGGAACTAATATTCGTGTTGCTCGATTTGGTGACAATATGCGTAATGTGGCAGTAACAGATGGTGACAAAATTGAAGCCCAAATTAAATTTGGCTGGACAGTAGATTATTATGGGATTGGAGATCTTGTTGAAGAAATCAATCAAGTAAAAGATGAAGATCTTGAAAAACTTTACCAAGAATATGAGGAACTCTACGAGTTACCTGAGGAAGCAAGTCAACCAGGTGAAATTCGAGATTCAATTTTATATCAAGCAAAAGTTGAATTAGCATTGAAATCATTCTTAAGTAAAGGAAACTACAATGCCTTTACAACAAACTTTGAAGATCTACATGGCATGAAACAACTACCAGGTCTAGCAGCTCAACGTTTAATGGCTCAAGGATATGGTTTTGCAGGTGAAGGGGATTGGCGTACTGCTGCTTTGACTCGTTTGATGAAAATACTTGCAGACAATAAAGAAACTTCATTTATGGAGGATTATACCTATCATTTAGAACCGGGTCATGAAAGAATTCTAGGTTCGCATATGCTAGAGGTTTGCCCAACTATTTCAGCAAACAAACCGAAGATTATTGTTGAGCCATTAGGAATTGGTGATCGCGAAGATCCTGCTCGTCTTGTATTTGATGGTAAGGGTGGCGAAGCAATCAACGTATCACTTGTTGAAATGGGTGGCCGTTATCGTTTGATTATTAATGAAGTTAGAGCAGAACAACCAAATAAAGCAACGCCGAAGTTACCAGTAGCGAAAGCGCTTTGGGAGCCTAAACCTTCATTAGCTGAAGCGACAACAGCCTGGATTTACGCTGGTGGAGCTCACCATACTGTCTTATCATTCAAGGTCACAACTGAGCAACTTGTTGATTTTGCTGAGATGGTTGATATCGAGTGTGTTGTCATAGATGATGACTTAAATCTTCGTCAATTTAGAAATGAATTAAAATGGAACCAAGCTATTTTTCGTAAATAGTTGATAAGCGGAAATTAGGGCTATGGATAGCCCTAATTTCTTCAATGATTCATTAAATTAGTCGAAGTCATTAAAGTTATTTTATGCTTGGATTAAGTTAATGAGTGGTAATAGTTTAAATAGATTAACAATGGTACAATAGTAGTATTAGATAAAAATAAGTTAAGGGACGATGAGGTGTCACTAATGCAAACAAAATATGGCATTGTTAAACAAGCAATTAAGTCAAAAATATTGGATGGTACTTTTCAACCCCATCAAAAAATAAGTTCAGAAAGTGAACTGATGAAGCAATTTAATGTTAGCCGACATACGGTAAGATTAGCGGTTGGGGAACTTGTCAATCAAGGTTGGCTCTATCGTGAACAAGGAGCAGGGACTTTCTGCGCAGATAGATCAAAGGAAAATATTAATAAGTCGATTAAGGATCAAAAAAATATTGCAATGATTACGACTTATATTTCTGATTATATTTTCCCTTCTATTATTAGGGGTGCTGAGTCCTATTTAAGTAAACATGGTTACCATGTTAGTTTATTCAGTACGAATAATGATCATGAAAATGAGCGCCATTTTTTAGAGAGAATCTTAACACAACATTTCGATGGCGTCATTGTAGAGCCGACAAGAAGTGCGGTTAGCAACCCAAATATTAATTATTATTTAAATTTGGAGCGGCAGGGTATTCCTTACATTATGATTAATGCTTATTATGATGAATTAGAACCACTTAGCTTGACAGTTGATGATGAAAAGGGTGGTTTTATTCAGACTGAGCATTTAATTGAATTAGGTCATGATAATATTGTTGGCTTCTTTAAGAACGATGATGGTCAGGGGCCTAAGCGAATGAAGGGTTATTTGAAAGCGCATAGAAGAAACAGTATTGCACTGAATCCCAATAATATTATAACTTACAAAACAGAAGATAAATATCATCATCCGAAAAGGGAACTTACAAAACTATTAGATTTACCAGAAAAGGATAGGCCGACTGCTATCGTTTGTTACAATGATGAATTAGCAATTGCCCTTCTTGATGTGATTAGAGAAAGGAATCTTCAGGTTCCAGAAGATATTTCGATTATTGGGTTTGACGACTCTTTTCTAGCACAAGTATCTGAAGTTAAATTAACAACTGTTAAACATCCGCAAAGCAAACTTGGCGAGGCAGCTGGTGAGATGATTCTTAATATTGTTAAAAGTTCAAGTGGTCATCCACAGAAAACTAAAGAAACATTTGAGCCTGTTATTTTTGAACCAGAGTTAGTCATTCGTAACTCTACAGCAAAACCAAAAAATGCTTAAATAAATACCGTAATAACACTGTTGTTACGGTTTTTTTGTTCGCCCAGCATGGGCGAACGCTAACGGGTGGAAGTCCCTAGTGCGACCTAATAGCGGTAAGCACATAGCTAAAGGCAAGGGTGTCCATGGTGACGTGGAATCTGAAGGAAGCCCTAAGCAAACCTCTGGTCTGACGAACAGAAACCATAT
>NZ_JAHLQM010000042.1 GCF_018919165.1 Amphibacillus sp. MSJ-3 | reverse complement strand
TATCAAAAATGAGGGATTACGCTTATTAGCATAGAAACAAAAACTCTTGGAACAAGAGGGTTAGCTCGGTCAGTTTTCGTTGGCTAGTAAAAGCAGCGATAAGTCGAGAAGCCCCCACTTCAATTAGACCGCAAGGTCAATAAGTGGTGGGTAGTTCACTCAGTTACTAACCCTTGTCACTTTTTTCAGACAAGGGTTTAACCATTATTATTAAATAAATGTAGTGGTTCTCTACTTTAGAAAATAATGTGGTTCAGGAGGAAGAAAATGAGTTTATCCAGTCAGGAAAAAATGAATGTTTTGTTAGAACAAATTAAAATAGATAAAAACGATCAGCAAAGTTATTTCCAACAGGCGCAATTGCAGAAGTTAGAAGTATTTAAACAAGAACAGCGTTGGCATTTTCATTTTAAAATGGCGAAAGTATTGCCGATTCAAATGTTTCGATTATTTCGCTTAAAGCTACAGGAAGCATTTTCTTTAGTTGCTACTGTGGATTTTAGTATTGTTTATGATGATCAGAAAATCGATGGCCAAGAAATGTGTAATTACTGGCATGATTTTATTGAATCACGCCCTAACTTATTTCCTGCTTATGCCGATTTGTTAAAAAACAATCCGCCACAAGTTGATGGTCAGAAATTAATGATTAAGGTAAGAAATGACACAGAGGCAACAGTGATAAAGAATCGGATTACACCAGCCTATAAACAATATTGTCAAAAAAATGGTCTACCACATTGGCAACTTGAATTTATTGCAGAAGCAATTGAAGATAGTTTGGTTAAATTTAACGAACAAAAGGCTTTAGAAGATAAGTTACTTGTCAAGCAAGCGATGGAAGATAAGAAGACAAACCAGAAAGAGAAACAGCCTAAAAATGAACCGATTATGATTGGTTATTCAATTAAAGAGCCTGCAATCCCTATGAAGGATATTTTTGAGGAAGAACGGCGGGTTATTCTACAGGGGTATATCTTTGATGTTGACATTAGAGAATTACGATCAGGACGTCACTTATTGATCGTTAAAATGACTGACTATACAGACTCTTTCACGTTAAAAATGTTTTCGCGAACTGACCAAGATCAAGAGAAATTTAAACAAATTAAAAAGGGTATTTGGGTAAAGGTTCGTGGAAGTATTCAAACAGATAACTATACGAATGAATTAATGATGATGCTCAATGATTTAAATGAGATTAAATACGAGATGAAAAAGGATTTAGCAAAAGAAGGAGAGAAACGGGTTGAATTACATAGTCATACAATGATGAGTCAAATGGACGCAGTTGTTTCAGCTTCTAACCTCGTTGAACGGGCAGCAAGATGGGGTCATTCAGCCGTTGCAATTACGGATCACGCAGTAGTACAGGGTTATCCAGAGGCACATGCTGCCAGCTTAAAGCATGGGATCAAAATGATTTATGGTGTAGAGATCAACTTAGTTGATGACGGAGTCCCCATTGCTTACAACGAAGCTAATATCTCGCTTCAAGATGCTACATATGTCGTATTTGATGTTGAAACTACAGGGCTTTCAGCTGTATATGATTCGATTATTGAATTAGCGGCAGTAAAATTTAAGAACGGTGAGATTATAGATAAGTTTGAGCGATTTGCGAATCCACATAAACAGTTGACACAGACGATCATTGATTTGACTGGAATTACTGATGATATGTTAAGGGATGCTCCAGAGATTGAACAAGTTTTAACGGAGTTTCGCGATTGGATGGGCGATGATATATTAGTCGCTCATAATGCAAGTTTTGATATGGGGTTTATTAATCAAGGTTTTGATAAAATCGGATTACCAAAAGCTAAAAACCCTGTTATTGACACATTGGAACTTGCACGATTTATTTTGCCACAACTCAAAAGCCATCGTTTAAATATACTTTGTAAGTACTATGGTATTGAATTAACACAACATCACCGAGCGATTTATGATACTGAAGCGACTGCTTATCTATTATGGAAGTTGATTAAAGAAGCTGAGGAAAAAGACATTACAAACCATAATCAATTTAATGAGTATATGGGTCAAGGCAATGCATACCAAAGAGCAAGACCCTATCATGCAATATTACTTGCCCAAAACGAAATCGGCCTAAAAAATATATTTAAATTGGTATCGATGGCTCATGTTGATTACTTCTATCGGGTTCCGCGCATTCCAAGATCTAAACTTATAGCCCATCGGGAAGGAATATTAATTGGTTCTGCTTGTGATAAAGGTGAAGTTTTCGAAACGATGATGCAGAAATCAGCGGAAGAAACTGAAAAGGTGGCGGAATTTTACGATTATATTGAAGTACAGCCACCAGAAAACTATTATCCGTTAATTGATCGAGAACTTGTCCAAAATGAGGCGCAAATCTATGATATTATTCGTAACTTAGTTGATTTGGCAGACCGGTTGAATAAAAGATGTGTCGCCACTGGTAATGTTCATTATTTGGATAAAGAAGATAAAATTTATCGCAAGATTTTGGTGAAATCCCAGAGCGGTAATCCGTTGAGTCGTCAAACTCTACCAGATGTTCCTTTTCGAACAACTGATGAAATGCTAGCTTGTTTCAGCTTTTTAGGAGAAGAAAAAGCACGTGAAATTGTAGTTGATCAGACGCAAGCCATTTCAAATCAAATTGATAATATTAGTCCAATTAAAGAGGATCTTTACGCACCGAATATTGAGGGAGCAGACAAAGAAATACGGGAAATGAGTTATGCCTATGCCCATCAATTATATGGTGATGAATTACCGGAGATTGTGGTTAATCGTATGGAGAAGGAACTCAAAAGTATAATTGGTCATGGATTTGCCGTTATTTATTTAATTTCACATAAATTAGTAAAGAAATCACTTGATGATGGTTATTTAGTTGGTTCTCGGGGATCGGTAGGTTCTTCGCTGATCGCCACTTTTACTGATATTACTGAAGTTAACCCTTTACCACCGCATTATCTCTGTCCAAAATGTTGCCACCATGAATTCTTTTTAGATGGTAAATATGCGAGTGGTTATGATTTGCCGGATAAAAACTGTCCTGAGTGCGGAACCTTATACCGAAAAGAAGGGCAAGATATTCCATTTGAAACATTCTTAGGTTTTAAAGGGGATAAGGTACCGGATATTGATCTTAACTTCTCTGGGACATATCAACCAGTTGCACACAATTATACAAAAGTGCTATTTGGTGAGGATAAAGTTTTTCGGGCTGGTACAATTGGTACCGTAGCAGAGAAAACAGCATATGGCTATGTTAAAGGTTATGCAAGTGATCATCAATTGCATATCAAAAATACTGAAGTCGACCGTTTAGTCAAAGGATGTACAGGAGTAAAAAGAACAACAGGACAGCATCCAGGTGGGATTATTGTTGTTCCTGAAAATATGGATATATACGATTTTACACCGATACAGTATCCTGCTGATGATAAAAATTCAGATTGGTTAACGACTCACTTTGATTTCCACTCAATTGATGCAAACCTACTGAAACTTGATATTCTAGGACACGATGATCCAACAATGATTCGAATGCTACAAGATTTAAGTGGTATTGATCCGAAGACTATTCCAGTAGACGATCAAGATGTAATGAAAATATTCTCTTCACCAGAAGTTTTAGGCGTTAAACCAGAACAAATTATGTGTAATACTGGAACATTAGGTGTACCCGAATTTGGGACTCGATTTGTTCGACAAATGCTAGAGGATACCCATCCAAAGACTTTTGGTGAGCTTGTTATTATTTCTGGATTATCTCATGGGACTGATGTTTGGTTAGGAAATGCTCAGGAACTGATCAATCAGGGGATTTGTAAATTACCAGATGTAATTGGTTGTCGGGATGATATAATGGTTTATTTAATGCACAAAGGTTTAGAGGCATCATTAGCCTTCCGAATTATGGAATCTGTTCGAAAGGGAAAAGGACTCCAAGATGAATGGGTCATTGAAATGAAGAAGCATGATGTTCCTGATTGGTATATTGATTCATGTCGGAAGATAAAATATATGTTCCCGAAAGCCCATGCTTCCGCTTACGTTCTAATGGCAATTCGTATTGCCTATTTTAAGGTCCATCATCCAATTCTTTTCTATGCTGCTTATTTTACTGTTCGTGCTAGTGACTTTGAGTTAGATACTATGATTAAAGGTTCAAATGCGATTCGTAAACGAGTGGAAGAGATCTATGCAAAAGGAAATGATGCCTCACCAAAGGAAAAGAGTTTAGTCGTTGTCTTAGAAATTGCATTAGAAATGAATGAACGTGGCTTCTCTTTTGGCAAAGTTGATCTCTACCAATCGAGTGCAACTGATTTTCTAGTTGAAGGTGACAAACTTATTCCACCATTTAATGCGATTGATGGATTAGGTACCAATGCGGCCCTTAATATTGTAAAGGCAAGAGAAGAAGGAGAATTCTTATCTAAAGAGGATTTAAGGGAAAGAAGTCGTATTTCTAAAACCGTACTTGAGTATTTAGATAATCATGGTTGCTTAACAGGGATGGAAGAGAAAAATCAATTATCCTTGTTTTAAGATGGCTCAATATTTCCTTTGACACGGGATAAGATGAGATGTTGCATTTGTAAAGTATGACTTGATTTTCCAAAATATCTGTGCTATAATTCACTTAGTTTAGGTGGGTGCGAAGCATGGAGAGTGGGTTGACCCACTCTTTCTTATCATTATGGTTTTTATGGTGGAATCCCTTGTCACATTGACAAGGGATTTATCATTGCTTATGAATAAAATGATGATAGGATTTCTTCATATTAGTAGGACCCTAATCTCTAAACAACCTATAATCAACCAATTGACCTTATGCTGATTGTTATCCAGACCTATCAATCGAGTCTTTCTTATATTCTTGAAAGGATTGTCACAGGGTCAGTTAAGGCAAAAACATAAAAAATGACTATAACTGTAAAAGATTTAGAAAGGTATTTTTACTAATTATTAATGAAATGAAGATTGAGTGTGTAAACTAATAAAAATTAGCGTATGATCAAAAACTTATTTTATATCTATATGGTAAAGTAACGACCATTAAAGAAATCACTTGATGAAGACACGATACCAAAGGAGGTAGTTCCATGAGCCAACGCGTTACAGAACGTACAGAAGAATTAGTTAAACCGCTTTTAATTGAAATGAATTTGGAATTGGTTGATATTGAATTTGTCAAAGAAGGTAAGGAGTGGTTCTTACGTGTTTTCATTGACAAACCGGGTGGTGTAGATATCGAGGAATGCGGTCGCCTATCAGAACGATTAAGTGAACAGTTGGATAAAATTGACCCGATAAAAACACCATATTATCTCGAAGTATCATCACCAGGTGCTGAACGCCCATTAAAGAAACGAGAGGACCTGCGTAAGCATATCGGTGATAACATTCATGTTACATTATATGAACATATTGATGGGGCTAAAAGCTATGAAGGAATTTTAACTGCCTTTGACGAAACAGATAAGGTAATAATTGAATTTAATGATAAGGGACGATCAAAAAAAATAGAGATTCCTTATGTGAAAATTGCCAAAGCTCGATTGGCAGTATCGTTTAATTAGAGGAGGAGAACAAGTGAGCAAAGATCTTTTTAATGCCATTCATCATTTAAGCGAAGAAAAAGGTATTGATAAAGATGTATTAATTGAAGCGCTCGAAGCAGCTTTAATTTCAGCCTATAAAAAGAATTTTAAATCTGCAACGAATGTTAGAGTGGATTTAAATGAAGAAAGTGGCACAATGAAAGTTTATGCAAGAAAAGAGATTGTAGAAGAGGTTGAAGATCACAATCAACAACTTGGATTGGATGAAGCAATTGAAATTAATCCTAATTATCAAGTAGGCGATGTTCTAGAAATTGAAGTAACACCTAAAGATTTTGGGCGAATTGCTGCTCAAGCAGCAAAACAAGTTGTAACACAAAGAGTTCGCGAGGCAGAACGCGGTGTTATTTATAGTGAATATATTGACCGTGAAGGTGATATCATGAATGGTATCATTCAGCGTGTTGATTCCCGTTTTGTTTACATTGATTTAGGGAAGATTGAAGCAAAGCTAGCCAAGGCGGAACAAATGCCAAATGAAGATTACCAAGTACATGACCGAATTAAAGTATTTGTAAGTAAGGTTGAAAATACGAATAAGGGACCCCAAATATTTGTTTCTAGAACCGAACCTGGTTTATTAAAAAGACTATTTGAAACAGAGGTACCTGAGATTTATGATGGAACGGTAGAGATTCGTTCGGTAGCAAGAGAAGCTGGCGACAGATCAAAAATATCTGTTTATGCTGAAAATGAAGAAATTGATCCGGTAGGCTCATGTGTTGGACCAAAAGGCCAAAGAGTTCAAATGGTTGTAGATGAATTAAAAGGGGAGAAAATTGATATTGTAGAATATTCAGATGATCCTGTTGTCTATGTATCAAATGCCTTAAGCCCTTCAAAAGTAAGTAAGGTTATTGTTGATGAGGAACAAAAAGCAACAACTGTCATTGTACCGGATAATCAACTTTCATTAGCTATTGGAAAACGCGGGCAAAACGCACGTTTAGCAGCTAAATTAACCAGCTGGAAAATAGATATTAAAAATGAAACAGAGGCTAAAGAGTTAGGAATTTTCAACGATGAAGATTTAACTGAACCAGACGATCAACCCCTTTTTAATGAAAATGAAGATCTATTTGATTAAGGAGGATTGTGACAATGCCTAAAAAAGTCAAGAAAGTTCCACTTCGTAAATGTATAATTACAAATGATATGAAGCCGAAGCAATCATTAATTCGTATTGTTAGAACAAAAGAAGGAGACGTTTTCGTCGATCCGTCAGGAAAGAAGAACGGTCGCGGGGCTTATGTATCAATTGATCAAAAAGTTGTTGAACAAGCTAAAAAGAGTCAAGCGATTGAACGTCATTTTCAAGTGAGTCACATTGAACATGTGTATCAAGATTTATTAAAAGTTATAAATGGTGAAAGCATTGAGTAAAGAGCAAAAGTACTTAAATATGATTGGATTAGCAACACGTGCTCAAAAGATCTCAGTTGGTGAAGATCAAATTTTGAAAGACATTAATCGTGGACATGCAAAGCTTCTTTTGATTGCAAATGATATTGGTTTTCAAACCCATAAAAGGCTTACTGATAAATGTCATTTTTATCATGTGCCGTATCGGATCGTTACAGATAGAGAAAACCTGTCTTATGCAATAGGTAAATCTGGAAGAGTTGCTGTGGCCATTACGGACGAAGGCTTTGCTAAGAAAATTTGCTCATTGCTCGACTAAAATATCTCGGGGGTGGCTGTATGGCTAGAGTAAGAGTATATGAATATGCCAAAAGCAAGAATGTATCAAGTAAGGAAATAATTGAGAAACTAGCAGACTTAAATATCGAAGTTTCTAATCACATGTCGACTATTTCTCAAAAAGAAGTATCTAAACTAGATGAAATTTATCAAAAAAATACTGCTACAACAGAAAAAAAGCCAGCAAAGAAACCACAACAAAATGTCAATAAAGAACAGAATAAGAAACAAGAAACAAACAAACAAGCACCAAAACAGGTAGCAGAATCAAAAAAAGATTCAAAAAATCAAGTGATTAAGTATTCTGGAACGCTAACAGTAGGAGAATTAGCTGAAAAATTAGGTAAAGATACAAGCGAAATTATTAAGAAGTTGATGCTATTAGGTGTGATGGCAACAAAAAACCAAGACCTTGATGATGACTCGATAGAACTTATCAGCTCAGACTATGGACTAACAGTCGAAAAGGAAGTTGAAATTGAAAAAACGGATCTAACTCAATACATTGAAGAGGATTCTGAAGATCAGTTAACAGAACGCCCAGCGGTTGTTACGATTATGGGACACGTTGATCACGGGAAAACAACTTTATTAGATTCTATCCGTCAGACTAAGGTTACAGCGGGAGAAGCCGGTGGGATCACACAGCATATCGGTGCCTATCAAATTCGTGCTAATGATAAAAAGATTACCTTTTTAGATACACCTGGTCACGCTGCCTTTACAAGCATGCGTTCACGTGGAGCGCAAATAACGGATATTGCCATCTTAGTTGTTGCAGCAGACGATGGAGTCATGCCACAAACTGTAGAGGCTATCAACCACGCAAAGGCGGCAGAAGTTCCAATTATTGTAGCTGTTAATAAAATTGATAAAGAAACAGCAAACCCAGATCGGGTCATGCAAGAATTAACGGAATATGAACTTGTTTCTGAAGACTGGGGTGGTGACACGATCTTTGTTCCTATTTCCGCTCTTCAAGGCCAAGGAATCGATGATTTGTTAGAAATGATTTTACTTGTTGCAGAGGTTGAAGAATTAAAAGCGAACCCTGCCAAACGTGCATCTGGAACAGTTATTGAAGCGGAGTTAGATAAAGGACGAGGTTCTGTTGCATCATTACTTGTTCAAAGCGGGACACTAAGAGTAGGGGATCCAATCGTCGTTGGAAATACTTTTGGTCGCGTCCGTGCGATGGTGAATGATCTCGGTCGTCGAGTTAAAAAAGCAGGTCCATCCACTCCAGTGGAAATTACTGGACTGAGTGATGTACCTCAAGCAGGAGACCAATTCGTTGTTTTTGAAGATGAAAAAACAGCTCGTCAAATTGGAGAACTTCGTGCGCAAAAACAATTAGAAGAACGTAGAGGTAGTCAATCTAAAGTTAGCCTTGAAGATTTATTTGAACAAATTAAGCAAGGTGAGATTAAAGATATTAATATCATCTTAAAGGCAGATGTCCAAGGATCAGCTGAGGCACTTGCTTCATCATTGCAAAAAATAGATGTTGAAGGTGTTAAAGTTAACATTATTCATACAGGTGTAGGTGCTATAACGGAATCAGATATTATTTTAGCCAGCGCTTCAAATGCAATTGTCATTGGTTTTAATGTTAGACCAGATAATAATGCTAAGAAATCAGCTGAAGCAGAAAATGTCGATGTACGTCTGCACCGCATTATTTATAAAGCAATCGAAGAAATTGAAGCGGCAATGAAAGGTATGCTTGATCCAGAATTTGAGGAAAAAGTAATTGGTCAAGCAGAAGTTCGTGAAACATTTAAAGTTTCAAAAATTGGAACGATCGCCGGTAGCTATGTAACAGACGGAAAGATTACTCGTGATTCAAGTGTTCGGGTGATCCGAGATGGAGTTGTTATATTTGAAGGTGAGATCGACTCACTAAAACGATTTAAAGATGATGTCAAAGAAGTTAGTCAAAACTATGAATGTGGGATTACCTTACAAAACTTTCATGATATCAAAGTAGGCGATGTCTTCGAGTGCTTTGTAATGGAAGAAATTGAACGTAAATGATTTTGTATGTTGAGCTAGATTGTTTTATTTATGAAGCACAGTCTTTAAAAGACAAGCGTGCTGTTGTAAAAAGGGTAATTACCCGGTTGCAAAATAGCTATAACATTACAATTAGTGAACTTGACTATCAAGACCTTTGGCAACGAACCCGATTAGGGATTGCAACAATTTCACCAGATCGAAAGCGGGCGGAACAAGTGATCGATTCTTGTTTAGCCAAAGTAGACTCTTTTACTGAAATAGAGTATACAAGTATAGAACGACAGTGGTATGGATAATTTAATCATACGGAATTTGAGGTGAAAGCTAATGAGTCAGATGCGTGCAAATCGAGTCTCAGAAGAGATTAAGAAAGTAATTGGTGATATTATTACACGTAAATTAAAAGACCCTAGAGTTGGATTTGTGACGATTACTGATGTGGAAGTGACCGGTGATTTACAACAGGCTAAGATTTTTCTTACCGTTTTAGGGGATCAACAAGAAGAGGAAGAAACCCTAGCGGGGCTAGAAAAGGCAAAGGGCTTTATTCGATCAGAAATCGGTAAACATATTCGATTACGGAAAACACCAGAAATTTTATTTGAGATTGATCAATCGATTGAAACGGGAAATCGAATTGAACGCCTAATCCATGATCTAAACCAAGAGCAAGAATAACAGTGGGAATTTGTTATTCAAGACGAATAATCCGAACTGATTTTTATAAATCGTTCGGATTATTCTATGTGTACGTATCATGTGGGAAACCGATAGAGTGAGGGTCCCGATGGCAATTCCCGTGGGATAGCCAAGAGCCCAGAAATTTACGTATACATTAAATATTTTTGTGGTATCAAACTTAATTGAACCACCGTATAGGGAAGCTAACCTATCATAAGATCTATATTTTAAAAATTGAAAAGAAAACTAAGAATTGTAAGTGAGAGATCAACCAACAGTAAGGGCTTGATTGGTTCAAGGTCTTTTAGATCATATCCTTGTAGCAGAACAAACGTTCCTGATGGGACGAGTAACCGCAGTCCCAGTCAGTGAGGGGGAGGGGGAGGCAGACTAAACCCGGCAGATCCTATGGCAAGGTCTGCATGACCTAGGCCTTGTAGATCCCCCATTGGTTGAAGTTTCACTTTATTTAAACTCTTTGTTATAAGATGAAGTTACTCAGTGATTAATATTTTGGAGGCAATAATTATGAATGGTATTGTACCTTTATGGAAACCAAGAGGAATGACTTCACATGATTGTGTGATGAAAATGCGTCGAATCTTTGCTACTAAAAAAGTAGGACATACAGGAACACTTGATCCAGAAGTTGAAGGTGTGCTTCCAATTTGTATTGGTGAAGCAACAAAGATTGTTCCCTATTTGACAGACACACGAAAAACTTATCGAGCAGAAATTACTTTAGGAATCGCCACAGATACTGAAGACCAAACAGGTACTATTATTGAATCAGCACCTGTAACAATAGGTCTAACTGAAAGCAAAATTAAAGAAGTATTAAATCAATTTAAAGGTGAAATAGATCAAGTAACGCCTCTATACTCGGCAGTAAAGGTAAATGGGAAAAAATTATATGAATATGCACGATTAAATCAACAGGTTGAGCGTCCGATCCGACAAGTTATGATTCACTCAATTGATTACCTAACGGGAACCTTGGTTTATTCAAATCAAATCGCTAAATTCAGTTTCGATACAACTGTGTCTAAAGGGACTTATATTCGTACCTTAGCAGTTGATATTGGAAAAGCATTGGGTTATCCAGCTCATATGTCAAATTTGATTCGAACAGCCACAGCTGATTTCAATCAAGATAATGCGATTACTTTTACTCAATTGGAATTATTAAAGGAAAAAGATCAATTGGAAACTATATTAGCACCAATTGAAGCGGGCCTAACACACTTGCCAAGTTATCAAGTTAATCAAGAATTGGCAAAAAAAATAGTCCACGGACAAAAACTAGTCAGACCAGATAACTGGCAGGATAATCAACCCTATCGATTAGAATATAAGCAACAAACCCTGGCGATTTACCAAGTACATTCGGAAAACCAAGATCAAATTAAACCTTTGCGTGTCTTTAACATAATGGACAATCGGATATGAACACCTACATAAAAGGTAGCCCCCCATTTAAATTGAAAAGAGTAGAAAAGACTAAATATGAATGATGGGATGCTATCTATTTATTGTTTTTCCATTTTGTCCAATATAACCTGGTTTCTTTAACTAACTGTTCTTATCCAGATAATATGCTTTATAGGATAAGGACATTGGCATGCTCTATATCTAGATATTACTTGATAAATGATCCATTGCCTTCGCTATCATTAGGTAGACATCTATGACCATGTTTAAAAAGATAAATTAGTCATGGTTAGCTTATTGTTTATTTAACAGTTGATTTGAAAGGTCGAATAATATTTTAAAAGAATGAAGATCTACTTTATTTCAGTAACTCATCAAAAGTGTTATGATTAAAGGAGAATTGAATAATTTAGTCGAGAAAGTAATAAGGAGTAAGCGTATGAAAATAGTAGAATTAACTTATCCCCATCATTACAATCCTGAAATAGATGATCAATCTGTATGTGCGATTGGTTTTTTTGACGGTATCCATAAGGGGCACCAACGTGTGTTACAAACAGCTAAAAAAACAGCGGAAGATTTGAATGAAAAATTAGCGGTCATGACCTTTACACCGCATCCCTTAGAAGTTTTAAAGAAAAATCAAACACACGTTACTTATTTAACACAACTTGAACAGAAAAAAGCGATATTAAGTGATCTTGGAGTTGATTTGTTATATTTAATTCATTTTGATTTAACTGTCGCACAATTAGAACCACAAATGTTCATTGATTATTATATTGTTAATTTAAAGATAAACCACCTTGTTTGTGGCTTTGACTTTACATATGGTCATCGGGGTGCAGGCAATGTACATACATTGCCTAATCATGCTAATAAACGGTTTGATATCACTATTGTAGAGAAATATAGTGAAGATAATCAGAAGGTAAGCTCAACGAGAATCCGGCAATTATTGGCGGAGGGCAAAGTAGATCGAGCTAAAAACCTTTTAACCAGACCATTAATGACAAGGGGAACAGTCATTCATGGCCACAAACGTGGACGCGAAATTGGTTATCCAACAGCTAACTTAGCCATAGACCCTACTCAAGCCTTACCTGGACTTGGCGTTTATTATGTAACGGTCGATATTGATGGAGAAATCAAACATGGGATGGCTAGTTTGGGATATAATCCAACATTTGATGATTCATCTGATCATCAATTAATTAAGTTTGAAATTCATCTTCTTGACTTCAATGAAGATATTTATGGGAAGCAGATCTCAGTTTATTGGCAAAAATTTATTAGACCTGAGTATAAATTTGAAAGTGTTGAAGGACTAATTGATCAATTAAAACAGGATGAAGTAGAAATTCGTCAACTATTTTAGTGAAATCCTCAAGAGTACTTGCATTTTTATCAAAAAAGCGTTAATCTTAATAACGGAAACCTTCCACTTGGCAAGTCGAATCTCCAACGCTTGCTAGGGGATAGGTGTTTGGTTAAATATTTTTAGGAGGTAAAACAGATGGCAATTTCACAAGAACGTAAAAATGAAATTATTAATGAGTTTAAAGTTCATGAAAATGATACTGGATCTGCAGAGGTTCAAATCGCTATCCTAACTGAAGAAATCACGAACTTAAATGAACACCTACGTGTTCATAAAAAAGATCATCACTCACGTCGTGGTTTGTTAAAAATGGTTGGGAAACGCCGTAACTTATTAAACTATTTACGTGAAAAAGATGTAGCAAGTTATCGTCAATTAATTGAAAAGCTTGGCTTACGTCGATAATGATCGTTAAAGCGGGAGTATTCCCGCTTTTTCTGTATGTTTATTTTAATGGGAAAAGAGTAGAATAAAAGTACTGTAAAACCTTGCGCTCGATTCTGATCAAAGTGCAGTCTTAATTAGACCGCATTTTGATCAGGATGGAGCACGATTATTAGAAGTGTGAAGGTTATTACAGAATAAAACTTAAGTAAGTCTCTTTCATTCCCATTAATCAGGATAGACCTTAGGTGTCATGATTAAATGAAGGTTAGAAAGAAAGGGGTAATTGTGCAATATGTCAAATAAACAAGTGTTTAAAACTGAAATTGCAGGAACACCATTTGTTGTTGAAGTTGGGGAATTAGCAAAACAGGCTAATGGTTCTTGTATGGTTCATTATGGTGACACATCAATTTTGGCAACAGCTACGGGGTCAAAAGAGCCTAAAGACTTGCCGTTTTTTCCATTGACTGTTAATTACGAAGAAAAACTTTATGCTGTGGGTAAGATACCTGGTGGATTTATTAAACGTGAAGGTCGACCAAGTGAAAAGGCAATTCTTATGTCACGATTAATTGATCGTCCGATTCGGCCCTTATTTCCTGAAGGATTCCGGAATGATGTTCAAGTAATTAGTATGGTTATGAGTGTTGATCAAAATGCTCCATCAGAAATTGCGGCAATGATCGGATCATCCATTGCTCTTGGCATTTCAGATATTCCATTTGACGGACCAATTGCTGGTGTTAATATCGGTCGAGTGGATGGTGAATTTATCATTAATCCAACAGTTGAACAACGTGAATTGAGTGATATCGATTTGACAGTTGCGGGGACAAAAGACGCTATTAACATGGTTGAAGCTGGCGCCAATGAAGTGACTGAGGATGTAATGCTAGAAGCAATTATGTTTGGTCACGATGAGATTAAACGTTTAGTTGCCTTCCAAGAAGAGATCTATCAAGCAGTGGGTAAAGAAAAGATGGCAGTTACCTTGTTTAACTTAGATGAGGAATTGATTGCTGAATTAGAAGTTAAGGCAAAAGAACCTTTAATTACTGCAATTCAAGTCACTGAGAAACATGCTCGTGAGGATGCAATCGAAACCGTTAAAAAGGATATTGTTGAACAGTATGAAGCAATGGATGCTGATGAAGAAACAATTGTTCAAGTAAAAGAAATTTTAGAGCAGATGGTAAAAGATGAGGTTCGTCGTTTAATTTCAGTAGAAAAGATTCGCCCAGATGGTAGAACGCCTGATGAAATTCGGCCTTTATCTTCAAGAGTAAGTCTATTACCAAGAACCCATGGATCTGGCTTGTTTACGCGTGGACAAACTCAAGCTTTAAGCGTATGTACATTAGGAGCTCTAGGTGATGTTCAAATTTTAGATGGATTAGACTTGGAAGAGTCAAAACGATTTATGCATCATTATAATTTCCCTTCCTTTAGTGTTGGGGAAACGGGACCGATACGTGGACCAGGACGCCGCGAAATTGGACATGGTGCACTTGGTGAACGGGCCTTGGAAAAGGTGGTCCCATCTGAACAAGATTTTCCATATACAATTCGTTTGGTTTCTGAAGTATTAGAATCGAATGGCTCATCATCGCAAGCAAGTATTTGTGCCTCAACTTTAGCAATGATGGATGCTGGTGTTCCTATTAAAGCTCCAGTAGCCGGTATTGCAATGGGACTAGTTAAGCAAGGTGATGACTATACCGTTCTAAGTGATATTCAAGGAATGGAAGATTTTCTAGGTGATATGGACTTTAAAGTAGCAGGTACTGAATACGGGATAACAGCATTACAAATGGATATTAAAATTGACGGTCTTTCCCGTGAAATTCTTGAAGAAGCGTTACAACAGGCCCGTATTGGTCGGATGCATATTCTAAATCATATGACTAGTATCATCGCAGAGCCAAATAAAGAGTTGTCTGATTATGCTCCGAAGATATTAACAATGACAATTAATCCAGATAAAATCCGTGATGTTATCGGACCAAGTGGTAAGCAAATTAATCAAATTATTGATGAAACAGGTGTAAAAATCGATATTGAGCAAGATGGAAGTGTCTTTATATCATCGACTGATCAAGAGATGAATGAAAAAGCGAAGCAAATTATCGAAGACATTGTTCGTGAAGTACAGGCTGGGGAAATGTATCTAGCCACAGTTAAGCGAATTGAGAAATTTGGTGCGTTTGCAGAGCTGTTCAAAGGTAAAGAAGGCTTAATTCATATTTCTGAATTAGCAATCGAACGGACGAATAAAGTTGAAGATGTTGTTAAAATTGGAGATCAAATTTTAGTTAAAGTTAAGGAAATTGATCGTCAAGGAAGAATCAACCTCTCTAGAAAAGCAGTATTATTAGAAGAACAGGCAAAGAAAAAAGAAAATAAATGATTACTTGTATTAAGAAGTGGCTGGGACATAACTAACCAAAAAAATGGTTTCAAGCATTAAAATTTGCTTGAAACCATTTTTTGCTGGATTTTTCTTTTCTTCTATTATTGGATTGTTGCTTCTGGCAATAAATTTCCTCAGGTTCACCGCCATCAACGCAAATCCCAATTCCTTTTTCACTTTAGCTGAGTTTTGTCCAAGCCTCTACTTTTTTATGCCTTTTCATCATAGGATTTAGTGAGGAGGAGGTTAATCATGAGATATCAGGAATTAAGTAGTAAGGAAATTGTTAATTTAGAAGACGGTAAGCGTCTTGGATTATTGGGCCAAACCGATCTAGAATTAGACCCCAAAACAGGTAAGATAAAAGCTTTTATAATACCCAATTATGGTTTATTCGGTCTCAAACGGGATCAAAGTCAAGTTAAAATCGATTGGGATCAAATTGAAAAGGTAGGAAAGGATACGATTATTATCAAGAAAACAGGGAATTAGTAGTTAGTTAATTAGGAAATAAGGTTTATCCGATTTGCGAATAATAAGGAGGATTTAATTGTCGTAAAGACTCTTTATAATGCGGTGTTGCAATTATAAGATAACTTAACTATGAAAATTCAATTTAATTGTGAATTAACTGATTGTATGTCCCTCCAAGTGGAAAGTTATTTTAACTGATCTCTTATAACAATGAATAATGAAAAAATAATCCACCTATAGAATAAATGATATGCTCCCAATATAGTAGACAGAGAAATAATAAAAATTCTCAACTATTATAAAGGGGGCATTTTCTATGTCCAAAAGAATGAGTAAACATACGTTAAATGAAAGAATTGAAGCGG
>NZ_JAHLQM010000041.1 GCF_018919165.1 Amphibacillus sp. MSJ-3 | reverse complement strand
TGAGACTTCCCATCATTAGAGTAAGATCCCTCAGAGACGATGAGGTAGATAGGTTCGAGGTAGAAGCATGGCAACATGTGCAGCTGACGAATACTAATCGATCGAGGACTTAACTAAAATAAAAAGCGAAAACGACTGTCCAATAGCGTACGGATAGATAAGACAGACCTAAGCACAGTGAACTTCTGTGCAAAGGGATGGATTAACTATACGCTAGCTATTAGGAGTTTGAGCTGGATTAAACAAAAAGCGGAATCATCCGCAATTTGATATCACTTGTCAGATGCAATTCTTATCTAGTTTTGAAGGTTTACTAGTTAGACTATGATAATTTTTTCAATAAAAGTGAATTTTATTTGAAAACACTTGCATTTCAGTTTTAAAATGCATATAATATATCTTGTCCTTGTAAATAAACACTTGGAATATGCCTTACAATCTAGTGACAATAGCGAAGAGGCCACACCTGTTCCCATACCGAACACAGTAGTTAAGCTCTTCAGCGCCGATGGTAGTTGGGTTTTCCCTGCAAGAGTAGGACGTCGCTAGGCTCTTGTTCCATTCCACAGTAGCTCAGTGGTAGAGCAATCGGCTGTTAACCGATCGGTCGTAGGTTCGAATCCTACCTGTGGAGCCATAATGGAGAGCTGTCCGAGTGGCTGAAGGAGCACGATTGGAAATCGTGTAGGCGGTGTTAAGCTGTCTCGAGGGTTCAAATCCCTCGCTCTCCGCCATGTAAACCTTATTTTCAACTTCTTACATAGGCCCGTTGGTCAAGCGGTTAAGACACCGCCCTTTCACGGCGGTAACACGGGTTCGAATCCCGTACGGGTCATCAATAACCTTTGGAGGATATCTATTATAATAGTAAATATCCTAGTCCATTGGAGGATTAGCTCAGCTGGGAGAGCACCTGCCTTACAAGCAGGGGGTCGCAGGTTCGAGCCCTGCATCCTCCATCATATAGGACTTGTATTGATTAGTATTTAGATTCTGGTGAAAAAGATTCGATTTTTTATTATTATCGCGGGGTGGAGCAGTCTGGTAGCTCGTCGGGCTCATAACCCGGAGGCCGTAGGTTCAAATCCTGCCCCCGCAACCAAAAATATTCCACTTGCTACAATGAGTGATGATTACCACAAGTAAATTATTAGTAGTTTACTTTTATAAATAATTGATAATCTCCTAGCATTTTTGTTTAAATAGGAATATGTACATTTAGCTTTTAAAAAAGCAAAAAGGTCCGGTAGTTCAGTTGGTTAGAATGCCTGCCTGTCACGCAGGAGGTCGCGGGTTCGAGTCCCGTCCGGACCGCCATTAATTCAATAATTTATAATTCAACAATTCCTTGGCTCGATAGCTCAGTCGGTAGAGCAACGGACTGAAAATCCGTGTGTCGGCGGTTCGATTCCGTCTCGAGCCACCATTCTATTGGAGGGATAGCGAAGTTGGCCAAACGCGGCGGACTGTAAATCCGCTCCCATCGGGTTCGTAGGTTCGAGTCCTACTCCCTCCACCATTTTAATTAGTTTTCCTTACATAGGGGTATAGTTTAACGGTAGAACAGAGGTCTCCAAAACCTCCAGTGTGGGTTCGATTCCTACTACCCCTGTTTTTCATACTGATGGCGGTCGTGGCGAAGTGGTTAACGCACCGGATTGTGGTTCCGGCACGCGTGGGTTCGATCCCCACCGGCCGCCCCATTCTTTAATCATATATTATATATTGACTTATATATGTTGGGCTATAGCCAAGCGGTAAGGCAACGGTTTTTGGTTCCGTCATTCGTTGGTTCGAATCCAGCTAGCCCAGCCATTAATGCGAAAGTAGTTCAGTGGTAGAACACCACCTTGCCAAGGTGGGGGTCGCGGGTTCGAATCCCGTCTTTCGCTCCATTTTTGTTTTTTGATGATAAGTAAACCTATGGGCGGTATAGCCAAGTGGTAAGGCAGAGGTCTGCAAAACCTTTATCATCGGTTCAAATCCGGTTACCGCCTCCAATGATATGCCGGCGTGGCGGAATTGGCAGACGCGCGGGACTCAAAATCCCGTGTCCATTAGGACGTGTCGGTTCGACCCCGACCGCCGGTACTCTTTTATATTGCGGAATTGCTTATGAACGTTGATATGACAATGTTTGTAGGCTTTTTTTATTTTTGAGAATAACTTAAAATATCTTACTTTATTTTTTTTGAAGTGACAAAAAAGTGACAAGCTATCCAATCATGCTATCCAATATTTTTGGCGTTTGTTTTTCATCTTGGGCGCGCATCTCTTTTAAAATATGTGAGTAGGTTGTCCAAGTGGTTTCAACGTTTTTATGTCCTAATCTTTCACTTACATAGTTAACGGACACTTTTTTATAAAGTAAAATACTAGCGTGCGTGTGTCTTGATCCATGGATAGTGATGGTGTCAATGCCTAAGTCAACCAATGTCTTCGCTAAAAGCTTATTAACGTTTGTGTTACTGATGACCTTGTATTTTGATGATGGGCTATAAAATGCAAGCTTATCTATATTGTTCGGCATTTTGTCGAATAAATCTTCAAAAAAAGGGCCATAACCTTTTTATTCATTTTTATAGTCCGCACCCCCGTTTGTTAATTATATTCTAGCAGTTACAATATATCGTTTTATAAAATTATTGAGTGAGAATAGTAGAGGAAACAGCCTAAACGTTGACCTAACAGCGTCTAGGCTTTTACTTTCTATTTTGGGACTAATTTGGTAACAATCACTAGAGCAATTTACTTTCTCTTGCTTTCACTATGCTTAAAACTTGTTCTATACTAATAGGGTAAAATTCATTTACATCTACACCTACATTAATAGCTCTAGTTCCCAGAATATTTCTAAGATACTCTTTCTTCTTGTTATGAACGTGTCCATACAAATGAATTGAATTGTTGTAAAACTTATCCCACTCCAATATTGGATAGTGAAACAGTACTATTGTTTGTTTATTATACTTAAATGAATAATAATCCCTGACCCATTCGAAATGGGAATTATCAAAATCTGGATCATCTAGATAATGTTCATGATTACCTTTAATTAGGTATTTTACTCCGTTTAATTGCTTTAAAACTTCATTTGCTTGTTTTCCATTACCCCTAACAACTAGATCACCTAAAATGTAAACTTCATCTGTTTTTCCTATGACAGCATTCCAATTATTGATCATTGTTTGATTCATTTTTTTCTACATCATCAAAAGGACGGTTGCTAAACTTGATGATATTTTCATGAAAAAAATGTGTATCTGATATAAAATATTTCATTAAGGTCACCTCATTTTTATTCTGATTACATTAGTTATATTATAAGCTATAATTTAATTTCAAGTGAGAAGAGGGAGAAATAACTAGAATTTTTTAGATTTGTCCCAACATTGTCCCATTAAATAAAAAAACGGAACTTAGTTAAAAAATCTTAAGTACTTTAAAATCAGTAAAAAAGCCTTTTTTAGATAGTCTACCATTCAAAGAAGTAGTAAAAAACTAAAAACACCCCGACAAAAGGAAAAGTCACACGCTATGTTGATTTCGATTATTTTGAACAAATGGAGATGCCGAAAGATTATCAAGTTGATCGGCGACTACAAGGTAAATTACATCTACCTGCTCAAATGGATCATCTAAGCGGTGGTGAATTGACGAGATTAAAATTAGCACAACTCTTTTCTAATTATCATCAAGCTATGTTAATTGATGAGCCGACAACACATTTAGACCAGGAAGGTGTACAGTACTTACTGGATGAATTACGTTATTATTACGGTGCCTTAATGATTGTTAGCCATAATCGTGCTGTACTAGATGAACTGGTGACAACGATATGGGAGATAGAAGATGCAAAAATAACCGTTTATTCTGGTCATTATAGTGATTATGCTAAAGCTAAAAAATTAGAGCGCAACCAGCAGGGTCTAACTTATGATCAATTTATTAAAGAAAAAAGGCGTTTAGAAAAGGCTGCCCGGGAAAAAATGCTGAAGGCAGATAAGATTGCACAAGCTGGGCGTTTATCAAAGCGTGAAGCAAAGTCGAAAGCCAATCGAATGTTTGAGACAAAATCTAAAGGAACAAGTGAGAAGGGAATTGTTCGTGCTGCTAAAGCAATTGAACAAAGAATAGAAAAGCTTGTTGAGATTGATCCTGTAGAAGATGAAAGCTCAATTCTTTTCCCACAATCTAAGTATGTAGAGCTACACAATAAATTTCCGATTATGGCTGATCGATTAAATGTTTCCGTTGGTGATCAGGTACTTTTAAAAGATATAAGCTTTCAATTTCCACTTGGAAAGAAAATTGCGATAACTGGACCAAATGGAAGTGGAAAGAGCACACTTCTAGGTTATATTGCGAATCGAAATCCTGGATTGACGATTTCCCCAAAAGCGAAGTTTGGTTATTTCGAACAAATGTCTTATCAGTTTTCAACAAATGAAACTGTATTTGATTTTTTGAAACACCGGTCAGACTACGATGAAGGCTTGCTAAGAACAGTATTGCATGTGATGTTGTTTACTGGAACAGATCTTCAAAAGAAGGTTAGTCGTTTGAGTGGTGGTGAGGCAATTCGGCTCCAACTGTCTCAGCTCTTTTTAGGACGCTATAATATTCTCTTGTTAGACGAGCCAACTAATTTTTTGGATGTAAAGACAATTGAAGCTTTGGAGCAATTTGTCACTTCTTATCAAGGAACAATTATATTTATAACACATGATCAAACTTTTATTGAAAGTGTGGCTGATCTAGAATATAGGATTGAACAAGGGAAATTAATTTGTAAATAGTTGAATCTGGAATAAAAAATGAGATTCAGATATGTGTTGTCTTAAATAATTACGTGGGTTATTGTTGATGTCTTTTTATCAACAATAACCCTTTTTTTGTTGTGAATAATAGCTAAGTTTTTTCGTTGCTTAATGTTAATAAATACGTTAGTCTCTTCGATTGGGAGTTGCTTTTCCCTCTCTCAATATTTATTGGCTTTTATTTCTAAAGGTTATTCTGGTCTTTCCAATTCAAAAACAGGGCCAATTTTGGCATAATTTTGTCCGGCTAAGCGACTGACTGCTTGAAGAGTATTATGGTCAATTCTATGATTTTGCTGATAAATATCTTCACTGATATGATATTGAACAATTCTACCAATTAATAGATCCACTCCAACAGAACCTTCCTCACCTAATTCTAGCGCCTCTTCCAAAGTACATTCGAAACGAACTTTTGCTTCTTTGATACCAGGTGTTGAAATTTCCTTGCTTTTAACATGAGTTAAATTGGCTTGATCGAGTTCACTTTTATTTGATGGGAGTGATGCAGCTGTTTGATTAATTTGTTTAACATTTTCGTCATCAACGATATGAACAACAAATTCCTTATTTCTTTTTATATTATTTGCTGTATCCTTCAATTGTCCATTTTTTCTTTGAATGGCTAGAGAAATTAGTGGCGGATTTGATGAAATAATATTGAAGTAGCTAAATGGTGCACCATTAATTGTTCCTTCTTCACCGATGCTTGTCACAAAGGCGATTGGTCGAGGGATTACTGTTCCAATTAATAGTTGATAGTTTTGTCGTTCTGAAATTTGCTTTGGATCAAAACTTAACAAAGTATGACCTCCTCTTTATAAAAAAATTTTTATTCTATTTCATGGCGCAACAATTCGTAATATTGAATTAAAAATATTGGATTTGAGCACAATAAAGTGAAACTTCAATAAGTAGGGATTAGGGCTATAGGATGTTGGTTATGCACACCTTATGACAGGACCTGGTGGGTTTAGTCTGTCTTTTTCTCCAATTGATAGGAACTGGGACTGCCCATCGAAAATATTTGCGTTTACTCATCCCACCGAAGTGATTTGCGTTTACCCGCCCAAGTGAAAAACATTTGTTACTACTACAAGGGTATGACCTAAAGGCTCTTGAGCCAATCAGGCTGTCGGTTGATCTCCCACTTAGAATCCCTTAGTTTCCTCCGAATTCTTCAAGCGGCCTAATGGCTAGTTAAATCGCAAGAAACGATGACAATACTAATAGATGTCATATTATAATTTCGAATTCGAGATAATTATATAATGATATTTTATTTGTGTCAAAGAAAGCTTCTTATCTGATCAATGCAAAATATGGTATGTCAAACGTTTAACATATAAATATGATGTATGCGTAATACAATTAAGTATAATTTTAATAGAATCCACTAATTAATAATTATAAAACAATATGAAAACGATTGACATATTTTCAGAAAGGTGTTATTTTAAATTTAGCTTTTCTGATCGAATTTCAGTTGACAGGTAATTCTTAATTAAAGTTATGAAAAGCTTTTCTAAATTAAATTAAACGACTTATTGATGGAATTACTCATTAACTTTAGATATTCAACAGTTAGAGAACATTAAAGGAGCTGGATTAATTATGGTATTAAAGGAGTCATTTTTATGGGGTGGTGCAATTTCCGCCAATCAGACTGAAGGTCATTTTGACGCGGATGGCCGAGGTTTAACGAATTTTGATATGTTACCTCTAGATTCAAGACGTTTAGAGGATGTTTATCTTGATCAAGATAATTTCTTAGATGAAGTCCATGATTATTATTCCGGTAGACGCGGAAATAACTTCTATAAAACCTATGAGAGTGATATAGAATTATTATCAGAACTAGGTGTTAACAGTTTTAGATTGTCTATAGCATGGTCGAGAATTTTTCCAACGGGTGAAGAGGACGAACCGAATGAGCAAGGATTAGCATTTTACGATGATATTTTTAAAAAGCTGAGAGCAAACAAAATCGAACCTATTGTTACGATTAGTCATTTTGATATGCCACTACATCTGATCAAGAAATATGGTGGTTGGTATGATCGAAAAATTGTTGATTTATATATTAAATATGCAACAGTGATTATGAAAAGGTTCTCGAAATATGTAACTTATTGGATCCCTTTTAATGAAATGAATATGACTATGCACATTCCTTTTATTGGTGCTGGTTTAACTTTTACTAAGGGTGAAAATAAACTGGAAAAGAAATATCAGGCGACACACCATCAATTGTTGGCCAATGCCAAGACAATCCAAATAGGTAAAGAGATTAACCCTAATTTTAAATTTGGTTGCATGATGGCTGCTGCGAAGACTTATCCTTATACGAGTAAACCCGAAGATGTATTTTCTGCTTTTGAAAGTGATAAATTTAATTTAATTTTTTCGGATGTTCAGGTAAAAGGTAAATATCCTAACTTTTTAGCTCGGTATTTTGACAAACAACAGATTGCTTTAAAAACAGAAAAAGAGGATTTTATCATCTTGAAAAACAATACAGTTGACTTTCTATCGTTTAGTTATTATTCGAGTGCATGTAGCGCAGCTGAGGATAGTGATGTTGAAAAGGTGAAAAGAAATGGGCCTGATACGGTTAGAAACCCGTATTTACCGAAGTCTAATAGTGTATGGCAAGTTGATCCATTAGGATTAAGAATCACACTAAATCAATTATATGATCGCTATGAATTGCCATTATTTATTGTTGAGAATGGACTTGGTACTTATGAAGACCAGTTAGTGGATGGCAAAATACATGATGATTATCGAATAAAGTATTTGAAAGAGCATTTTGAAAATATGATTTCAGCAGTAGAAGAAGATGGCGTTGAACTAATAGGTTACCTGATGTGGGGACTGATCGACTTAGTCAGTGTAAGTGAAGGAAAAATGAGTAAGAGATATGGTCTCATATATGTTGATGCTGATGACGAAGGTAATGGTAGCTACAAACGATATCGTAAAGACAGTTTTGATTGGTATAAGAAAGTAATTAAAACAAATGGAACTATTTAGACCGATTAAATGTTAAGGAATAGAGGAGTTGGAAAAATGAAAACAAACATAAAGAAAAGTAGTTTGCAAATTATCGAATATGTAGGTGGCAAAGAGAACATTAGTGAATTAACACATTGCGCTACACGATTACGTTTCAAATTGAAGGACTATGATAAAGTAGATCAAGATAAGTTAAAAGATGTTGATATGGTCGTTGGACAGAAAAGAACGCCATCTCAGTATCAAGTTATTATTGGTAATGAAGTAGCCAATGTTTATAAGGAAATATCAAACTTGTTAGGTGAATTAAGTGACCAGCAAACAGAATCTGAGAGTGAGAAAAAGGGCGTTTTCAATAATATAATTGATGCTATTACAGGAACAATGACGCCATTAATTCCTGTTTTAACTGGAGCCGGTATGATCAAGGTTCTTTTAGCTCTGATTAATACTTTTGAATGGTTATCACCTGAATCGGCAACTTATCGAATCATTGATATTATTGGGGATGCAACCTTTTACTTTTTGCCCATCTTATTAGCGATTTTTGCAAGTCAAAAGTTCAAAGTCAATACATCAATAGCAGTTGTTGTCGTTGGTGTGTTAATGCATCCGAATTTTGTTGAATGGGTGAATAGTGGAGACCCGATTTCAATTTTTAGTTTGCCGATTAGAGGCGTGGATTATGCCTATTCAGTGATCCCAGCGATCTTGATGATCTGGGTGATGTCATATATTAGTAAGTTTGTTGAGCGTGTGACACCAAAAGTCTTAAAAATATTATTAGATCCTACTCTTGTTTTATTAATAAGTGCACCGATTGCCTTAATTATCGTTGGACCATTAGGAGCTTATGCAGGTGATCTATTAGCGTTAGCAATTGAAGCTTTGGAATCTAGTTTAGGATTTCTTCTAGTCGCTATTTTAGCTGCAGCAATGCCGTTTATTGTAATGACTGGAATGCACCATGCCTTAACACCGATATTCTTGTCTACCTTTGCGGTAACTGGTTATGATTCCTTAATCTTATTAGCCCAAGTGTGTTCTAACTTGGCACAAGCTGGTGCATCCCTAGCTGTTTCAGTTAAAAGTAAAAATAAAGATCGTAAACAAGTTAGTTTGGCAGCAGGTATTTCCGCATTAATGGGTATTACAGAACCAGCTATGTATGGTGTGACATTGAAATTGAAAAAGCCAATGCTGGCAGCTGTGATTGGTTCAGGTATAGCTGGTCTCTATGCAGGTATTACTTATGTCCGGATTTATGTGTTAAATAATAGTATTATGTCTGCATTAGCCTTAGCTGATAATAATGGTTTTGCCAATATTATTAACGGCCTAATCATGATGGCTATTGCAATCATTGTACCTTTTGTAGTTACGATGGTATTAGGTTTTGATGACGAGTAATGAATGGAAGGAGTTACGATCGACGATGTGGTTTCCAGTTAAACTGAATGATAGATTGGAGTTTTCGAATAAAAAGATTGATGTTTTGGCTATCGGTGAAATACTCGTTGATCTGATTTCAACGAGTTATGCCGATCTGATGAGTGATAATCGATTTAATGCTTATTTTGGTGGATCACCAGCTAATATTGCGATGAATATCAAACGTTTAGGTGGTCAGTCTCAAATTTGTGCTGCTGTTGGTACTGATGCCTTTGGTGACTTCTTAATTGGGCATTTAAAAAAACAGGGAATGGATACATCACTTATCCAACAAGTTAAACAGTCAACAAGTATGGTTGCTATTAATAAAAGTAAAGGAACACCAATCCCTGTTTTTTACCGTGGCGCAGATTATCATTTGCAACTGACTGATCAATTGAAACAAGAGGTTGAACAAACAAAAATCATCCATTTTTCATCATGGCCAATCTCTAGGCCTGAATCACGAAATATAGTTAAAGAAGTGATTGAATTAGCTCGGAAGGATCAGACCCTTGTTTGTTTTGATCCGAACTATCACAAAAGTCTTTGGGATGATGCGGAAGATGGAATAGAGTTTATTAAAGAGATGATAAGTTATGCGGATATTATAAAACCTTCGGATGACGATGCCCAGCGGTTATTTGGTCTTGATACACCGGAAAATCAAATTGAAAAGTTCCATCAGCTTGGTTGTCCTTTTGTGATTATGACCTTAGGGGCAGAAGGTGCAATTGTTTCAATCGAAGGTAAAAAAAGATACTACCCTAGTTTTGCTAAAAAAGTCGTTGATACAACTGGAGCGGGAGACGCATTTTGGTCCGGTTTCTATGTTGGATTAACTCAAGGGGAAACAATAGAACAGGCATTGAATATTGGTTTTAAAGTTAGTGCCTACAAGCTAAAATATACAGGTGCAGTCGTTGATTTACCACATTATAAAAAACTGTCTTTGTCAGAGGAGGCATATGATGACATTAAATAATAAAGTACAATTAATTACCTACCCAGATTCCTTGGGTGGTGATTTAAAAAGTTTAAAATATTTATTGGAAAGTAAATTTAAAGATTTATTTCCTGGTGGCGTTCATATTCTTCCCCCATTTCCATCATCAGGTGACCGTGGATTTGCTCCATTAACCTATTTAGAGATCGATCCTGAATTTGGTGATTGGGAAGACATTAAATCGATTGGAGAATCAATTGATGTTTTACTCGACTTAATGGTTAACCATATTTCGAAAGAATCACCATATTTTCAAGATTTTTTGAATAAGGGTCGTCATTCGGAATATGCAGATTACTTTATTACTCTTGATAAAATTTGGGCGGATGGTAAGCCGAAGCAGGAAGACATAGATCAAATGTTTTTGAGACGGGAACGACCTTATTCTACGTTTACGATTGAAGAAACAAATGAACAAGAACAGGTCTGGACAACATTTGGCAAAACAGATCCCAGTGAACAAATTGATTTAGATATTCATTCAGATAAAGTAAAACAATTATTTATTGACTTCTTTGATCATTTTAAGAAGAACAATGTTAGTATTGTTCGTTTAGATGCTGTTGGTTATGTCGTTAAGAAAATTGGTACAAGTTGCTTTTTTGTAGAGCCGGAGATTTATCAATTTTTAGAATGGATTAAAGAAGTTGCTGATCAAAGGGAGATCGCTTTATTACCAGAAATACATGCACATTATGAAATTCAATATAAATTAGCTGAAAGAGGCTATTGGATTTATGATTTTATTTTACCCTATCGAATATTAGAGACAATGATTAATAAAAATTCAACAGCTTTAAAAGCCTATTTAAAGGATCGGCCTCATAATCAATTTACAATGTTGGATTGTCATGATGGTATTCCTGTTAAACCTGATTTAGATGGTTTGATTAATACGAAAGAAGCGAGAAGTTTAGTTGATGAGACAGTTGCCCGTGGATCTAACCTGAGTTTGATTTTGTCTGATGAGCACAAAGATAAAGATGGTTTTGATGTCCACCAAATTCGTTGTACTTATTATTCAGTGCTAAATGAAGATGATGATGCCTATTTAGTAGCTCGAGCGCTTCAGTTTTTTACACCTGGTATTCCACAGGTTTATTATGTCGGTTTACTAGCTGGCAAGAATGACGATGAGAAGGTGAGGGCAACAGGTGAAGGGCGTGAGATCAACCGGACGAATTTTACTTTAGCCCAAATTGAAGCGGCATTGGATAAAGAAGTTGTTCAACGCCTGAATAAACTCATTCGTTTTAGAAATGAGTACCCCGCATTTAATGGAAGATTTGAGGTCCTACCAAGTGATGATCATCAAGTAAAATTATTATTTGAAAAAGATGATGCCCGCTGTACTCTAAATGTCGATCTAAAGACAAACCAAGGGAAAATTGTTTATCTTAATGATTCTGGTCAAGAGGTTGAGTATCTTATTTAAAGAAAGTGAGATTCTATAAAACAAGAGACTGAGACAAAACTAGGCTCTAATCATGAAAAATGGTTCTAATTACATGAAAATTGTAATTAGAACCATCTTTTTTTGTTTTATAGATTTCAACGCCCAATTTAGCCATTGTTAATGGTGGTGAACTTTCCTAAATTCATTACCATTAGTGCAAATCGACCTTCATTGAGTACTTTGGATTTACGCTTAAAGATAAGTGAGTAAAATCCAAATTTGCCTTCAAAAGACTGAAAGAATGGTTCAAGATCAATTTAGCCTTGACCATAAGTTTCACCAGTCTTTTCTTCTGAGCGCTTTTTTCTCAACTGAGTGAAAATTTATAGAAAGTCTCTACGTAATTCGTCTGGTAACCGTGGGGAGATATAGCTCGGGGCTACATCGAACACAGTTTTTGCGCCGTATTGTTTGTCTTGATTTAACCGGTATGCTGCTCTAGCATAGGCGACAAGGACACTCGCCGTAAATTCGGGATTACTATCTAGCTTGAGTGAGAACTCGTAGATATGTTTATTATCTAACCCAGTTTGTCCACCTCGAATCATAAATCCACCATGCGGTGCTTTTGAGTGGTTACGTTCCAATTCTTCTTCTGAGATGAAATGCACTTCTGTGTGATAATCTGCAAAGTAGTTAGGCATTGTTTTTATTTCATTTTCAATAGCTGTTTTATCGGCACCTTCTTCAGCAACGACAAAACAAACTCGATGATGTTTCTCAGCTGTTGAGAGTTTAGGGTTATTACCACTTCTAACCTTGTCAATTGCCTGCTCGGAGGGGATGGTGTATTGAACACCATTTTTCACTCCATTTACTCGGCGGATGGCGTCAGAGTGTCCCTGGCTCAACCCTTTTCCCCAAAAAGTATAGTTCTCGCCATTTGGTAAAATGGCATCTGCTAGGATGCGGTTTGTTGAAAATAAACCAGGGTCCCAGCCAACTGAAATGATTGAGGTCGTTTCACTTTTACTGGCCACTTGATCAACTGTTTGATAAAACTCTGGAATTTTAGCGTGTGTATCAAAACTGTCTACTGTATTAAATAACTTAGCAAATTGTGGAGTTTGTTCAGGTAAATCTGTTGCAGAACCACTGCAAAGTAACATGACATCAATATCATGTTGATAATTTTCTGCGTCAGAAATATGTAAAGCCTTGATATTTTCTTCATCAAGTCTTAAATCTTTTGGATCTCGCCGTGTAAAGACAGCAACTAGCTCCATATCATCAGTTTGTTTAATTGCTTCAATTGCACCTTTACCTAAATTTCCAAATCCAACGATACCTAATCTAATTTTATTCCCCATTTACCTACCTCCTATATAATATTAACTTATCCATCTTTTAATATCTTCATTATAAATGAAATAAATCTTATTTGTAAAATGGAAAGATTAATTAGAGTTGAGCTTTGTTTTCATTGTATCTAAAAGTGTAAAATGTTCTAATAATAATAAAGAATAAAGATTGAGGTGGATCGTTGTGGAAAAAATTATGATTATTGAGGATGATCCTAAAATTGCAGCTTATTTGGCAGGATATATTTCTAAATATAATTATCAAGTAATTTCAATTGAACAGTTTGATAATATTATTGCAACTTTTCAAGTGCATAAGCCAGATCTTGTCTTGTTAGATGTTAATCTTCCATACTATGACGGTTTTTATTGGTGTCGTCAGATCAGAAATATTTCAATTTGCCCCGTCATTTTTATTTCTGCACGAACAGGAGCGATGGATCAAGTCATGGCGATTGAAAATGGTGGAGATGACTACATTACCAAACCTTTTTCGCCAGATATCGTGATTGCAAAAATTCGTAGTCAATTAAGACGTGCATATGGAGAGTATGCTGGAAAGCAACAAGAAAGAGTTTTACAATTAGAAAACCTAAAGCTATATCCTGAGCGTTATGAATTACACTTCAATCATGCATCCGTTGAGCTTACCAAAAATGAGGCACATATATTAGAGCTTTTAATTGAACGGCATCCAAGGGTAACGGGAAGAGAAGATCTGCTGGAAAAATTGTGGGATGATCAGGCCTTTGTTGATGAAAACACACTAAATGTCAATATGACAAGGGTGAGAAGAAAGCTAAGGGAACTTGGGCTTGATAATGTGGTTGAAACGATTAGAGGGTCAGGTTATAGGTTAAATGTGAAATGGAAAGGGAATCAATGATGAAGTTATTTATTAAAGACCACTTAGGACTTCTATTTACCCAGTTTGCTCAAATGACTTTATTTTGTTTGATGATCTCTTTAACTCGTTTCAATGATTATGCGATTTTGTTATATGGTGTTTTTATCAACCTTTTTATCTTATTCGTTTATCTATCAGCTTATTATTATCGTCGACGACATTATTATCAGAAATTATCAGTACATTCAACTGATTTGCAGGAGTTACTTGAAACAACAGATGATACTCCAGTTGGGCAGGCCTTAGATTGCTTAACAAAGGCACAATATCAATTATTTATGAAACAGCTTAAAGATGCGGAGAACGATCAAGTCAATCATTTGAAGTTTATCGATCGTTGGGTACATCAAATGAAAACACCGCTTTCAGTGATTGATTTAACTGCAAAAGAATTGGATGAGCCAGAGTCATCGAATATTAGAGAAGAAACCGAACGCTTACAGAAGGGGTTAAATACTGTCCTATATATGGCACGTATGCGAACGATTGAAGATGATTTTCATATTCAACCGGTTGAATTGGAAAGACTGATACAAGAAGTTAATCAGATTAATAAACGTTTTTACATTCGAAATGAGGTCTATCCACATCTCATCATTAAAGATGAGCATCTAATCGTTGAAACTGATGAAAAATGGCTTTTCTTTATCATTGATCAGCTTATAAATAATGCTGTCAAATATACAAACGGGAAAAGCAATCGGATTGATATCATTTTATGTAAACAAAAAGGTAAAGCAATTTTAGCGATAAGGGATCAAGGGATTGGGATTCCAGAACATGATAAAAATCGAATCTTCCAAGCCTTTTACACGGGTGACAATGGACGGAAGTTTCGGGAATCGACTGGAATGGGACTTTATTTATCGAAGGAAATTGCTGATTACTTAGGGCATCACCTTGAAGTTGAATCGACCCTTGATACTGGAACAACTTTTCGCATGATCTTTACAGAAACACAGACGATTAATTGATAGAGTTGCCAACCTTACATCTTTGTAAGCTGAATGAAAGGATAATCGATCGTTGAAAATGACCGAAAGGATTAGTATAGATGTATAAGCTATTGAGGAAAGGACGAGTGTAGATGCTTCAAGTTAAACAGGCGAGCAAAGTTTATCAAGGTAAGGTGGCTTACCGAGCATTAACAAATATTAATTTAGATATTCAGAAAGGTGAGTTTATTGGAATCATGGGGCCGTCTGGCAGTGGGAAAACCACCCTATTAAATATGATTGCAACGATTGATGAACCAACAACAGGAACCGTATTAATTGAAGGGAATAATCCTTATCAATTGAATCGAAATGAAATAGCTAAATTTCGGCGCCGATCACTCGGCTTCGTTTTTCAAGATTTCAATTTACTTCATACCTTAACGGTCAGGGAAAATATTGTTTTACCTTTGACCTTGGATGGGGAAGGCGTTGAAGAAATGAATCGAAAAGCCGATGAAATCGCAAAGACATTAGGGATATCTTCGATTATGAATAAACGCACTTATGAGATTTCCGGTGGGCAGGCCCAACGAGCAGCCATTGCGCGGGCCATGATTCATCATCCTAAATTATTATTGGCAGATGAACCGACAGGGAATTTGGACTCAAAGGCGTCTAAAGATGTCATGGAGATGTTAGTGAGATTGAATCAGCAAGAACAGGCGACGATATTTCTAGTCACCCATGATCCCCAGGCAGCTAGTTATGCCGATCGGATTATTTTTATTCGTGACGGTCAGTTTTATTCAGAAATTCACCAAGGAGAAAACCGGAAAGCCTTTTTCCAAAAGATTATTGATACGCTCTCCTTCTTAGGAGGGGATGACCATGACTTTTCGTCGATTCGTGATTAATAATGTGGTAGGCAATAAACGGATCTATGCGGCATATTTTCTAAGTAGTATGTTTACTGTTATTGTTTTTTTCACCTTTGCCATGTTTGCTTTTCATCCTGTTTTTAGTCAAGGGGATATTAATGAATATGCACTTTTCGGTATGGGTGTAGCGGGTGGAATTATATATGTTTTCTCGTTTTTCTTTGTCCTATATTCCATGGGGTCATTTTTACAATCGCGGAAGAAGGAATTTGGTTTATTGATGTTACAAGGAATGACAATGCGTCAGATTCGATTCATGGTATTTTTAGAGAATATGTTTATCGGTATTTTTGCAACAGTGATCGGTATATTGCTTGGAACCGTGTTTTCAAAGTTTATTTTATTAATTGCTGAAAATATTTTAGTTATCGAAGAATCATTATATTTTTATTTCCCATTATGGGCAATGGTGATATCCTTTGGATCATTCATGTTATTATTTTTAGTGATTTCATTTTTTGTAACTTTTGTGCTTCGTTCGAAGAAGTTAGCAGAATTGATTAAAGCGAATCAACAACCTAAAAAGGAACCTAAAGCATCAAAACTCTTAACATTTCTTGCTGTTTCACTAATAGCAATTGGATATGTGACAGCGATAAGGGTTGAAGGGGTAGAAGTTATTGCTGCGATGATCCCTGTTATTATTGTTGTGACCATTGGAACCTACTTCTTATTTACACAATTAAGTGTCTTTCTCATTAACCTTTTGAAAAAACGGAAAAAGTTTTTTTGGAAGAAGACAAATATGATTTTACTATCAGACTTATCTTATCGAATGAAAGATAATGCTCGAACCTTTTTTATGGTTGCAATTATTTCTACGGTTGCTTTTAGTGCGATTGGAACTTTATTTGGTTTACAGTCTTATTTGACAAGCGGTTTAAAAGTGGCTAATCCTTATTCCTTTACCTATTATGAAGATGATGAACAAACTAATGAGGAAATTGAAAGAGATCTCCAAACGGTTAATCAGTTACTAGAAAAAAACCAGCTTGAAGCAGAACAGGTATCTGTTACACTCCAATATTTCGAAACAGTTGATGAAGAGCTTATCTTTATTGCTAGCGAATCAATGTATAATGAGTTTGCCCAGCTTTTAAATCGAAATTTGCTTCAACTTGAAGAAAATGAAATTGTCGGTGTTCGGCAAAGTGCAGCAATAATAGGTGGTTATGTTGATGATCCATTGATTGATCAACCGATCGAACTTGAGAGTGGTCTATCACTCGTGTTAAAAGATGTAGTCGATGGCGATGTTCTTCCAGTCACAGATGTTCATTATGTTGTATCAGATGAAGTTTATCAACGATTACCTGATCCTGTAAGAACAGAGGGAAAAACAGTTTGGAATGTGACAGATGGGAAAGAAGCGGATGTTATTGAAGTAGGGGAACAATTAACAGAAGCTTTGAATGTCCAATCATCCTATCATTTCCAAGCACTTGATTATATGATCTACACAGTTAATAAATCGTATGGTCCAATCTTATTTATTGGTTTATTTATTGGAATTGTCTTCTTTGTTTCGGCTGGTAGTTTTCTTTACTTTAGACTATTCACAGATCTTGATCAAGATAAGGAAAAATTCGCAGCCATTGCTAAAATAGGACTTACAAATAAAGAATTAAAGAAAGTGATTACCCGACAAACAGCCATATTATTCTTTGCGCCAATTGTTCTTGCTATAATCCATGGGGCTGTCGCCCTTACAGCATTATCCCATTTGTTTGATTACAATTTAGTGAAGGAATCCACTGTTGTCCTTAGCAGTTTCTTTATCATTCAAATGGTTTACTTCTTGATCGTTCGAGTTTCTTATATCAAGCAAATTAAAAGGTTCTATAATATATGACGTTGGTGAAGAAAAATCCCATTTCTCTTTGGAGATGAAATGGGGTGGAAATTCACTAGCGTCATTTTCATTTTTATATAGAAAACAAGTGAATTTCCCTG
>NZ_JAHLQM010000040.1 GCF_018919165.1 Amphibacillus sp. MSJ-3 | reverse complement strand
ATCAGTGAGTAAGTGTGGTGCAAAAGGGAAACCCATTCAGTGGGCCTTTTAGGCCGAGGCCGGTAACATAGGCTTTCAGCCGCAGAGCAAACCACCAGTTCACACTGGTGGTTTTGATTATCATCATTTAAATAGAATCATCACCTCTTAAATGTTTTTGTGGTGTCACTCCATGATTTACACTTTGGGTGGATGCTTTCCGCGGGCACGGCCTCGGGTGCACAGGATGTGGGTTAGTTAGACGTTGCCACAGGACGTGGCGGTTTTAGTCTAACATTCCTTATTGCTCAACTACCGTGTCGCAATAAGGATTTTCGGACTCGTGGGACTGGGAATGGGGCTGGGACTGGGGCTGCGGTTACTCGCCCCACCAAAGAGACTTGCGGTTACTCGTCCCATCGAAGACCGTTCGCTGTTCCCACTGTAGTCGCCACCCGCCGTTCCAATCACTGGCTGGGAGCTCCTGATAATGGATCGTAAGAAGAAACACAAAAAGAAGATATGAGAAGAAAGCTTTCAGAAGAAAAGACTGGCGAAACTTACGGTTAGGGTAAAATAGATGTTGAGCCGTTCTTTGGGTTTTTGAAGGCTAATTTGGGTTTCACTCGTTTATCTTTAAGAGGTAAATCCAAAGTACATAATGAACTAGGATTTGCGTTATTGGCTGTGAACTTAAGGAGTTTCACGGTTAATAACTCTAAGACTCCAAAGCATTCAAACCACTACAAAAATGAAAATGGTTCTATTTACGAAAAAACCGTAAATAGAACCATTTTTTACTCAGTGAGACTAGTTATGTCCCAGCCTTGTTTAGTGATTAAAAAACATTTTCTTATATTATACTTCCATAATAATTGGTAATACCATTGGTCGGCGTTTTGTTTTTTCAAATAAGAATGGTGCAATGGTGTCAGTGATCTCATTCTTAATTTCTGACCATTGTGTAGTCTTACGCTCCATTACTTTATTAATGTGTTTAGAGACTAGCTTTTGAGCCTCATTTATTAAATCTTCAGATTCACGCATATAAACGAAACCACGCGAGATAATGTCTGGACCTGAAGCGATTTTAAATTCTTTCATGTTAATGCTGACTACAACAATAACAAGACCTTCTTCAGATAAGATTCGACGATCACGCAAAACAATATTACCGATATCACCAATTCCGCTACCGTCAACATAAACAGTCCCGGATGGAATTTTCCCTGCTACTTGTGCACGGTCTTTGCTCAGAGCAAGGACATCGCCATTATCCATAATAAAACTGTTCTCAGGATCAATCCCACAAGCTTCGGCAAGTTTAGTGTGCTCTCTTAACATGCGATGTTCTCCATGGATCGGCATGAAGAATTTCGGACGTATTAAACGTAGCATTAATTTTTGTTCTTCTTGGCTACCATGCCCAGAAGTATGAATATTGTTTAGAGGACCATGAATAACTTCTGCTCCGGCACGTGATAACATGTCAATTATGCGACTCACACTTACATTGTTACCCGGTATAGGAGATGATGAAAATACAACCGTATCGTCAGGAATAATCTGAATTTGTCTGTGTGTACCATTAGCTATTCTTGATAGAGCAGCCATCGGTTCACCTTGAGAGCCCGTACAAAGAATAGTCACTTCATTCGCCGGCAAACGATTAATTTGATGGGCATCAACAAAGGTATCGTCTGGTGCAGTAATATAGCCTAACTCTCGACCGATTGAGATTGCTCCCTCCATACTACGTCCAAAAACAGCAACTTTTCGATTATGTTTTACGGCACTCTCTACCATTTGTTGCAATCGATGAATATTGGAGGCAAATGTAGCAAAAATTAATCGCCCATTAACTCGGTTGAAAATATCATCAATATTTTCACCAACTACGCGTTCGGACATTGTAAATCCAGGCACTTCACTATTTGTACTATCTGAAAGCATACAAAGTACACCTTCATTTCCGATTTCGGCCATTTTGGCTAAATTTGCAGGCTCCCCAACAGGAGTAAAGTCAAATTTAAAATCGCCAGTATGAACAATATTTCCTGGAGGTGTTTTAACAACAACACCGTAAGAATCAGGGATGCTATGTGTAGTTCTAAAAAATGTAACAGATGTTTTTCTAAATTTAATCACATCGTCTTCACGATAAGTGTGTAATTTAGCATTTCGTAATAAACCGTGCTCTTCTAACTTGTTTTTAATTAAACCAAGAGCTAATTTACCAGCATATATTGGAACATTTATTTCTCTTAGTAGATACGGGATCCCACCAATATGATCCTCGTGTCCATGGGTAATAAATAGCCCTTTGATTTTATCTTGATTTTGGATAAGATAAGTGTAATCAGGGATGACGTAATCTATTCCTAGAAGTTCATCTTCTGGAAACTTGATTCCCGCATCGATTAAGATAATTTCATCTTGAAATTGAACACAATAAGTGTTCTTTCCGATTTCACCTAATCCTCCAATAGCGAATACTGCAGTCTGGTCATTCTTAACAAACTTCATTTTCAGTTATTCTCCACAATAAAATATTCAGACTGTTTTTCATAGGCAAGATGTTCATCATCTAATGGTTGAATATATTCGATGTTAATTTTCCGATTTTTTAAAGCTTGCCTAACTTGGTGTTCGCTGTCTGCTTGGTAATAAATTGTTTTTGTGTTTTCTCTAACAGGTACCTCGTTTTCGTGTTCCTGATAAAGTATTTTATAAATCATTTAATCTCTCCTTTATATCTTTCCTTTAACATATAACATAGCAAAAAAAATTCTTAAATGTCCTGGCAGGAATAATCCTGGTTGGTGTTATGCGTTCGTGACACGGTCCTGTCGTAATAATTTATTTAGTTTTTTCCGAAGCTTTTCTTTTAGCCGTTTTAACATGATTTCAACAGCCCCTTTCAAAAAGCTAATATCATTCCGATCCGATCCTCTTATTTATAGTATAGTATGAATTCGCGAGTTTGGAAACAGAAAGATTTAAAATTTCAGTAACTCGACATATTAAATGAATATCTTAATGGTCTAATTGAGGATAGTCTGCGAACTGTCAAATTAGAAAAAAGCACCCGTGATCACCCTAGGTGGATGTTTTCCAGATGTTCGACCTTGGGTTGTATGATGTTAGTTAGCCATTTAAACTGGGACAGAAACGGCGATTGTTCGTCTGCTGGAAATGGTTACCACAGAGGTGATGGTTTTAGCCTTACTATTTTTTGAAGCTTTCTCTAAACGGAGCTTTAAAGACAGTCTTTTCCGCTGGGTAAGTAAGGTGATGTCAACAATATATCATTAGAAGAAAACGATACTTTAGTTTGAAAAGCACCTTTCACCATTCCAATCACTTGTTTCGCTAATGCCAAATCGTTCATAATTGTTATTAAATATAGTTATGACGAAATGGATTCGTTTGAAATATATTTTTCACCTAATCCCATAAAGATATACACTTCTTGTTTAAAACATTATTTGTCTTCTAAGATATCGCAAGGCTTAGCATTTTCAGGAATAAAAAAAGGATCCTGTTTGTTAATATGGTTGTAGAACATAACACCATTCAGATGGTCAAGCTCATGTTGAAATACAACTGCTGCATAGCCACGCAAACGTAATTTTACTTGTTTACCAGCTAGGTTTGTTGCAGATATAGTTACACGAGCGTAACGCGGAACATATCCAGGTACTTCTCTCTCAACAGATAAGCATCCTTCACCACCAGAAAGGAAGGTTTGCTCTACTGAGTGGCTAATAATTTTCGGATTGAAATAGCCATCGCTGTATGTTTTGCCGTCTAAATCTTCAAAGTGGACAGCAAACATTCGTTTAGAAATCCCTAATTGTGGTGCAGCAATGCCTACACCTGCACGTAATTTATATTTATCAGCCATTTCACTATCTTGGCTATATTTAAGAAACTGTAACATTTCTGCTAATATATCCTTATTTTCTTTACTTGGTGGTAGAGTTACTTCCTCTGCCACTTGTTCTAAAACGGGATGTCCCTCAAGAACAATATCTTTCATCGTAATCAAAATTCCTGCACTCCTTCTTTTAGATCAGTTATTCATTCTGAGAATAGTATGACGTCTATTTACTGTAAATTAGTTTAACATATTAAAGTAAAAAGGGCATAATCAAAGAGCTCCTGTTTTTTAGAAAATTTTTTTAGTTAAGGCTTCAAGTTAATCTTTCAATTATGTTATACTGATTTTATAATCTCAATATAGATAAAATTTCACCTATCATAACAAAGTGTGAATTGAGCTTAAGCATTTTCCTAAATAGAAGAGCGAATGCGTTGTTTTTTTAAATGTATGTCGTCACTTTGAAGAGAGATAAATGAATGGAGGCAAGAAAGTGCGGTTTAAATCGATTGTTATCATATTATTTAGTGTTTTAATGTTAGGCGCATGTTCGGGTGAGTCTACACAAGAAAAAATCCACCAACATATGGAGGAATCTGTAAAGTTGGAAGATGACTTTGTTGCACAGCAACAACCTTTAAGTGAATTAGAACAAGAAGAACAGGCTTTATATCAGGAAATTAGTGACTTAAGTATTGATGAATTTGAAAAAATAAATGAATTAGCTGAAAAAGCAATCGAGTCCATTGAAACAAGAAGAGACCATATTCAAACAGAATTGGCTAGTATTGAGGCTTCAAAAGAAGAATTTGATCAAGTGAGCCCATTAATTGAAGAGCTAGAGGATGAAGCATTACAAACAACTGCACTTGAAGTGGTCGAACTAATGGAAGAAAGATACAATAGTTTTTTAGCTTTACATGATGTATATGATGCTTCCTTAGACTTGGACGTTGAGTTATATCAGTTATTAATGAAAGAGGATTTAGAAGAACCTGAATTTACAGAACAGATTGAAAAGGTAAATGCCCAGTATGAAAAAATAATCGATACAAATCTTGATTTTAATGAAGCTACTGATGCATTTAATCAGAAGAAAAGGGAATTCTATGAACAATCCGATTTAAATGTTACATATGAATAAAATAATGAAGTAGGATACCTATTTTCTAATCAAATGGTCTGATGATTCAGGCCATTTTTATTTTTTTGTAAATCATTCATATTATTGCGGATTAACTAACTGTAGGCTCCCCACTTCAGTCATAAAAATGATACCAGCGGATGATGGATTGAGATCAATAGTCAGTAAAAAAAGGATCATTGATATTCAAAACTAGTTAACCCAGAAAGGGAATTATGTATAAAAAGGTAAATGATGATACACAGTTAAGTATAAAAATGATACAGTTTTATTATTAATAGTGAAACAGATCACAATCTTAATCTTTTTAAACTAAAAGGTATAATAAAATTACAAGTTGTTTGAGCAAAGTGATTGACCACGGAATCATAATGAGCTAAACTATGATTAGAAAATAAATTGTACTAATCATTTCATGCTGTTTCAGTATAACAGTTTAGTTTTTCTTAAAAAAAGATTAAAATGAGATATGAAAGGGTATTGTAATGATAAGTGTAATTTTACAATATTAAATCAATTTTGATTTAATAAAATGAAAATAAAATGAGTAATGAAGGAAAGGGTAGGTGAGTCTTTTGAAACGTAATAAAGAAGTAATTGCAGAGCAATTCAAGACGTTTCAAATTCTGGATGAAGAAGGAAAAGTCGTAAATAAAGAAGCGATGCCGGAACTTTCAGATGATGAATTGAAAGAATTAATGACAAGAATGGTGTACACGAGAATTTTGGACCAACGTTCAATCGCGTTAAATCGTCAAGGACGGTTAGGCTTTTATGCGCCAACAGCTGGGCAAGAGGCTTCACAACTAGGTTCTCAATACGCTTTGGAGAAAGAAGACTTTATTTTACCTGGATACAGAGATGTTCCACAATTAATATGGCATGGATTACCACTTTATAAGGCTTTCTTATTCTCAAGAGGCCACTTTGTAGGAAATCAAATGCCAGAGGGTGTTAACGCACTAAGTCCACAAATTATTATTGGTGCACAGTACGTTCAGGCAGCTGGTGTGGCGCTCGGATTTAAAAAACGAGGTCAGAAAGCTGTAGCAATTACTTACACCGGAGATGGTGGAACTTCACAAGGTGATTTCTATGAAGGAATTAACTTTGCAGGTGCCTTTAATGCACCAGCAATCTTTGTTGTTCAGAATAACCGCTTTGCAATTTCTACACCTGTAGAAAAACAAACAGCTGCTGATACGCTAGCACAAAAAGCAGTTGCTGCAGGTATTGAGGGCATTCAAGTAGATGGTATGGACGTATTGGCTGTTTATGCTGCAACAAAAGAAGCACGTGAACGTGCAATAAATGGTGAAGGTCCAACATTGATTGAAACATTAACTTACCGTTATGGTCCACATACTATGGCTGGTGACGATCCTACCCGTTATCGAACTGAAGATTTAGATAACGAATGGGAAAAGAAAGATCCACTTGTTCGTTTCCGTAAATACTTAGAAGATAAAGGAATTTGGTCAGAGGAAGAAGAAAATAAAGTCATTGAAAAAGCAAAAGAAGAAATTAAATCTGCTATTAAAGAAGCTGACAACACACCAAAACAAAAAGTTACAGATTTAATTGGCAATATGTATGAAACACTTCCTGCTAACCTACAAGAACAAATGGAAGAATATAAAGCAAAGGAGTCGAAGTAAATCATGGCTCAAATGACAATGATTCAAGCGATTACTGACGCATTGCGTACAGAATTGAAAAATGATGAAAATGTATTAGTTTTTGGAGAAGACGTTGGGAAAAACGGTGGTGTTTTCCGTGCAACAGAAGGTTTACAAGATGAATTTGGTGAAGAAAGAGTTTTTGATACACCATTAGCTGAATCTGGTATTGGAGGTCTAGCGTTCGGATTAAGTACTCAAGGATTCCGACCAGTTCCTGAAATCCAATTTTTTGGTTTTGTTTATGAGGTTATGGACTCAATCAGTGGTCAAATGGCCCGTTTACGTTATCGTTCAGGAAACACAATGAATGCTCCGGTAACAATTCGCTCACCATTTGGTGGAGGAGTAGCAACACCTGAGATGCATGCTGATTCACTTGAAGGTCTAATGGCACAACAACCTGGTTTAAAAGTTGTTATTCCATCTAATCCTTATGATGCTAAAGGTTTATTAATTGCTTCAATTAGAGATAATGATCCAGTTGTTTTCCTTGAACATATGAAACTTTACCGTTCTTTCCGGGAAGAAGTTCCTGAAGGAGAATATACTGTTGAATTAGGAAAGGCTAAAGTTAAACGTGAAGGTAGCGATGTTACCTTGATCGCTTACGGTGCTATGGTGCAAGCTTCATTGAAAGCAGCTGAAGAATTAGCAGAGAAAGGTATAAATGCTGAAGTCATTGACCTACGCACAATTGCACCACTAGATATTGATACGATTGTCGAATCTGTTAAGAAAACAAATCGTGTCGTTGTTGTTCAAGAAGCACAACGTCAAGCAGGTATAGCTTCACAAATAATTGCTGAGATTCAAGAGCGTGCGATTTTACATTTAGAAGCTCCTGTCTTGCGTGTAACGGCACCAGATACTGTATTTGCATTTACTGCGGCAGAACAAGTGTGGTTACCAAACCATAATGATATTGTTGAAAAAGTAAACGAGGTAATTAATTATTAATTAGGAACCAGGGAGGTTAGCGATAATGGCATTTGAATTTAAACTGCCTGATATTGGAGAAGGCATCCATGAAGGTGAAATCGTCAAATGGTTTGTCAAAGCTGGCGATAAAATCCAAGAAGATGACGTATTATGTGAAATCCAAAATGATAAATCAGTTGTAGAAATACCGTCACCAGTAGAAGGAACGGTAAAAGAAGTTCACTTTAATGAAGGTGATGTTGCGACTGTTGGTGAAACAATAATTTCAATTGATGCTGAAGGCTATGAAGAAGAAAGTAACAACGCTTCAGATCAAGGTGATAAAGAGGAACAATCAGAACAAACACAAAGTTCTAATAGTGGAAAAGGTGTATTTGCTTTTAAATTACCTGATATTGGAGAAGGTATCCATGAAGGTGAAGTCGTTAAATGGTTTGTTAAAGCAGATGATGAAATAAAAGAAGACGACGTTCTATGTGAAATTCAAAATGATAAATCAGTTGTAGAAATTCCATCACCGGTTGAAGGGACAGTTAAAGAAGTTCATTTTAATGAAGGTGATGTGGCAACTGTTGGTGAAACACTTATTTCTATTTATGTAGAAGGATATGAATCTGAAGAAGAATCAGCTCCTGCTCAAGAAGATAAGGTAGTTAATAAATCAGTTGGAAAAGTTGAGACTTCATCTGAGCTTGATCTTAACAAGCGAGTAATCGCTATGCCATCTGTACGTAAATTTGCACGGGATCACGACGTTAAAATTGCCGAAGTTCAAGGTTCGGGCAAAAATGGTCGAATATTAAAAGAAGATGTCGAAGCTTATATGAATGGTGGCCAAAGTGTGGTAGAAGATTCTTCTGCTAAAACAGAAAAATCAGCTCCGCAAACAAAATCTGAAGCACCTAAAGCAACAACTTATACGGCAACTAGTGATCTACCAGAAACTAGAGAGAAAATGTCTACCGTTCGAAAGGCAATTGCTAAAGCAATGGTTAACTCAAAACATACAGCACCTCATGTCGTCTTACATGATGAAGTTGATGTGTCTGAATTAGTTGCTCACCGAAAGAAATTCAAACCAATTGCTGCAGAACAAGATATCAAATTAACTTATTTGCCATATGTTGTTAAGGCGCTTGTGTCTGCTCTGAAAAAATACCCAATTATTAATGCATCAATTGATGATGAAACAGATGAAATTATTTATAAGCATTATTATAATATTGGTATTGCCGCTGATACAGACAAAGGTTTACTTGTGCCTGTTGTAAAAGATGCAGATAAGAAATCAATTTTTGAAATTTCTAAAGAGATCAACGAACTCGCTAAAAAAGCGAATGACTTTAAACTTTCACCTGAAGAAATGTCAGGAGCATCAAGCACAATATCAAATATCGGATCAGCTGGTGGCCAATGGTTTACGCCGATTATTAATCACCCAGAAGTAGCGATCCTAGGTATTGGTCGGATTGCAGAAAAACCAATTGTTAAAGATGGCGAAATTGTAGCAGCACCTGTATTAGCACTTTCACTAAGTTTTGATCATCGAATTGTTGATGGTGCAACTGCTCAATATGCTTTAAATCAAGTGAAACGTTTATTAAACGATCCACAATTAATTATGATGGAGGCGTAATCGAATATGGTAGTAGGAGATTTTCCAATTGAATTAGATACATTAGTAGTTGGGGCAGGACCTGGTGGCTATGTAGCCGCCATCCGTGCCGCCCAAACCGGTCAAAAAGTAACTATTGTTGATAAGGGTGACTTAGGAGGGGTTTGTTTAAATGTTGGTTGTATCCCTTCAAAAGCATTAATTGAAGCAGGTAATCATTATAGTGATACTAAGAATTCAAATGAAATGGGGATCACTGTTGAAAATGTAACAGTTGATTTCTCTAAGGTACAAAAGTGGAAAGCGGGTATTGTTAATAAACTTACTTCAGGTGTTGAGGGTTTATTAAAAGGTAATAAAGTTGATATCGTAAAAGGTGAAGTTTACTTTGTTGATAAAAATACGGTACGTGTGATGGATGAGAAGAGTTCCCAAACTTATACATTCAAGAATTGTATTGTAGCAACAGGTTCAACACCAATTGAAATTCCAGCCTTTAAATATTCTGAACGTATTCTTGATTCAACAGGTGCTTTGGCACTAAAAGAACTTCCTAAGAAAATGATCGTGATTGGTGGAGGTTATATTGGTACAGAGTTAGGTGCAGCCTATGCCGACTTTGGAACTGAAATTACGATTTTAGAGGGAACAGACGATATATTAGGTGGCTTTGAAAAAGATATGACATCAATTGTCAAACGTCATTTGAAAAAGAAAAATGTCAAGATCGTTACAAATGCTTTGGCAAAAAGCTCTGAAGTGACAAAAGATGGCGTTAAGGTAACATATGAAGCAAACGGTAAAGAAGAAACAATTGAGGCAGATTATGTATTGGTTACAGTAGGACGCTATCCAAATACTTCTGAATTTGGCTTAGAAGAAATTGGTGTAGAATTAGATGACAGAGGTTTAGTGAAGATTGATAAACAATGTCGAACAAGTGTAGATAACATCTTTGCTATTGGTGATATTGTAGCAGGACCACCACTTGCTCACAAAGCCTCTTATGAAGGTAAAGTAGCAGCCGAAGTTATTGGTGGCGAAAAATCAGAAATAGACTATCATTCGATACCAGCTGTTGTTTTTGCTGATCCAGAACTTGCTGCAGTTGGTTTTACTGAAAAACAAGCTAAAGAGGCAGGATTTGATGTTAAAGCGTCTAAATTCCCATTTGGTGCAAATGGACGTGCGCTTTCATTAGGAAGTACAGATGGATTTGTTCGTTTGGTCACTCGTAAGGAAGACGGTCTCCTTTTAGGAGGTCAAGTTGCGGGTACTAATGCAAGTGATATTATCTCTGAAATTGGTTTAGCTATTGAAGCTGGAATGTCTGCAGAAGACTTAGCGCTAACTATTCATGCTCACCCAACATTAGGTGAAATTGTTATGGAAGCTTCTGAAGTAGCCCTTGATCGACCAATTCATATTATGTAGTTAGACTAAAGCATCAGTAGTTCTTTAAGAAGAATTACTGATGTTTTTTTATTATAAAACGTTTATACTAATCATTAGAATTAAACAACTAGGGAGTGTAGCAGATGAAACATAGAAAGTTAATCATGATAAGTTTATCCTTAATGTTATTCTTATTAGGTTGTCAAGATCGTCCAGATCAGTCAAATAATCATGCTCCGACAGTGGAAAATGAAGAGACGATAGCTGATGAAGATGATCGTGAGGAAATAAACGACTCAACTGAAGTGGACTCAAGTGAAGACAGTGAGATTGATGATAAGGATAAAGAGCCACTATATCAGGTAAATCAAAGTAACTGGGTTATTGAGCCACTAGATGAAAAAGCAGACAGTAAAGTCGCTTTATTAACAATTGACGATGCGCCAGATGAATATGCGTTAGAAATGGCATATACATTGAAGGAACTAGAAGCTCCAGCAATTTTCTTTGTTAATGGCCATTTTATTCAAAGCGAAGAAAAACAAGATCTGTTAAAGGAAATTCACGAACTTGGTTTTATTATTGGTAACCATACCTATAATCATGCCAATCTCAGTGAAATATCTGAACAAGAACAAGAAGCAGAAATTGTTGAATTAAATGATCTTATCGAAGAAATAACAGGGGAACGACCTAAGTTTTTCAGAGCTCCCTTTGGTGTAAATACTGATTATTCCAAGGAAATAGCAGCACAAGAAGGCATGGTATTAATGAACTGGACATATGGATATGACTGGGAATCTGAGTATATGGAACCAGAGGCATTAGCAGATATTATGATTAATACAGAATATTTAACTGAAGGTGCTAATTTATTAATGCATGATCGAGCTTGGACGGCAGAAGCATTGACTAAAATTGTTGAAGGTCTTCGCGAACAAGGTTATGAGCTCGTTGATCCGAGTTTAATTGATGTTTCGGATCGATGATAGGAGGTTATAAAGACGATGAGTTATCATTATCCCATTGATCCAAGCTGGTCAACGGAAGAAACAATTGTAGTTGTCGAATTTCTAGTACTAATTGAAAAAGCCTATCAGGGATTTATATCAAGAACAGAATTACTGAATCAATATCGTGCTTTTAAAAAGATCGTACCAAGTAAAAGTGAAGAAAAGACAATTGATAAGGAATTTGAGCGGGTATCAGGTTGTTCACTATACCGGACGATTCAAAAAGCCCGCAAGGAGGACAGTGATAGGTTAAAAATGAATGAGCTATAAATATGTGTCACTATAAGTGCTGAATCGTTATTCAATGACCCATCACCAGATTTACCAGAACCTCTTTGACAAGCAGTTAATTTATGATGAAGAATAGCTGGCGAAATTAAGTAAGCTTTCGCCAGCTATTTTGATAATTGAATGAATGGTAAAAAAACGAACGAATATTCCTAGTCCTTTTTACTATTATCTAAGAAATAGCACCTTTACCAAGTTGGTAAAGTGGGAGGAGTTGATCATAAGATTCCTTGATCAGCTTAACAAGATCGTCGCCTGATAACTGAACTGCTTCTTCTTTAAATAGGTATTTTCCAATTAACAATTCGGCCTTTTTAACATCTCTAAATCGCTGAATATTTTTGCTTGTTAGGTCATTAACCGAAATTGCATCTTTTTTCATGTGATCGAATGAAATGATAAAGTCATCATTTAGTTGGTCAAAAATATCAACTTGATCTAAAAATTCTTGTGCAATCTTCTTTTTGTCAGGTAACTCATAAATAAAGGCAAGCCAAATAAATAAACGATCGTCAAATAGACCAACTTGAAAGTGCGGATGCTTTTTATAGCCACGTTTATTATCGGCGATTGCTAACCAAGTATCTTTAGGCGGATTGACCGTTCGACGTGCATGCTTAGCAATGTGTAAATACATTTCATTTCCTAATTTTCCAGCTAAATAATCCGTTAATTCTATTCCGATTGTTTTAAACTTTGGTTGAAGATGTTCCTGAATTGCTGCCATTCTATTTGGCAAACCCTCAATTTGAAAAATATCAAAATCATTATTTGTAAATCCTGGTAGTGACATTCAATCATTCCTTTCTTTTATATTGCAATAATTGCTTGTAAGATCTATGCAGAAATAATTTGAAAAGCTTAACACGAAGAGCAAGTATAATGGCTAGCATAGCTCCAATTATCCATCAAATAAAGATTACTGATGGATAGATTTATTTCGGCGATTGGCACTATCAAAGTTCTACTTGATCTTGGCTGGGAAAAATAAAAGTGATTTAAAACAAGATTCACTTTTTATTTTAACATATTCAACGAAAAAGTATTCATAAGGTGCATTAAAGGTATGTGTCAGTCTATCCTTGAAAACTTATGATTAAAAAAATGAAGTATTTCATAATTAATAAGGTAAATGGAAAATTCATATCTTATCTCAGGGTCGCACTAGTGATTTCTACTCTAGGTGAACATTTTCAATAGATGCGGCATCGATCCTTGTGGAATTTACCATCATCTATTCACTAGATTATGGCTTTTACATTCCTTAAGGAGAAAGACTTTGAGCAAAAATTATTTATTATAGAATAAAAAAGCCGTTCCATTATTGAATATATGGATCGACTTCTTTCTTTTCTTCATATAAATGAAACTTACCGGTAGCTTGTCTTTTTCTTGTTTTTTTGCCGATCCGTTCATCGCATGTTGGGCATAAATATAAATGCTTACGACGATTACGAAGGCATTTTGCTAACGGTGAGTCATCGTCAATTTGACTAACTTCATCACATATTGGACACTTAACATCCATTTTACTCACCTCAAATAACTAACCTGTATAATTAATAGTCTAACACATTTGAGTTAGAATTGAAATTTGAAAAATTGTATGGTATGTGTCTGTTATTCAAAGTAAATTAAGTTAATAGTCTTTTTTAATATCGGATATATTCTTGTTATAATACCTTCCGTGAGATGGCCTCCTTCTAAATGTATTTGCTCTGGTAAGTATCTATTTTATGATAAGGTGTCTTTTCTTTTTTGCTAGTAAATAGGATGAGAATATTCCCCCAAGTAAAAGATTAAACATATAGGTTGTTTGAAATATTTAAAAATAGGGGATAATTTTTATAACAAGAGATTAGGGGTGTTTTCATGAAGAAAAGTTTTTTTCTATTGTTAATTGGAATTGCAACATCATTTATTAGTTTTATACTAATGAGTCATGAAGTGCATAAAAAAATTCAAAAGAGTCTACAGGATAGAAGACGCTTTATACAATTACGTAATAATGATCATTTTCCAATTCAACTAGCGGGTGATCCCTTGATTGATGCACCGGAAAATTCAAATATGATCAGTGAAGGCTCGCAGTATGGAGTTGATTTTTATAATCGTGTAAAACAATAAGCAATGGATCACGCACTTGAAGATCTTTCAAATAAAACTAACGGCTTTACAATACTCTAGCATGGATGATCTAAATCTATGATTCTTTCTTGAATAATACAAGGGAAACCATTGGCTGGTAAAGGGGATCAACAGTCAGTAAAGACCGATTTGTTCATTTGAAACTTAATCTGTGGTCATATTCTAATGAAGTATGGCCACAGAAAAAGGTAAAACTAAATAAATTCTCTCCTATCACTATTTTGGTTATTAATTTCGGATGATGGATCTTACTTTGACTAATTAAAAGTAGATGGTTAGTTGTAATAGGTAGAAGTTTTAAACGTGTGATCCTAGTGTGTTAAGCCGAAAGCGATTCGAACATTGGGAGCTTGACCTTGTGATTGGGATAAAGGTGAAAGATGAATCTGTTAGTTTAACCTTATTAGAAGGTTAAATCAGTTATTTTATAAGGATTCAAACTTATTCAAAAAAATAAGCATAGTAAAATGGTAATAGCTATTGTTAATATTACCCATGGTAAGAACTACAATCTAAGTGTTTATTCCTTTTTATAAGGTGCAAATCGGTAGAAATCTTGTCGTACGTTGATTTGACTTGCATTTTTGCCAATTAAGCATTACTATGAATAGAGGAATGATTAAGGAGGGGATTTAAAATTGATGCAAGAAGCCATAATAACTCATGCGAATAAAGCCTATGCCCTTCTAAAGGCTGATGCTGATAAAATCCTGAAGCTTATTCAAGTGCAAATGGATAATTTAACAATGCCCCAATGCCCTTTATATGAAGAGGTTTTAGATACACATATGTTTGGTTTATCGAGGGAGATAGACTTTGCTGTTAGACTTGAGTTAATTACTGAAGAAGAGGGAAAGGCATTACTAGATAACTTAGAAAAACAACTTAATCTCATTCATGAAAAGTCACAGCAGTCATAGAAACGCTTAGTTTTATTTAATCAGTAAGGATAATTTAGTTTTTTTAGGAAAATCAAAGTAAAATATATACGAGAAGGATATGGGTGGAAATTGAAGTCACCATTTTCCCCCATCTTACTTGTCAAATGATATTGATGACGAAATTTAAGTCAACTCATATTTAAATAACTAGCGTAAATAATAACAACCAAATTTTACGCTTTGATTTCGCTGACCTGAACTACAGTCGACAAGCTTAACCTGGACTCGATCTTAGTTTTTTTAGCTTCTCTGTCAAGTCGCTACAGTGATCTTCGGACACGTCTGTTCCTGCAGGAGTCCGTTGATTTCTGTTTCAGTCAGCATTGATAAAAAGTTACATATCTAAACACACTTCAATGCCTCTTATAGGGCAATGGAGTGTGTTTATTTATTATCGTGCAACTGTCACTATGACTCCCACTTCAAGCATTCCAAGGAAGGTGAGCATTGTAAGTGGGAGATCAACTGACGGCCCGATGGGTTCAAGGACCTCTATGTCGTCCGCCTTTGGGACGTTTTTTTATATGTGAAATTCATAAGGTAATTGATCATATTTTTATATTTAAATTAATGATTCCAACTTCTTTAGCAGAGGTAAAGACAATCAATACAACTGGACCAATGATAAATCCAAATAAGCCAAATAATTTTAACCCGATATACATTGATATCAATGTTGCTAAAGGAGAAAGCCCCATCTGTACACCCATAACCTTTGGTTCAACTGTTCGTCGAATAGCTAATAATATTAATGCTAAAACGGCTAATTGAATGCCCATAAATGTTACACCTGTTAAAAGCATGTAGATCGACCAAGGGGCAAGAATGATAATTGAACCAATGATCGGGATCAAATCGATTATCCAGATAATGAGAGACATAATAATGGCATACTCTGGGATAATAATAAATAAACCAATCAATGAAACAGCGAATATAATTAGACTGACTAAAAATTGCCCTTTAATAAATCCAAAAAACACATATTTTAATCGAGCGATCACAAATTTTAATTTCTCAGCACTAGCCTCTGAAAAAAGCTGATAAAATTTACTTATTAATGACGGTAGTTCGAGCATAAATAAAAAGAGGGCAATTAAATAAACTAAGAAACTAACAATGTAATTAGGGATTGCAGAAACGACAGCTGCAATATTTCCTACTTGTAAGGTATCTCTTAATAAATTTGTTACCGAATTTACACTACTTCTAATTCCAGCGTTTACTTCATAAACAAACTCTGCCGGTAAATCCGCCATAAAGCGTTCTAATGCATCTCCCCATTCCACTAATAAACGGTTGATTTGAACGATGTAGTTTGGGATATTTTCTGCTAATACAACGAGTTGTTTGATCACATTTGTCACAGTGAAATAACTAAGTAAACTTAGGATGATAATAAAAAGTAAATAAATAATGATGACACTTAATTTCCGTCCTAGCCTGAAACGCTTCTCAATTAATAGAATTAATGGATTTAGCATTAATGCTGTGATAAGGGCAACAACTAAAGGGATGGAAATAGGTAGAATAAAGAAAAAGAAGATGAGTATAATAATCGTTAGAACGATAAAGGTCCAATGTTTTTTACTTAATGTGCGTGTCAACTGCAATCCCTACTTTCGCTATTAAAAATAATCTAGCCGCTTAAATGAGCTGTATGTTCGATACTTCAAAGTTTAGAAAAAACTAAAGATAATTATTGAGGGCTAACCTTCAATAGAGGTTTATCAAACCATTATCGGGGAATGGAGAATGCCTCACTGTATTATGTTTTTTTATCGTTAGATCTTATTTGAAAATTCAAGGGAAATAACCGATCAAAAACGGACAATCTTCAGCAATGATCTTAGCATCCCGGGATTTAAAAGATTCATTCTATCGAAGCAATCGTCGCTGTCCTTATTCATAGTGCTTAGATAGAATCTAATTTGTTATAGTATTTCTACCATTAGCTAGCTCTCTTATTGATAATTGTTCGTCATAAGAAAGCAGTCATTGAATGCTCTGAATAGCTAGTATTTGTGATTCTTTTGACTGATTCCTTAGATCTAGACCCTTTTACTCTTATTGTTGAAAAAGTGCTTTTATTGAAATATACCATGTTTTTAACTTAATTAATAGTCATATGATCGTTCTTCATTTTAAACATAAAATAAAACCGTTTTGTTCATACTAATTATTATAGACAAATAAGTCTTAAAAAATAACGATAATGGAGGTTATAAACCGTGATGAAGGTAAGCGATATTATGTCAGAACACCTAATTTGTAGTCGACCGGATGATACAATTGTTAATGTCTCACAACTAATGGCTGAGCAAGATGTTGGTGCGATACCAATCTGTGACGATCAACACAATTTACTAGGTATTGTTACCGATCGTGATTTAATAATAAGAGGATATGCAGAAGGTAAAATGCCCGATGAAAAAGTCGAACAATGTATGACAGAAGATTTAATTACAGCTAATGCGGATATGACTGTAAAAGAAGCGGGAGAAGTAATGGGGCAAAATCAAATTAGACGATTACCTATCCTGAAAGGGAAAAAAATAATTGGGATTGTTTCCTTAAAAGACTTAGCGATTGAACAGCATTCGAATCATATTGCTTCTGAAGCACTTGAAGATATTTCAGAACAAGATCATATTCATTAAATAATTTATGCAGATTAACTGATTGTAAGTCCTACATTTCAATCATGCTAGGAAATTTAGCGGATGGGAAGTGAGGGCACCTGTCAGGAATAAAGACTTGGTTGGTTCATCTAACACTCAGCGGAGGAACGAAGCTCCGCTGAGTGAAAATTCCCTTTGTTATAAAGAAATTAATTCGATTGACTACGAGGTGACGTAAATATTGAATTAACATAGATTATACTAGAAAGGGGATAGGAGGTGAACGGGCTTTGAGTGAAGTTAAGCTTCATCCAGATGTTAAGAAGTTTAAAGCATTTGTGGAAAAGCACCCTAAAATTATTCGTGAAGCAAGGTCAGGAAAACATGACCTTAACTATTATTTTAAACATTATCAAAAATATGGAGAAACAGATTCACTTTGGGACCAATTTACTGAAAATGATAATAAGGAAACTTTGGAGACAAAGAAAGATAATAAAAAGAGTTGGACCGAACAGCTTAAAGGATTAGTAAATAAATTTGAGTTTGATCAAATTGATCAACATCTCAAGCAAGCAGATTCTGCAATTAGTGAATTAAAGAATTTGCTTGAACATTTCTCAGAAATACGTGGTCATCAAAAACAAACATCGCAACCACCACATCCACCGCAATTACAGCAACCGCCTCAGTTACCACAGCCGCCCATGTCTAGAATGAATCGTCGCTTATTTTAATCGCTAGCCTTTTTTTTTATTTAATTACTGTTATAATTAACTTAATGGAGGTGGTCATCATGATAGCAACAATTGAACTAATGGATATTTTAGATTTAACAGATGAATTATCAGAAATGATTATAGCTTCAGAACAAATGCTACATTATATAGAGAAGAAACAAGAACTTAAACAAAATCAAGAAGTTCAGACACTATTAAAAGCTTTCGAAAGGAAAAAAGAAGAATATGCTGAAGTACAGCGATTCGGTCGCTATCATCCAGACTACAGTAAAATAACAAAGGAAACACGATTGATGAAACGGGAGATCGATATGCTTGAACCCGTTGCCCTTTTTAAAGTAGCGGAGCGCGAATTACAAACATTGTTAGAGGATATAAGTGAAAAGATTGCTTTTAGCATCAGTAAACAAATCATGGTGCCCCGTGAAGGTGCGCTATTCACTGATAGCGGTTGTGGTCATGGAGGTAGTTGTGGTTGTAGTGCTTAAATAAGTTGTCATGTTGAGCGTTGGGGTGAGGGAGAAAATGATGAGAACAAAACGGCAGGGACTGATTGTCTGGTTCCAGCACATGAAGAATATTAAACAAATCAAACGCCATGGTCATTTAATTTCAGTATCCAGGAAATTACGCTATGCCTTAATATATGTTGATCAAGATCAGGTAGAAGATAAAGTATTAAAGTTGGAAAGATTACCGTTTGTCTCGAAGGTAGACTTATCATATAAACCATTCGTCAAACAAGAATTTGATGGGGCGAAAATTGATGAAGCAAAGGAATATGATTATAAAATGGGGATTTAAATTTAGTGCAGATTAATTGGCTGTAGGGCTCATATTTCGTAAATTCGATAAAGCTTAAGAGTGGTTCGTGATAGATAATGGCCAGCAAAGACCTGATCGGTTTATCTAACCTTCAGTGGGTTATGGCCTTTACTTAATAGATGACTATGATAAAAAAAGCCTGCAGACTATGTTCCGCAGGCTCTTTTTAGTTCAAAAGCTTGAACTAAAAAGCAAAGGGAGAGGAGAAACCGGAAAAGTGCCTATGGGGAAACGTAGGCTCATTCCGTCTTCCTGAAGTGTTGTTAATAAATAACGTCACTTCATTAGCTAAGTATGACCATATTATATAAATAATATTCAACTTTACAAATGATTTAAAAATTAATCAGGCATGGTTTTTCAATATTTTATATGATAAGATAAAGAACGACTGAAAACGATAATTTGATGGTTACATGGTGAGGTGAGGATTTTGCGAGTTATAGCCGGAGAGTTTAAAGGGCGCTCAATTGAAACAGTATCAAATAACTTAACAAGGCCCACTTCTGATAAAGTAAAAGAATCCCTTTTTAACATAATTGGTCCTTATTTTAGTGGTGGAAATGGCTTGGATCTTTTTGCAGGAAGTGGTGGTTTAGGTATTGAAGCCATGAGTAGAGGAATAAATCGTGTGGTCTTTATTGATCAGCAAGCTCAAGCTACTCGAATGATTAAGAAGAACTTAACGAATTTAAAGCTACTTAATCGGGCTGAGGTTTATCAGAATGATGCATTTAGAGCATTGAAAGTACTCGGAAAACGCGGATTACAGTTTGATTATATTTTTCTTGATCCTCCATATAAAAAGGACTTATATCAACAATTACTTGAAGAAATTGACACACAGCAAATCGCGGATAAAGACTGTATGATTATTTGTGAGCATGATAGCAATTTAGTTTTGCCAATATCAGCTGCTGGATTTAAACAAGTACGCACTGAAAAGTATGGCCGTACAACAACAATAACTTTTTATAAAAAGGATGATGACAATGAGTAGATTAGCTATTTGTCCGGGTAGCTTTGATCCCATTACATATGGACACCTTGATATTATTGAAAGAGCAGCAAAGGTTTTTGATCATGTTGTTGTTGCTGTTTTTCATAATGAATCAAAGTCTCCCTTATTTTCTATTGAAGAGCGAATGGAGTTAATCACAGAAGCCACGAAGCACCTGGAAAATGTATCGGTAGATAGTCATGGTGGTTTATTAATGGATTATGCCAAAAAAAAGAAAGCAAATGCTTTAGTAAGAGGGTTACGAGCAGTCAGCGACTTTGAATATGAATTGCAAATCACCTCGATGAACCGCAAGCTCTATGAAGAAATTGAAACATTTTATATTATGGCAAACAATAAGTATTCATTTTTGAGTTCAAGTGTCGTAAAAGAAGTTGCTAAATTTAATGCGAACGTGACAGATCTTGTTCCAGAAGTTGTCGAACGAGCACTTAAAGAAAAATTTAATAATCAATAAATATTTTAGACTAAAGGAAAGTGAGTATCTAAAAGGTACTCAGCTTTCCTTTTTTTAGTGCGCCCTGCATGGGTAAATACTAGGCGGTGAAAGTCCGCTACAGGCTTGGCAGTAGGAACTGTTAGCGAAAGACAAGGTGGCTATCGTGAGGTAGTGACTGAAGGAAGT
>NZ_JAHLQM010000039.1 GCF_018919165.1 Amphibacillus sp. MSJ-3 | reverse complement strand
CGAAGTCTACATGACCGTTATGAATTTTTGCGTTATAAATCTTAATTGAACCGCCGTATACGGAACCGTACGTACGGTGGTGTGAGAGGACGGAGGCTAACCGCCTCCTCCTACTCGATTTAATGGAAATCATCAACAGAGATTAGCAGATAAAGGTTTTATTACAGTGGTACTTCGTAATATTCTTATCGATCCATTATCAATTTTAAGCTATCTAGAAGGATTTTATTTAGGCAATGCACACCCTTTTCATCGAAATCATAGGCTATTGTTAGAATGAAAGGGGGCAACTAATGTGGACTTTGTTGTCGGAGACCTCGTTACCCGGGTATCACATCAACACGATATTCTATTTAGAATTGGTTCAATTGATGGGAATATTGCAATCCTTCATGGTGAAGATTTACGTTTAGAGGCGGATGCGCCGTTAAATGACTTGGAAAAGGTAACTGAACGTGATAAGCAAAAGTATCGAGAAAATGCGAAAGAACAAGTTGATTATTCTTTTCGTCTGTTTAGGCAGGATTACCAATTGATGAAAGAAAAGCGAACATACGAAGCTTCTGAGGGTTATCAGCAGGAGAGTTATTTTCAACTCCCTGCTCGTGTTTTACATCTGGATGGGGATCAACAATACTTAAAGAAATGTATTGAACTCTATAAAAGAATAGGGTTACAGGTACATGGCCTATATATACTTGAAACAGATATGCCAGCGGAAATTGGTGGTTTAATTAAACGAATTCAACCTGACATAGTGGTTATTACTGGTCATGATGCGTATTCTAAAAAGAGGGGAAGTAAAAGTGATTTAAAAGCTTACCGTCATTCGAAATATTTTGTGGAGGCAGTACGGGAAGCGAGAAGGGTTGAATCTAATTTAGATCAATTAGTTATTTTCGCTGGGGCTTGTCAATCGCATTTCCAATCGATTATTCGAGCGGGTGCTAATTTTGCTAGCTCACCTTCTAGAATTAATATTCATGCCTTAGATCCTGTCTATATAACGGCTAAACTTGCTTATACATCGTTTATGGATAAAGTGACGGTATCTGATGTGTTAAGAAATACACTTACTGGTGAGAAAGGCTTAGGAGGTATTGAAACACGTGGCTTTTTACGTACTGGGATGCCATATCTGGCAGAAGAATGAAAAAATGAAAATTAACATCCACTTGATGAATATTTTAACTAAGGAGAGCCATAATACTAACAAATAATTGACAAAGTCGTGAACTTAAGTAAGATTAAAATAAAATGTATTGACAAATAAAATGTCATCCTGTTATAATGAGATATTTTATTGACTTACGGTATGGTTTATGCTACAATTGTCCTAGAGAGGTGGAGTATAGTGGCAAAAACTTTAGTTGAAATTAAACGTGTTTTAGATGGTCAGATCGGAAAACGCCTTAAGCTCATTGCGAATGGTGGAAGAAGAAAGACAATAGAACGCCATGGAGTACTAGCTGAAACGTATCCTTCGGTTTTTATTGTAGCCTTGGATCAAGATGAAAATGCCTTTGAGCGTGTTTCATACAGCTATGCAGATATTTTAACAGAGACAGTAGAGTTAAACTTCATCGAAGATAAAAGTTCAGTATCAGTTGTGGAGCAGTGATTTTTTAATAACTGCTCTTTTTTGTTTGTTTAAAAAGTAACAAGTAAATTTCCTTTGTCATCATACATTTGATCTATACACTATTTATCTCTAATGAGATTAAAAAACCGCCACATATATCTATATATGGCGGTAAAAGATTCAATAAATCATTTTAATTACTTATTTTGCATCTGCCAATGCAGCTTCAGCTAATTCAAAGAACTCTGAAACATGTATTGTTACACCAGAAATCGCATCTGTGTGACCATCATCACTTGTGTACTCAATAGCTGTTGGGTCTTGTGTTTCTAATAAATATGCTTCAGCTAATTCTGCTTGTTCATGCCATTCAGATTGGGCGCCACCGTTTTCTACCATACCGTATTCACCGTTAGCAGATACCGTGTCCTTATCATCGCCGCCATCTTCATGGATACCATTCCAGTCGGCTGCAACGATGTAACCATTGACGACAGTTAGACTAGCTGTATATTTCCAACCAGAGTCTTCGGAGAAGTCATCTTCTTCAGCATAGTATGCACCGTCTTTGTACATCCCTCTTTCAACTGGGCCATTTGCCAATGCCTCTTTAGCAAGGTCAAAGAACTCAGCAACATGAATGGATACACCAGAAATTGCATCAGTATGACCTTCATCACTTGAGTACTCAATAGCTGTTGGGTCTTGTGTTTCTAGTAAATAAGCTTCGGTTAATTCTGCTTGTTCATGCCATTCAGATTGGGCGTCACCATTTTCTACCATACCATACTCACCAGAAGAAGATGAAGTAATTTTATCAACACCACCATTCTTATGTGCACCGTTCCATTCTGCAGAAACAATTTCACCATCTTCAACTTCTAAAGTGACCATATACTTCCAACCACTATTTTCTGAAAAGTCATCTTCTTGTGCAAAATAAAGACCATCTTCATAAGAACCTGGTTCAAAACTAGTAGTTTCAGATTCCCCATCAGATTGACTTGTTTCCCCTTCATCAGGTGTATCAGTTGTTTCTTTTGTATCAGAACCACATCCTGCTATTAAGAGTAGAGCAAATAATGCACTTAAACTTAATAACCACCATTTTTTTCTCATCATAAATTCCTCCTCATAAATCTTTACAAAAAAGTTCAAACATTCACAAACAGAATTATAAGCTTTTAAATACTAAAAAGTCTAGATAAATTTTAATGTTTCACATCTTTGTCACAAAGTAAGCAAAAAGTGTTGGCTTTTTGTGTTGCCAAACTCAGAAGATTGGTAATTATCAGTCTATTTATTTAGTATAGATAAACTGTATGATACATAGTTCTAATTTCTATACAAGCTTAATAGTAAATGTGTTGATTTTCCGTTTTTTGAACAAGTATGTCCAAAGATGAATACTAATTATTTTAAAAAAGGATACAGCGTTGTCTTTTTAGGTAGTTCAGATATTTGACCAATTTCTTTATCTAAGTTCATTAAATTCAGAGAATAATGATTAGCTTGAATAAAGACGGATAAAATGATATATTTATAAAAAAACATTCGGTTTTAGAGGTGAAATAATGAAAAGAAGCGATCGTCTAATTGGTATGACGCATTATATATTAGAACACCCACTGGAACTTATTGCGCTACCCTTCTTCTCTGACCGTTATGATGCAGCCAAATCATCAATCAGCGAAGATCTAGCTATTATTAATAGAATGCTGAAGGTAGAGGGAATTGGATATATCGAATCGGTTTCAGGTGCAGCTGGCGGAGTTCGCTATGTGCCTCAATATGCTGAAGACAAAAGTTTGGATTTTATTAATTCAATAGCTGAACGTTTGGAAGATCCAGAACGAATCCTCCCCGGTGGTTATTTATTTATGAGTGATATTTTAGGAGAGCCAGCAACTGTTCGACAAATTGGTAGGCTGTTTGCGACGGCATTTGCACCTTTAAATATTGATGCGGTTATGACAGTTGCAACAAAAGGGATTCCATTGGCTTATGCAGTTGCTTCATTTTTAAATGTCCCCGTCGTTATTGCGCGACGAGATCCTAAGATAACCGAAGGATCAACTGTTAGTATTAATTATGTATCTGGTTCTTCACGGAAAATTCAAACTATGGTCTTAACAAAAAGAAGTTTAAGCAAAGGGGCCACAGTCTGTATTATTGATGATTTCATGAAAGCCGGCGGAACAATTGATGGTATGAAGAACTTATTAAAAGAGTTTGATGCTACAGTAGCGGCCATTGGCGTTTTAGCTGAAGCAGAAGATGAGGAAGATGATCGAGTGGTAACAGATTATACTTCTCTTTTGCAAATATCGAATGTTGATGAAAAGAACAAACATATTGAAGTAGGGAAGGGGAACTTCTTTACAAAAGAATATAGATAAAGTGAAGTTTCAATCAGTGGGGGTTAGGTATACAGGGCCTGGTGGGTTTAGTCTGCCTTCCTCTATCCCCACGGATTAGGACTGGGACTGGGACTGCGGTTACTCGTCCCATCAAACTGACTTGCGGTTACTCGTCCCACCGAAGTGATTTGCGATTACTCGTCCCGTTACTGTCAGTCGATCTTCCATTTACAATACTTAGTTTTCTTAGAATGCTTGAAGTGGAAGTCTTACCGACAGTAGCACTGCGATAATTAATTTAAACTTACTTATGAAGTGGCGTAATATGCCTAACTCTTAAGTAAGTTTTTTTAAAATTGCCATCAATCTTTTAAACTAGTATTAAGAAATCAGAATGGTTTTTTAAGACGAGTGATCAGTTCTTATCGTAGATTAATACAGAAAAAGTCTGATTTGTCCATTTATTCAGTGGGGGTGAAGAAAAGCTCCACTGGGTGAGGACTCACTTTATCAAATCGGGCCTGTGACTGCAACTGCAGATACTCGTCCCACCAAAGCGGCTTATTTTATGAAAGAAACTGAAAAATCATTGGTGATGGTAATAAAATGTTCACAAAAAGGGATAAATTTAAAATATTTTTTAAAATTTTATCAAATTTAGCAGGGATATTGCCTGATCTTGTAGAAATTATCTCTAAATAAGTGTAAGGAAAAGGGTGGTGAACATAATGGAAGTGACAGATGTAAGATTACGCACTGTTAATAGTGATAGTAGAATGAAGGCAATTTCATCTATTACACTAGATGATGAATTTGTTATTCATGATATTCGAGTCATTGATGGAAACAATGGTCTTTTTGTTGCGATGCCATCAAAACGTACACCAGACGGTGAGTTTCGTGATATTGCTCACCCGATAAATGCTAATATGCGTGCGAAAATTCAAGATGCTGTTTTAGCTAAGTATGAACAAGTTAATCAAGTAGAAGTGAAGTTAGAAGAAGCAGGGGTATCATAAAAACATTTTTGTCATTAGAGTCTAATCGATCGATTAGACTTTTTCTATGAGCAAAAACATAAATTATTTTGCCCTAGTGTTGAAATTAGGGTGCTTTTAAGATATATTTTTTAGTGGTATAATTTTAATGGCAGGCAATTTTTATTAAGGATAGGTCATATGATGGACGGAGGTTTCCTGCATGACAAATAGATATGCGATTATTTTGGCGGCTGGTCAAGGAACTCGAATGAAATCTAAATTATATAAAGTGCTCCATCCAGTAATGGGGCGCCCAATGGTGCAACATGTTATGGATCAATTAGAAGCACTTGATTTAGAGAAAGTAGTTACCGTGGTCGGTTGTGGTGCGGAAAAAGTAAAAGAACAACTAGGGGAGCGTTCTCTTTATGCTCTTCAGGAGCAGCAACTAGGAACGGGGCATGCTGTTCAGCAAACAGAAGCATTGCTAGCAAATAAAAAGGGGACAACATTGGTTGTTTGTGGCGATACCCCCTTGTTAACTAAAGAAACTTTAGCGAAGTTATTTGATCAACATCAAAAAACAAATGCCAAAGTTACGGTTTTAACGACTATAATGGACGATCCTTCAGGTTATGGTCGTGTTATTCGAAACAAATCAGGAGATGTGGAGAAAATTATTGAGCAGAAAGACGCTACTCCTGATCAACGATTAATAACAGAAATTAATACAGGCACATATTGTTTCGATAATCAATTTCTGTTTGATGCTTTAACTTTAGTTACAAACAATAATGCACAAGGCGAGTACTATTTGCCAGATGTTATTGAGATTGCTAAGATGAAAGATGAGAAAGTGACTGCCTATCAAACAAGTGACTCAAATGAAACAATTGGTATTAATGATCGGGTTGCTTTAGCAGAGGCTGAAAAAATAATGAAACAGCGCATTAATAAGCAACATATGAGAAATGGGGTTACCATTGTTGACCCTGACCAAACCTATATTACTCCGTCAGTAGAAATAGCGGCAGACGTTGTTATAGAACCAGGGACGATTATACGTGGCGTGACAAAGATAGGTAGTCAAACGATTATTGGTCCGAATAGTGAGATAGAAGATTGTCAAATTGGTGAGGAAACAAAGATTACTCATAGTGTTGTTCATCAAAGTAAGATAGGTTCACATGTTAATATTGGTCCGTTTGCACATATTCGTCCTAACTCAGAAATTAATAATGAGGTAAAAGTCGGTAATTTCGTTGAAGTGAAAAAATCCTCAATTGATATCGGTAGTAAAGTATCTCATTTAAGTTATATCGGTGATGCGGAAATTCAAAAAGGCGTTAATGTAGGATGCGGAACGATTACTGTTAACTATGATGGGGAAAATAAATATAAGACAACAATTAAAGATGGGGCTTTTATTGGTTGTAATAGCAATCTCATTGCACCACTTACAATTGGGCGTGGCGCATTTGTCGCAGCTGGCTCAACGATTAATAAAGATGTACCCGATGAGGCTCTGTCGATCGCACGAGCGAAGCAGATGAATAAGGCAGATTATGCTAAGAAATTTAATAAATTATCAAAATAGATGATATGGAGGTTTGACTAAATGTCAAGGGGATATCAAGATCGAACTTTGAAAGTATTTACGCTTAACTCTAATCCGGATTTGGCTTTAGACATTGCTAAACAGATAGGGGTACCATTAGGGCGGTGTTCGGTTTCAACTTTTAGTGATGGTGAAATTCAAATCAATATTGAAGAGAGCGTTAGAGGGTGTGATGTCTACGTTGTCCAATCAACGAGCGCGCCTGTCAACCAACATATTATGGAGCTATTAATTATGATTGATGCTTTAAAACGAGCATCAGCAGCAACTATTAATGTTGTTATGCCATACTATGGCTATGCTAGACAAGATCGGAAAGCAAAGCCAAGAGAGCCGATTACAGCGAAATTAGTTGCTGATATATTACAAATCGCTGGTGCATCGCGAATTATCACTTTGGATTTACATGCACCACAAATTCAGGGCTTTTTTAATATTCCTGTTGATCAATTAGTAGGTGTCCCTATTCTCGGTGATTATTGGGAATCAAAAGGATTAAACGATGTTGTCGTTGTTTCTCCTGATCATGGTGGCGTATCACGGGCGCGTCAACTAGCGGAGCGGTTGAAAGCACCGATTGCTATTATAGATAAAAGACGTCCACGTCCGAATGTAGCAGAAGTTATGAATATTGTTGGTGATGTTGTTGGGAAAACAGCGATTTTAATTGATGACATGATTGATACAGCGGGAACAATTAGTTTGGCGGCAGACGCACTCATTAAAAATGGTGCCGTTGATGTCTATGCTTGTTGTACCCATGCAGTTTTATCTGGTCCAGCAATGGAGAGAATTGGACAATCCCCAATAAAAGATCTGGTTGTTTCAAATTCAATTCCTTTAACCGAAGAGAAGAAAACAGATAAAGTAACAGTCTTGTCAGTAGCCCCACTCATTAGTGAAGCAATTATTAGAGTACATGAGCAGTTACCTGTTAGTGTATTATTTGATTAATTTTCAAAAAAAGTGTTTAATATGTATAAACATATAGAGTTTTTATAGCTTGAATTGTTTTAAATGAGAGGCAATGCTTATGTTTATTTATAATCAATAATTGGTTTGTTTAAGAAACGATTAGTGATGGTATGATTGGTCAGCAAAAGTTTCTTATATTAGTGGATAGCTTTTACCAAGTAAAGTTGTGGATTATTTTCTGTCGGCAAGCCAAGGAAAATAAACGATAGATGAGCGAACTTTCGCACTTCTTAAGTTAAGGCGGAAATTACGAATCAAGCTAATTGAAAAAATATGGAGGATGAAAAATATGGCGGTAAAATTAAAAGCAGTACGTAGGGATGATTTATCTAAATCAAATACAAATCAATTGAGAAAAGAAGGTTCTGTACCAGCGGTTGTATATGGTAATAAAAAAGACCCTTTTACGATTGCTGTAAATAGTATTGAATTATTGAAAACTGTCCGTGACGAAGGTAGAAATGCTATCATTACTTTAGATGTAGAACAGGGTGAAGCCGTTGATGTTATGCTTCATGAATATCAAGTGGATCCAATTAAAGAACAATTAATCCATGCAGACTTTTATGTTGTTGATATGTCCCAAGAAATGGACGTATCAGTTACAATTGTTTTAGAAGGAGAGGCTCCTGGTACTAAAGAAGGTGGTGTCTTACAACAACCGCTTTATGAACTTTTAGTTAGAGCAAAACCTGCTGATATACCAGAAGTCATTAAAATAGATGTGTCAGAATTAGCAATTGGAGATGCAATTGCGGTAGCTGATTTAAAAGATGCTGAAAAGTATGAAGTCTTAGATGATCCAGATACAACGATTGTTACAGTTACAGCTCCAGATGTAGAAGAAGATTTAGAGCCTTCTGAGGAAGATGAAAATGTTGAACCAGAACTTGTAGATCAAAAAGGTGAAAAAGAAGAAGAATAAATTTATCGCAGTGCAACTGTCAGTAAGACGCCCTCTTGAAGCATTCGAAGGAAACTAAGAATTGTAAGTGGGAGATCAACTGACAGTAACGGCCCGATTGCTCGGGAAGAGGCTGTCAGGAATACCCTGCCAGCCTCTTAAACATGATATGAAGTTTTTTTCTGTGATTCGTTAAGCTAGTCATTAAATCGTGCTCACTTTGAGTGCATCATGTGACCCTTTTACGTAGACGGATTTCTATAGTCAGTCAATCGGCGATAATCTTTCTATCGCAGTGTAACTGTCAGCAAGACTCCTACTGGTAGGAGTTTCATTTGATTAAGGAATGACTTTATTTTTATTTGAAAAGTAAGTAAAATATGATCTGGATATGAAAATTAGAAAGATGGGAATTAAATGAAATGCATTGTTGGATTGGGTAACCCTGGTCAAAAGTATCGTCAGACACGACATAATATAGGATTTATGGTTATTGATGAGTTATTAAAGCGTCAAGGTTGGTCATTAGATAAGAAAAAGTTTAATGGTCATTATGCCATGGATTTTATTGGAGGAGAGAAAGTGATCCTTCTACAACCACAAACATATATGAACTTATCAGGTGATAGCGTTAAACCATTAATGGACTTTTATCAAATTAATCCTGATGAGCTATTAGTGATTTATGATGATTTGGATTTACCTAGTGGAAAAATTAGATTACGTCAAACGGGTGGTCACGGTGGTCATAATGGGATGCGTTCAATTATTGGTGCAATCGGAACGAATGACTTTAACCGAATTCGAATTGGGATTGATCGGCCTAATCCTAATATGACAGTGATAGACTATGTATTAGGACGTTTTTCTAAAGATGAAGAAGGAAAGGTTAGGGAAAGTATTCAACGTTCTGCTGCAGCTTGTGAAATGTGGTTAGAAAAGCCTTTTCTAGAAGTGATGAATGAATATAATTAGGCAACATATATATTGAGTAGTGTGTTCATCTAAATGAAAAATGTATAACTACCTCTTGTTCGGAAATACTAAAACTAGTATGAAACTAGGAGGTAATCAATTGTGTTGATTCATTATCGCTGTAAACATTGCCATACAACAATTGCTGATCTCAATCATGATCGATTGAATCTTGAACAATTAGGACTAAACCACTTAACTACTGATCAAAGACAAAGGATGATCAAATATTATAGTCCTAACGAAGCCGATGTTTATGTCATTTGTGAAAGCTGCGAATCAGCATTGTATCATTATCCGAGTTATCACGAAATGGATTACTTCATACACTAATAATAAGGGAATGCAATCAATACGAAGCTTTGGTTTTTTTATAACCAAGGCATTTTTGCACGTATATAGAGGGTGAATGTGTGTTAAACCTTTGGAGGGGAAAAAATGAGAGGAATTGATCAATATATATCAGAACACGATGATATACAGTCGATTGTAACTGGAATTGAGGCGAATTTGAATGAACAGCTGATCACTGGATTATCTGGCTCTGCAAGGAGTTTTTGGATTGCCTCTATTCATGAAAAAATAAAAAAACGTGCGCTTATTGTGACAAATCAATTGTCGCAAGCTCAACAATTTTATGATGATTTAATTGAAATTATTGATCCGGATCGCGTACATTTTTATCCGGTAAATGAATTACTTGTCGCAGAGATGGCTATTTCAAGTCCTGAACTAAGAAGTCAACGAATAACTGCATTAACAACGTGGCTAGAACAAACAGATGGTATATTAATTACCCCTGTTGCAGCGCTTAAACGCGTTTTACCTCCCGAAAGTTATTGGGAGCGCTTTCTCCTATCGTATAAAATTGCTCAAGAAGTTGATATTGAAAATGATTTAGCTATGTTAGTCAGAATGGGCTATGATCGTGTCGAAATGGTATCTAATCCGGCAGAGTTTAGTATGCGCGGAGGGATAATCGATATATACCCCATTACTGAAACAAATCCACTTCGAATTGAGTTATTCGATAATGAGGTAGATTCGATTCGATATTTTGATGCAACGACTCAACGTTCGTTAGAAAAAATGGAGCATATAATAATTAAACCAACGATTGAATCTTTATTACTAGATCAAGATATGAGTCGAACAGCCGATCGATTAGAGGAAGGTTTGTCTTATTCTTTAAGCAAAATGCAAGATGCTCAGAAAAAGACTCAGCTTCATCAACATATTAGTCATGAAATTGATCAACTTAGAGCGAATGAGAAATTTCAAGATATGTATAAGTATAGTCGATACTTCTATGATCAGCCCAATAGTTTACTAGATTACCTAGGAGAAGATGGTTACGTATTTCTCGATGAAATTGGTCGAATCCAAGAATCAGCCGAACACCTTGATCAAGAGGAATTTGAGCTGATCGAATCATTATTAGCTGATCAGAAAATGGTTAGGGATTTAAACTTATCATACGACTGGGAATATATTTGGCAAAGTATAAGACAGCAAAAAGTATATTTATCTGTTTTTTTACGACATGTAGCTAATACAGCGCCACAAAATATTGTAAATGTATCAAGCAGAGCAATGCAACAATTTCATGGGCAAATGAACTTGCTACAGACCGAAATAAAACGCTGGCGTAAAGCGAACTATTCTGTCATTTTCCTTGCTCAAACCCCGCAACGTGCAGAAAAAGTCCAATCCATTTTAGCCGATTACCAAATTGAAGTTGGACTAGCAGATCAAACAACAAAACTCCCTGTTTTGCAACCAGTGATTATGGTTGGCAATTTAACCACTGGATTTGAATTACCACTTCATAAAATAGCGGTTATAACAGATCAAGAGATTTTTAAAGCAAAAACAAAAAGACGTCAACAAAAAAGACAAAAGTTATCAAATGCTGAACGCATGAAAAGTTATCAGGAGTTAAAAGAGGGAGACTATGTTGTTCATGTTAATCACGGCATTGGGCGTTTTGTTGGGATTGAAACTTTGGAGGTTCAGGGTGTTCATAAAGACTTTATGCTCTTAAAATATAATGGTGATGATCGGTTATTTGTTCCAATTGACCAAATCGATTTGGTCCAGAAGTTCGTTGGCTCAGAAGGAAAGGAACCAAAACTATATAAACTCGGTGGAACTGAGTGGAAAAAAGTAAAGAATAAAGTCCAATCTAAGGTTGAAGATATTGCTGATGAATTAATAAAACTTTATGCGGAAAGAGAAGCAATGAAAGGCTATGCTTATAGTGAAGATAGCCTATTACAACGTGAATTTGAAGATGCTTTTCCTTATCAAGAGACAGAGGATCAATTAAGAAGTATAGAAGAAATTAAACAAGATATGCAAAAACCACGCCCCATGGACCGCTTGCTTTGTGGCGATGTTGGCTATGGTAAAACGGAAGTAGCTATTCGGGCAGCATTTAAAGCTGTATTAGAAGGAAAACAAGTTGCGTTCCTTGTTCCAACAACTATTTTAGCACAACAACATTATGAAACGATTTTAGAGCGTTTTCAGGACTATCCCGTTGAGGTAAGGTTATTAAGTCGCTTTCGAACACGGAAACAACAGGAGTCCACTTTGAAGGCCTTAAAAGAAGGTGTTGTTGATATTGTGATTGGAACCCATCGACTACTATCAAAAGATGTTATCTATAAAGACCTTGGCTTATTAGTTGTTGATGAAGAACAACGTTTTGGGGTTAAACACAAAGAGAAGATTAAACAACTTAAGACAAATGTTGATGTACTAACACTCACAGCTACACCCATTCCAAGAACACTTCATATGTCAATGTTAGGTGTTCGTGATTTATCCGTTATTGAAACACCACCAGCTAATCGTTTTCCAATTCAAACATATGTGATTGAATATAATCCAATTTTCTTAAGAGAAGCGATTGAAAGGGAAATGAGTCGGGGAGGCCAGGTCTTCTTTCTCTATAATAGGGTTGAAAATATTGAAAGGAAAGCACAGGAAATTGAAATGCTTGTTGATGATGCACGGGTAGCCGTTGCTCATGGGCAAATGAATGAAACAGAGTTAGAGAATGTGATGATCGCCTTTTTGGCTGGTGAGTATGATGTATTAGTAAGTACAACGATTATTGAGACAGGTGTTGATATACCAAATGTCAATACGCTTATAGTTGATCAGGCTGATCGAATGGGACTAAGCCAACTTTATCAATTGCGAGGACGAGTGGGAAGAAGTAATCGAATCGCTTATGCTTATTTTACTTACCAGAAAGACAAGGTTTTATCAGAGATTGCGGAAAAACGTTTGCAGGCTATTAAAGAATTTACCGAATTAGGTTCGGGATTTAAAATTGCGATGCGAGATCTCTCCATTCGAGGTGCCGGTAACATATTAGGTGCTCAACAACATGGTTTTATTGATTCAGTTGGATTTGATATGTATTCTGAAATGTTAAGAGAATCCATAGAAAAAAGAAAACTAAACCAGGACCAGCTTTTAGATAAGCCAATTGAACCTGAATTAAACTTAACAATTGAAGCATATATTCCTGATTACTATATTTCAGATGGGAAACAAAAAATTAATATGTATAAGAGATTCCAATCAGTAGATAGTAATGAAGGAATTGAAGACATTAAAGAAGAGTTAATTGATCGTTTTGGTGATTATCCAAAAGAGGTCGAAGATTTATTAAAGGTCTGTCAGTTGAGGGTAGTTGCTCGAACAGAACGTGTTGAAACCATTAGAGAATTAAAAAATAAAATTATTATGATCTTTGATGAACAAGCGACTCAAACAATTGATGGAGGGAAATTGTTTAACTATGCCATGGATTTTGGTAAGATGATATTATTGGGAACAGAGAAAAACAAGCTAAAAGTTACTTTTAATTTCCAAAAGAGGAATCACCCGGAACGTTATGAATATATTCGTTCATTTTTATCATCATTAGAAAAATTAAAACGATAATGATGTATAGTTCCCGATATGGATAACCATACTAAATGTACATTGAAATGTTTATACTATTAGAAAATGGGAATATAATTCTATAGTATAAATAAAAGCAATAGGTTATCTAGACGAATATTGCGACAAGCTTAACTTTTCTAATTGCTTCGCTATACGTAGAAAAAAATTACTTAGTTAAAGAAGAGAGGTCAAACATATGAAAGCAACAGGTATTGTTAGAAGAATTGATGATCTAGGACGAGTTGTTATCCCTAAAGAGATTAGACGAACATTGAGAATTAGAGAAGGTGATCCGTTAGAAATCTTCGTTGATCGAGAAGGAGAAGTTATTTTAAAGAAATATTCCCCTATTCAAGAACTCGGCCATTTTGCCCAAGAATATGTAGAGGCATTGTACCTGTCATTAAATAAAACAATCTTAATTTCTGATCGAGATACGTTTATTGCAGCGGCTGGGAATAATAAAAAAGATTACTTAAGTAAAAGCATTTCAAATTTAATTGAGCGCGTAATGGAAGAGCGCCAACCACTGGTAAAAGACTCATTTGTTGCGTTAGAATTAGTGAAAGATCAATCCATAATCAATGCTTCCTATATTATTCAGCCGATTATTGCCAATGGTGATCCTGTTGGTGCAATCGTTATTTTCTCCAAAGATGATAAAATTACAAACGAGGAAAAAACAACATTAGAAGTAGCTGCTAATTTCTTAGGCAAACAAATGCAATAATATTAGCTAGGATAAAATTAGCTTAGTTTCATAATAATCCGAATGGCCTGTCACAAATTGGCTGTTCGGATTATTTCATTTTGTGAAAAGTCTTTTCGGATAAGTCCTGTTGATTAGACCGCAAAGAAGGGAGTCTTTTTTATTAATGATGTATCAACTGTGCTATAATGGAAGTGAATTTGAAGCGAAGAAAGGTACTATATAAATGGATAAAGAGACAGAACAGCGCCAACTATTTAAAGGTGCTTTTTTACTTACATATGCCGGTCTAATTAGTAAAGTATTGAGTGCTGGCTATCGAATTCCTTTGCAAAATATAACAGGGGATATTGGCTTTTATGTCTATCAGCAGATCTACCCTTTTATTGGTATGGCAATGACCTTAGCCTTATACGGTTTCCCTGCTGCGATATCGCGATTGATTGCTGAGCAATCTGCTTCCCCCAATAAACGACTAAAGTTTCGTATTTTTGGCCAGCTTTTGTTATTTTCGATGATCGTGTTCTTGTTAGTTTATTTGAGTGCACCTTTTATCGCTGATTTAATGGACGACAATGATTTAACACAAGGATTACGAGCAAGTGCATTTCCGTTCTTATTACTTCCGGCTATTTCCTCTTTACGGGGCCTTTTCCAAGGGCAAAATGATATGGTACCAACTGCCCTTTCACAAATGATTGAACAAATCATTCGTGTAAGTTTGATTATTTGTGCCGCTTTATTTGTAACAACATCCAACCGATCACTGTATGATGTTGGAATTGGGACGGCATGGGCAAGTATTGGTGGAAGTATCGGTGCTCTTATTGCTTTACTGGTTTGTCGGAAGCGACTGTCAAGTGAACAGGCAATCGATAATGGGACGAGACAAACTGTACATTCTCTTTTTATAGCTGTTGTTGGTTATGGGATAGCCATTGCAATCAATCATATGTTGTTATTATTACTTCAATTTGTTGATGCATTTACTTTAGTTCCTTTATTAAGACAATCAGGAATGGCCTTAGCTGAGGCTCAAGTATTAAAAGGTGTTTTAGATCGAGGCCAACCCTTAGCTCAGCTAGGGATTGTCTCTGCCTCTTCCCTAGCACTTGCCCTGATCCCTTCGGTAACAAAAGCAAGAATATCAGATGATCAGGATCGATTTTTAGGTTATATTGCAAGTACCTGGCGATTTACTTTATATATAGCTAGTGGTGCCACGGTTGGCTTAATTGTCTTATTTCCTGAAGTTAATATGCTATTATTCAAAGAGAATATAGGAAGTACCAGCTTACGAATTTTCACTGTCACGATTGTCTTTGCTGCTTTGAGTATATCGACAGCCTCTATCCTGCACGGGTTTGGACATATTGTTCGGACAGCCCTGTTTGTTTTAATCGGGGTCATTGTTAAGGGTGTGCTCAACTTTTTACTTGTCCCACAATTTCAAATTTCAGGTGCTGCTTTAGCTACCGTTTTAGCGGCAGTGACCATCTTAATATTAAATTTGATCCAGCTAAATAAGTTATTTCCTCTGGCCAAGTATATCCAAATCCCGTGGAAAGGATTTATCCTTTCACTCGTATTAATGGCTGGATCTGTTTTCTTTGTTCATGGGCTAGCGAAGCCCTTATTTTATCAATTGACTAGGATAGGACAACTTCTATATCTCTTGGTATTAATTGTTCTTGGTGTGTTAATTTATTTTTTTAGTTTGGAAGAATGTTCTGTATTTACTAAAGAAGAGCGCCAAGTCTTGCCGTTTTTAAAAGATAAGCAAGAGGGAAGTTGAAATGGCTACTTAGAGGCGAATGAAAGATTAATGTAATTTTCCAGATAAAGATTTAAAAGAAAAAGACTAAAGGATGGGTGGAAAATGAATCAGATTGAAGTTGTTGGTCTTGGTGCTGGTGATGTTGACCAACTAAGTTTAGGGATTTATCGAAAAATAACGGAAGCGGAAATACCGTTATTTGTCCGAACTGAAGATCATCCGGTTATTCAAACACTTCAGAAGGAAGGATTAGAGTATCAAACATTTGATTCGGTTTATCAATTATATGATCAATTTGATCTGGTGTATCAGGAGATTGTGGGCCAATTAATCGAAAAGGCTAAAGAACTAGGAGAAATTAGATATGCTGTGCCTGGCCATCCGATGCTGGCAGAGCGTACAGTTCAACTATTGCTAGAACAAGAAGAAGTTGAAATTAAAATAATAGGTGGACAAAGTTATTTGGATGATTTATTTACAGCAACAGCCATTGATCCAATTGGGGGATTTCAGTTTTTGGATGCAACAAGTTTTGAGCGTGCGCAAATTGATTATACAAGTCATCTTATTTTTTGTCAGGTCTATGATCAAATGATTGCCTCAGAGGTTAAATTGACTTTACTTGAGGATTTACCCCCAGAGCATCCGATACTTGTTGTCGAAGCGGCTGGTAGTTCTGTTGAACAGATTAATCCGATCCCATTAGTTGAATTAGATCAAAGCGTTCATCTAAGTAACCTGACAAGTGTCTATGTTAAGCCGATTGAAAAGGAGAGCTTAACACATCAATTTAATCGATTACGTGAAGTGATTGCAACCTTAAGAGGACCGAATGGTTGTCCCTGGGATCAAAAACAAACACATGAAAGTCTTCGTCCTTATTTAATCGAAGAAGCTTATGAACTCATAGATGCAATTAATGAGGAGGATGATTTTCATATTATTGAGGAATTAGGGGATGTTCTGCTTCAGGTGATGCTCCATAGTCAAATTGGTGCTGATAATGGTTATTTTACGATCGATGATGTGATTCAGTCGCTTGTAGAGAAAATGATCCGGAGGCACCCTCATGTTTTTGGTGATGTAGAAGTGAATGATGCAGAGGCTGTAATCGCTAATTGGCAAGCTATAAAGGCCGAAGAACAAGGGGAGAAGCGTATGATATCAATGCTTGATCGAATTCCGAAATCAGCTTCTACTTTAGTTGAGGCTGATGCGTTACAAAAGGAAGCGGCAAAGGTTGGTTTCGATTGGCAAGACCCACAAGCGATTTATTTAAAAATTGAAGAAGAATTAGTTGAAGTCCGTGAAGCTGTAAAAGGAGGACAAGTGAAAGAGATTGAAGAAGAACTAGGAGACTTATTATTTTCAATCATTAACTTGGCACGGCATTATAAAGTAAACAGCGATTTGGCTTTAAGACAAACAAATAAAAAATTTACTCAACGTTTTCAATATATTGAACAAAAGTTGAGTAAGCAAGGACAGGATCTAACTAAAGTTTCGTTAAAAGAGTTAGATAAGTTATGGGAAGAGGCAAAGAAAATGAAATCTAATGGAGGAGGACATTAATATGAGGCTAGATAAATTTTTAAAGGTATCCCGTCTAATTAAAAGAAGACCACTGGCAAAGGAGGTAGCTGATCAAGGTCGGATTACCATTAATGGGAATAAGGCAAAAGCTTCATCACCAGTAGCGATTGGAGACGAATTGGTTATCCAATTTGGTCAGAAGATAGTCACACTTCGAGTAAATGAGTTAAAAGAATCCACTAAAAAAGAAGCGGCAACAGAGCTCTACACAATTATTAAAGAAGAACAAGTAGCTAAAGAGGATTAGTCAGACTTTCTGTGGTTCTACCGTTTGGCTGACCGATCATGCAATGTTCTAGCATTGAAATATAGAATCAAAAGTGTATTTACGCCTTTGATATAAGGTGGATCCATACTGAGTGGAGGTATTCTTCTCCTCCGTACTTATTCTTGGGTCGTTTTCTAGTATGATTGAAAAGAGGTTCAAACGGTCGGTTAATTTGTAGTAAAGGTTACTCCTTAATGGGAGAAACTGAATCATGCATCTGTGATATGGGCATTCTAGTATAATTTGAAACCCGTTCTAAATTGTGTTTCTCTTACATATCATATTATTGATATTAAAGGAGGGACTCAAATGAGACAAGAAACGAACCATTACTTAACACCTTCACCATCGACAGATCATGAGGTTAAAGTACGTAATCGACGAATGATAGAGATCACCGGGGTTAAAGAAGTTGATAGTTTTGATAATGAAGAATTTCTATTGGAAACAGTCTTAGGTTATTTGATGATAAGAGGGGAAAATCTTCAAATTAAAACGTTAGATGTCACACAGGGAAAGGTAGAGATCAAAGGGAAATTAATTGACTTTTCTTATTTAGATGATCATCATAACGATCAAACAAAAAGCCTCCTTGGAAAACTATTCAAATGACCGTTGAGATGCAATTTGCTTCCTTTTTTACGATGCTTATCGTTGGTTTTTACTTAGGTTGTATGTTTGATACAAATGAATGTATCATTCAAATGTTGAAAAGTAAAAAAGTGTTTCAATTTATATTTCAATTTTTCTTCTGGCTCTTTCAAAGTCTCTTAATCTTTTATAGCTTGGTTAAAATAAATGGTGGACAAGTTCGTTTTTATTTTATATTAGCAATTGTGATCGGCTTTTACTTTTACTTTTTTAGCTTTCGTCAATTGTACCAAGCTATATTAGAGAGGGTCATTGGTTTATTTAGATGGATTTTCACCATGATTGGGCGTATAATTAATTTAATACTTATTAAACCCTTTATTCTTGTTAGTCGTGGCTTTTTATTTATCATTAATCTTGCTATACTAATAGTAGTTAAAACTTTCTTGTTTTTATTTAAAATAGTGGCATGGATTTTTACACCTATAATGATGATTATCCCTGAAAAGATGAAAAAATACTTAAAGAAACCAGCAGGGGTTTTTTATAAGATAGAGAATATAATAATGAATCGAAAAAAAGATTAAAGGAGGATATCAGGTAATGAGAAATAGAACAGATAAAGTATCTCGAATTAACTCACCTTATATGAATCGATATGATGCACATATGGAACGCCAGAATAAAAGGAAACGTATTTTAAGAATAAGACTTATATTGTTTGGCACCATTGTATTGATCTTCTTCTTTAGTCTTTTAACGTATCATATGAGTCAAAGGGAGCTTTATGGAGAAAAACAAGCAGAATATGAATCATTACAAGAGGAGAAGCAGGAGCTAAAGGCAGAAGAAACATCATTATTAGAAGAAATAAAATTATTAGAAGATGAATCTTATGTTTTGCGAATTGCCAAAACTAATTATTTCTTTACTGAAGAAGGAGAAATTGTTTTTAAACTGTTAGAAGAGGCGCCTGCTTATTGACATAGTTTTCAATGCGTGGCTATAATATATGTAGTAATATATCTGTTTTTTTAAAATCTTAAGGAGGAGCATTTTTTTTATGTCAATCGAAGTAGGCAGCAAGTTGCAGGGCAAGGTGACAGGCATCACTAATTTTGGGGCGTTTGTTGAATTGGGTGAAGGGAAGACAGGGCTCGTTCATATTAGTGAAGTTGCCGATAATTATGTTAAAGATATTAATGAGCATTTAACTGTTGGCGATGAAGTTACAGTTAAAGTGATTAATGTCGAAAAAGATGGAAAGATTGGTTTATCGATAAAAAAAGCTAAAGATAACCCTAATCAAGGACGTCGTAAGCAACAATCTAGTCAAGAACGAACAGAGAATTTCGAAGCAAAAATGAACCGATTCTTGAAGGAATCTGAAGATCGTTTAGCATCTTTACGCAAGCACACCGAATCGAAACGTGGAGGAAGAGGTGCTAGAAAAGGCTAATTTGCTGTCTAATGGAACCTAAGATCAGATCATCTTTACTGCATTTATAATTAATGATATAAAGTGAATCTTCAATCAGTGGGAGTTGGGCCTATAGGACGTAGTCGGTTAAGTCTGCGTTTCCCCATCCCCACTCATTGGGACTGGGACTACGTTTACTCGTCCCATCGAAGTCAATTGTTACTATTTCAAGGGTATGACCTAAAGGCAAAGGCCCTTGAACGAATCGGACTGCTACTGTCAGTTGATCTCCCACTTATAATCCTTAGTTTCCTTCGAATACTTGAAGCGGGAGTCTTACTGATAGTTACGCTGTGATAAAATGATTTAAACATAAAAAGTTACTATTATACACATAATGATAATAGTAACTTTTTATGTTTAAGTGAAGATTAATTTGTTAAAGATAGTTAATACACTTGTCAAATATAAAAGTGTTTATATATACAAATGTATAAAAATATGCTATGATAAAGATTGTACAACATTGTACAATCTTTAAACAAAAGAAAGTAGGGACAAGCAATGAAATTGAAATTCAAACTGTTTTTAGCTATGATTTTAGCTGTTGGATTGTTAGCTGCATGTGGTGGTAATGATGATGTAGAGGAAGATACAGCAGACAATAATACAGCTGATGAGACTACTGATGAAACAGATGTAGTAACCGCTGCTTCATTTGTAACTGATGAAGAAGGTATGCATGCTGCGGCAGGTGAAAATGGAACTTGGATTATTATTGCAACTGAAGATTTAACTTTAGAGGATGAATTAGTAGTTACAGGTACTTTCCACGATAAAGCTGATGAAGCTAATGATATTTATCGTAAAATAGCAGCTTATGATCAAGATGAAGATAAAAATATTACTGCTCAATATACGATCACTACTCCACGACTCGTTGTCCAAAGTGAAAACTTAAACTTCCAGGGTGGAACATTAGATGGTGATGTGTATGTTGAAGCTGATGGATTCCAATTACATGAAACATCAACTGTTACAGGTGATATTATCTTTGCCAATGAAGATGTTGAAGCTTCTGCTGATATTGCAGGAACTGTAGAAGGCGAAACAATAGTAGAATAATAAAGAAAACCTCCATTCAGTGGAGGTTTTTTTCTTTAGTGTGCCTGGCATGGATGTAATCTCTAGGGTGAGAGTCCCGAGCCATGAAGGCAGAAGTAGTGGTTAGCCTAACGCAAGGGTGTCCGTGGTGACGCGGAATCTGAAGGAAGCGAGC
>NZ_JAHLQM010000038.1 GCF_018919165.1 Amphibacillus sp. MSJ-3 | reverse complement strand
CAGTAGCTGACAAGAGAAATAAAATCCCTAGAAAATCACTAAATTATCGAACGCCTTTGGAAGTGTTTTTGAGTTACATCGATGAATCACATTTGTCTAGCTTAAATTGACAAATCAAAATTGCTCAAATGATATCGATCCGGACATCGGTTTAATGATAATGATTTAGAGGTGACTAGAGTGGCAACAACAATAAAGGATATTGCAGAGAAAGCCGGGGTTTCAATCGCAACAGTCTCACGCGTACTCAATTATGATTCGACCCTTTCTGTAACTGAGGAAACTAAAAAAAGAATTTTCAAAACAGCTGAAGAGCTTGATTATAAAAAGCGAAAACCAAAAACGGGCGCTACACAGCGGATTGCCTTTTTACATTGGGGGACAGAAAGCGAAGAGCTAAGCGATATTTATTATATGGCCATTCGTGTTGGAATTGAAGAACGAGCTGAGCATCATAATATCCAACTTTTGAAATATTTAAAAGAGGACTTTCTGAATATCCCTAAGGATATTGATGGGATTGTTATCGTTGGTCATATATTTGATGATCAACTCAATCAGCTAAAAAGAATAACAAAAAACATTGTGATCATCGATTCATTCTACGAGGTCGATGGAATTGATACCGTTCAAATTGATTTTAAGAAGGTAACTAAAAAAGTCTTAGATCATTTTATCGATCGTGGACATAAAAAAATTGGTTTTATTGGTGGTTATGAGACTTTTCATAATACGGCCGATCCGATTGAAGATAAGCGCGAAAAATACTTTCGTTCTTATCTAAAAAAGAAGAAAATGCTGAATGAGGACTACATATTTATTGATGGCTTTTCCGCTGACAGTGGCTACCTACAAATGAAACGGGCGATTGAAACTTTAAAAACTGATTTACCAACCGCCTTTTATATTGGTAATGATCCACTTGCCATTGGTGCATTACGTGCCCTTCATGAAGCTGGTATTGAAGTGCCAAATCGAGTTAGTGTAATTGGTGTTGACGATATCAGTATTTCAAAGTTTGTCTATCCCGCATTAAGTACAGTTAGAATCGAAACTGAATTACTAGGGGAAACGGCAATTGATCTCGTGATGGAAAGAATCCTGACCGAAAGAAAAGTAGCTAAGAAAGTCTATATTGACACAAGTCTTATTATAAGAGATTCTTCCAATTAAGCTTAATTTAAACAGAATAAACCGCCATATGGCAGTCTGTTAAAATGGATAAATAGCAACCGACTAAACATTGATCGGTTGCTATTTTTAATTACCTATCACAGCCTACTAATTGTAGGATCCTTCGCCAATCATACCAGATAAAACATCGGATCACAGGTGGAAGAACATTAAAAGTCTGACTTCTTCACCACACACAGGAGGAGGGACGTATAAAACTGTTACTTTACAAAAGTCCACTTTACTTATTCACTATCACTACACCGGTTGAAGTGACTCCTAATATTCATATCAAACTTCCCATTAATAAGTAGAATAGAAGCCAACCACCATCTAGAGCGAGATTTTACAAGGCTTGATGAATTCTAAATACAGTCACAGAATGTTGGGCAAACTCATAGTCTACTACCTGATCTTCAATGACAATCATCTTTTGCTTTGGTTTAATTTTTTCTGGATATTCAAAACTGTTCTGATCATTTAAAGCATGACCTGATAATTCATAAATTGTTGACTCAAGTTTATCTTTAGTAATACCCACTAGTTCTACTTTTGTCTTTACTGGGACATCCTGTACATTAACAACCTTTACAAGCACATCACCCTTTGACTTATCTAGACTTGCTGTGTAATAAAGGGGCTCAATTACTGGGAGAACATCTTCTGTTTCATTCATCAAGTTACCATTTATATAAGTCAAAATTGTCCGACCTGAGATATGCAAATCAAACTGATATTCTTTATCGGGTTCTAGCGTGAAAATACTTTGTGTTAAACAGGAATTCATCCCATTAACGTCTGCTCCAATTAAACTATCTTGATTTAGCCAGCCTCCAATTTCCCAAAATAACTGATTCTTTTCGTCTTCATGGCCAAAGTACAGTTTAAATCCTAAATCACCTGACAATTTTTTCATTTTAAATGAAATTTGGTAATCCGTCCATTCCACATCATCTATTTCAGACTTTTCGATACCATTGAGCTTGATGGATGAATAATGTTTTTCCACACCTGTTTTTTTATTGATTATTTTCAAATCATAAAACTCACCATTGATTTGGTTTGTTTCGATCATTGCTTTCCCAGTAATCGGTTTATTTTCTGGTGTCTGATCCCAATTAAAGCCTTCTAAGCTCGTCTCTAATGCATATTCACCTTGATGGTTCATAAACAACTGCTGAGTAAAGTAGTTTGCTGTCGGATAAACTTGGTGGTTATTAAACCAGATTAAATTAGGCTGCCAATTGACGTAATCTGCATGACAAAGAAGTGGCGCATAACATGCTAATCCAACCGCGGAATTTTTCTCTAAACCTGTCATATAAGCTGCTTCAACGAGTGCATTATAAAACGTATTTCCTTTTGAGGCATACTCCCCTAAAAACACTTTTGGACCTGTCGGATCAAAATGATCATAACGATGGTAATGGGCAAGCATCCATTCTGGAGATTGGTAATAATGTTCATCAACAAAGTCAGAGTTATTTTTCCTTGCTGAAGCCCAGCCACGATCATATTCACTTCCAGCTGCAAAAGGCCCACTTGAATTAATGATTTTTATTTCAGGGTGCTTTTCTTTTATGGCTTGATGAAAATAATCATAACGATCAAAGAATGCTGCACCAACTTCTTCATTCCCAATCCCGATATACTCTAGATCAAATGGTTCTGGATGACCTAACTCCGCACGAACGCTACCCCATTTTGTTGTCATATCACCATTCGCAAATTCAATTAAATCAAGCGCATCATCAATCCACGGTTGAAGTTCTTCAATTGGGACAGCCTCTTGTCGGTGTGGATTATAGCCTGCTGGTAAGATTGGTATTGGTTTAGCACCAATATCTTCTGCTAGTTGGAAATATTCATAGTAACCCAATCCAAGCGTTTGGTTGTAGCCCCAATTATTTCTTACGGTTGGATGCTCTTCTATTGGACCTATCGTATTTTTCCAACGATACATTGAATCTCGATCATCTGAATTAAGGCTTCCATCATGAATTAAACACCCGCCTGGAAATCTCAAAAACTTTGGTTTTAAAGCCTCAAGATATTCAACGATATCACGTCGTAAGCCATTTGGCCTATTTTTATAGGTGCTTTTAGGGAATAATGAAACCATATCCAAATGTAATAAACCCACCGCTTCTGTCGTAATCACCAATCGGCCACAGGGATCTGTTTCTGTGGCGGTAAAAGTAAGTTTATATTTCTTCCATTTTGTTGAATCAATCTTCAGCCTCTGTTGGTGGTAAACTTTACCTCCTCTACTCTCTAAAGCAATAGATATTTCTTTATGCTCATCTTTTGCCAAACGAGCATAGCAGGAAAAGAAGTACTCTTCCTCCTTTTTTAATGAAATACCTGAACTGAAGCCCAAATTCATAATTCCAGCTACACCATCATTTCCTTGAACATCTAATACAAGATAGTGGCTATTTTTAGGATTAAGCGGTTGACTTGTCTCAACACCTAAGTCCACTTTCTTATGCCCTCTTTCAACCTTTTCCCATCCAGTTAATGAATGGTATTGGCTGTTATCAATTGGATCAAATTCAAAAGAACGATTCTGAATAAGTTCTGCGTATAATCCACCATCAGCCGCGTGATTTAAATCTTCATAAAAAATACCGTATAAATCATTAAGTTTATGACCTACATTCCTAGTTAACACTTGCAACCTTTGCTCTTTCCCCATATCCTACCATCCTTATATTATATTTTTCTACTTATCAAGAGATATCTATTCAAAATATACGTCTCTTAATCTACTGATTATTTGAAAGCAAATGTGGTGCATAAGCCTCTAATACTCGTTCATACTCTGCTTGAGTGATAGAAATGATCGATCCATGTCTTGGCTTCCCACCATCAGCGTTTTCCGGTAATTGTAAACGTAATTTATCCGCAACACTTACCCAACTGTTCCCATCAGTAATATCATGACTAGCAAAACCAATATAATGATTCGGACCTCCATGATAACTTGGCTGGTCAATAAATAAATACCAACGATAGCCATTTACATCTTTAGGATTGGCTCGAAAAATCAAAGGTCCCTCCCCACCAGTAAATGGACGACCTTCTCCATTAGATAATCCATTAGCTACCTGTTCTTTCAAAGTCACCCACTGGTCGATGGGGCCGGTATGGCTTGCATATTCTCTTCCTATCACTTGTGCAAATAAGTCAGATGAGCAATCTAAACGGATCGTCATACTTTCTTCTTCCTTCATAAAGCGATAATAGATATCGTCCTCTTGGGCTACAACTGCGTCAATCGTTCCTTTTCCTTTTCCACGATTAACATCCACCCAAATTTCAGGTTCGGTAAATTGACGGAAATCCTTTGTCTTTACATAAATCATCCGATTATATGTTATATCTGCCCGTTCCTGAACATCCTCCGTCTGATAAAGGTTGGATGCCCAAAAGACAAGATATTGTTGGCTCGCCTCATGCCAAATAGCCTTGGGAGCCCATGTATTACCTGCCAATTTTGATGAAACTTTAATATGACGCTGTTGCGACCAATTCACAAGGTCGGTTGATTCAAAAATCTCAAGATAACGCGATCCATCAATTTGGGCTGTATGGAAGCCATTACCATGTCGACCGGCAATTCTCAAATCTGTGGCAATCAAATAGAATCGATCACCATCATGAGAACGGATGATAAAGGGATCTCGTAAACCTTGCTCTCCTTTTCTAGAGACAAATAAAGGTTTCCCTTGATTTAAAGTATACCAAGATAGGGCATCATTTCCTTGTGATACAGCTAAACTAATCTGTTCAGCCCCATCTCCCTCACCCGTAAAAAAGGCCCAAAGATAGGCGGTTTTTTCTGAATTTAATTTTTCATTTCTATGATAATTATTATTTTGACCTTGTTTCAACTCTCTCTTTCCTTTCTATAGATAAAAAAACTCATAGTTGTCCATTTTAAAAAATAGACATATTCATTTTTTATGCTTAAAAGATTGAAAACAATTTTCTCCAAAAGGCTCATCTAACTAATGGAATAACTAATCTTATCATGCGAAGTTTTATACATTTACCTGACGTTCCTAACCATTTTGACCGAGGTTCACTAGTAAAATATAAATCTTTCTATAACAACACACTATTTCTCTTCACTCACTGTCTAACACTGCCCCGAATCAATCGTAACGAATAAATAAATCTTATCGTCTAATATAAATAAAAGAAAATTAATATAGGAGCCTGTATTACACTAGCCTTTATTTATAGTGATCTAACAAACTTTGATATTCGCAATCAGTAATAGGCAATACACTCCCATGTCGTTTCTTTGTTTGATCAAAATCATAGCTATCTAAGTCAAGGGCATGAAAGTCTCCGCTAGCCAAATCCTTTGTCTGTAAAATCATATACCCCTTACCTGTCGCAAATTGATCAACAATTAGACACCAGGTCTCTCTGTCTGGTAGTTGGTAGATTTGAGGACCTTCAACACCAGCCAACTCAGCAAGTGTAGATGACTCAATCATTTGATAGTGACCTGTTAAATGTTTTGCACGCTCCATGATAATCCGTTTATCTGTTTCATCTTTAGTGAATCGATAATAATAACCATTTTCGAAAGTAATAGTACTGTCAATAACATCACACGCTTTTTCTAAAAAAACAAATGGTTTATTAAAGACTTTGAAGTCTTTGGTATAAGCTGCATAGATTCGCTGTTTCCCTTTTACTCTTGAAGCCCAAAAGACTAGAAATGCTTCTTCTTTCTGATCATAAATAGCTTCTGGTGCCCAAACATTTCCCGCTTCTGCAATACCAACCGTGACAGCTCTCGGCTCACTCCAATCAATTAAATTAGATGATTCCCAAATAATGATATCTCGGCTTCCTTTAGTCTGTGCATGTTCCCAACCTAACCCCTTCTCAATTCGTAAATCAGTCGCAATCAAATAGAATTTTTCGTTATTGGGATCACGAATTAAAAACGGGTCACGGACACCCTTTTCTCCTAATTCAGAACGCAAAACAGGTTCTTTCCGATTTATATCTTGATAATGTAAACCATCTCGACTTACACTAAAGTAAATTTGTTCCTCATCTTTTCCTTCACCGATAAAATGCGCAAATAGATAAGCAGACATTATGATAAATCCTCCAAAAAATATTTTTTTATTTGATCCTTTTTACTATTTTGACTTTTTTCAAAAGGAATTTTTAACATCATCAGTTTAAGAAGAGGTCATTCCTTCTAATAAAATAAAGTGCCCCTTCTCTCAGTGAGGACTTCCTTTATCCCAACTGAGTGTCAGATGAACGAATTGGACTTTTACTAACTGTTGAACCCGATTATCAACCTATGGCTTCCTTGTGGGATTATTGTGTTGAGCATACAGTTAGGTAATCCACGATAAAACTGCATCACATAAAGGCACCTTAATAAAATAAATGCTTATCTATTAAGGTGCCTTTTAGATAATAATCAATTATTTATTGTGTGAATCCGTTAATTGTTAATAAAAGAGATCCTCTAATGATTTCTGATGATATTCATTTAATAAATCCGTTAATTCTTGGGCAACATCAAAAGCATCAACCTCACCTTCAACTATGGCTTCCTCAACATTGCCATATTCACCACCGAAATAGACTTCATCTAGAAACCAGTCAAAACCAGGAAGCACTCTTCCACCTAGTGATATTGGGTGCTTCACTCTTGCTAAATACTCGTCGTAATAGTCACCTTCTGGTAATAACTCCCGAAAATCCGCCCATAAATCCTCATCTTTTAGTAACGGTGCACCTTCAGGATGGTTAAAGACTTGATCACCATTATCATAGGTTAGATTTTCAAAGGCATCTATTTTATGCTCCCAACCTTCACGGCCCCAGCCCATCCACTTCATTAATTCATAGGCTTCACGTGGATGCTCAGTCGCAGGTGATATAGAAGCAAGGTCAACATAAGCTGGCTTATTCAAAGTTTCTGCATGATCACCTTGTGGAACTGGATAGGGGACCCAATTAATCCCTTTTTCAGTGAATACATCTTGTTTAAATTGACCAATTGTCCAAAATGCATCAAAATGAATGGCTACTTTTCCTGTTTCTGCTGCCCAAATATCGCGATCACCAAAGGCTGCCTCTGCTTCATCTGTACCACCAAACGGTGCATGATTTCCGTTACGAATATACTCTGCTCGTTTATTGGCTGATTCAGCCCACTGACCCGTCATATCAAATTTCTCACCATCCCAACCAAACTCACCATAAGCATCCTCATTGACAATCGGTGCCATTGTTACTAAATTAGTCCCCATATTTACACCATAAATCCCTTGTTCAGGAATCGTCATTTCTTCTATCAGATCTAACATCTCACTATAAGTCCAATCTGGTGAGGGCATCTCTACGTTTTGTTGTTCAAATAGATTTTCATCTAAGAAAATCGCAAATGGAAATTGTGCGCTTGCAGCTGCTAATTTTCGATCACCATCAAAGTAACCTACATCATACAGTGTATCTAGTAAACGCTCATTTTCCGGATCAGCTTCAAAAAGATCTGTAAAATCACCAAGCCACATATTACGAATCGCAACATCTAAATTACCGTTGTACCAAAAGACATCAGGTAATTCACCATTACTAGCTAAATTCGTTAGAAAGTCATTCCACCCTAAGTCATCTGTTGCTTGAACAATTTCCACTGTTATATTAGGGTATTTCTCCATAAACTTATCTGCTAAAAAGACATTCATTTCATGTGTAAGCCAAGTTCCAAATGTAAGTGTTATCTCTTCATCAGTCATTGGAGGTAAAGTTTCTGATTCATTCTCACCAGTGCTGGCAATCTCGTTTTTACTTCCTGCATTTGAACCACCATTTACATCCTCAGCTGAAGAACAACCTGTAATCAGCATGGATGCTGTTAAAATAATCAATAGGAGATTAAACATTACTTTTCTTGTCATTTTAATTCCCCATTTCATGTTGTTAGGTTTCAAATAGAAAGATAATCAAATGATGTCAAGAGCAAAAGGTTAAAGCCCAAGACTAAATTAAATTGTTCTAATTCATATGGAAGTTTGCAAATATAGAAGTTTATCAAATCGTGAATAAGCTTCTTTTATTTGTATCAAAAATAAACTAAACAACGAGACTATACTCATACAAACGATTAAATGCTCTACCTAATTACCACAAATCCCTTCAATCTACCGATATTCGTTAGACTGTCACCTATAATAAATTAATAGAATAGTTCATCCATTGCATCTGAATAATATTGGTTCAACATATCAGTTAAATCTGGTGCTATATTAAGAGCATTAATTTCACCATCAATAACCGCCTGTTCAACATTTCCATATTCACCGCCAAAATATACTTCATTCAAGAAACTCTCAAACCCCGGAAGAACGGCTCCTCCTAATGGTACGGGGTATTTTACTCGATCTAGATAATCTTGGTAATAATCGCCCTCTGGTAACAGCTCGCGATAACTTGCCCACAGATCTTCATCTTTAACTAAAGGTAAGCCCTCTGGATGATAATTCGGATCTTCATTTTGCATTTGTTTATATATGTCAATCTTCGTTTCCCATCCATCACGCCCCCAGCCCATCCACTTTAATAGCTCATAAGCTTCTCGTGGATGTTCTGTTGCAGGTGAAATCGTACCAAAGTCAACAAAGGCAGGCTTATTCAAAGTTTCTGCATGGTCACCTTTAGGAACGGGGTACGGAACCCATTTAATCCCTTTATCAGTGAAAACATCTTGTTTAAATGTTCCTATCGTCGGATAATAATCAAATTGAATAGCAACACGGCCTGTTTCAGCTGCCCAAATATCACGATCACCAAAGGCTGCCTCTGCTTCATCTGTACCACCAAACGGTGCATGATTTCCGTTACGAATAAACTCTGCCCGTTTATTGGTTGATTCAGCCCATTGGCCAGTCATATCAAACTTCTCACCATCCCAACCAAACTCTCCATAAGCATCTTCATTAACAATTGGTGCCATTGTAACTAAGTTAGTACCAGACGACATGCCATATATCCCTTGCTCAGGAATTGTCATTTTCTCTATCAGATCTAACATCTCATTGTAAGTCCAATCTGGTGATGGCATATCTACATTTTGTTGTTCGAATAAATTCTCATCAAGGAAGATAGTAAAAGGGAAGTAAGCACTTGCTGCGGCCATTTTACGTTCACCATCAAAATAACCATATGCAGCTAACGTATCAAGTAAATTATTTGTTTCAGGGTCACTTTCGAAGTACTCAGTAAAATCACCAAGCCACATATTACGAATAGGAACATCAACATTACCTAAATACCAAAACACATCTGGTAAATCACCGTTACTTGCTAAGTTTGTTAAGAAGTCATTATATTCACCAATATCTCCATAAATAACTTCTACTGTAATGTTTGGATATTTCTCCATAAAAGCTTCCGCCATCGACTCATAAACATTAGCATCTAACCATGTTGAAAAGGTTAAAGTTATTTCTTCATCAGTCATTGGTGGTAAACCTTCAGGTTCTTCTCCTTCATCACCGGTGTTATCTACATTATCAGTGCCTGGTTCTGTGTCTGTAGTCGTATCATTATCTTTCGAATCACAACCTACTACAAACATGAAAACTAAGGAAATAATTGCCACTAGACGAATCATTGCTTTTCTCGTCATCTTATTACCCCCATTCCCTTTAGGAAATTTTATATTACGGTGCTTATCCACCGATAATACCGACATCCATATACATCATTCAATTAGAGAACGTTAGCAACTGAAACAGACACCATTTTTAATGACCTTTTTCTTGATTAAAAGCATTTAATAATTCATCATTAACCCTCACTTGCTTATAATAGTCACAATAAAGTAAGCGTTACCAAATTTAAATAAAAAATAAGTATCCTTATCTGTTATACCTCTACATTAGGTGAATGACTCCCCAAACTTTAAAGAAATAATTAATATTCATCGGATAAAGTGAAACTTCGATTAGTAAGGATCTTACTAACAATTGCACCGAGATAAATTTTTACTTAAAAAGATGATACTATTATTTTAATTTTAACTAAATCCATATTTGTTGTCAACATATGATGCGATAAAACGATCCACCCTTATCAAGTAATATTTTCCCTTGTATGTTTGAAATAGAAGGCTTGCAATCTGGTAGTCTGCGATCTAAGAAAACTCTTATCATTATACACTGCAATCAGTCATATTTACTTGAACATTATTTTAACTAAAAAAGAAATGATCCCCAGTATAAATCTGAGAATCATTTCTTGCCTTTTTAATGATTTCCTTGTTTCATCATACTTGTCTTATCACTGTTGGGCTATCTCTTCCATTGCATCCTGATAAGCTTTATTTGCTCGGTTGGTTAAATCTTGCGCAATATCATGGGCATTTAATTCCCCTTCTGCAATGGCATCCTCAACTCTACCATACTCTCCGTTAATATAAGCTTCATCCATGAATACACCAAATCCAGGTAAGATCGCTCCACCTAGTGGAATAGGGTATTTTACTCGTTCTAGATAATCATCATAATGTTGCCCTTCTGGGAATAAGCTACGATATAGTTCCCATAAATCCTCATCATTAGTGAGAGGTGCAGTAACCTCAGGCTCATCAATTGCTAAGGCTGTTTCTAACTTAACTTTAGTACCTTCTACTCCCCATCCCATCCACTTTAATAGCTCATATGCTTCACGTGGATGTTCTGTCGCAGGTGAGATCGTCCCAAAGTCAACATAGGCAGGTTTATTCTCTGTTTCTGCATTATCACCACGTGGAACTGGATAAGGTACATAGCTTAGGCCTAATTCTTTCATTTCTTCTTTTGCAAAGCGCTGTACACCAACAACATAATCTAAATATATTGCAACCTGACCCGTTTCAGGTGCCCATGCATCCCGATCACCAAATGCCGCTTCAGCTTCATCTGTTCCTGGCCATGGTGCGTGGTTACCATTACGGATAAAATCTCCCCGTTGTTGGGCTACATCTGCCCAGTGTTCTGTTAAATCGAATGTTTCTCCATTCCATCCGTATTCTCCAATCGTATCACCTAAAACAATCGTACCCATTGTTACTAAATTTGTCCCCTGATAAAGTCCATAAATTTGTTCCTCTGGTATGGTCAATTCCTCAATTAAGTCGATCATTTCATTATATGTCCAGTCTGGGGATGGCAGGTCAATGTTTTGATCCTTAAATATTTGTTCATTTAGTAAAACAGCATATGGAAAATGACCACTTGGAGCATATAACATTCGTTCACCATCAAGATAACCAATATCTTTGAGCGTATCTAATACGTTTTCCGTTTCGGGATCATTTTCCCAGTACTCTGTCATATCCCCTAGCCATCTGTTTCTAATGGCAATGTCAACACCACCTAAAACCCAAAAGGCATCCGGCAAACCTTCGCTACCTGCTAGGTTGAGTAAGAATTCATTATAATCCCCATCTCCCGGTGAGATAAGCTCTACTGTAATATTAGGATATTCCTCCATAAATGCATCAGCAACACTTTGGTAAATCTCCTCGGGTAGCCAATTAGCAAAAGTTAAAGTTATTTCTTCATCTGTCATTGGTGGTAAACCCTCAGGTTCTTCTCCTTCATCACCAGTGTTATCCACATTATCAGTGCCTGGTTCTGTGTCTGTAGTCGTATCATTATCCTTTGAATCACAACCTACTACAAACAAAAAAGTGATTAAGATAATTGCCGCTAGACGAATCATTGCTTTTCTCGTCATCTTATTACCCCCATTTCCTTTACTTTAATTTATATTACGGTGCTTATCCACCGGTAATACCAACATGACACACATATGCAGTAAAAGTTCGTAATCAACTAGTACAGCATTATTTTTTAGTAATCCAATCTTGTTCAGCACAAAGCATTCACTTCCCTTCAATTGTTACCCATTTTGAAGTTTCGTTTATCTTAAACTAATTGTTAGCTGAACGATTTGGATCTGTATTGACTGTTTAGCTAAGCTAGCATTTAACTGTCCCCAGATATGATCGAAGTGTGGCCTGCAGCTAATAATGTCTAATATATCTGTAAGCGTTATCAAATTTATTTTATAAGATAAAAAAACAATAGCTAACTAGATATGCAAAAAAGTGTTATTTTATTCTGTTTCACTCAATAATGATGAGTAATAAATCTTTTACTTAAATATGATTGCGCTTTCAAATTGATTTTAACCAATTACCTGTCTCCTGTCAATATATAAAAGTAAAATTAACTAATAACAAAAATCGCCACTGAGAACCAATAAACTAAGCCATAACCCTTATAAAAAAGGATCTATTCTGAGGTAATTCGGAAATATTTTAACTTTAGATAGATTATTAGTAAAATATAACTGTCATTTTTACTAAATACAATGGTTGGCATTCAATATGTTTTCTTTCACATAGTCATTTTTTTACAAAACTTGTTGACTCATCTTTTGAACAACTCTCGAGCTCGTTTTTAAATAGAAGATAAAGTAAGGGGATGACGGTCTTTCTCTCGAATCATATAACGAAGTTACCTTATAGAAAAAAGTTAATTGTCATCGAAAGATGTTGAGACACAAACAACTCCATCCTTGGAAGATTAACTACTTTTACATTAAATTTCAACTGGATTTTTATCCTCATGACAAAAAAATAGCTTATGATCTAGTCCATTTGATTCACTTCCCCTTATTCGCAAAAAAGTACTATTGATGGAAATTTAACAACTTGTTATGCTAGGCACAAAATTGGCTACTCTTCATCAATTCATTGGCGGTAATATTACAATGAATGAAAGATCCCCCATTTTTAATCCTATTTTTAAATCTCGTTGGTATAAGCAGTTAATATCCCTAGTGTTGATAAGAGTAGCATTAGCAAAGGAGGGGTAGCTACATTTTGTTATCAGTTTAATTTAGATCTGCAAATTTTAAAAGGAGTGGGTAAATCGTTATGACTAATCGTTACAATAGGTTAATTGCTGTGCTCTTAATTCTTTTTCTATTGTCTCAAAATTTAAGTTATCTACCAGTTATTGCAGTAGGCAGTGATTTACTTCCTAATAAACATTTAGCAGGAACAGATTTTGAAGATCAAGATATTTGGGGTTTTGAGCCAAGTGAAGATTCAGAAGTAAGGGTCATTAAGGAAGATGACAATCATTATTTGGAGGCGACTAGCAGTGGTACTGATGAGCAAAGTGTTATTGTGAAGAACTTTGATCAACCGACAACTGCTGACCAAGTATTAATTAGTTTTGATTGGCGCCCCGGGGAAATATCAGCGCCATTAAATTTTACTGAGATCTCCTTTCTCGATTCAAATGATCTAGCAATTTTCCGACTGATCAAAGAAGGTGGTCCCGATGGTCAACTACTTTTTGATCTTGGTTCATCAGGCTCAAATATAAGTGAAGCAACCGTTATCGATGGGGTCCCAACAGATGGGCGTTGGCTTTCTGTGGAAGTCTTCTTTGACTTCACTAATGAAAGCGTTTCAATTATAATTGGTGAGCAAAATAATTCGGATACCTCAGTTAAAATAGAGAATATTGATATTAGTCATTTAACTTATCAAAAACAACTCAAAGGTTTTAATATTATTAGCAATCGAGCCAATAAGCAATTGTCTAATTTTAAAATGGACCTAGATAACATCAGCATAAATCAAGCTGAAGATGAAGAGCAGGCACGACCACAAGAAGAAAATAAGATTAGCAAAATTATGACAGAATATCATTCGGAACTTATGTTGCCTTTAAACCATAGTTTTGAAGATACAATTAAACTTTTACCTCAACAGGTTTTGGCTGAACTAGACAATGGTAGTCAAGTTGAACTTGGTGTAGAGTGGTCATCTTTAGACTACAATCCAGAGCAAATAGGTACTTATTCATTTATTGGGACACTGATACATCAAGATATAGAAAATGTAAAAAATGATGACCAAATTCAGCTAGAGATCACTGTTCAAGTCACTGAAAATGACCAACTCCCAGAAGTTAAGGGGTATCAAACACTTTATTATACCGATTTCGGAGATACAATGGAAGTAACACCTGTCAATTGGGGGTTCACTACAACCAATGCGGATTTATCAATAAACAACGAAGATCTTGCAGGGAATGATACGAATAAATTACAATTTAATATTGTTGATCAAAGTGGTGGGCGTGTTGCTACCAAACAACTGGATACAGCTATTAAAGGAACCCATATTCTAACAAAGTTTGATTGGTATCCAGGTGAAGTGAATGACAAAGGTGAACATTTATATGAAAACGGTGGTGAAATCCGTTTAATCGATGGATCCGGTAATATTGTCTTTACCCTAAATCATACAAAAAATGCACCACTATCATATTTTATTGGTGGGCAATCTTATACTGCAATTGAAACAGACTTTAATGATCCTGAAACATGGTATACTATTTCAATTCATTTAGATTTATATCAAAATACAGTTACTTTAGAATTAACTGATCAAGAATCTGGAAAGTCAATAGAAGACACACTTAGTCTCGATAATATTGACTTTGATGGTTCAATTGAAATTGTTAGATTAGTTGGAAACAGAACCTCCGGAAATAACCTCACATGGACGACTTATTTGGATAACTTCGGGTTTTATCATAAGCCAATTCCTGAAGATACAATTATCCGAGTGAATCCACTTCCTTATCAACGCGTCTATGTGAATGAAACAACAAGTAATCTTGATTCAATTGGCTTACCAGACAGCGTTACTGTTATACTTGGGGATAATAGTAAAACTGAAGTGGCCATCGAAGAGTGGAAGCCTGAAGGGAAAGATTGGGACCCGAGTAAAGCAGGTGTTTATAAATTTACTGGTATATTAGCTGAACGGGATGATCTGAATAATCACTTGGATCGGACCGCTACGCTTTATGTTTATAATCGTTTAACACCACCAAAGACAAAGCGACAGACTGAATGGCTTGATCGAGGAGCAGTTGCCCTAAAAGCGGAAGAAGGTATTTTTATTAGTTGGCGATTATTAGTTGACGAATATAGTCAAGACATTACCTTTAATATTTACCGCAACAACCAATTGCTGAATGAAAAGCCCCTTTTCACTACTAACTATCATGATCTTACAGGGCAAGCCGGTGACAAATATACGATTGAATTATTAAATCAAGGAAAAGCAGTCGAAGAAACAGAAGTGACTGCCCTAGAAAAAGATTATCTATCTATTCCCATGCAGAAGCCAGAAGGTGGGGTTACTGCTACCGGTGAGTATACCTATAGCGCAAATGATGCAAGTGTTGGTGATTTAGATGGAGATGGTGAATATGAGATTGTCATTAAGTGGGATCCATCAAATGCGATGATGGCTTTGGAAGATGTCATTACTGGTCCGACTATTTTCGATGCCTACAAATTGGATGGGACATTGATGTGGAGAATAAATATGGGGATGAACTTAACATCCGGGCCACAATATCATCAATTTGTTGTTGGTGATCTAGATGGGAATGGGAAATCCGAGTTTCTTATCAAATCAGGCGATGGAACAACTGTTTATGGCGCTACAAATGGAAAATATGATGAAGATAAAATAATCAGTCAAATCGGTAATCCTGAAGATGATGGGAAATGGATTAATGAAGGAGGACACCAAGTCACAGGTCCTGAATATGTTTCCGTATTCGATGGTGAAACAGGTGCAGAAATTGATACAATTGATTTTGCCTTCCCTGTTGAAAAAGAAGAAGGTGATGGCGGAATTTCATGGGGAGATAATTTCTATAACCGTTCTGATCGATTTCTATCTGCCTTAGCGTATATCGATGGTAAAACACCGAGTGCTATATACGGGAGAGGTTATTATGAAAGAACCGCCTTTGTTTCCTACAGTCTCCGTAATGGGAAACTTGTGGAGGATTGGACATTTGACAGTGATGAGGCTGGTCGTGGTGAAAGCCTAGGAAATCACAATTTAGCAGTCGGAGATGTCGATAATGATGGATTTGATGAAATCATTGCGGGTTCTTTAACACTAGATCATGACGGAACAATTTTATATGCGATGGACGGTGACATGGGTCGAGTGAAAGGTTCCCATGGTGATGCCCTGCATGTCGGTGCTTTTGATCCAGATCGTGAAGGATTACATGTATTTGGAGTACGCGAGGATCCGAGTGTTGCCTCTTTGGAATATCACGATGGAGCCACAGGGGAAACATTAAAGGCCTTTTATGCTTATAAAGATGCCGGCCGAGGCGTTGCAGCAAATATTACGACTAAGCCTGGCTATGAATTTTGGGGTGCAGGTGGATTAGATGCTGAAACCGGTGGTGGTGTCTATAATGTTCAAGGAGATGTAATTGAGGATAGCTTCCGTGATATCGGACTTCCGGTAAACTTTACAACTTATTGGGATGGAGATCTCTTACATGAATTATTAGATCACACATCCATTACCAAATATGATGAGGCAAGTGGAAGCACTCAAGTAATTGAGAATTTTGCCGATGTTGTTAGCATTAATGGGACAAAAGGAAATCCTAGTCTACAGGCAGATATTTTAGGTGATTGGCGGGAAGAGGCGATCTATCCCACAGAAGACAGTATGGAACTTCGTATTTTTAGTACGACGATTCCAACTGAATACCGGCTACCAACACTAATGCACGATTCTGTTTATCGGATGGGGATTGCATGGCAAAACGCAACATATAACCAGCCACCACATATAGGTTATTATCTTGGTGAAGATATTCGTGATGTCGTTTTAGCTGGTAAACTAGATTTCCCGGAGGTTAAGTATACAAATCAGCCTGTGATTGATGAACCTGACCCAGAAGAACCTGATGAATCAGAAGATCCTAAGAAACCTGGTGAGTCAGAGGATCCTAATGAGTCGGAAGACCCTAAAAAACCTGGAGAAACGGAAGTAACAAAACCACCCCTTCCGAATGACCCGAAGGATCCCGAATCAGTTATTCCAAAAGATAATCCTGATCAAACTCTTGATGGGCATTCATCTAAAGCAGAAAGCGGAAAATCATTACCCGTTACAGCAACATCACAATATAAGTATTTATTGATTGGCCTAATCCTTTCTCTGGCTGGCTTAACACTTTTTACCTTCAAACGAAGACAATTAAATAAAAATAATCATTAAATTGATGCTGGGACATAACTCAGCTAAAATGAAAAAGGAATTCAGTTGTTACTGGATTCCTTTTTCTTATGATCATCATTTAAATAGACCCATCACCTCTTAAATGTTTTTGAGGTGTCACTCCGTGATTTACACTCTGGGTAGACGCTTTCCGCGGGTACAGCCTCGGGCGCACAAGATGTGGGTCAGTTAGACGTTGCCACAGGACGTGGCGGTTTTAGTCTAACATTCCTTATTGCTCCACTACCGTGTTGCAATAAGGATTTTCGGACTCGTACTTTTCCCGCTGGAGTCGCCACCCGCCATTCCAATCACTTGGTTGGCATTCCTGATAATGGATCATAAAAAGGAACACAAAAAGAAGATATGAGAAGAAAAGACTGGCGAAACTTACGGTTAAGGTAAAATAGATGTTGAGCTGTTTTTTGGGTTTTTTGAAGGCTAATTTGGGTTTCACCCGTTTATCTATAAAAGGTAAATCCAAAGTACACAATGAAGAGGATTTGCGTTATTGGCTGTGAACTTAAGGAAATTCACGGTTAATAACTCTACGACTCTAAAGCATTCAAACCACTACAAAAATGAAAATGGTTCTATTTACAAAAAAACGTAAATAGAACCACTTTTTACTCACTGAGACTAGTTATGTCCCAGTCTCAATTTAATTTTGTAAGTTTAGAAATCTTAGCCTACCATTCTTCGACCTCCTATAATCTGCGAAAAAAGTTTATCTACGACCAACTGTGTCAAATGAATGCTAAGGTGAACTTCCCTTCAAATTTTCTGTTCCTCCTCTTTATTCATCAATGTTCCTTATTCCAAAAATGACGAATTTTCGCAACAGCTTTCCGCTTCCAGTGCCGAACTGCATTTGCCTTAACACCATGCTCATGACCCATTTCAACTAGAGTTTTCCCCTGAAGAATCTGTCCTTTAAACCAGAGCCACTCCCGATCGGTTAAAATAGCCCTTATTTGTTGCAGAAAAATATAATCCGTTTCATAACTCGGTTCGTAAATAACGGCTATCTTTTTATTCTCTTGATAAACAATCTCTTCCCCCTCAAGGACCCGACTTTGCTTTCGGAAAAGATCAAGTAATCGATAATTCATTTTTGCATAGGCATATGTTGAGAACTTCATTTTTCCTTGTTCATATTGCTTAGTGGCTTGCCAAAGGGTGATTACTAATTCCTGATATAATTCACCATCGAAATCCCTGACTTGATACTTATTTAACATATGATAGATCATCGGCTCATACTCTTTTAATAAAACTTCAAAATCATCAAACATTAATCTGCTCCTAAAAGCAGGTACCTGACTTATTATTCCGCGGTACCATAAGCATAAGCGCTATTCAATGACTTTCCAGTTTAACATTATCAAGAATCTACCAAGTATGACCAATTTATTCCTTTGTTTCTACGGAAAATAATGTCAATAATTTGTAATAGAAAGATTATTTTTATACTAGACCAAGAAACGGCCGACTTGTTTTAATCCTTACTCTGCATAATTTTTTAAATTATAAAAACCACCCTACTCTAATAACTAGTAGAATGGTTTTTAATAAAGTGGACCCTTTCTGACATGGATAATCGGACCCTATTAAAGATAGATATATAGATTATATACATTTAAAATAACGAGACAAATAAGGGAAACCTTAAAAATCACTTCAACACTCTCCATTGATAACCATTTTGATAAATGAGAACCGATGGCCCCACCTAAAATACCACCGATGATCATCCCAGGTAGCATCGTCAGATCATAACTTAATATATCTACGCTCACAATCATTAAGATTAGTGAAGATAACTGGGAAAAGCAAATTATAAAAAGAGAATATAGTGCGGCTTGCTTAGCATGCATAGCAAAGAAAATACTTAACAACGCTATATTATGTGGACCACCCCCGATATCTAAAAAGGCTGATAATATTCCGAGAGCTAAACCCATGAACAGAATCAAACGCCTATCTTTAAGATAGAATCTAGGAAACTTTTCTTTAAATTGCACATAAAAAAGTACCGCACTAAAAATTAAGATCAATAAAGTCGTCTGTACGGTACCTATCCATGTATAGTCTATTAATGATGTGAAAATACCCTTTCCAATTAGCCCTCCCATTACTGCACCACTAGCAAGTAATATGGCTTTGATCTTTCTCATCTGCTTTACTTCTCTGCGCCTCATCCATAATGAAACTGAGGACATCGCAAGGACGGTCGTTGACGATAGAATCCCAATGGTTGCAACTGGATAATCTCCCATAAAATCAAGGATTGGCTTGATAAATACTCCACCCCCTAAACCAGATATAGCTCCAATGGTACTAGCTAATAGTCCAATTAAAAAATAGATAAAAATCATCTTTCTTCACCTCTACTTAACTAGTATACCATTATTCATGTTATATCCAAAATTAGCATCGAATGCCAAGTCGTTTTTCGACAGTTTTCCCTCAATTAAACAACTTTTAAAATCAGTGAAGTTGCGCCCTTCTTCCACTAACTTTTCATTGAGTGTATCGGGAAATTCATATTCCTCCTTCTTACTCCATCAGTTAAGTCATTTCTTGATTACAGTAACTGACTATAAGCCACCTCCTTCAATCATAGAAGAGAAAAATCAGATGATATATCAAGGGCCACCAGTCAATAAAAGTCCGATTCATTCATCTAGGACCCGATGCCCTTCACCAGGCCTTATAAAGTGAAACTTCAATTAGTCAGGAGCTTCATCCCCCACTGATTGGGACTGAGGAGGAATTTAACGACATTTTATCACATCCTTCTTTTGCTAACCGAGACGGATACTAACTTCTAGTTGAGCTAATACATTACGAATCTTCTCGTGGTCTGGTTGATAGGCAAGATCAGCTAAATTAAAAGTACTAAAAAAATCAAGATCGCAATTAATTGTCACCAATTCTTTACTTATTCGAGCAAATTCTTCCCCTTCAACTAGCTTTTTAATATAACGATTAAATTTAGGATCCAAATCTGGTAATAGTTGATAAAGGTTATCAATAGATTCGTACATTTGAATTAGTGGTAACGCTGACCTTTGCCCAACACCTGCCACACCTGGAATATTATCACTTGGATCACCCAAAAGTGCCTTAACATCAATCCACTGATCTGGTTCAATTCCGTATTCGGCTTTAAAGTGATCAACTGTATAACGGGTTTCTAGTTTATTATGGATCAAAATTTGTGAAGTGTGTTGATTTAGAAGTTGCAAGAAATCCTTATCATTACTATAAATCAGACAATCCTTTGCTAGCTCGTTTGACCACTTTTTTGTTATCGAGCCGATAATATCATCAGCTTCGTGTGGTGGAATCGTAAGCTGACTTATCCCCAATTGATCAAGGATATGATTTAAGGTTTCGTATTGTTGAATTAATGGTGCTGCTAGTTCCCCTCGATTCGCTTTGTAAAATTGATATTTTTTCTTACGTTTGGTTTCCTCACGCTTAATATCCCATGCAACTGCTAAATGACTCGTTTCATATTTTTCAATGACATTAAATAATTTCTGTAAAAAAACACGTAATCCATTTGTATAGAGTCCGGTTGAATTTTTCGTTAACTGGTCCTCTGTTTTACGGTAAGCAGTTGCAAAGTATCCTCGACTCAATAAATTAAAGCCATCAATAACTAATAATCTCTCCTCTTTCATATCGACTACCTTCTTTCTCTAATATGTTCTATGCCTCAGTATACCAGTTTCTAATAACAGCACAATAAAAACAATTTATAATAAGCAATTCAAAAAACATCAAAATATTTTCCAATTTATATTGACGTTAGAATTTTTAATATATTTGATTTGTCAATTTAAGCTAGACAAATGTGATTCATCGATGTAACTCAAAAACACTTCCAAAGGCGTTCGATAATTTAGTGATTTTCTAGGGATTTTATTTCTCTTGTCAGCTACTG
>NZ_JAHLQM010000037.1 GCF_018919165.1 Amphibacillus sp. MSJ-3 | reverse complement strand
TCCATGAGAAGACCTCTTTTCAAATGTTAGTCGCGAAACTTACATTTATATTAGAGTGTCTTCTCTTTTTTTGTCTAGTATTTTGATTTAAGTATCATTGAGAAACATTATACACATACAATTAACAGATTGAATCTATTCTAAATACTTCGTTTTAAAATAAATTTAAAATGGATAGATAGGTTCATACCGGCAAAATGACAATACCGTTTAAACTCTTATTGCCAGCCCTTCAATGACTTGAGTTATCTGCTTTGGCATTCACCTTTTCTATCGGTGGTTCTAATTCCACAAGCGATACCCCCAACACTTCTACGGTTCGCTCTAAAAACTCATCAGATGGCTTTCTTTTGCCACGCTCAACTTCCCCTACAATCGATAAAGATATACCAGTTGCATCTGAGAATTCAATTTGGGTAAAACCTTTTAATTTTCGAAAAGCCTTTATTCTTCTGCCCCATCTCTCTTGATCCATTTTACAACGCCCCTCTTTTCTTGTTTTGGTATCAGTGACAATTGTTCATGTACAGTTCTATTAATCGTTGGTATAACTATGTTTGGATCAAGTTCTACTAGTGGCACCAAAACAAACGCCCTTTCATGCATACGTAGATGTGGAATAATCAATTTATCCTCGATAATATTTTCTTGATTATAGAGTAAAATGTCAAGATCAATTGTACGCGGCCCCCATCTTATCTCTCGCTCTCTTCCTAATTCCGCTTCGATTAGCTGACAGACCTCTAATAACTCTAATGCGGAATAACTTGTATCAATCTCAACAACCTGATTTAGAAATTTCTCTTGTTGTTCATAACCTACCGGGTCCGTCTCATAGATAGAAGACCGCTTCTTAATCGTAATTAAATCATATCGACTTAATGCCTCTAAAGCTTGCTCTAAATAGTTTTCCCGTATGGAGATGTTTGAACCTAATGCGATATATGCTCGATTCATAATATTTCACGCTCTCGATATATTTCAACTGCTACCGATTGATAGTGACCTGCTATCGGAGGATCGGGTTTAACCACTTTAACTTTACATGCTTGTAACAGTGGATAAGTGGTCAAAAGTTTGCTGGCAATTCTTTCTGCAACTGCTTCAATTAATGTATAACGTTCCTTTTCAACAATTAGCTTTGTTAGTTCATAAACCTCACCATAATGTATTGAATGTGTAAGTTCATCTGATTCACCAGCTTTTCTTAAATCTAATAATAATTCCAAATCAACGATAAATCTTTGTCCTAACACATTCTCTTCTTTAATCGCTCCATGGTAACCATAAAAAGATAAACCATTTAAATAAATTTTATCCATTCCTAGTAACACCCTTTCCAACTAGTACATCAGTCATCTTCGCAATCCGTGCATTCATCACAACATCATGAACACGCACAATGTCAACACCCTTGGTAATACCAAAAGCAGTCGTTGCACCTGTTCCTTCATCTCGTTCATCAATCGGTAGCTTAAGGACATAATCAATAATCCTTTTTCGAGAAACACCCAATAAAACAGGATAACCCATTCTTTTTAATACGTCTAGATGCCGGATCGCTTCTATGTTTTCCTCCATACTTTTTGCAAAACCAATCCCAGGATCTAAAATAATTTGCTCATCTTTTACACCATTATCCTTAGCAATTTTAATGCTCTCCAATAGATCTGTTTGCATGTCTTCAATGAAATTTTTGTAAACTGATTCTTTTCGATTATGCATTAAAACAATCGGGACTTGATAATCGGAAGCAACACGAGCAATTTCCGGATCAAACTTCGCACCCCAAATATCGTTAATGATATCAGCACCCGCTTCAAGTGCAAATCGAGCCGTTTTAGCTTTATATGTATCGATAGAAATAGGAACAGAGACAACCTCTCTTACCTTTTCTATAATAGGGACTACCCTTTCAATTTCTTCGTCCACTGATACAGGTGTATGGCCAGGGCGAGTAGATTCACCGCCGATATCAATGATATCAGCACCATTATCCACCATCCACTTAGCCTGTTCAACTGCCTTATTTAAATCATTATACTGACCACCATCCGAAAAGGAATCTGGAGTTACATTCAAGATCCCCATGATCAGTGTTTTTTGTCTTAAATCTAATTTCCCCCGTTTTGTCAAAATATATTGATTCAAGTCAATCGTCCCCTTAAGTTTTATTTTAACACCATTTATCTTTGATTAGCAGTCCCATTTCCTAAATTCTTTCATTTCATTACAATCATAACCTATTTTTTAGTCTAATCTACATCATTTTACGCTATTTTTTAAAAAACAAAAGCAGTTCCCACTTGTTTGCGAGAACTGCTGCAAATAATTATTCTTCATTAAACTGATATAAAGGTGTTGATAAATAGCGCTCCCCGTTACTTGGGATAATAGCTAAGACCTTCTTCCCTTTCCCTAAAGTCTTAGCAACTTGTTGAGCAGCATAAAGGGCAGCACCGGAAGAAACACCACCTAGTAAGCCCTCAAGTCGAGCAGCTTCTCTAGCTGTCTCATAAGCTTGATCATTTGTAACTGTAATAATCTCATCATAAATTTCGGTATTTAAAACCTCAGGAATAAAACCAGCACCAATACCTTGAATTTTATGAGGCCCCGGCTCCTTTCCTGACAACACGGCAGAATCAGTCGGTTCAACAGCATAGATCTTAATATCTTTATACTTTTCTTTTAATACCTTACCAGCTCCGGTAATCGTACCACCTGTACCGATACCAGCGATAAAAGCATCTAACTGATCGCCCATTTGTTCGACAATTTCTTTACCTGTTGTTCGTTCATGAACGGTTGGGTTAGCCTGATTTTTAAATTGCTGAGGCATGAAATAGCCATGTTCATCTTTTAGTTCCGTTGCTTTCTTAATCGCGGCATTCATTCCGCCAGACCCTGGTGTTAGGATAAGCTCTGCACCGTATGCGCGAAGTAAATTCCTCCGTTCAAGGCTCATCGTGTCTGGCATAACTAGGATCGCCCGATAACCTTTCACGGCAGCTACCATTGCAATACCGATTCCAGTATTACCACTTGTCGGTTCAATAATGGTATCCCCTTCTTTTAACTGACCGCTTTCTTCAGCCGCTTCAATCATCGCTAAAGCAATTCGATCTTTTACTGAACTCCCTGGGTTCATGTACTCTAATTTCGCATAGATTTCTGCATCGTCTGCTCCCGATAAATGATTTAACTTTACAATCGGTGTGTTGCCAATTAACTCTGCTATTGATTTTGCCACTTTCATTTTAACACCCTCCTAATTCCGAGTAATCTTATTTGTTTAATTATATGTGATTGATTTAATTTTGTCAATAAATCCAATCAATATCAAGATCATCCCAAAACATGTCTACTGTTGGTGTCTCACCTAATTCTTCAATCGCAATTTTGGCTCGAATATATTCTTTTAATTGTTCATAATCTAATTCAATTTCGGGTAACTCTCTATGCAAATAAAGAATGACATAACCCTGGTCACCTTGAAATGGCTCACTATAACTATACTGCTCCATATCATTTGTTTGATCAAAATAATTGACCGGTAAGAAGTTACTATCCTTTGTATAGAATCCGAGATAACCCCCTGCAGGTCGAGAATCATCATCAATCGAATACTCATAAGCTAAAGCCTGAAAGTCAGCCCCGTCCTCCAACTCTTGGTAAACACGGTCAGCAGTTTCTTGATCATCAACTACAATATGCGAGAGTTCCACTCGATGTGAAAAATGATACTGCGATTGGTATGTCTCATAATAAGTTTGAATATCTTCTTCCTTCACATCTACATCTTTAGTAAATAACATGTCTGTTAGCAAACGATACTCAAGCGTTTCACGCCATTCCTGTTCTGTTGCTTCTACTTGATCTTCAGGCAATTGACCAGCTAATGTAGCCAAGAAGGCTACCTCTAAATCGATTATCTCCGGGTCAACAACAAACCCGTTCTGATCAGCTAATTCAGTAATCACTTGGCGATCAATCATTTCTTTTAATCCCTCTTCACCAAAGTGTGTTTCTAAATAGCGCATCCAATCCTCATAATAAATTTCCTCTTCATTAATTGTCGCAACAGGTTCCTTTTCATCAATCTCTTCTGATGGCGGGTAATGTTTATCCGTTTCTCCTTTATCTTTATTCATTAGAATATAAGTTAGGACATTTGTGGTCATTAAAACGAGAATAATTATAAGCATCAATTTTCGCATAGGCACTATGACTCCCTAGTTTGTTTAAGCTCTATTAAATCTTCCTTTGTAAGATGATACTGCTCGTTACAAAAATGACAAGTTACCTCAGCACCGCCATCAACTTCAATCATCTGATCAATTTCCTCTAAATCTAAACTACTAATAACATTTTTTATTCTTTCCAATGAACATGTACAATGAAATTTTATTGGAAGCTTTTCTAACAAACGAAATGGTTCCTTTCCGAAGACTGCTTTAAGTATGTCCTCAGGTTCCTTCCCAGCTTGAATAAGTGAAGAAATAGCAGGAAGTGATTGAATGCTTTGTTCAATATAGTCAATTGTGTCTTCGGTAGCACCTGGCATCACTTGTATGATGAACCCACCAGCGGCTAAAACTGATTGGTCCGGATTAACTAGGACACCGGCCCCAACAGATGAGGGAACTTGCTCAGAGCTAGCAAAATAATAAGTGAAATCTTCACTAACTTCTCCCGAGACAATCGGAACCTGTCCAGTAAAGTATTCTTTCAGCCCGAGGTCTTTTACCACACTTAAGTTTCCACTTGTTCCAATAGCACGTGCTACATCTAATTTACCCTGCTGATTCAAATCAAAATCAACATGCGGATGTGTAATATATGCTCTTGCCTCTCCTTTAGCATTTGCATCTGCCACAATTGGCCCTGTTGGCCCATCTCCTTCAATCTTTACAGTAATCTTATCATCACCTTTTAACATTGCCCCCATCATCGTAGAAATGGTCAGCATTCTCCCGAGCGCAGCAGTTGCTGTTGCCCACGTATCTTGGCGACGCCTTGCTTCTTCTACTAATTCAGTTGATCGAATCGCATAGGCACGAACTGTACCTTCACACGCGGTTGCTTTTACTAAATAATCATTCAAAATAAAAACTCCTTTTTATTTAACAATTTTATATATTTCGGCTAAACCTTTTAACGTAAGTGCTGAATCAATCACATCAACTTCATAAGATTCTTTACCGATTAATTCAGCCAATCCACCTGTCGCAATCACTTTAGGATTTTGTTTACTTTCTTGCTTCATACGGCGAACAACTGCATCTACTTGTCCAACATAACCATAGAAAACCCCTGACTGAATGGCCTCAATTGTTGAAGTGCCAATAATCTTCTCTGTTTTCTCAATTTCAACACGCGGTAGCTTAGCTGCGCGATTATATAAGGCATCTACAGAAATCCCGATCCCAGGAATAATCGCTCCCCCAACATAAGCAGCAGTTTCATCAATATAACAATATGTTGTTGCTGTTCCAAAATCAATAATAATCAATGGGCTACCGTATTCTTTAATGGCCCCTACCGCATTAACAATTCGATCAGCACCAAGCTCCTTAGGACTTGGATACTTCATGTTCAAATACTTTTCAATTGGATAATCACCAACAATGATCGGACTTACATTAAAATACTTCTTTGACATTAATTCTAATGGATACATAATTGGGGGTACAACTGAAGAAATAATGACATCACTTACGACATCGAGCTTTAAACCATAATGTTTAAAAAGTGAACTGACTAAAATTCCATAGTCATCTTCTGTTTTCTCCCGATCTGTTTTAATTCGCCAGCGAAACTTTAATTTATCATTTTCAAACAAACCTAACACTGTATTTGTGTTCCCAGCATCTAAAACTAGTAACATATTATCACCACACGATTTCTAATTAAATTTCATCGATATCTTCTTCTATTTTACTGTTTTTTTTGGTAATCGCAAACTTTAATTTATCAGTCTTTTTTTACACATGCATTCTAATACTTTTAACGATAATATCAATCTTTATTCAATGGATAACGATAAAGTGGAACTTCAATCAGTTTTTCTATAGTAAGCCACAAAAATTTAAATAAAATCTTGGTTAATATGAAAAACCAGGCCAAACCCTTTTTAAAAGAGTTCACAGCCTGGTTTAATATTACTCAATCTTCTTTTTCAGCTTCATCTTTAGCTTGAATAGTCACCTTTACATCTTCTGAATTTTCTTGGTTATTTGAATTTGTTTCAAACTCACCGTCTTGTTCAGATATAACGTCGCCAGGTAATCTTCCTGTATCAAACAAAGATTTAATTTGTTTTGCATCTAATGTCTCTACTTTTAATAAAGTCTGAGCAATCAATTCTAACTTATCTTTATGTTCGGTCAGAATTTCCTTCGCTCTATCATAACACTCATTGATCATATTTTGCATTTCTTGATCAATTTCATATGCAATCGCATCACTGTAGCCAGCTTCACTCTGCATATCTCGACCTAAAAAAACCTGGTCATTACTCCCATTAAATTGTAATGGTCCGATTTTATCACTCATTCCGTATTCTGTTACCATCTTACGGACAATATTTGTTGCACGTTGAAAGTCATTATGTGCCCCAGTACTTACTTCATTGAAGATAATTTCCTCAGCTACACGACCACCTAATAACCCGGTAACCTTAGCAAGCAACTCTGGTTTCGTCATGAAATAGCGATCTTCCCTTGGTAACATTACAGCATAACCACCCGCTTGCCCCCTAGGAACAATTGTTACCTTATGAACGAAGTCTGCTTCGTCGAGTACTAAACCAATAATCGTATGTCCACTCTCGTGATAAGCAACGATATTTCTTTCTTTTTCAGAAATCACACGGCTCTTCTTAGCAGGACCAGCAATGACACGATCTGTTGCCTCATCTATATCTTCTGGTTCAATTTGTTTTTTATCACTTCGAGCCGCAACAAGTGCCGCTTCATTTAATAAGTTCTCCAAATCTGCACCAGAGAAGCCTGGTGTCCGCATTGCAATTGTTTCTAAACTAATATCTTCAGATAAAGGTTTATTACGGGCATGAACTTTTAGAATAGCTTCCCTTCCCTTTAAATCTGGACGATCAACCATGATTTGTCGATCAAAACGTCCTGGTCGAAGTAAGGCAGGGTCTAAAATATCAGCACGGTTTGTCGCGGCCATAATAATAACCCCTTCATTATCACCAAAACCATCCATTTCAACAAGCAATTGGTTTAATGTTTGTTCACGTTCATCGTGGCCACCACCAACACCCGCGCCACGCTGACGCCCAACCGCATCTATCTCATCAATAAAAACGATACAAGGTGCATTCTTTTTAGCATTTTCAAATAAGTCACGAACACGTGATGCCCCGACACCAACAAACATTTCAACAAAGTCTGAACCACTGATTGAGAAGAACGGCACACCCGCTTCTCCAGCAACTGCACGCGCAAGTAATGTTTTACCCGTTCCAGGGGGGCCAACTAACAGCATCCCTTTTGGAATTTTCGCACCTATCGCAGTAAACTTACGAGGATCTTTTAAGAAATCAACCACTTCAATAAGTTCCTGTTTCTCTTCATCAGCACCAGCGACCTCATTAAAGCTAACCTTCTTCTTATCTTCATTGTACATCTTCGCTTTACTTTTCCCAAAATTCATGACTTTATTTCCGCCACCCTGGGATTGATTCATTAAGAAGATAAATATAATCACAATAATGATAAACGGAGCTATAGTCATTAAGAAACTTAACCATGGACTTGGCTGCTCTTCTTCCTGAATGCTAAGCCCTTGATTTGCAGCCTTAAGGGTTATGTTAGCTACAATATCTGGGTTGTCTGGAATATTTGTAATAAATTCCGTTTTATCCTTATTATCTAAAATACCTGTTATTCGCATGACACCATTAGCTGGTCTCATCTCCATACTCTCTACTTCTTCATTGTCTAATACTTCCATAAACTCATTTAATTTAAATTCCTCTGTTCTATTAGCTTGTCCTGTTATAAGTTCCATAGCAGAAATAATGACAAGGAATATTACAAAATAGAAAATCAAATTACGGGTTATTCGATTCATCACTTTCCTCCTCCCAAACGAGAAAACTATAGTACATCTTATCACAGAAAAAACAAGCTTTACAAATAAATTGCCCTGTTATTTTTATAATAAAATGCTTTTGTTTTATTTTGAAAAAGTTTCAGATTTATATTCATGATCGTTGTGTTTTTTTATTCACCACCATAAATATGCGGTTTCAATACACCTATGTATGGGAGGTTTCGATACTTCTCCTGATAATCTAAACCATAACCAACAACAAATTCATTAGGTACTTTAAAACCAACGATATCCGCTTTAATATCAACTGTTCTTCCAGCTGGTTTATCAAGTAGCGTTACAATCTTTATTGAACGCGCTTTTCGATATTTAAAGAGCTCAACTAAATAATTCAATGTAAGACCAGAATCAATAATATCCTCAATAATAAGTAAATCTCTTCCCTCAACTTTGGTATTTAAATCCTTCTCGATTTTAACTTCTCCAGAAGAACGCATTTCACTACCATAGCTCGATACATCCATAAAGTCCATCTCTAAATAAGTATCCATATGGCGAAGAATATCTGACATAAAAGGTAAAGCACCTTTAAGTACTCCGATAGCTAACGGGAATTTGTCTTTATATTCTTCGGCAAGCTGACTTCCTAACTCTTTGCATTTTTCTTGAATTTCTTCTTGTGAAACTAGAATCTTCTCAATGTCACTGTGCATGCGAACCCTCCTAAAACTTATGTCTTGATTGATATGTTAATTTAATATAATGATCTTCTTTCACTGCTTTCGCTAAATCACCTTTAACTAAGCCAACAACCCAAAGCACTTCATCGTTATCCTTAACTAACAAAGGCCACTCATCACGTTGATCCAAAGGAATCTTTTTATCAATAAATACAGCTTTTACTTTTTTCCTTCCATTAACGTGCGCTAGATAAATGCGGTCCCCCGGTTGACGCGTACGGATAACTAAAGAAGGTAATTGATCAATATCAACAGGTAAATAGTATGTCCATTTATCTGTTACTGAACTTGCTATTTGTTCAACAATTTCTGCTACTAGCACATCTTCATTTGGAAGAAAGACCCGACCAGGAATAGCTAATGGCAGGAGATATTTTGTCTCTCTCTCCTGTTCAAAACGAAAGGTTAGTGTTTGGTAAGATTTGATCATTTTTAATTGTATTGGTAAATCAAATGATGCATTCGCACGACTACTATTAACGAGGTTGAGAAACTGTTGTTCATGCCTGTAATTCAAGCGATCTGGCAAATGATCATATAGATAATCTAATATTAGATGAAACAATCTTTTTTGTAAAGCAAGAGGGTGTTTTTTCAACTTATTAATTTGACATGTTACCATTTTAGGATTATCTGAAAAAATTAATACCTCACGACTTACTTTTTTTGTTTGATCTGATAAATATTGAACATCATCTACTATGTTTTCGGTCATGTGCATAATTGTCTCAGATAGATTGGGGTTTTTCTTTTTCAAAAGAGGTAAAACATTTAACCTGAAATAATTTCTTGTATAAACATCCACATCATTCGATAAATCCCGTCTCGGGACTATCCCGTGTTCGTGACAATACGCCTCAATGGTATCTTTAGTAATCGATAAAAAGGGGCGGATAATCTTACCCCTTGAAAATGGACGTACATTCTTGATCCCTTGTAAGGCATCAAGCTGAGTCCCTCTTGTTAACCGCATATAAACAGTTTCTACCTGATCATCAGCGTGGTGGGCTAAGGCTAAATAGTCCGCCTGATGTTTGATCATAAGTTGATCAAAAGCTTGATAGCGGAGAATTCTAGCGGCTTCTTGTGTGCCCATTTTATGTTCTTTCTTGTACTTCTCAACATTAACATGCTGGACTTCAAACTTAAGTTTATTTCTTTCACAAAAAAGCTGAACATAAGTAACATCCTGTTCCGATTCTTCACCACGCAAGCCATGCTCAATAATCACTGCAACTAGATCCAACTGATAAGTATATCTTTTGTCTAACAAGTATTGTAACAAGGCCATAGAATCAGGGCCTCCTGAGACACCAACCAGCATCTTTGTCCCTTTTTGAATTAACTGATGTTTTCCTATATATTGATCAACTTCTGCTACTAGCATTGCCTAAACCCTCTTTTATATTTAATCACTTATTCTGATAACTATCGTAACAGAAAAACATGGCATTATAAAGTTGCAAAGACAAATAAAATCAAGCTGATTGAAGAAAAAATAATAATTTCTAGCCAGCTCGGTTCTGAAGGATCTGACTGACTCATCATTGAAACTCTGTTTTTGTTGATGCGGCTTAAACTAGTTTTTTGAAAATCCCGTTTCATTTCACTACACTTTTGATACTGTCCCAAAAGAGCACCTTGTAAAATGACATGATAGGGTTTTAACAGGTTTGATTGCTTCAACTTCATCAGTAAATATTGTTTAGGTTGGTTTGTTTTTTTAAATTGCTTGGGATAAACATAGTTTAAAGCGATCATCGCTAATGAAAAGAGATCATATTTGGGCTCAGCTTTGCGATCACCACATTTCCAATAACCACGATCATAAAACTCCGTATATTCCTTTACCGACCGTCCAAACATTGTCACGCCACCAACATCAATAAATCTTAGCCGTGTTGGGTTTTTAGCGACAATTACATTTTCTAGTTTTAAATCACCCAAAACAAAACCTGCATGATGAAGCTGTTCAAGTTCAGTTAATAATTGCGAAAATAGCACACCAAGCCAATCAATACCATTGCGCTTAAGAAAATGATCTAATCGTTCTCCTTGTATATATTCCATCGTATAAAATGGATAGCTTTCTCCTTGTGCATTCGTCCAATCATCAACTTCGAACAAAGAAGGTCCAGGGCTCCCCCCTTGGACCTTAGCTAATTTTTTCAAGACATTTATTTCAGATGAAATGGCAGCCATCTGATCGCTTATTTTTAAGGCAACCAGATGACCATCAGTTCTTTTAACTAAATATACAGCTCCTATTGCTCCTTTTCCTAACATACCTTGAACAAGGTAACGATGATTATTCCATTTCCCAACCAATTGAGTGCCAATTGGTAAATTAAAAACTGAAATCTGCTTCTTCTGACTCAGCATTTTTCCTCAAACTCCTTAATAAACCAGATTGACCGAATAAATGTAATGCCTCTTTGAGTGCGGGTCCAGTCGGAGTTATGCCTCCACTTGTTAATTTAGGAAAAACGGTCTCCAGCTTATTAAGCTTAGCTGACCAATCCAACACTTTATCAATCGCCTTTTTCTTTCCTGGAAATGAATAAATAGCGAATTTATTATCACCTATTCTTGAATTCATACTGATCGAGAGGTCAATTAAAGCCTCCTTAACGGTCATTAGCTTCTTTTGCATACTAGCACTCGTATCAACCAAAACAAGTAATTCCATATCACATGTTTCAGTCATATCCTCAACGACTTCCATCACTTCTCCCCTCTTATCAGGTGGTAACTCTTCAATTGTTTGTTCCTCACCAAGAATTTGCCTTAATTCTTGGTTAACAACACCTTGTAGTGTCTGCGTCATTGCCTGTTTTGTTACTGCTTGAACCGTTTGACTCAAGATTTGCGGGTAAACAATTTGACAAACACCACCACCAGCCGATGCAATCTCCTCGACTTCTACTAAACTGTCAGATTCCGTTTCATTCTGATCAAGTACACCAATCACGTTAACCGTAATTCCTTGTTCCCGGATAATATTTGCGACTAGTCTGGGATCCTCTCCTTGATTAGAGCATCCATCCGTAATTAACAAAATTTGTTTTAATCTCCCTGTCTTCACTTCTCCCAACCTCCAGTTAATATGAACTACCACCATTCTCGACAGAATGACAGCTTTATATACAGGAAAACGAGATAAAGTAAACTTGCTATCCGGATTAAAGTTGGATGATTAATTAACATGAGATTGATAACTTGGAACAGTCGCCCATTTGGATTGGTATCTTTTAATCTTACCAACTAAAATTGTCATATCATCTTCTATTCGTCCAGAAGTTTGACGAATGACTTCTTCAAGTAATAGATCAGCAATATCTTGTGGGTCATCTGTATTCAATTGTTTAATGATCCGTTTTAACCAAACGGACTGATTTTCAACCATTTTGGGTGCTTCAAAAATCCCATCACTTGTCATAATTAGCAAATCACCATCTTGAAGTTGTTCATCAACGACCTCAACATCAAATTCCTTTACGATCCCAATCGGTAGATTACTGGATTCAACTTGAATCACTTGTTTCCCCCGTTTAATAAAACTAGGGGTAGAACCAATTTTTAGAAACTGAACATAAGCTGTTTGTAAATCAACCATGGCTAAATCTAATGTTGAAAATACTTCATCAGTCATTCGAAGTGAAAGAATTGAATTTATTGATTTAATAGCGACCTGTTCATCAATACCTGATTGAAGGATTTGTTGTAGTAACCTTAAGGTTTGCATGCTCTCTTCATTTGCCCGCCTACCATTCCCCATTCCATCACTAATCGCCAAGGCAAATTTCCCAGCGGCCAGTTCCATCGTTGAATAACTATCACCTGAAATAAAACCACCATTTTGCGCTGCATGTGAAATCCCAACATCTAATTGATATTTCTTCGCCGAATGAAAGATTAAAAAGCAATAACCATTTGGCATCGGCGAAATCTCTTCTTCCTTAACGACAACTGTTTCTTGTAAGATATCCGATAAAATAGGCGCGATAATTTTCTCACCCTCGCCATGATATTGATAAACAGATAGTGTCATTTCAATATCAATCTCACCTTTTCTTAAGGAATATATATCAAGTTGATCAACTTCAATACCGATCGAATGTAATGCAGTTATAATTTGCTGTTCTTGTTGATCATGATGGTCACGTTCATTAACAATCTCTTTAGCAAAATCATTCATCACTTCTGACACTCCCAATAGTTGATCTGCGACGAACCTACGACTCTCCCCCACTTGCCACCTTAATTGTTGATTTGCTTTATAATAAGATAATTCTTCCTTCATCACCGCTTCAACTTTATGTGCTTTAACACAATGTCTACCGAATTTAGCCTCTGTCATCTGTGAAACAGCTCCATTCTCACTTAATTCGCACTTCATTTGTTTCATATGTTGATAGGTATCATCAAAATGCTCTGACCAACACCAAGCTTTTTTAAAACAAGTTTGACAGGTTCTTTCCGTTACATGACTTAAAAAATCATCGGTATCCTTTTGATCATTTTCAATCTCAGGCTCTTCAACCAGCTTACCAGTAAACGTTTTTGATAAGGCCATAAACACATCAGAAAATTGTTCCATTCGATTCGCGGTCACATCTCGGAGTTTCTGTAAATATTGCTGTTGCTCCTCAAATTGTTCATTCGTTCCAGGAATATAACGTGCAATAATTTGAAAAAAGTATTTTGGTGTGAGTAAAAATAAAATAATCGATATCAGTGATGTAAGCATAGATGAAAGCAGCGTCTCCATCTCCGCACCATAAAAGCCAAGTAGGAATGTCCCAACGAGCAAGCCCCCACTAACCGCTAACTTTTTACCTTCCTTCATCAATCCACCTAATAGACCACTAAAAGCTAATAAACTCATTTGAATAAGTGTCGGCTCATTAACTAGGCTTAAAATCAACCCAATCACTACACCGACTGTTGCTCCTATTGTCGGCCCTCCTGTCAGGGCAAATAATAAGATTATGTATCGAGAAACAACGTAATCGAGATTCACACCATGGATAACCACACCTGAAAATCCTGCTAATACAGAGGTAATTAAAATCACAAATGAAATCATCTCTTCATTTTTTAAATTTGCCTTATACCGCTTTGGTGTTAGTAATGGTGTGCTCTGAATAAAAATAAGGAAGAGAACCGCACTTAAAAGTGACTCCATGAAAGCAATAAATCCTGTATAAGCCGTCAAATCTCCTGTTAAAATAGCAAATGTAATTCGACTAAGTAGATTAACGAGGAAGATAATATAAGGTAGGTATTTTTTCGATTCAACCAATAAGCCTAATGAGACAAAAAAACCAAAAAAGATAAAACTAATTAATAAAAGAATTAAATTAGAAAAGCTAATCGTAAGTGCTCCTATCAAGCTCCAAAAAATCACTAAACGGCAACGTTCTCTTTTTACTATCCAAACACTTACTAAATAAGCAAGTGAAAATGGAATCAACTCATCTAGGATAACAGCTCGTCCTAATAGAAAAGCAACCACGTATAATGATATATCCTTTTCACTCACAAACTGATAACTTTTTTTCAACCATTTTACGCTTCGACTTGTTTTCAATTTTTCTGCATAAATACTCGAACCCATTGCCACAGTTTGTTCACCTCTTTACTAGTATGTGCTCTATTAAATCACAGATCTACTACATAATTTGTCAAAATATCAGTGCAAAACGAAAGAATCTTTCGACTTCTTTCTATCAAAAAATGGCTCGATAGATGCTTATATTTATTTGAAATTTAGAAATGCAGAAGACAAAACCTCAAAAACTATTGACATGTTTAATATGTTATTGTATGATATCACTTGTGTCTTTGAAAGATTTTATAATAATGATGGCGGCGTAGCTCAGCTGGCGAGAGCGTACGGTTCATACCCGTGAGGTCGTGGGTTCGATCCCCTCCGCCGCTACTAAAAAAGAAAATCGAGTTGTTCAACTAATTTTTAGTCGAACAACTCGATTTTTATATTTTTTCTGGAATTATATTTTGCCCCTATCTATTCACTTAATTCATACGATCATTAAGTATTTAACGAACAAGAGAATTTCATCATTAACATTACCAGTCACAATTGACCTAGATCCGTAAGCTAATACTCCATGGAGACGCAGATCCCCACGGAGTATTAAATAAACGAATTGGACTTAACCTGACTGTCGAATCCACACATATTGTTCGCCTGTACGAATGAAGCAGGTGCTTACACAATCAGTTAATCCACAATAAAAGCCATTATCCGATAGACTAAAAATGATTCAGTATGATTACTCCTATTGTTAAAGCACACATGATGACCATACTTAATGTATCACATGCTTTCCATTTTAATTGGCGGAAGCTTGATCGCTTTTGACCTGATTGATATCCCCTTACTTCCATCACATCAGCCATTTCTTCTGCCCTTTTTAATGAACTAGCAAATAGCGGAATAATTAGTGGAACAATTTTCTTCATTTGCTCGATTAAATGACCTTCACCAAACACAACACCCCGCGCTCGCTGAGCATCAAGGACTTTCTGTGTTTCATCTAGTAGATTAGGAATAAATCGTAATGAAATCGAGAGCATCAAAGAAAAATCAGCTGTTGAAATCCCTAATAATCGTAAAGGTTTCAACAAGGCATCAATAGCATCTGTTAAATCAATGGGTTTAGTTGTTAACGTCAAAACAGTTGAAACAAAAATAATCATGACAAATCGGCTGAATGTATAAAAGCCTAATAATAGTCCAAAACTCGAAATCATCAAGGGGCCTTTACTATAATAAATCGTCCCTCCACCAGTAAAAAGAATTCGCAAAAAAACAGCCATTAAAATCAGCCAGATTAATGGTTTCACACCTTTAAGGTAGGTTGAAAAAGAGACACCTGACATCCACATTAACATCATTGTGAAGGCAAAGAGCCAAAGATAACTCAATACATTTTCCGCTAAAAAGAGTAAACCAATAAAGTAAATAGCTGCCACTAATTTCGCACGTGGATCTAGATGATGTAAATAAGAATTACCCGGGAAATACCGTCCTAAAATTAACTTATTCATAAATGTTGTTCCTCAATCAGAAGATCGATGAGTTCTTCCTTTGTTAAACTCACTTTGGGTAGCTTTATCCCCTTCTTCTGTTCTATTTGCTGTTGTAAATAAATAACGTCTGGTAAATCAAGTCCAAAGTCAGTCAATTGCTGATATTGATTAAAGAAGGATCTAGTCGCTTGGTGACAAATTACCTTCCCTTGCTCCATGATTAAGACATGATCGGTGTATTCTGCAACATCATTCATATCATGTGTCACGATAAGGACCGTCATATGCTCTTTCATATTTAGTTGTTTAATCAAGGATAAAATTTGTTTCTTCCCTTCCGGGTCCAATCCTGCTCCTGGTTCATCTAAGACTAGTACATCTGGCTTTGTTGCTAGTACACCAGCAAGGGCTACACGGCGTTGCTGGCCACCCGATAATGAAAATGGCGAACGATTTAATATATCTGAGCTTAATCCAACTTGATCAAGACTTTCCTTAACGCTCCTGTTTATTTGTTCCTGGTCAAAGCCAAAATTCCTTGGTCCAAAGGCTATATCAGCCTCAACCGTTTCAGCAAAAAGCTGATTCTCAGGAAATTGAAAGACCATGCCAACTCGTTTCCTTACTTTATTTAACTGTTCTTTTTCCGGTGCCCTTGTTAGTTGAATATCTCCCACTTGAATCAACCCTGTCGATGGGCTTAATAGCCCGTTGATCAACTTTAATAGGCTTGATTTACCTGCACCAGTTTGCCCAATAACCGCAGTAAACGTTCCGGACTCAATGTGAACCGAGACATCATCAATTACGTTTCTTGTTCGAATCGGACCTAATTGATAGTCTGCTTTTACTTCTTCAAATTTTATTTGCATAACCATGCCACCAACTCATCATTTGACATATAATGATCAGGAATAGAAAACCCTTTTCGCATAAGTTCGCGACGAAATTGCTCAGCAAATGGAGGCTCCAAGTCTTTATTGCGGTTATAAACCGCCCGAACACTTCCCTGATCGACAACCCGACCATCATTAAGAACCATAACTTGGTCAGCTAAAACCGTTTCGTTGTAATCATGTGTAATTGAAATAATCGTTAAATGATTCTGTTTTTGAAGTGATTTCAATAATTTCAGTAATTCTCTTCGGCTTTTTGGATCAAGCATAATAAAAGCTTCATCAAAGATTACTAGTTCTGGCTTCAAGGCTAAAACACTAGCAATAGCTACTCGCTGCTTTTGCCCTCCAGATAGCTGAGAGGGATCTTTATCTCTCAATTCATACATACCAACTTGTTTAAGTGCAGTAAATACACGTTGTTTCATTTCTGGGTACTGGATATTTAAATTTTCCAATCCAAAGGCGACATCATCTTGAACAGTTGTCCCAATAAATTGATTATCTGGATTTTGAAAAACAATACCGATTTTTTCCCGTAACCTCTGTTTGTTTTGTTCATTCACTTCTTCCTGATTAAATTGAATTGAACCCGACTCTGGACTGGCTAATCCAACGATTAATCTTGCTAACGTTGATTTTCCCGAACCATTACCACCTACAATAGCTAACCACTGACCACGCATAACATCAAAGGATGTGTCAGATAAAACATATTTTTCATCCCTAAGATCATAACGATAGAAGATATTATCTACACTTAAAATCGGATATTGTTCCATCTTAGCCACATCCCTCCTATTAAATCCATAATATAGAAATTAAGAACAAAACAAAAATTGAACCATTGACAAGGACAAGATTTTTAACAGATACACTAAAAGTCTCTGCTTTAAGCTGTTTTTTATTGAATTTACTAACATTTTTATAAACAGGGTAGGCAATGAATAGAGCTGCCAATAAAGTTATTGGTAGTAAATCTAGCAAAACAACAATGAGTAAAATAATAAATACAAGGATATAAATAAGATTAAATAATCGGATCGCATTTCTTTTACCGATATAATAAGGAAGCGTAAAGCGGAAATTCTTAATATCATCGTCCAAATCACAAATATTATTTGCCAACATCAAATTAGAAATCGTCAAGACACTTGGTAAAGAAATCAGTAATATTTCAATTAATTTCACGAGATCCGCCTCAAACTGAACGGTTGTTCCATCAAGAAATAGACTAACAATTCCCTGATCATATGCATTAACATAAACAGTTAAAAATACAATTCCAAATCCCATTGTTAAACCTGAGAAGACTTCCCCCAAAGGCATGCGTGATAATGGGATCGGTCCAAACGTATAGAAGATACCAATTCCAAAGCAAAGCATGCCAATCAATAAAACAAATAAATCCGTGCGATACACGAGCCAAAGCCCTAAACCCGTAGAGATTATTAACATGGAAAAGATAATTACCCTAACTAAACTTATCGGAATCTTAGCTTGTCCAATAATATTGTGCTTGTTTCGATAGGCATCCGAACTTGCCTTTTGATAATCCATATAATTGTTAATGGCTGTTGTTGTTAAATCAAATAGTAACATCGCGACGAAGAAAATAATTGTATTTGTAAGATTAAAGCGCTCATAACGATAAATAACGAATAGTAAGCCAATTAAAAAAGGAAATAAACTTGCGATTTTCGTTTGAATTTCCACTAGTTTCAAAAAAGTCTTAACAGACATGTTCCCCCTCCTGCTCTATTTTTCAATGATTTCAAAGTGATCATTCGTCAATTCAAATTCATCTACTAAGCCTGAACTTAAAATAATTTTTTGATCTTTTGTTACAAAAATTGCCTCAGCACCATCAAAAGACTCAATAAAATCCAAGCCCTGATCTAAGCCCTTGGAAAAGACAACTGTAGATAAAGCATCCCCATCAATAGATGCATCACTAACAATGGTCACACCGGCAATTTCATTGTCAAAAGGATAACCTGTATTCGGATCGAGTAAGTGATGATATTGAGTCCCATCAACTTCAAGATATCTTTCATAAATACCAGAGGTCACAATTGATTGATCACTGACTTTAATTCGACCAACGATCTCACCGCGAGCTAAAAAGGGATTTTGAATGCCGACTGTCCATAGATCACCCGTTGGACGATGACCCATCACAAAGATATTGCCACCTAAATCAATAATCGCTGATGTGACACCCTCATCGGCTAACAATTTACAAATATCATCAGTAATATATCCTTTAGCGATTGCCCCAAAATCTAATTGCATATCCTCCTCAAGCAAAAAAACAGATTGTTTCTCAGGATTTAATTGGATTTTTTCATGATCAATCAACGGTAAAACCTGATCTATTTCTTGCTGGTCAGGTTTTCTAGCATCACTAAATCCAATTCTCCATAAGTTTGTTAATGGACCAACTGTAATATCAAAGCTGCCATTAGATAGATCCCCATATTCAATACTTTTCTCTATTAAATAATAGAGTTCATCTGACACTTGAACAGGCTCAGTACCAGCTTTTCTATTGATCTCCGAGACCTCTGTTGAACTTATTTCATCACTAATTATATTTTCTAACTCCTCAATCCGGTCAAAAGCTTGTTCAAGGACATACTCTTTATCAGAATCATATATACTTAAATTAACAACCGTACCAAGCAAAAATTCTGTATCTCGATAAGGGGATTCTAATAATTCAGCTTGATCCGATGAACAACCAACTAAAGTCATTAAACCAATCCAAATAAAAGCAAGGCGCTTTTTATTAATCATAAATTCAATCTCTCCTAACTAACAGTAGTAAATACATGTGAAGTTTATCACATTTGTAAACCCTAAGAAATGAGTATACCACTTTTAAAAAAACACGTCTATTTGATAAATTAGAATCGTAAATTGTTCACAAGTTCGCTTGACCAATAAGGCGGAACTTCAATCATTTGGGGCCTACATGCCCTAGGTCATGCAGACCTTAGCACAGGACGCAGTATGTTTAGTTTGCCTGCCCCTATCCCCGCTGACTGGGACTACGTTTACTCGTCCCACCGAGGACATTTGCGGTTACTCACCCCATCGAAAACATTTATTAGATGAACAAATTAAGCCTTTATTAACTGTTGATCTCCCATCTTACTATCCGATCAGTTCTCGTGTATGATAGAAGTTGACCTCTTACAGTCAAGCAATCTAAGTTAAAGACTCACCTTATACGAATCAGTTTTTTATAACTCTTATTTTACCCCGTTTTTATTAGGATGTGAATATTAAAACTACCTTTTCGTTTAATAATTATTATATAGCGTTTAAACTTTACGCATTTTTTTATATAATATCTATAAAAAGTCCTAGACAAGCCAACTAATTAAGGCTACAATAGTTATCGTTGTTCATATATTCACATTAATCATTTTTTGACAAGATAATTTTAATAGAGGAGTGAAAAAATGGCAAATAAAAATATCGTCATCATCGGTGCTGGTTATGCTGGCGTACATGCCGCTAAAAAATTAGCAAGGAAATTTAAAAAAGATGATTCTGTATCTATTACCTTAATAGACCGCCATTCTTACCATACAATGATGACAGAATTACATGAAGTTGCAGCGCATCGTGTCGAACCAGATGCAATTCAATTTGACCTTCGGCGACTTTTTAACCGAACAAAAGTGAAACTAGTCACAGATAATGTGACACATGTCGATCATGAGACAAAAACAATTAAAACAGAGCATGGACAGTATAGCTATGACTACCTAATTTTAGGTATGGGTGGTGAGCCAAACGACTTTGGTACACCTGGTGTAGAAGAACATGCCTTCACATTATGGTCATGGGAGGATGCTGTTAAACTAAGAGAACATATTGAAAAAACGGTTGCCAAAGCTGCAACTATACACGATGAAGCGAAACGACGTGCGATGCTCACCTTTACTGTTTGTGGTTCTGGCTTTACAGGAATTGAACTTGTGGGTGAACTGGTTGAATGGAAAGAACGTTTAGCCAAAAACAATAAAATTGACGTTGACGAAATCACATTATATGTCGTTGAATCTGCTCCAACTATTTTAAATATGTTAGAACGTCGTGATGCAGATAAAGCTGAGGCTTATCTAATTAAAAAGGGTGTAAAGATCCTAAAGGAATCACCAATTGTAGAAGTGCGTGAAAATGAAGTTGTCTTAAAGAATGGAGATACCATTCCAACTTACACTTTAGCGTGGACAGCAGGTGTTCAAGCGAATTCAGATACAGAAGACTTCGGTATGGAACAAGCACGTTCAGGACGTCTTAAAGTAAATGAATACATGGAATCTGATCAATATGAAAATGTCTATGTTGTTGGAGACCTCACTTATTTCGAAGAAGAACCTGGGAAACCAACACCCCAAATTGTCGAAGCTGCTGAACAAACAGGTGTAACTGCGGCTAAGAATATTATCGCAGATATTAACGGTGGAGAAAAAGTAGCCTACCAAGGGAAATATCACGGTATTATGGTATCAATCGGGGCTCGTTACGGTGTAGCTAACTTAATGGGGATTCACTTAAGCGGATGGTTTTCAAACTTTGTTAAGCATATGGTTAATCTTTATTACTTCTTTGGTATTTATAGCGGCTATTATATGGTTAAATATATTCAACATGAATTTTTCCAAACAAAAGATAAGCGCAATATTTTCCGTGATATGTTTACACGTTACGGAAACGTCCTATGGAGTGTACTACTTCGTGTCTATTTAGGTTTCTTCTGGCTCATTGAAGGTGGCGCAAAGCTATGGGGACAAGAAACCTGGGACGAAGCTACCTCTAGCATTAAAAAGCTACCACTATTGTTCAAAGGTCTTGGTGAAGATTCATGGTTGATCTCTTCAACAGTTAACATGGACCTTCCTTGGTTACAAGATGCGACAAGTGGTGCAACTGACGCAACAAGTGCAGCATCTGACGCCGCAGTAGAATGGGCAGATCCAATCCTTAGTAAAATGCCTGGTTGGTTTGCCTGGATAATGGAATTTATGATGCCGACAGCAGAAGTTGCAGTATTTATGCAAAGAATGATGGTCTTTATTGAACTTGCTATTGGTTTAGCTCTTATTTTCGGTTTATTTACATGGTTAGCTAACCTAGCTAGTGCTGGTTTCCTAGTTATGTTTACCTTAACCGCTATGCTTGGTTGGGATAAAGCATGGGCGTTTCCAGCTTCCATTGCTCTAATGAACGGTTCAGGCCGTAGCCTGGGGCTTGATTATTGGGTTATTCCTTTTATTCAAAAGAAATTAAGTCGTTTTTGGTACGGAAAAGAGCAGTCCATCTACCAGGATAAATAAGCATTAATGATCAGCGACAGACTCTTTTTTAAAAAAGGGTCTTTCGCTATCTTATCTATAGTCAACTTTAATTGAACGCATTTTTATGGATCACTTGCGTTCTTTTTTCACATCAAGAGGTTTACTTTCGGAATGAAACCAAGCACTTCAATGACATTGAAAGACCTGCGGTGATATGTCAATAACAAAATAAAAGCTTATTTAATTATCAAGGTACAATTAGCTTAAAAAAGACATCACTAAGCTAGGACCAGTCTTTTAATGTAAAAAACTGGATG
>NZ_JAHLQM010000036.1 GCF_018919165.1 Amphibacillus sp. MSJ-3 | reverse complement strand
TTTGTGTGTGTGGTTACCTCACTAATACCCTAAATCTAAGGGGGTGGCAAGTTTTTTAATGTTTAATGGCATGAAATCAACCAAAAATCAAGGTTTACTAAGAAACTTTTGACAATACGTAATTTATAGAGGGAGGATATCCATGACTATTATTTCTGAAGCGACACCAAATCCAAATGCTATGAAATTTATATCTGATAAACAAATTTTCCCTGGAGACGCAAGTATCTCTGTTATGCCAGGCCAAACAAGTGAATATGAGGTACTAAACCAACTTATGCAACTTAAAGAAATCGATAATGTATTTGGCTATCAATTCTTCATCACTGTAAATAAGGGGATTGATGTCGAATGGAATGAATTAATTCCAAAAGTCGAGGCAATTATGGATAGCTGTGGATATTGAGGACAAAAGGAAGGGTGAACATGTTCCCCTTCCTTTTTTGTCTTCTAGGCACAATAATTGTGATTCGAGACGTGGATTGGCAAATCGCCCCTTCAATTAATTATCTTTTCTAAAAAAGCCAAATATGCCAGCTGTTTCAACTACATTCGTAAATGCATTAGGATCTACCTCATTAATTATCCGTTCTAAATCATATAATTCATATCGTGTGATTACAATAATAAGCATAGACTTCTCTTCTTTTGAATAACCACCCCTTGCTGGTAATATCGTCATTCCACGAGCGACTTTTTTATAAATTGCGGCTTGCAATTCTTCCGTTTTTTTAGTTACAATCATAGCTGTTACCTTCTCATGTCGAGTATGAATCGTATCAATTACTCGAGTCGTAACATATAGTGCAACTAATGTATACAAGGCATTTTCTGGTTCATTAAGTAGGCCAGCTAAAACAATAATTACACCATTAATAATCATTAAATAACTTCCTATAGGCTTATCTTTAACACGGGATATAACCATTGCCAGAATATCAGAGCCCCCTGTAGACGCCCCCCATTTCAATGTGATTCCAACTCCGAATCCCCCAATAACACCACCAAACACAGCGTTTAACATAATATCATCAGAGATCGATAATACTGGAATTAACTCTAAAAAAACGGTAGTAGCAAATACAGATAATATGCTATACAAAGTAAAATGATGCCCCACCTTAAACCAGCCCAATAAAATAACTGGAATATTTAAAAGAAGAAGCCATATCCCCGTACCAATAAAGTTAATATTTAAATACTCAGAGAAAAAGCTTGCTAGTATCTGTGCCATACCTGTAAAACCACTAGCATAAACATCTGCACTAATAAAGAAAAAGTTTAATGCGATTGCATTAATTAAAGCACCAAAAATAACGATCATAACTCGTTTGGCTTCAAATAAAAACATCGATGTTCGACCTCCTATACTAATTATCCACTAAAATAATTATTCACCAATAAGAAACAACTCATTCTATCATAAAGTGAAACTTCAATCAGTGGAAGCTGAGCCTACAGGACGTAGGTCATGCTGACGTTACCACAGGACGTGGTGACCTTGGTCTGCCTTCCTTACACCACTGATTATTAGTACCACAAGGGTATGACCTAAAGGCCCTTGAACCAACCGGGCCGTTACTGTCAGTTGACCTCCCACTTACAATTCTTTGTTTTCTTCGAGCACTTGAAGTGGGAGTCCTACTGACAGTTACACTGCGGTAAAAGTTCTTAATAATCTCTTTAAAAAGTGAAATAATCTTTGACGAATACCCACGCTAACTATAAACTAGAAGTAATCATTATACAATCATTAAATAATATAAATCAATAACTGGAGGGATTTTCATGAACGTTCAAATCATCGCTGACTCTGCAAGTGATTTAACTTCTGAGGATTATGAAAAATATAATATTGAACGTGTTAGTTTAAACGTCCTTTTGGATGGAAAAAATTATTTAGACGGCCAAGAAATTTCTGCAAAAACAATCTACGATGAAATGCGAAACGGTAAAGCTCCAAAAACTTCGCAAGTTGCCCTAGAGGATTTTAAAAAAGCCTTCACCACTTATGCTAAAAAAGGGCAACCAGCTTTATATATTGCCTTTTCTTCTGAATTATCTGGAACCTATCAATCAGCAACAATTGCTGCTAAAGAGGTACAAGAATCTTATCCAGATTGGCAGTTGAAAATAATTGATACAAAATGTGCATCATTTGGTGGTGGACTCGTTGTCTTAAAAGCAGCTCAATTAGCGCAAGAAAATCGCTCTTTAGAGGAAATAACAGCAACTGCCCAATATTACGCCGATCACATGGAACATATCTTTACAGTCGAAGATCTGGAATATTTGTATCGAGGTGGACGGGTTAGTAAATCAGCCGCATTTATAGGGACCTTGTTAAAAATAAAACCAATTCTGCATGTTGATAAGGGGAGACTTGTTCCAATTGAAAAGGTTAGAGGTTCAAAAAAAGTCTTCCAACGTATGCTTGATATTATGGAAGAACGCGGAACGGATTTTAAAAATCAAACAATTGGAATTAGTCACGGTGATTCTATAGATAGAGCAAATCAGTTAGCAGAACTGATCAAGGAACGTTTTCAAGTAAAGGATATCCAAATTAGAATGGTTGGCTCGACAATTGGTGCCCATTCCGGACCTGGAACCATCGCCTTATTCTTTTCAAATTCAAAAATTCAATGATGTAAAGTAAAACTTCGTCCTTTCATATCATTCTATATCTTCCGCCAACTTTTGAAGTGAGCGCTTACGGATAAGTTAATCTGCAGTAAAATGAAACTTCAATCAGTGGGGATTGGCCAAGAGAACCTAAGTTACGCAGTCCTTACTACAGGACGTGGTAGCTTTGGTCTGCCTTCCCCTATCCCCCACTGACTGGGACTGCGGTTACTCGTCCCACCGGAAAAATTTGCGGTTACTCGTTTCACTGGAGTAATTTACGGTTACACGTCCCACCAAAAACATTTGTTAGCACCACAAGGTGATGACCTAAAGGCCTTGAACCAATCGGGCCGTTACTGTCAGTTGATCTCCCACTTACAATCTCACTTTCCTCTGAATACTTGAGGTGGGAGTCTTACTGACAGTTACACTGCGATGAAAGATGAATCACGAATTGAGTGGTTCACCTTTTATCTGTTATTCACATATTGTATTATAGCCATCCTCATATAATTATGACCCAAAAACCACTGATAAGTTCCATAAAGACATCTGTAAACAATAAATCCTTTTATATACAAATTGCCTCAAAAATCATTCCATCACTACAATTAGCTTAATCCCAGTCATCCCTTTAATAATCAATCTTTCCACATCAGCGCTTGTCTTGTGTATAAAAAAATAATAAACACACTTGGATATGAAATTACTAATATAGATAAGCCAATTCACATTCTAAATCCACGAGGGCAGTTGCTCTTTTCTTTTATTATGAAAAAAACGGATTACTATAGCTTAAAGTAAATCTTCACTCAGCAGGGGGATTTCCCTCCACTAAGTATTAGGTGAACAAATCGGATTTTTACTGACTGTTAGTCCACATTTATATCCGATCATGGTTCCTTCAATTATTGGCAGGCAGGCTACAGTTAGATAATTGCGGTAAAATCATATCCAGTATTCCAACGCATCACTTGGTAATAAAGATTAACCTTCTTTCCATATTGTTTTATCTCTATCTGCTTAAATCTTTATTTTCTTTCAACAGAGAGGATCGTGTTAATGATGCAAATTACTAAATTAATACAAAAAAAGTGGCTTCAATTATTGAATTTATTAACTGACTTCTTTTCAGATGATGAAGGATAGCTGATTTATCATCATTTAGTTTTAAATTGGGAGGGTGTGAATTTTTTTGTTCGCACAATTTAATCGGCGTACTTTTCCATTTATAAAGGTCATTCGAGCCAAAAATTATAGCATTGATAAGTTTGTTTATTAAAAAAGCTTTTACCCGACTATCGAGTAAAAGCTTTTGTTTAATTAAATGATTATTTTACAATTCGACGAACATGACCATTAAATTTATTACCCCAGTAACCACTAGTCATATCTGCAACTGCGACACCTGTCGATGATTGTGAACCAAGAAACTTCCCATTTCCAAGATAAATTCCTACGTGTCCATTTGTCTTGTATGTATCAAAGAATACGATATCACCAGGTTGCATCTCGCTTGTACTTACTTTAGTTCCTGTTCCTGATAAACCACCAGTACTTGCCGGAACGCTCACTCCGCCCTGACTGAAGGCCCATGAAACAAAGCCAGAACAATCAAATAAGCCTTTTGCGATATCTGATTGAGAACGTCCACCGCCAAACTTATACCGTGAGTTACCTTTATAACGATTACCAGCATTGATGATTGTATTTACGTTACCACTAGCTACTTTTGTTCCTTGTGTGTTTGTATTAAGTTTTGATGTCTCATTAGATGTTTCACTACTGTATTGAACAATATTTTGTTCTTCAACAGCGCGTCGGGCTTCTTCGATCATTTGTTCAAGTTCATTATCTTCTATTTCTAGTTCCTTAATTAACTTTTCACTTTTCTTCTTTTTCTTTTCTAACTTTTTCTGATTGACTTCTAATTCTTCTTTTTGATCAAGCGTTAATTCTTGAATATGTTCTAATTCAGCCTTTGTAGCTTCTAATTCTTCTAACTTCTCATCTACCAACTCTTTTTGCTCTTCAACAGTCTCTTGATCAATATACAATTGTTCTAATAAGTCTTTATCTGATTGTGTGATTCGTGTAACAAGTGAAATGCGATCAATGAAATCAGTAAAATCTTGGGCACCAAATAAAACATCGATATAACTAATTGTTCCACCATTTTTTTGTAATGCTGATGCGCGGTCTTTTAACAATTCGTGACGACGCTCGATATTATCTTGAAGATGTTCGATCTTTTCTTCTAAGTCACGAATTTCTGCTTCGCTTTCTTCAATAACATCTTCTGTTTTCGTTATTTCTGCTTCATTTGCTTCAATAACCTCATTAACGATATCGATTTCTTCTTCAAGTTCTACTAATTCTGTTTGGATTTTTTCTAAGTTCTTACGTTTTTCATTGAGCTCTGATTGTAATGCTGAGCGTTCACCCTTCAATGCTTCTTCTGTTTCAGCATTCACAACATTTGATTTAAAAGGAAATACGCACACGATTACAATTGATAACATTAAACTAACAACGGCCTTCTTCCCACTCACCTAGCCCCACACTCACTTTCCTATGTATAATTTATTACGATCTGTAAAAGCTATTATGTATTATAAATATAGACTAGTTCCTTAACCAGCAAGCCTAGTATACCATTGATAAATTTCAAGATGATGATAGAATTATTACAGTTATATTTCAATTTTGAAAATAAACCTTCTTTTTCATTACAAATCACAAAAGACGAGCCCTTGAAATGGACCCGCCTTTTGTGACTATTCTGTGAAGTTATCATGAATGACATCTAGCACTGTCGATAGAGTTCTGCTATCAATTTGGCCTGGAGCGGAAGCCACCCCTTCAGTTCCAAAAGTAATAGCCGAACCAAAAATTTCTCCAGTTAAACGTGTGACTAACCCGATCCCACCCATTGACATCGTAATAAGTGGGATTTGAATGACCTTACTCATTTTATTTGTTACATATAGTAAAGTTAATACATCTTGAGCATCTTTTGGTGTTACTGCAATTTTTGCCAGTGAAGCACCGACTAATTCCGCCTCTTTTAAGCGATTGATCATCTCTTCCTTTGCGGGTGTCTTCTCAAAGTCGTGATTAGATATAATCGTATGTATACCTTGCTGCTTAGCTTTTGCAATGAGTGGATCACGGATAATAGGGGGTTGCTTTAATTCCAGATCCACAAAATCAATTAAACCCGACATCATTGCTCTCTCGTTAATAGCAAGATAGTCCTGATCTGTTATTTCCTTTTGCCCACCTTCATTTTGTGTACGAAAAGTAAAAATCAGCGGTATCTCTTCAAGATATTGATGAATCATCTGTAACGGTTGATCAATATCTTCACTTTGAAAATAATCTACCCGCCATTCAACTAAATCAGGATTTTTATCATTTATTTCAAGCAATTGTTGTTTAATTTCAGTAATGTCACGTCCTGTTATCGGGAGACATACTTTCGGCCTCCCTTCACCAATAGTCACATTTTTTACTTTTAACATATGCGTCACCTTGACTTTATTATAATTATTTTGTTATTATATCACGTTTTTTGACTATTGGCATGTCAATTAAGGATAATCCTACTAAGTCAAAAATCAATTTTTCATGGTCTAATCAAGTATAAAAAGCAAATAATAAAGAATCCTTGGGTAAAGTAGATTGTCTTCCTCTTCTGAGACTGAGTTTTAGATATAAAAAAATAGGCTTCTATTAACTCTTATTTTCGGCCTATCGTCCATTGCTTTCCCTTCTTTGATTGGGGGAATAGATATATTCAATTCATCTCTACTAAAAATTTTAGAGAAAATACCGTAATCTTCGCTCTACACAAACATTCATCATAGAACGTAGCTGTTTTAGTCTAACATTTCAAAGACTTTTAAGAGCGAAGATTTTGATACGATATTTTCTCACTGAAGTTCCTATTTTTTATTTAATGATCAATATGGTGAAATCGATCCATTAAAAATCTTAATTACATTTCTCTTTTTGTTTTCCTATAATCCATATCCCGCTTATCATGAGCATAAGCCCAATTAGCAACACATGATAGATATTAGTCGCTGTCTTTGGTAATACATTTACTTCAGCAGACGGCTCCCTTACCTGATCATTTTTAGTTTCTGTTAGTTCTGGTTGAGGAGCTTCCTTGGATGTCTGATTAATAGATTTTTCAAAGACATTTAGTGCCTCTTCTACTTGTTTTATCATTTGATCAATTGCAAATTGTGATGCTTCTTCTGTACTGATTAATTCCTCTGCCATGTCGAAAACCTTTTGTAAGTCATCAACTGCTGATTGTGGATACTGTCCTACTTCATCTCCTACCTTTACATTTTCTAGTATATTTCGGATTTTTTTAAGTAATCGCTCTAATTCTTTGGTATCAATTATTGGTTTTACCTGCTCTAAACTTTCGATGGCTTCTGCCAGAGCTTCAAGAGCTTCATCCAGCTCTGCTTGGGTCACCTCTTCATCTGCTAGAAGGGACTCAGCGTTGCTGATCGCTTTTTCTAGGACCTCAAGCGAAGCTTCTGTATAGGATGTTCCATCTTCTATATATTCTCTCGCAATCGCCAGGAGTTCTTCCAATGCACTTGGATCAACTTCTTCTACTGGCTCTAGCTCCTCTAAATTTTCGATGGCTTCTGTCAGAGCTTCAAGAGCTTCGTCCAGCTCTGCTTGCGTCACCTCTTCATCTGCTAGAAGAGACTCAGCATTGCTGATCGCTTTTTCTAAGACCTCAAGCGAAGCTTCTGTATAGGATGTTCCATCTTCTATATATTCTCTCGCAATCGCCAGGAGCTCTTCCAATGCACTTGGATCAACTTCTTCTACTGGCTCTAGCTCTTCTAGATGTTCGATGGCTTCTGCCAGAGCTTCAATAGCTTCATCCAGCTCTGCTTGCGTCACCTCTTCATCTGCTAGAAGAGACTCGGCATTACTGATCGCCTTTTCTAAGACCTCAAGTGAAGCTTCTGTATAGGATGTTCCATCTTCTAAATATGCTTTCGCAATCTCTAGGAGCTCTTCCAATGCACTTGGATCGACTTCTTCTACTGGCTCTAGCTCTTCTAAATTATCAATAGCTTCTGTCAGAGCTTCAAGGGCCTCGTCCAGCTCTGCTTGGGTCACCTCTTCATCTGCTAGAATGGACTCGGCATTACTGATCGCTTTTTCTAAGACCTCAAGCGAAGCTTCTGTATAGGATGTTCCATCTTCTAAATACTCTTTCGCAGTCGCCAGTAACTCCTCTAATGCACTTGGATCAACTTCTTCTACTGGCTCTAGCTCTTCTAGATTTTCGATGGCTTCTGTCAGAGCTTCAAGAGCTTCATCCAGCTCTGCTTGGGTCACTTCTTCATCTGCTAGAAGGGACTCGGCATTGCTGATCGCTTTTTCTAAGACCTCAAGCGAAGCTTCTGTATAGGATGTTTCATCTTCTAAATATGCTTTCGCAGTCGCCAGTAACTCCTCTAATGCACTTGGATCAACTTCTTCTACTGGCTCTAGCTCTTCTAGATTTTCGATGGCTTCTAATAAGACATTTGCTGCATGATCAATCGCTTCCTGTGTTAAATCTCCTTGATAGACTTTTTCTGCATCTTCGATCGCTTGAATAAGCTGTTCTTTGCTCTCTTCTGAATAATCACCTTCATTCAGCTTCTTGTTTGCAGCGTTCATTAAGAAATCAAGAAGTGATGTATCTACATTTAGCCATTCATTATTGTAAATATCCTCAATTTCATCAGAATTGAGTGCGTATCCGAAAATGGAGAACTCATCAATCATCCCATTAAACAACGGATCAGGGTACATACTATTACCGATATAATTAATTTTAGGTTTAAAGTCGCTCGGTTTGATCGTCACATCCTCAGCAACCGCAACCTCCTCACCATCGACATAAAGAATGGCTGTATCATTTCCTAGCGTAATGGCTACGTGTACCCATTCATCTATCGGTAAAGAAGCTGTCTCTACAAATTGCTCACTACCACCGTTTTTTATCGCAAAACGAAGGGTGTGATCGCCCGAACTTGGAGTTAAAAATAAATATTGATCTTGATTGTTACCAAAGTCAAATATACGTTGCCATTGATTTCCTCCCCGCCATTTCACCCAAGTTGCCACGGTGATTTCATCATAATTTGAAAGAGAATGATTTTCAGGAAGTGTAATAAAATGATCGCGTCCATTCAAATCAATAGCTTCTCCTACCTTCCCTTCTTTGTATTCTGGTTCACCTTCAACTTCACCATGGAAAAAGCCATCCGAACTATCTGCATTCCCCTCAAATGAATAGATAGAATATGACCTTTGAGTGAGTAATGACTTCGCCTCATATAGCATGAGTGCAAGTTCCGTTTCAGAATAATCTGGATGATCTATGTTATCCCTCACAAATTGTACTTTTTCCATAAACTGATAATAGCCTAATCTTGAATAGTCTTCATAGTCCAAATTATCGGCTTTTTCTAAAGCAACATCAATGGAATCAATCACAAATACGGAGGAACCATCAAATGTCTTATTGATCATTGGACCATTATCAGCAGTTATCGAGAACTCTACATCTCCAACTGTATAGTTATCAACATCTATAGTATATTTTGCTAACCAATTTCTTTTATCTTCTGAAGTTACCTCCACTTCTTCCTCTCCAAAAAATACTTGGGCATTTTTCAGTTCATCATCTGTCGTAAACATTAATGATACAGTATCCCCTGGTAATGCAATAGATGGATTGTCCGGGTTATCTGATTGAATTGAAACATCATGAATTGACACAAAATCCTCTATATGTGATTCACCATGAAATCTTACTTCTGACATGTTTCCAAACCAGTTATGCCAGTTATAAATACGAATATAACGATAGGCTTCCTCACTGTGTATTTCTAGAGACTGCCATCCTAGTGTAGAACCAGCTTCATTTGAGATCGTCGTCCATTCCTCGCCATCATGGGAACCTTGAATGACGGTACCCCCTATTCGATGATAGTAACCATCCTGTCTCGGCAGTAACTCTACCCTTGTTAATTTTGCATAACCACCTTCTTTAAAATCAAAAGCAACCCAACCGCCACTTCCGCTTCCATTAACTCGATAATCAGTGATTGTCCCAGGATCATCATCAAATAACAGACTCGCTGTCATCCTAGCATCTTCCGGAGACCTGCCACTCGAATCAGTTATGTCAGTCGAATCAATTATATATCTAATCAAATCACTTTCATCAGCAAGATATAAGACTGAATCATCTGTAGTAAATATGGTCTCTTCGGCATCGATCCCTTCATTTGTTTTGTAATTAATACTAAAACGGACATCACCAGGAGTGGTATTAGCTCCCATCACCGCTTCTGCCTTCCAATTCAAACCATCGTTTGATTTGACACTAGCAGCTTTTCCTTGAATCATGACATTGACATCATTAATTTTTTCTGTTGATTTAAATGATAATTCGACAGTATCACCTATAACGATCCGATTCTGCTTGCTCTGCGCAGAACTGATGGATACTGCTGAAAGTTTATTTACCGTTTCATGGCGCTCACCAAATATTCTAAGCTCAGATAATTCAAGCATAGGATTTCCGCCTGGTGGATTAACCATTTCTATTTTTAAAAACCGATATTGTTCATTTTTTAATTCATCGTCAACTGCTAGAGTCTGCATTTCCGATGAAACTTCTGTTGTATCTGGTGTCAACCTTGTCCAGTTCTCTTTATCATTTGAGCCAAATACAGCCACGCCCCCGATACGGTCAGGGAAACCAGCTCTAACTTGCATTTGAAAGGAATCAGCCGAAATCTTATAACTTGGGCCAAAATCCATATAATATTTCAAGTTATCTGCTAGATAATAGCCTGCAAATGAATCTGGTTTACCATCTAATAGATTAATTAATTGATCACCAAAAGTAGATGAAACTAGCATACGACTATAGTCTATACTTCCATCTTGCAATAATGGTGTTAGTTTTTGGAGACCTTCGACGGCTTGATTTAAGTCTTCAAGTTTCTGATAAAAAACAGTATCTGATGCGCTTTCAATCACACTGACTGTCTCATCATATGCCTGCTTATATCTTTTCAAGGTATCATCGATATATTTTATCTCTTCATCATAAGGCTCAATGACAGCCTTAATTGCTGATTCTCGGTCATCCGTTACAATAAGCTCCACTTCTCTGGCTACAAGCGTCGTTTCATCTGATGCACTAACAACGGTAGAAAATCTTCCAGTTCTATCAGGATTCCAAGAAAACATCCCGCTATCTTCATTAAATTCTGCCCCGTCTGGCTTATGATCCATCTGGTATGATATATTTCTAGATGCTTCATCATGAACAGAAAAGTCATATTCTATTAGCGCATCTCCACCAACATAACCAAACAATTTCAGTGGGGATTGGCCATTCTTAAACTCTAATGGTGTCAACTGACTATCCGCTGCTATATTAATATGATCAATATCAACAGTGGCCCCTTCATTACCCTGGATCGTTAAATAAACAAGATCACCAAAAAACTGAAAATCATTTAATTCATATAATACATATTTCCATTGCCCTCCTGTATCAGGCAAAACAAAACTTGCTTCCCTTCCTAAATTGATCGTCGCTGTGACGGTATCATCCGTTCGAACATGAAGACCAATTGTTCTTGCCCCATTCCCAGAGGCTACTAGTGCTAATTTACTTCCTTTTTCTGTAGCATTAACTCTAACAAAGGATCGATCTTCTTCTTGTTCGGTCCAGGAATGCTCATCAAGACTTGTATATCTTAGCTCGATTTCAATCAAATCTGAATTTGGGGATACTTTAGGTAAAAGTTCCTCCCCCTCTTCTTTTGCTTCTTCAGGTATATATAGCCAATAATCGGCGCCACCGTCAGGAGATTCCCACCAAAAGGGGTGTCTCTTCTTAAACATTTCAGTAAAATAGGGTGCCTCTTCTTCCATGTCAAGACCTTCAACGTATTTATAGTAATAATAGTGACCATACACATTACCACCGATTCTACCTCGATAGGCCTCCGATAATTGATGATATATAACGTTTGGATTCCCATCAGGGTCCATATAGGCCGCAAGTGGAGTCCAAGGTGTATCATAACCTAACATAAATCTAGCAAAATAATCTGAACCTTTTAAAATTCTTTGATCAAGAAAATTATATGGATTGACAGCATCAGCAGCTGTTGATGCCTCTCCTGTAACTGGATCAACCTTTGTATCTTGAGCAAGCAACATCCGAGCTAAATATTCAACGTTAGTGACATCCCCAGCTGAATGAGCTTGATCCCTCCCCATTTCTGCAATTTGTACACGGGGCTGATCTAATTTTTCTCCTGTCACAATGTTTGTGTCAACAAGTCTAAATAACTGTTTTATTGCACCATTTCTTCCTTGATCTACTGCGCCCTTATTAACTGTAAACCATTCCACTCCTTCTTCGTATCGGTCTTGGTTATCAGTAAATATATAACCCGACATCGCCCCAATCAAAGGATACAAGTGTTGATTCATAAAATAATGCGGGCTATATTGGAAGGTATCAATAGCCGGCATAATTAGATTGTTTGAAAAATCCTCTGTGTCTTTATCTGTCCATTCAAGTTCTTTATTTTGGGTACTTGAATATCTAAGTATTTCTGCAGCTGAAACCATTCGAAATAATGGGATACCAGAATGAATATGTGCATCATTATAATAGACATATTTATCGGGATCCATTTGTGACCAAATTCGAATGATATGCATAGCATTTGCTCGATATATTTCATCACCTGTTACAATATATAAAATTGATTGCGTATAAGCTTTTAATGCATCGTCAATAAACCGCGACTGAAAACCTTGACTGTTAAAGGCATCTGAGGCAGGTTTTGTCGGATCTTCTCCACTTTGATTACTCGACCTAACATCCTTTGATGCCGTAGGTGATAACAACATCTGATTAAAATAAGTATTCCAAGGTTCCTCTTGGTTTCTTAACTGTTCTCTGATATTTTCAAGATGTTCTTTAGTTAGTCCAACTCCGGGATGTGTAAAACCGCTGTCACTAATTATTTCAGTTATTTCTGGCTCATATTCAGTCATCAGTGATTGAACTGACTCCTCCGCCATTGTCGGTATGGGAAATAGTAATATTGTGAAGCAAAAAATAGCAACTAAAAATACTAAGAAATTAACTCGATGTTGCAAAATATCATTTACCCTACTCCTCATTAAATCCATCCCTTTCTTTAAAATTTGATTTAATCAATCATTAAACTCCAATAGATTTAGCACCACCCCCGAATGAATACGCTTACATTTTGATAGAAGTTTATAAGTTTTATTTTATCAGTTAAATAAATAACTTAAATTGCAATAATTATATTTTAGTATACATATTTAGTTACTTATTAAATATTTTAGTATGTATTTTTTACATTGGTCACTTATTTTTACTTTTTCTCCCTTATCATTAAATAGCAAGCTCTGTGTCTATTTCTTTTTGTAGCTATATAAATCACCACTTGTTTTTTTCCTCCTAGATGGTGGGCCTATAATCTTCAAAAAATATAGCGTTAGTGAGTTTGGATACTTTACTCACCAACGCTATATATGAAATAAGAGTTACCTATTTTAATTTATGCTTAGATTTCTTGTTTTTTTCTTCGGTAGATGATTAGGATCAACGCAGTACCAGAAATGACTAAGCCAAAACCTATTCCTAATAAATTAAACAGATTTGTTGCTGTTTTAGGAAGATTGCCACCGTCTAATGGCGCTTCGTTTCCACTAGTTGAATCTTCCGTATCATCACTTGGTGTTTCTGGATCTTCAGTTGGATTATCAGGTTCTTCTGGTTCTTCAGTTGGGTTATCAGGTTCTTCTGGATCTTCAGGCTCAATTGGTTGGTGTGTGTTTGTAATGACAAAGCCATCACCACTTGTTCCCGTTATCTCCGTTTGATACCCTTCAACCGATACTTCTTCAATTGTATATTCAATCAAATGACCACTTTGGTGTGTATCTAAATCAGTAAAATCACCCTGCCAATTATTAGCTGCGGTTAATACTAACTCTAGATCTGTTTTCTCACCATTTGCAAGCAGTATGACAGTGATACTGTCTGGTCGTATTCCATCCTTGTCATTTTGATCATCCCATGTTTTAACTACATTAATATTCGTCTTTCCTGGGGTGTAGCTATTTGTAATATGAAAACCATCAATGACCGCTGAATAATCTTCTACCATATCTTCTTGAATTGTATAGTTGATTTCTTCACCATGAGCATACTTAGGTAAGTTCGTAAATTCAAACTGCCAGTCCGTCTTATCTGTCACTTCTACAAAATTAACTTCCTCACCATCTGCTAGTAAACGGATAATGATCGACTCTGGACGTTTTCCATCTTGGTTATCAGCATCATCCCAAGTTTTACTTCCTTCAATATCAAGAACTTCAGGAGTGTAACTATTGATTATATCGTAACCGTCATATGTCACTTCATACCCTTCGACAGCTTCTTCTTCAACTGTATAATCAATCTCTTCGCCCGCTTCAAATTTTGGCAGATCTTCGAAGGCATAAGCCCAATCCTCGTCTGCTGTGACTACTTGTTTGTCAATTTCCTGACCGTTTGCCAATAAGTTCACTGTAATTGAATCTGGTCGAATACCATCTTGGTCATCAGCATCATCCCAGATTTTTTCTCCTGCAATTTGGATCACTTCTGGCGTGTAGATGTTAGTTATAATGAAGCTATTTTCAACGTCTCCATCAATAACACTATTGTATCCCTCTGGAACATTGGCCTCTTTAATCGTATAGACGATCTCTTCCCCATCATCATTAAATTTTGGTAGATTAACAAACTCACCTTGCCAATTATTATTAGCATCTAAAACTAAGTTATCGATCTCTGTTGTATCACCATTTGCAAATAATTCAACTTCAATTGATTCTGGGCGAATGCCGTCTTGATTATTCCCATCTTCCCAAACCTTTTCAACAGAGACATCAAGTAGTGGGGTTACAAATGAATTTGTGATAGTCAATTCATCGTCTGAGATCGTTTTTTCATAATTCTCTGGAACTTCTACTTCATCAATCGTATATTGATATTGATTTCCGTCAATATCTGTTCGGTCTAAGTCGGTCCAAGTATATTCCCATGGCGTTTCTTCTGTACCATCTAAAGTCACTGGTTGACCAAACTGCTCCCCATCTCTGTATAGTTGAAGCTCAATTGATGGTTTTGGTCCGCCTTCCCATACTTTTCTACCCGTAATATCTATCTTTTCCTTCGTATTCTGAAACTCTACGATTATTAGATTGTCACGATTGTTACTGTATGCTTTATTTACTTCAACCTCAATCGTTTCCTCAGATAAAACATAGCCTTCTGGTGACACGACTTCTGTAAGATAGTAGGTTCTGAGTGGCAAGTTTCCTATTTCAAGCACCCCATCTTCTGTTGTGAATGGGATAACATGACCTTCTCCATCAACCTGTGTATATTGAACCCTTTCTCCATTTAAGTCATAAAATAATTCAAAAACCGCTTCATTTGTAATAATTTCCTCTGTTTCTGAATCTACCTTAGTTATGCTTAAGGCTCCTCTGTTTGGTCGCCATTGTCCACCTGCGTTCGAGAATTGTCTTGCAGATAATCTATCAGACTCTTTAACTTGATTCTCGATTCCTTCCCCTACTAATGAAATTCTATTACCAATCATACCATCTGTTTCAGTAACGACCGTTGTATACCGTATAATTAATGTATCTTCCAAATCATCTACAAAACGGATGACTAAGTTTGTTTCACCAGTAGACTCGCCATTGTCATCAATAACTTCTACAGTCTCAAAGCTATAATCCGTTCCTTCTATTAAAGGATGATCTTGATCTTGTACCTTATAAATATTGAGACTATCTTCTAAATAAACATGCCCCGAACTGATCGTATCTGTAATCACTGCATTCTGAACGATTGATAGACTCTCATTAACTGTAACTTCCCAATCTACTTCATCACCTGTGAATACTTGATTACCCTCTAGACCGATCGCCCCTTTTTCTAAATAGTTATCGTACTTATTATAATTTAGCGTAGAGCTGTAAGGATATTCGTCATCACCTACTTGAACAATCGCATTGTTAGTATAGGTTTGTTCTGAGATATTTGCTACAGATGTGGTAAATTCAATCACATATCTTTCATCGACTACAAAGCCTTCCGCGAAAGTTAAAGTTAATTGACGATCATTAACCTCAACTGAATAATTAATCGGATCTAGTACAGTGTCTGTAATTGTTGTTTGCCCATTAGCATCCACATCATAAACCGATACTTTAAGACTAAGCTCATCAATATCTCCCTCATAAGCTAAGGTATCCGTTATGATCACATTTTCTCCAAGGTTTTGCTTTTGATAGTTTGTATATAGCTGCCAAGCGATTCTTCTTTCACTACCACTTACCCAGCCATCTTCTTGATTCCCTTCATCATCAAAGTGAATAAATTGGCCTTCTTTTTTACCACTGTTCCAGGCATCTTCTCTGATCGTTGTATTAGCATCCCGTGTTTCATCGATTGGATTATCATTTATTGTTTCCCCTTCAAAGTCAGCACGATTTTTATATATTCTAACTTGCCAATCATCAGATATATAAGAATCTGGAGTATTGCCATCAACTAACGCTTGAGGATTATAAGACGTTTGATAATCAATAACTACTTGCCCGTGATCAAGGGGTAGGACATTTTCTAGAAATGTGATAGAAAAGCCTTTATGGTAACCTGTTTCACCATCTTCTGTTCTTGGTGCAAGCGTATAATCACTACCTTCTACAAACGTCTTATCCCCTTGCTTTACCTCTACTGAATCCGGTAATAAAATTAATCCTTTATTAGGGAATGTGTCTTCTATCTTAAGCGAGGCAATCGCTTCTCTTTTCGGATTAACCGTTAGTTGCCAGTCAATTGTATTGGTACTGTAGTCGATCCCTTTATAACTCTTATTGTAAGAGTTACCTTCTGGTCTTACGATAGCCTGGTCACTTTCCCCATCTTCATCAATGCCTTCACCTATCATGCCAACCTCGTTTTTAAAGTCATTGATCGTAAAATCAGTAATTTCAGTTGTATACTCCACTTTCAATTGTTTTGTACCTATGTCTCCTAAGTCAATGATCAATTCCGTACCACCATTGGCATTAGGTTCCAGTTTAATATCTACAGGACTGAAAGGATTACCCTCTTGATCTAGAATAACAATATCGTCTTCACTTATTTTTAAACCTTTAGGGATTAAATCCGTTAACACAACATTCCCAATCTCGTGTCCTGCTTCATTGACATGAATTGTCCAGATAAGCTCTTTGTTGTCATAGTCTACGGTTGACTTCCCTTCTTTGCGAAGAATAGGTTTTCTTACAATATTAACGTTTGCATCATCTTCATTAAATTTCTTATCACCATCATATAAGGTTGCCTCATTTAGAAAAGCATTCTCTTTAAGATAGTCGCCATCATTTACTTTTGACCAATCAACATCTGTTTTATATCTAATCTCATATTCATCCATTGTTTCTAATTTCCCAAGTGTAATCGGGAATTGAGTGGCATCAATTGTTTCATCTAAAACAGGTTGACCATTTTCAATTTTATAAATTTCTATCGAACCATCTACAACAGTTAATCCCGTTGGCAATTCATCATCAATAATTGCATTTTCAATATATTGACCATTTTTATTGATCGACAATCTCCACTCAATTTCATTAACGCCAGATTGCCAACCATTTTTTTCGATTATATTACTCCTTGTTAGACCATCGACTGTCGCTTCTGCTGTTATACTTGTTTCACCATATTCAAAGCTTGCATCATTAGTAAATGACGTCTTTGTGTTATCTTCAATTGGCGTTGTATACTGGATCTGATAGCCTTTAAACGGAGCAATTGTCCCTAAATCAAGCGGAAATTCAGTTGGATTTAGAGATGATGTGACATCCGCACCTATTCTTGTATCCCCATCATAACCGACGCTTAATTCATGAATAACAAAATCTCTTGCCTCTCCTAATCCCTCAGGAATAATATCTGCTAATGTTGCACCACTTATTTCCTCATCATTAGTATTGATTACGTCTATCGTCCAGGTAATTTCTTTTGCATCGTGTTGTTTATCAGGATGCCCTTCCTTTTTAATCCCACTATGTTCTAATTTCGGTCTTGCGACAACCGTGATATTGCTTTCAAGATCATCATTGAATGGGATTTTTTGTTCAATATTTTCTCTGAATTTTTCAAGATTAAACTCTAAATTAAGGTTTACAAATCCATTTTGGACATGATCATTTTCAATTTCTTCATTAAAAATAAATTTTAAAATACCATTTTCAATCGTATAAGTTCCAACCACAACCCCATCAACAAAAATATCTTGTGGTTGCGTTGTAATCTTTATGAAAGCATCTGAAAGGGAAATTTCTGCCGTATCACCAGCCCGTGCATCTAGTTCCTCCGTATGCCAAGTAAAGCCAAGTTCAGCCAAGGTACCGTCTGTTAAATCAATCACGTCACCATTGTTGATTCTTTCATTATTGATTTCAAGATATTCAAAACTAAAGATATTACCTAATTCTTTGTGAACACTAATGTCAAATGTCTCGACTTCTTCCGTTTTACTCTTCGTATTTACCCCACTATCAGTTTCTTCTTCACCAGGCTCATTAGTTTCTACTTGAGTAACTTCTTCGACTTGATCATCTGTTTCATCAAATTCATCGGCATTATAAATGCTAGATTCATCTGATTCTTCAAGATCCTCTAAATCTTGACCTGCCTCTTCAACTAATACATGGCTATTTGTTTGACTGTCTTCTAGTCCTTCGGCACTTCCTTGAACAATAAAAGTAGAGCTACTCGCCACAGGTTGAAAAGTTAACAAAAGCACAAATAAAATATTGAGCAACTTCTTCACAACTAACACCCTCCCTATTATTAATAATAAAATGAAACTTCAATCAGTGGAGGTTGGGCCTACAGGACCTGGTGGTTTTTAGTCTGCCTTCCCTTATCCTCCACTGAGTGTTAGATAAATCAATCAAGTTTTTATCGACTCTTGATCCCACATTTATCATCTGGTGATTTCCCTTGTATGATTGAAATGGAGATCCCACAGTTAGTTAATCTAGAATGGAATTATATATGATATGTTATTCCTCCCCTTAACCGTTAACTTATAGATATCCTGAAAATATCCATTTTAGTATTATCATTAGATAATAATGATTATTGCTTTACAACCCGATTATAATTGATTAAAACAGCAGAATGAATGATTGATATCTGTACAATTCCTGTACAACTTTATAATTGTTAAGCATGATAAGGTGAATGAACTTCAAAAAAATAGCCCTCTATTTATAACGAGGCCACCGAAAAAGTAAAAACGCAACTTAGATCTGTAAAGTCAGATCTAGGTTGCTTTTTTTGTTGTATACTATGTATGATAGGTCATTTAAATATTTTCTCGAAATGGCAGATGTTGCGGAGTCTTCGGGTCTAATTGGCATGGAGTTACAAGGAGCCATGACTATTTTACAGTGAATATAAAAAGAAGATTAAAGTTGATGAGTTAAAACAGGGGGGATACCCTCCTGCTTATAAACAGAAAAAACTTTATTCTATGGATGAACTACTTCTCCACAGAATAAAGTTTAAGTTATTATTTCAGCTATTCATTTTTAGATAGATCAATTTCAAAAGAAACACTCGTCCCCTGACCAGGTAAACTGATAATTGTTAATCCCTTTCCATAGCATTGAATGAGTCGTTGTTCAACATTTAATAATCCCACACCTGATTGACTTTCAAATGGCCCTTTTAAAAGGTTAGCCAGCCTTGTTTCTTCTATTCCAACCCCGTCATCTTCAACCGTAATCGTCGCTTTTGAATGTATTAAATCCTTAACCAATCTAATCGTGACCGTTCCTTTACCTTCTCTTTGTCTAATCCCATGCAAAACCGCATTTTCTACTAATGGTTGAATCGATAAAAATGGAACGACGATCTCATCATGTTCTTCTAGTTCCCATTTCACTTCTAGCAGATCTTGAAAACGGACTTGTTCTATATATAAATAGGATCGCACAGTGTTTAGTTCTTCTTCAAGTGGAATTAATGTCTTCATTTGATGAAATTGAAATTTACTCCTTAGGAAAATCCCCAATTGGTCTAACATTTTTCTCATTTCTTCTATATTAAATTCACTTAGTGCCTTTATTGAATTAAGTGTATTAAATAAGAAGTGTGGTTGTATTTGTGCTTGTAGCCAGGAAGTTTCTAACTGAATTTGTTGCTGGGCGACACGCTTTAGCGTGATCAAAGAATCCAAACGAGCCTTTAATTCTGACGGTTCCACTGGATTTGTTACATAATCATTTGCACCAGCAGTAAAGCAAGCTTCTACATCTAAATTTCCACTGGTTAATAACAAGATTGGAAGATCAGTCAAAGAATATCTCTCGCGAATTTTTCTCGTGAGTTGATAACCTGATACTTTAGGCATCATAACATCAGAGATAACGATATCCCATTCTTCTTGTTTTAGTTTTTTCAAAGCCTGATCAGCATTCGAAACGAATACAACCTTATATTTATCAGGTGACAGGATAGCCTGGAGTGTTGATAGACTTGTCAGGTTATCATCTACCACTAAAATAGCTGGAAGTTGATTATTGTTTAATGACGGTGACTCAACTTGCTCTGGTTTCCCAATCTCATAAGATACCGATGGCTTCTCATTAGGTAATTTAATATCTGGATGTGCAGAAGCTAATGCTAAAGTAAAGGTAAAGGTTGTTTTATTTTGCTCCTCTGATGTGACACGGATTGTTCCACCATGAAGCTCTACTAATTGTTTAGCGATACTCAAGCCTAATCCAAATCCACCTCCTAATTCTGAAAAATCTCCTTGTTGATAAGGAAGAAATAATCTTTCTTTCATTTCCGGGCTGATCCGATGCCCAGTATTTGTAACATGAATTTCAGCAATCTCCTTCTCCACTGAAGCTGAAATCACGATCAACCCTTGATCTGTGTATTGAATCGCATTTTTGACTAGGTTAAACAAAATTTGCGTTACACGGTTTTCATCTGCATAAACAGCAGGGAATTCTTTTGAAATTTGATTGATGATTTGAAGTTCTTTCACATTTGAGGAGAATTGTAATAAATCAATCACCCCAATCACAATGGGCTCCAATGCGATCACTTGTTTATCCAACTTCAGTTTACCATGCTGTAATTGTTTAGCTTCTAATAAATCCGTTAGAAGAAGGTTCATTCTCCTGCCTACATCCAAGATCGTATGTATTTCATTTATACTTTGCACTGATAGAGTTGCTTTTTCTCTTTCTAGAACAGCTTTAGATAATAATAATATACTATTTAAAGGATTACGAAATTCATGTGCTGTATTCGCCAAAAATTGATCCTTCTCTTGATTAATCCGCTCTAGGTTAATAGCTAGCATTTTTGTCTCTTTATGCATGTCAGCATACTGTTTAAACCAAACAGTTACAAAGCAGATTAGAGCAATCAAAAGATCGAATGGATAATAAGGCAGATACATCCCTCTTGCTCTCCATAGGTTCGCCCAAATAACATGATGAATGGAAGCAACAAAACTAAGTACCAAAAATAAATTTTGCTCTGCCGATTGATGATAAGTTCTAGCAACTGCTAATAACGCAATGATAAAGGGAATAGAACCAATCAAAAGATACGCAGGAAGGATGAAAATAACCTGTGCTGTAGATATAATTAGCGGCAAAAAGGCTAAAACAAAGACACTCCATCGATAATAGGGAAAGAGCTTATTCCAAATCCGCGGCTTACGATGATCTGTACATTGCAGAAATACATAACCAGTGATTAAACACAGAGTAAATAACAAGCGCATCGTCCAGTCGCTATCTATGTATATTAATTGATGCAATAATTTATCTTTGCTTGTCAACAGAAAAATGATCGTGAACAGAAAGGTTAGCAAAGAAAAATAAAGTAATTGTTTATTGCGATCCCTGATAAAGTATAGGATTAATGTGTAAATAGAGTGGAGTAAAAGAAGGACGATCATCGTAATTTGAATATAAATAGAGAACTGTACTTCATTTGTAACCGCCTGTCTTGTACCAAATCTAATCGCACGGATAATGCCACTATCCCAATTTCTTAAATTTTTATAGTTTGCAACATGAATAACAATGTCAATTAAACCGTCTTCATCTGATGTAAAGAAAACGCTTTGAGGTAAATTCTTAGCAACATACTGTTCTTGGGTTGTAGCCACTTCTCCTGATGTTGATAAACGCCGTCCATTTACATAAATCTCAGAAGAACTACGAATGCTGGGTACATACAAACTATACTCTTTGTCTGGATCCGGACTAACCCTTATTTTTAAACGATATGTCCCATAACCTGTCGAGGAATTTAACAAGCGATTCCAACCATTAGGTAAGATAATTGTTTCAGGAGAAACATCCGATTTCTCCTCACCATCGATTAGAAACATTGAGGGGTAAAAATCCCACTCACCATCAAGTACAAGTGTTTCTCGGTCACTAAATTGCCAAGACTGTAAGTTAAGTTCACCACTTTCAATATCCGCTTGTAAATGATTATCAAATATACCCGACCAAATAAAGCGAAAACTAGACAAACAAATGATAAATAGGAGTAGGAGTATTCCTAAACAATAATAACTCCTTTTTATTAATTTCATTTTCATCCTCCCCTCACCAAAAACGTATTGTCAAAAGTTTCTTAGTAAACCTTGATTTTTGGTTGATTTCATGCCATTAAACATTAAAAAACTTGCCACCCCCTTAGATTTAGGGTATTAGTGAGGTAACCACACACACAAA
>NZ_JAHLQM010000035.1 GCF_018919165.1 Amphibacillus sp. MSJ-3 | reverse complement strand
TTTGTGTGTGTGGTTACCTCACTAATACCCTAAATCTAAGGGGGTGGCAAGTTTTTTAATGTTTAATGGCATGAAATCAACCAAAAATCAAGGTTTACTAAGAAACTTTTGACAATACGTAGCCATGTTGAGGAGGATTTAAATGAAATTCAAGTTGAGCTTACTTGTTTTAGTAAGTCTATTATTCTTATCTGCTTGTCAAGGAAAGGAAAACGCGCTGAAGGATGAGGAAATAAAAAAACTCGTTCATGACTATAGTATTGGTCAGATAGCAAATGAAGAGGCATCGATTACTGGGACTGAATTAATTGTGACAAAGGATAATGGTGAGGAGAACGTTTATCCATTACCTGAAGATGACTTTTTTGTTTCGATCGCCCCCTTTATTAACCAAACACATCCCTGTACTTTTCACAATTTAACGGGGTGTCAGGGTGAAATGCCTGAAGAAGAGTTTGAAGTGACGATTCTAGATAGTGAAGGAAATACGGTTCTAGATGATAAGGTAAATACACTTGCTAATGGCTTTTTTGATTTATGGTTACCACGCGATGAAACCTATCATGTAACGATTCGTTATGAAGATAAAGAAGTTGAAGCAGAGCTATCGACATTTTCGGAAGATCCAACCTGTGTTACAACGATGCAATTAACTTAAACGACTTTTTTCTGTTTTTAATAGTGAAGATGAAGTCATGATAACAGAGAGTTAAGTGACTTGTCTTTAGGGATGAACATGATATAATAGGGTGGAAAATTGAATATTAAAACAATTCGACTAGGGGAGCATGAAGATGCTGAGAGAGATAATCGACCCTTTGAACCTGATCTGGTTAATACCAGCGTAGGGAAGTGGAAGGCGCAGACGTATGTGATTTATTTGTGATCATACGATTTAATTGATACTGCAAGCCCATTTCCTTTGATAGGTAGTGGGCTTTTTTTGTTCCCTGAAAGTAAAAAAAGGAGTGAGTGCTGGTTAGTTATTTTTGTTTAAAGGCTATAAAAATTTGAAAGGGGAAAAAAATGAAAAAACTTTTTACGGATAGAATATGGACACGGGTTGAACCGATTTGGCAATCATATTTGGAGCATCCATTTGTTAAAGGACTGGGAGAAGGTTGGTTGGAACAAGAAAAGTTTAAGCATTGGCTTAAACAAGATTACATTTATCTCATTGAATATTCACGTTTGTTTGCGATCGGTAGTGCAAAAGCTCATGATTTAGAAACAATGATCACTTTTGCTAAATTACTAGATGGTACACTAAATATGGAGATGGAACTCCATCGTCAGTATGCTGCAAAATTTGGTATGACAGCAAAAGAGTTAGAAACGACTGAAGCGGCAGCAACAACAACAGCCTATACAAGCTATATGCTAAATGTTTCGCAAAGTGGTGGTGTTGAAAATGTTATCGCAGCAGTATTAACCTGTGCCTGGAGTTATAATTTTATTGGACAACAATTGGCGAAAATACCTGGCGCATTAGAACATGAATTTTATGGTCATTGGGTAAAAATGTATTCGTCTGATGAATTTACTGAATTAGCTAATGATTGTAAACGACAATTAAATGAGATTACAACAGGAAAGCCAGAATATGAATTAAAGAGAGTGGAAGAAATCGTGGTAAAAACAAGTCTATTTGAATATATGTTTTGGGATATGGCTGAAAATCTCGAAGAATGGCCAATCACTTTTTAATAAAATAAATTTCCAATGAATCAAGATTTGTTTTCCTCTTGAATAAGGGATACTCAAACCAAGTATGGAATAGATTAGCTTGGGATGGGTATCTCTTTTTTATTTAGTGATGCTTATTTAATCACCGCAAAAAGAATTGAGCTAAATAGAAAAGATCATTTTACCCTAAGGTTATTTTTATGAAGTTCATTTGCTTTAGTAGATCCCCTTTAAAATTGCTTTTTTTATTAGTAGTAGATATAATGGTATAGTTCGGAAATAAAAAAAGTATAATAGAACAATTGGAATAAAGTAAATAATGGATGAGATGGTTGTTTAGAAGGGAGAAAGGATGAAAAAAACGAATTTGGTCGATTGGCTTTTGCGATTTGTGAAAGGTATTTTTATAGGGTCGGGCTTTATCTTGCCGGGTGTTAGTGGAGGGGCTCTGGCTGCTGTATTTGGTATTTATGAACGAATCATTATGTTTTTAGCTAATTTAACAAAAAATTTCAAAGAAAATATTCGCTTTTTCCTGCCTGTTGGTTTAGGAGGATTAACTGGTATTTTTATTTTTTCCTTTGCGGTTAGTTTTTTGCTTGGAAATTATGAAACAACAATTCTATGGTTTTTTGTTGGTTGTATTGTTGGTACTGTCCCTGCCTTGTGGAGGGAAGCTGGGAAAAAAGGCCGAAGTGATAAAGATATGATTAATATGGTCGTCACTTTTATTTTATTTTTTCTATTTTTAAAGTATGGTGAGCACCTCTTTACCACAAATCTTGTGCAAAATGTATGGACCTGGTTACTTGCAGGTGCATTAATCGGCTTGGGAATGATTGTTCCAGGTCTTAGCCCCTCGAATTTTTTAATTTACTTAGGGATGTATAAAGCGATGTCAGATGGGATCAAAAATCTAGATTTTGCAGTCATCATTCCGCTTGGAATTGGTGCTGTCTTATGTGTACTATTGCTGTCAAAATTGGTTAACTTGATCATTCAAAAAGCTTATTCAACATTATTTCATTTTATTCTTGGTGTTGTCTTTGCCTCAACCGTGATTATCATACCAGTTGACTATAGCGGATTAAATGGGTGGGGTATCCTTGCCTGTGTTATTTTATTTGAACTAGGTATTTTACTTGGTTGGTGGATGAGCGACTTAGAAAATAGATATAAATAGGCTCATTGAATGGTGTTCTATCATGCTACTTTTAGAAAGGATAAGGAAATTGATCAGTACAAATAAAAAAATGGATGTAGACAGTCAATGCTAGTCTACATCCATTTTTATTTACAATTCAGTGATGATTTTAATTACTTTCGCTTCATTTTCATCGAGCATATTTTTGTCTACAAAGGTATTGACTTTCTTAGTCATTACTTTTGATAGTTCTTGTGTTTCATCTTGATTGCCCACCATATAAATATATTCCCACCGATTGTCTTTAGCGAGTTTATCTAGTTTAGCTGCAATACTTTTATACCAACGAAAGCGATTTGCTTCGAAGCGTTTATTGAATTGTTCACGTTTCACACTCTTGCCACCGGAACCAACAGTAGCTTGTGCTTGATGGGGTCCTGTATGCTTTTTCCAGTTTTCTGTATCAAGATCAAGTTCATAATAAGATGAATCATGTATACTTCCTAATTCTGTTTCAATAATTTTAATTGCTTCTTTTTGGGTTAATATAACTCCTGATTTAGGATAGTTATGGTAAAGATCGATGAGTTGATCAACCTTTGCGATTTCCTCCCAATAGATTTCTGTCGTAACGGGAACTTGAAGCAGTTTAGCAAACCAGATAGATTCATCAGGAGTGGCAAAGATAATGACGCTTTTAGCTAAATTAAGTTCATTTTCAGTCATAAAGTGTTTGACTTTCTTTTTTACTTTACAAAAGTTATCAAGTTCAGCTTGATTTCCATCTTCTATTAAATATTTTTCGAATTGTTGGAGGCCGTTTTTTAAATGAATCCGCCATTCTCCACCTTGTTGATCGGGATCGGCAGGATCCGTATTTAAGTACATGGTAAAGACACGCTCAGGTTTCTCTAAATAAATACTTTCTAATTTTTTGATTTCTTTATTGATATCCATACGTCGTATCTACTCCTTTTAATATGATTGAATATACAATTTATTTAACCTAAATTGGAGTGAACTAAACATGAATAGTGGATAAAAAATATGGTATTGATTTAGAAGAGTGTCGAAGCTCCATCAATGTAAATTTCAGTTCCAGAAATATGACTGGCTGCATCAGACCCAAGAAAGTAAACAAGCTCAGCCACTTGCTCCGGCTTTCCTGGTTTTCCAGTTAAAGGCTGATTCCCCTCTGGGTATTTAATAGGAATGTTTATTTTCCTTAAGTTATTTTCTTCCTTAAATGTATTTTTGCCAATGTTTGTGTCGATTGATCCAGGGCAAATAATGTTAACTCTTATATTGTAATTCGACAATTCTAATGCAGCCATTTTTCCAAAGGCCATTTGTCCGGCTTTACTTGCACTATAAGCAGACATGCCAAACCCTGAAAATTTGCGATTGCCATTAATAGAACTGGTTAAAATAATACTTCCCCCTTTTTTCTTCATATGAGGAATAGCGTATTTTGTTGTCAGAAATGCTCCTTTTAAGTTTATTTCCAAAGTTTGATCCCATTCTTCGGGAGTGATGTCTTCTATTGGGGCGACCTTTCCATTGATTCCTGCGTTCGCAAAAACTATATCCAATCGACCAAATTTATTAACAATTGTATCAATAGCATTCTGAATCTGTTCCGCATCTTTAACATCTGCTTTAACGATAGCTATTTCACCTTTATTTTTTCGATTTCCTTTTTTACTGCGTTAGCGTCTTCCTCTTTAATATCAATCAAACCGACTTTTATTCCTGCTTGAGCAAAATGAATGGCAGTTGTCTTTCCAATTCCAGAACTGGCCCCAGTAATAATAGCGACACGATTTTTCATCGTTTTTATCATGGTTTTTTAAACTCCTTTTTCATTAATTTGCTAGCTTTAATATACCCATCTTTGAAAAAAAGACACTCAGTGAACTAGTCATCACTTAGTTTCTAAAAAAATTGAAGGCGGTATCTGCTAGCGGAAGTCAAATTAAACAAGATAGGAATTTACCGCAGAGTAACTGAAAGTAATGGCACGATTGCTTCAAAGGCCTTTTGGTCATCCCCTTGTGGGACTATCAAATATTTTTGGTGAGACGAGTAATCGAGGTCCCAGTCCCAATCAGTGGGCGATAGGGAACGTAGATTAAAGCCATCAGGTCCTATGATAAGTTCTGCATGAACTAGATCTTGTAGGTCTCCCACTGATTGAAGTTTCACTTTATTTAATCATCATTGTAGGATAGTTCCAAAACATTTATAGAAATAGGTCATAAAGACTAACCGTTTAATTATCTGAGCCTTTGGCAGTATATATTGATACTGACAAGGAGATGAAGGTGTTTTATAGTAAATATAGAACCTAATTACTTTAATTCATAAAGTTTATAGTTAGCCGATCATAGATACAAACAGGTTTATAGGGATCCTTTGTTTTGGGAATATTTATTTTAAAAAACGGAAAAGTCCTTTAAACAATACTTAAGAGGGAAATGTTTTATAGATAATTATAAGAACTCATGGTAAAATAACCCTAGTGGGGAATCGATTGCACATTCTAACCATTTAAGCATTATGACCTATTCGCTATTTTTAAGAAGGGGAATGGAGAAATGCTAATATTAAAAAGGGGTGGGAATAAAAAGAGATGAAAACGAATACAGATAGGAAACTAATTCACCGATTGTATTTGATGATCGGGACTATCATTATGACCTGTATTATTGCAGCGGGTTTTATTTACTATTTTAGCTCAGATGTAACGAATCAAAGTGAAGTATTGGAGGAAACGGCGTCATTACAACAAGAATTCTCTGAGATGGTTAATTATTTGAATAAAACGAGTATTGTTTATTATCAACTTGCTACTTCTGGCTATGATCAAAGTTTAACAGAGGATGCTGAATATTATTTAACAGAAGCAAGGGAGCAATTTACTAGCTTGACAGACAGAATTGAGGATGGAGATGAACTTGAGCATTATTTTCAACATTTAGATGGTGCAATTACCGCTTACCAAACGATTTATGAAGAAAATTTCACAAATGTATTTTTGGGTGATGAGGTTGAAAAAGTCAGTAGCCGTGTCATTCCAGTTATTACTCGAAATGAAGATACGATTCATACAGTGAATGAAAGAATTCAGGATATGTTAGCTGACCGTCGAGATGAGGCATCAGACAGTTTACAAGTGTCCTTGTTACGATCAGATACAATGATCATGATTGCATTAATTAGTCTTATTGTTGTACCGTTTATTTCATTATTGCTTTTTGCTAAAAGGTTAAATAGTGGTGTGAATTTAGTAATGAGACGTATTAAAGCCTATCACGATGGGGATTTAGCTTATAACCAAAGTACAAAGAGGAAAGATGAATTCTCTAAAATTGATGAGCGACTCGCAAATATGGGTGAACAATTAAGAACAATATTAGAACGCAATAAACAAATCAGTGAAGATGTTTTAAATGTTGTTCAATCAACTTCACAGAAATCCTCTGAGCAATTAAAGGGAATGAGTGAAATTGATCAGATGATGATTGAATTCTCAAAAGAGATGGAGCGACAAACGGATTTTACTGGAACAATTTCTGCCACGACTGAAGAAGTTTCCTCTAGTACAGAAGAAATTCAAAGCTCAATAAGTAAAGTAAGTACTCAGCTAGAAGAGCTAGAAACAGTCTCCAATCAGGGATTGGATTTAATGAACCAACTAGAACATACGATGAAGGCGTTTAATGATCAAACATCTGGAACGGCTGGCCGAGTCGATAAGATGCAGGATCAACTTGAGCATATTACTTCTTTTATTCAAGGAATTGACGATATCGCGGATCAAACAAACTTATTGGCAATTAATGCTTCAATTGAAGCGGCAAAGGCCGGTAAGGAGGGGCGTAGCTTTGCAGTAGTTGCCGATGAAATCAGAAAATTGTCCCAGGGAACGAATGAGTTCTCTAATCGAATAAAAAATGTTTTAGAGGAATTACGAAATGAAGCAAATCAAGTTGTCACTTCATTTAGTGATTTCAAAACGGATAGTCTTCAGTCATTAGATAAGGCAGTGGAATCTGCAATCCTATTTAAACAAATTTCCAATGATAATACTAAAGTTACTCAAGGGCATCATGATATTGATGAATCGATTATGGAGATAAATCAAGCGATAGCAAACGTCGTTGAGTCAATCACAGAATTAGTTAATGGTGCAACCGTGTTGCAAGAAAAGAGTAAATCTGTTGCGCAAATTGTCGAAGAACAAACAAAACGTCAAGAAGAACTGACAAATGAGATAAATTCATTAGTAGAAGTATCACAACTTTTAAAAGATTAATTTTACAAATGATAAAGCGTTTACAGAAATAAAAAACTTTTTTGCTAAAAAGACTTGTATTTTTAACTGGAACAGTAGTATAATATAATCAATAGATGGTGCAAGCGATTTCACTAATTTTCATATTGGAAAATTGCTGTGCCGTTTAGTACAATCAGTTGCAAACGATTACTCACTCCTTTGATTCGTTCTTAAATAAATGAAATTTAAGCTGCCATATTCTTGATTTAGTAGTATCGTAGAATACAATCATATATCTAAGGGTGAATAATGAGTTGGCAATAAGATTGGAATTTATTATTACCACTATTAAAGAGGGGGAAAACAAATGTTTAAAAGTAAGTCAAAATCATTTTGGTTTATCGCAGTTTTAATGTTAGTTTTATCAATGTTTTTGGTCGCTTGTGGTGGTGACGGTTCAACAAATGAAACAGATGGTTCTTCAGACGACCCAGCTAGTGTTGATGAAAGTGACAATGAAATTCCTGAAAAACCAGAGTCGTTATCAATGTGGGTAAATGATGAAGAACAGCAGTTGGATGCTTATGAAGAAATCGCTAGCCGATTTGAAGAAGAGTATGATATTGCTGTAGAGATTATACCATATAGTATGTTAGATCAATTAGATGGTATTGCTTTGGATGGTCCATCTGGTCAAGGTCCGGATTTATTTTTCCAACCACATGACCGTTTGGGAGATGTGCACCTTCAAGGGGTGGCAGCAGAGTTAGAGTTTACTCCAGAACAAGAAGCTCGTTTAGCTGACTATAATCAAGATGTACTTAATTCATTTAGTTACGAAGGTATTCAATATGGTATCCCAGCCGTTACTGAAACATATGCTTTGTTTTATAACAAGGAGTTAGTTCCAGAGGCTCCAGAAACAATGGATGAGTTGATGGAAATTGCACGTGAATTAACAGACGGTGATAATTATGGCTTTTTAATGAATGCGCTTGATTTTTACTTTGTCTATCCATTTTTAACAGGTTCAGGTGGATATGTATTTGGCCAGGATGCTGATGGACTTTATGATCCTTCAGACATTGGTTTGAATAACGAAGGTTCAGTTGCTGGTGCAACAACAATTCAATCATGGTTTGAGGAAGGATTAATTCCAGAAGGTATCGATATCGATATTATGAACGGTTTGTTTATGGAAGGAAAAGTAGGTATGGTTGTTAATGGACCATGGGCTATTCCTGATTATGTTGATGCCCTTGGTGATAATTTGGCAATCGCTACATTACCAAAAGATAATGGCGAAGTATTAAGCTCATTTGCAGGAAATAAAGGTTGGTTAGTTAACTACTATACTGAAAATCAATATTGGGCAACAGAGCTTGCTTTATTCTTAAGTAATGCAGAAAACTCAACAACTTATTTTGAAGTTGCTGGTGAACTACCTGCAAATACGAAAGTAGAAATTGATGATGAATTAATGGATGCAGTTTTTGAACAAACACAATATGCAGAACCAATGCCGAACATTCCAGAAATGTCACAAGTTTGGGAGCCTATTGCTGATGCATTAACATTCATTACTCAAGGTGACGATCCTCAAGAAGTATTAGATGAAGCAGTAGAGATTATAAAAGAAGATATTTCAATTATGGGTCAATAAGTTTTGAGGAGGAAGGGGTTGAGAAACTAAAACTTCTCAATCCCATCTTTTTATTAGGAGGGAGAGGCAAATGGCTACAAAAAATAGTCTAAAAACTAAGGACAGTCAGGATAGTCAGGATAATTCAAAACATAATCCTACTATAGCACTGTTACTTTCACTTATTCCCGGGCTTGGACAAGTATATAACAAGCGATATATTAAAGGTGCTGTAATTTTTGTTTTATTTACTGCTTTTTTAATTGTTATGTATGACTATATGTCGACAGGTCTGCAAGGCTTAATAACTTTAGGTGAAATAGAGAGAGAACATGATTCGCGAGTGTTTTTAAGTCAGGGTATTCTAAGTTTAATCTTTTTAACCTTCTTCATTACCTTTTACCTACTAAATATCCAAGATGCTTATCGTGAGGCGGTAAAAATTAAGCGTGGTTGGAAAGGTACTGGTGTGATTGAGGGTTTCAGAAATGCGTGGGATGCAGGATTCCCTTATATATTAGTTGGACCGGGATTATTGTTATTAATCTTCGTTGTTTTATTCCCGTTACTTTTCATGGGATTTCTAGCATTTACAAACTATAACTTATACAATGCACCGCCACGAAACTTATTAGATTGGGTAGGGTTTGATAACTTTATTAATCTATTTACAATTAGTGAATGGCGAAACACATTCTTTAATGTTTTATCATGGACATTAGTTTGGACATTTGTAGCGACAACATTATCAATTGCTGTAGCTATGTTCCTGGCTATTTTAACAAATGATAAACGATTGAAATTCAAAAAACTTATACGTACAGTGTTTATTCTGCCTTGGGCCGTTCCAGGTTTTGTAACGATCATTATTTTCTCAGCCTTATTTAATGATAACTTTGGTGCGATTAATGCAGATATTATCAAGCCCTTATTTGGCGTAACAATTCCATGGCTAACAAAGACCTCATGGACAAAGGTTGCATTAATCATGATTCAAGTCTGGCTCGGTTTTCCGTATATTTATGCCTTGTTTACGGGAGTCATTCAAGGAATTTCGAGTGATTGGTATGAAGCGGCGGATATGGATGGTGCTACACGTTGGCAGAAATTCCGTTTTATTACCTTCCCGCATTTGATGTTTGCGACGGGACCTTTATTAATTACTCAATATACTTTTAACTTTAATAACTTTAATATAATTTACTTATTTAATGGTGGTGGGCCACCAGTTCGTGGACAATCAGCAGGTGGAACAGATATTTTGATTTCTTGGATTTATAATCTGACCTTTACGAATTCACAATATAGTATGGCCGCTGCTATCTCGATTATTTTAGGAATTATTGTTGCGACATTTGCCTTTTTCCAATTCCGTCGTTCTAGTTCCTTTACAGAGGAGGGACAATACTAATGGCTAAAGTAGAAAAAAAACCGATAAGTCGTAAAACAAAAAATAAAATCGAATTAACCGTAATGTACCTAATTATTGGAGTGATGTTTTTAATCATTTTCTACCCATTAGTGTGGGCGTTTGGTATGTCGCTTAATCCAAGTTCGAATCTTTATGGTGCTTCAATCATACCTGAGAATTGGTCGTTTGATCACTATAAATGGCTATTTACCAATCCAAGAAGTAACTATTTACTTTGGTATCGCAACACATTAGTAATTGCTATTTCCGTATCTTTGATTGGAACCTTGATAACGAGTTTTACAGCCTATGCCTTTTCTAGATATCGTTTTAAGGGAAGAACATATGGTTTATACGCTTTCTTATTACTACAAATGTTCCCGGTATTAATGGCGATGGTGGCCTTGTATATCCTATTAAATACAATTGGTTTATTAGACAATTTACTAGGTCTCATTATCATCTATATTGGTGGGAATATTCCAATGAATGCATTCTTAGTCAAAGGATACTTCGATACACTGCCAACAGAATTAGATGAATCAGCGAAAATGGATGGGGCAGGGCACTTTAGAATTTTCTTCCAAATTCTATTGCCACTTGCTAAGCCAATTTTATCTGTTGTGGCTTTGACTAATTTTATGAATCCATTTATGGACTTTATTTTACCACGGATCGTTTTACGTAGTCCGGAGAAATATACATTGGCACTAGGTCTGTTTAACTTTGTTAATGACCAATTTGCTAATAACTTTACTCGTTTCGCAGCAGGTGCAATTTTAATTGCAGTACCAATTGCGGCAGTATACTTATTCTTACAGAAATATTTGATTGCTGGTCTAGCATCAGGAGCAACGAAAGGTTAAAGCAAATATTCAGTCAATGAATAGGGCATTCTATTATTGCCAACTCACAAGTAACTTTACAAGTAGTGACTCTCAACTCCCCTTTTTCGAAAATATACAATCATTGTATTGAGATTTCACTACTTGTTAGTTGCCATAGAAAATAATGAAACTGAGACATAACTCAGCTAAAATTAAAAGGGAGTCCATTAAAAACTGGATTCCCTTTTTAATATCCTGGCTATTTATATAGATTTATCGCGACTTAAGTGATTTAGAGATGTCATTCCATGATTTACACTGTGGATGGACGCTTTCCCTGGGTGCAGCCTCGGGCGCACAGGATGTGGGTCAGTTAGACGTTGCCACAGGACGTGGCGGTTTTAGTCTAACATTCTTTATTGCTCCACTGCTGTGTCGCAATAAGGGTTTTTGGACGCGCACTTTTCCCACAGGAGTTGCCATCCGACGTTACAATCACTTGGTTGGCGTATCATAAGAGAGACACAAAAAGAATAAGTGAGAAGAAAGCTTTTGAAGGAATAGACTGGTGGAATTTACGGTCAAAGTAAAATTGATGCTGGCCGTTCTTTGGGTTTTTGAAGGCTAATTTGGGTTTTACCCACTTATCTTTAAGAGATAAATCCAAAATACCCAATGAAAGAGGCTTTGCGCTAATGGCGATGAATTTAAGGAAGTTCACCGTCATTAACAAGGATAAACTGGGCGTTGAAATATCAAGCGGGAAGAGATGGTTCTAATTACAATTTCCATGTAATCAGAATCATTTTTCATGATTAGTGACTAGCTTTGTCTAAGTTCTATTTATTTACATCTATTTTATTCCCTCTTTAGCTAATCTTAGTATCGATAAATAGATGAGGTAATTTTGATTCTATATGCGCTTGTTAGGGTTGACCTTACTCGTAAAGATTGTTTAAACAATGAAAAGCAATGATAGATTAACAGATAAAGTTCAATTTAAATTAACTTTTATAGTTGAAAAACAAAAGCGATCATAGTAGAATAGTATTGTAAACGATTGCATAGACTATGTTACTACTTCTATGCAATATTTTTTCTATCATAATGCAAACGCTTCCTCTGATTTTATTACGTTTGTAAATCAACAAAGAAAGGAGTTTTTTCACAATTATTCATTTAATTATCGTGAAAGGGGTTTATTATGGCTAGAAAAAGAAGAAGAGATCGAATAACTGCAATTAGTATGATTTTTATTTTATTATTTAGTACACTATCAAGTGTTCTGCCGAAACCACTTGTATATGCGGAAGCAAATTCGGAATCGACAAGTACAATCGAAGAGAATCATTTAAGAATTCATTATGATCATGATGACCAAGAACCTGATGACTTAGCTTTATGGTTATGGGGAGATGTTGCTGAACCCTCAGATAGCAAGGGGGAGTGGCCAAATGGTGAATTTTTTACAGCAGACCAAATAACAGATTTTGGTGCTTATTTAGATATACCGATGAGTGATGATGCTGAAGTCATTGGCTTACAAGTTGTCCAGTCAAATGGTGATAAACTTGTAGATGATACGGAGATAGAATTATTATCATCAGAAGTAAATGAAGTTTGGCTAACTCACGATGGTGATGTGTATTATTATGAGCCAATTGAATTTGATGAACCGACGATTCGTGTTCACTATCAAATGGAATCTGATCAATACGAGCCTTGGGGAATTTGGTATTGGGGTGACGTTATTCAGGAATCGAATCATAGTGGTGGCTGGCCGTATGATGCAACGCCATTTTCTAATGAGCAGGTCGGAAAATATGGTGCCTATGTCGACATTCCTGTCAAAGACCATGTTGCTAATTTTGGCTTTTTATTTGTTGAGATGGTTGAAGACGGAAAACAAACGGAGGATATGAGTTTTACTGAATTCGAGCAACATCAGCAAATTTTTGTTAAAGAAGGGACTAATGAAGTCTTTACGAATCCATACTATATTTCCACCGATGATGAGGAAGAAGCTTCTGAAGAGCATGAAGGTGAAGAGGATATTACTGTTACTGCTGATGTTAATCGTGCCTTTCATTATGATCAGCATGCCTTATTAGATGTAGAGATTGAGAATAATTCTGAACTAGCTATAGATCGAATCGAAGCTGATGTAAGTGCTTTAGGTGGATCTAGTGCCCTAAAAATTTCACCCGAATTAAATCGGGTCACATTATCTGTTTGTTCAGATATTGATGCTGGTGAAAAGGTAATTCCAATAAAGGTAATTGATGAAAATGGTGGAGTATATACGACTGAAGCAAATGCAACCGTTCTTCCACGGGAAAAAGAAGCTGGAGAACGAGACTGGGACGAGGCGGTTATCTATTTTATGTTGACCGATCGCTTTGCTGATGGGAATCCAGCGAATAATGACCCTTATCAACTTGATTATGATGATTATGATAATCCGCGTGGAACTTATCAAGGCGGGGATTTTAAAGGGGTTACTGATAATTTAGATTATTTAGAGGATTTAGGGATTAATACGATTTGGATATCGCCAATTGTAGAAAATATTGGGCACGACGTGAATTACAATGCAGCTGAAGGTTCATACTTTGGCTATCACGGCTATTGGGCGGAGGATTTTGAAAAGTTAAACCCGCATTTAGGAACATTAGAAGAATTTCATGAATTAATTGACGCGGCTGCGGAGCGGGATATTGATATTATGGTTGATGTTGTACTTAATCATGCAGGATATGGATTGAAATCTTCTGATGCAGTCGATGATGCACCTGCCGGATATCCAACTGATGAAGATCGAGAACGTTTTGAAGGACTGCTTCGCGAAAAATCTGGTTCTGGTGATGAGAAAATGGAGTTATCAGGTTTACCAGATTTACAAACAGAGAATGGTGATGTGCGTGAGCAAATTGTCGCTTGGCAAACTGCTTGGCTTGAAAAATCAAAGACACCGAATGGTAATTCAATTGCAAGTTATCGTGTTGATACCGTTAAGCATGTTGATATGGTAACTTGGCAACATTTTAAAAATGAACTTGTTGCTGTTGATCCAGATTTCCAATTGATTGGTGAAGCTTGGGGAGCAAATTACCAAGATAACATGGGATATCTCAACACTGGAACGATGGATAGTCTGCTTGATTTTGGCTTTAAAAATCATGCTCGTCATTTTGTCAATGGAAGTCTCGAACAAGCGAATAACGAGTTAATTGCCCGTAATGAGACACTTTTTAATAATGCAACCTTAGGCCAATTTTTAGGTAGTCATGATGAAGATGGCTTTTTGACTCATCTCGTAAATGGTGATCAAGGTAAGCTTAAACTAGCTGCTTCATTACAAATTACAGCCAAAGGACAACCTGTTATTTATTATGGTGAAGAACTTGGACAATCAGGTGCAAATAATTGGCCTGAATATGATAACCGTTATAATTTAGATTGGGATAATGTTAAAGATAATGACATCCTTGAACATTATCAAACTTTGTTAGCATTCCGCTCTGATTATTCTCAGTTGCTAGCGCGTGGAAATCGGTCGACGATCGCTGGCTCAAATAGTGATGAATGGTTAGTTGTTGAACGCTCATATCAAGACGAGTCTGTCTATGTAGGATTTAATGTAGCTGAAGAAAAACAAGAAATTACGCTTTCTGTTTCTGATAAAGATACGGTTGTGACAGATCATTATCATGGTCAACAGTATTCTGCTACGGAAAATGATCAAGGTGATTTTGTTGTTACATTATCTCTACCCAAATTAGCTGATGGGGGAACTGTTTTATTATCAGTAGAGAATGGTGTTATTTTACCCGGAGAGGCCACACCAAGTGATGAGGAGGTGCCAGATGGATTTTTTCGTCTTCACTTCGCCGGTTTGGATTCTAGTGATCTTGGTAACCTTGGTCTTTGGCTCTGGGATGATGTTGCATATCCGTCGGAAAACTGGCCGAATGGGGCGTTAAGCTTTGAGGATGCTGTTGAAACTGAATTTGGTTACTATCTTGATTTTGAGTTAGCGCCGCAAGCGAGTCGGATTGGCTTTTTGATTAATAATCGCCAGGGGGATAATGTAACTGACGATGTGAATATAGAGCTGCTTAGTCCAGAGATGAACGAAGCATGGGTAACTGAAGATTTAATGATTTACAGTTATCAACCACTTGATCAGAAAGATACGATCCGAGTCAATTATGTTCGTGAAGATGGTGAATATAATGGTTGGGCATTATGGACATGGGGTGATGTTGCAAAAGCAACAGAGGATTGGCCAAACGGTGCTCATTCATTTGAAGAAGGTTCATATGGAAGCTTTTACGATCTACCATTGATCGAAAATGCTAAAGAAATTGGCTTTCTATTATTGAATAAAGAAACTGGAGCGCAAACAGATGATATGTCATTTACTGAACTTGATCGGCATAGTCAAATTTTTGTGCGTGAAGGAGATCCTAATGTGTATACGAACCCTTACTTTGTAACTGAAGAGGGATTGCTTCGAGCAGAGCTATTGTCTGATAAATTAATTGAATTGACCTTCAATTCAGTTGCAGATTTAACAGAAGATGACTTATTTGCTGGACTGGAAGTTGTCGATGTTAATGGTGAGGCAATTGAGGTAACAGCTGTAACTATTGATACATCAAATCATTCAGTTCGTCTTGAAGGTGAATTTTTATTAGAAAATGCACCTTATACAATCACATATCAAGGGCGTGAAGCTGTAGCACGAGCTGGTTGGCGCTTAAAAGATGAATTATACGCCTATGATGGTGATCTAGGTTTGACTCTACACGATGATGGCTCAGCAGACCTGAAATTATGGTCACCGAGTGCAGATGCAGTTAAAGTAGTTTTATACGATAAAGATGATCAAAATGTGATCATTGATGATCAGCTTGAGATGACCTTAGAAGATCGTGGTGTTTGGACGATTGAATTGAATAAGGAAAATACAAAGATTGATGATTTGACAGGCTATTACTATCATTTTGCGATTGAGCGTGAAGGAGAAACAGTACTAGCACTTGATCCTTATGCGAAGTCAATGGCTGCATGGAGTAGTGATGATTCAGAGAATAATTATGTTGGGAAAGCTGCGATCGTTGACCCAAGTAAAATTGGACCAAAACTTGATTTCGCTGAAATCGATGGATTTGAGAAACGAGAGGATGCGATCATTTATGAAGTACATGTTCGTGATTTTACCTCTGATCCATCTTTAGAAGGTGAATTAGAAAGTCAATTTGGTACATTTAGTGCCTTTGCTGAGAAATTAGACTATATTGAATCACTTGGGGTCACACATATTCAATTATTACCAGTCATGAGTTATTTCTTTGCTGATGAGTTTAATCATGATGAACGATTAACTGAATACTCATCAACAGATAATAATTACAACTGGGGTTATGACCCGCAGAGTTATTTTTCATTAACAGGGATGTATTCTGAAAATCCGGAAGATCCAGAGAAACGAATTGAGGAATTTAAACGATTAGTTGATGAGATTCACAGTCGTGGAATGGGTATTATATTAGATGTTGTCTATAACCATACAGCCCAAGTTCATATCTTTGAAGATTTAGAACCAAATTACTATCACTTTATGGATGCGGATGGAACACCACGGGAGAGCTTTGGTGGTGGTCGATTAGGAACAACTCACGAAATGTCACGACGTATTTTAGTTGACTCAATTACTTACTGGGTAGAAGAATATAATGTTGATGGATTTCGGTTTGATATGATGGGTGATCATGATGCAGAAACAATTCAAATGGCTTATGATGAAGCGAAAGCAATCAATCCGAATATTGTGATGATCGGGGAAGGATGGGTCACTTATACTGGTGATGAAAATTATCCAAATGTTCAACCTGCAGATCAGCAATGGATGCAAGATACAGAGAGTGTTGGATCATTTTCTGACGAATTCCGTAATGAATTGAAATCGGGCTTTGGTAGTGAAGGACAACCACGATTTCTCACTGGTGGGGCGAGAAATATTCAGCAAATATATGATAATTTAACAGCGAACCCACATAATTTTAAAGCAACAAATCCTGGTGACGTTGTTCCATATATTGCAGCACATGATAATTTAACCTTACATGATGTGATTGCTCAATCAATCAAAAAAGATCCGAAAGATCATGCTGAAGAAATTCATGAACGGATTAGACTTGGTAATTTAATGGTCCTAACAGCACAAGGGACACCATTTATTCATGCTGGTCAGGAATTTGGTCGCACAAAACAGTTCCGTCACGAAGATTATATCGGAGAGGTTGCTGAAGCACCTTATAAATCAACGTTTATGACCGATGAAAATGGTGAACCATTTGAGTATCCATATTTCATCCATGATTCATATGATTCAACGGATGCAATTAATAAATTTGATTGGGCAAAAGCGACTGATGAAGAAGCTTATCCAATCAATACAAGTACACAAAAATATACGGCTGGCTTGATTAGCCTCCGCCGTTCAACAGATGCCTTCAGTCGTGGTACAATGGAGGAAATAGATCAATTTGTATCTATGATTGAAGCACCGGAAATTGAAACGGAAGATTTGGTTATTGGATATCAAGCAATTGACAGTGATGGAGACCTTTATGCCGTCTTCATTAATGCTGACGAGGAAGCACGTCAATTATCTCTATCAACTGATTATTCAGCAGGAGACATCATCATTGATGGTTTAGTTGCTGGAACGGATCCAATAGATGATCCAGTTGGTGTGACATTAACGAAAGATTCAATTGAACTCGACCCATTAACTGCTAGTGTTATTCGCTTGAAGGCAGAAGATGTTGGAACGGATCCAATTCCAACGCCAGATCCAGATCCAGATCCAGATCCTAAACCAGATCCGAATCCAGATCCAAAACCAGATCCAGATCCGAATCCAAAACCTAATCCAGATCAAAGTTCAAATGGTGAAAATGATCCAGTTTATGGGGATGGAAGTACGAGTGAGACTGAAAAAGGGGATAGTCATGACAAGCTTGATGACCAAACTGGTAGTCTATTACCAACTACAGCAACATCCCTATTCAATTATCTAATCATTGGTTTACTATTTGTAGCAAGTGGATTTATGATTGTTTGGTATAAACGTAGAAAGGCATAAATGATATAAGTAGTAGATGTAGGTGGGGGATACCTACATCTACTTTTAATATGTTTTTTAATGCAACTCCGCTGGTGGAATGGTTCACTTAACGAGTAGAGCATCAATTTCTTTCACCAGACATGATGAAGAGGCATTGTCACTCACCTACAGCATTTAAAGAGCAATTCAGAGAGTGTGGGAACAATCATCATCTAATAGATAAAGGCATGCTCAAGTGGGGGAGCATGCCTTTTATTATCCCCCTTTTATTGGAGGATTGCGGAAAATTTGTTTTCCTACTTACTATTAAATTAATCTTACCAAGATCTTTTCTGACGAATAGAACTCGTCGTACTAGAAGCAGAGTATCTTTTAGCTTTTTCATCTTATTTGATGATTGAATATCATTAGAATTAAACTTCATTTAACAATACTTACTAGCTGGTTCGTACATTTCTTGACAAAAAACTGTTTCCGTTTTCTTGCAAGTTATTACTTACAGAAATCATTTAGCTACGTTCCTGACGAGCAATTGAATCGTCAGTCGTTTTTGAAACAAATTTTCCGCCAAGGCTTATAAGAATGTATAAGTTTAATTTATTCAACCTATACGATTTGCCTTGTAGTTATCTATTCCCGTTATTTCGACAATTAAACCTATTAAATTCAATTTGATAGAATATTTTTTTGTAGATTAACTGACTGTATATCTTTCTTGGTGGAGCTTTACTTTATTCTAGTCACTCTGTTATTCCTATATGTTGCATTTTATACATTTTAAAGTAATTACCTTCCTGGTTTAATAGTTCTTCGTGCTTTCCTCTTTCAATAATTTTTCCTTTTTCCATGACAATGATTTGATCGGCATGTTGAATCGTTGACAAACGGTGGGCGATGACTAACATCGTACGACCTTTAGCAATGATTTCAATTGCTCTTTGAATTAATCTTTCTGTTTCCGTATCAATATTTGCTGTTGCTTCGTCCAAGATCAAAATAGCAGGTTCAAAAGCAAGCGCACGAGCAAAAGATAGAAGTTGTCTTTGACCTGTAGAAAAGCCATTTCCATTTTCACCTACGGGTTGATCATATTTTAAGGGTAATTTTTCAATAAATTGATCAGCTCCAACTGTTTTTAAAGCGGTGATTGCTTTATCACGTGAAATTTGGGGATCATTTAATGTAATATTTGATAAAATGGTTCCGGTAAAAATAAATGGATCCTGTAATACGATGCTAATCTCTTGTCGAACTTGCTGACGTGTCAATGTTTGAATATCAATGTCATCCATTTTGATGCTACCTTTTTGTTGATCATAGAATCTTAATAAGAGATTCATAATTGAGCTTTTTCCAGATCCTGTGTGACCAACAAATGCGACGGTTTGACCCGCTTGAATATCAAAGGAAACGTCTTTTAGAATATAATCTTCTTGTTGATAGGCAAAGCTTACTTGATGAAAATGAATATGTCCTTCAATCTTAGGAATTGCTTCATGGGTAATGGCTTCGCCTGGTTCATCTAATAATTCAAAAACACGATTGGCGGATACTCGGGCTTGTTCAAGCTGTGAAAGTTGGTTGATGATCATTTCCATCGGCTCAAATAAACGAGTTAAGTAATCTACAAAAGCATATAGTACTCCTGTTGTAATTAAGCCTTGATTAGTGATCGCACCATTACCAAAATACCAAATGAAGCCAACTAATGCGATTCCTTTTAATAGATTAACAAGATTGAAAGTGGCGAAAGCCTCCAATATTACCATTTTCCTTTGATAGTGATAATGACGATTATTTAGTTGTTCAAATTCTTCCTGTCTTTTTTCTGTTTTTTTGAAGGCTTGAATAATTGGCATGTTTTGAATCGTTTCATTTATTGAAGCATTGATATCACTATTTGCTGATCTGATTACCCGATTATATTTACCTGCATATTTTTTATAAAACTTGATCCAATAATAAAGAATAGGAATAAAAATTAAGCAAATTAAGGCAAGATGCGCATTTAATAGGAATAAGGCAAAATAGATTCCTGCCATATATACAAAGCCATTTATGAATGTCTCAAGAACATTTACGTATAGTTCCTTGATTGCTTCGGTATCATTCGTAATAATTGCTAAAGTTTTACCTGCCGGCCGATCAATAAAATACTGCATCGGAAGTTCATGAATTTTAGCAAAGACATCATTACGAATACGCTGGATAATTTGATTTGCGTATATTTGTAAAAGATATGTCTTTAAGTAAGTGAATAGTGCAGAGATAAAGATTAATCCTAGGTAGATAGCAAGCAAGATTGAAATTGGTTGAATTTCAGGTTGAAAAAATGAACAGAGTTGACTAACTGATAACTGAACGCCCGAGACAATTTCAGTTTGATTGTTATAGTGCGCGATAAATTGCTCATTATCCCTTGTTTCAATGATACTATTAACTGGTATTTGAGCTTTAATTAAATAGTATTCTTGATTAGACTGAACTAAGGTATAATAGCCTAATACTTGATCAGATGCTGTTAAACGATCAGCTCTTTTAAAATAGTTTCCCTGTAATTTCACTGTTTGCTCTTGTTCTGTTTCAAGTTGAGCCCATTCCGATTGAATACCAACAATATGATTGTCAATTACGGTTTTCGCAATTAGTGGGCCTGTTAACTCCAAAGTAACTGCAATGATCAAGCAGACTAATGCTATACTAATGACTCTTCTGTTTGATAAAGCATATTGAAATAATCTTCTTTCTGTTGAAGGCTTCATTAATTTACCTCCTCTCCATTTGTTGAATATGGTATTGTTCCTTATACCATCCATCAAGTTCTATTAGTTGTTGATGCGTACCATGTTCAATGATCCTACCATTCTCTAATACAAGGATTTGATCGGCATGTTTAAGGGCAGATAATCGATGGGCGGCGATTAAGGTTGTTTTACCGGTACGCTCTTGCCTAAGATTATTGATAATATTTGCCTCAGTCTCACCATCGACAGCTGATAATGAGTCATCCAGAATTAATATTTCAGGGTCAATTAGCAAAGCTCTAGCCAAAGAGAGTCGTTGTTTCTGACCACCTGAAAGCGTTACGCCACTTTCTCCGACTAATGTATCCAAACCGTTGGGGAGTGCCTCAATATCATTTTTTAACGAAGTGGATTTGAGTACTTGGTTTACGTCTACCTTCGAAATATCTTGACAACCAAATGTAAGGTTTTCTTTCACTGTTTTTGAAAAAAGAAGATGCTCTTGAGGAACATAACCAATCCATGCTCTTGTTTCATTTAAACGAAATTGATCGATTGAAACACCGTTAATGGTTAGTTGTCCAGCCGGTGGTGCATACTCCCTTAATAGCTGTCTAAGTAAGGTTGTTTTTCCAGCACCTGTTTTTCCAACGATACCAATTGTTTCACCACGGTAAATTGTTAAATTAATATCTCTTAGTTGACATTCTTCTGTCTTAGGATAAGAAAACCGTACTTGGTCAAAAACAATCACCTCTGGGTTAGAGATTGAGATTGGCTTTTTGGGATCGGTAACATCTGGTTTTTGAGCAAGGATCTTTTCAACACGATCAAGTGAAGCGTTCCCACGCTCCATAATATTTATTAATTGCCCAATTGCAAACATGGGCCAAATCAAAATACCAAGATAGATATTGAAAGTGACTAAATCACCGATTGAAATTTGATGATTAATGACCATGTATATACCAAACCCTAAGCCAATTGTGTAAGAAAGACCGACCAATATTTTTATTGTGGGTTCAAATAATGCATCCATTTCGGCTACTGCCTTATTTTTTTCAAAAACCTGATTGGTCATTTTTTTAAATCGTTCTTGATCATGTTCTTCTTGAACAAAAGCACGTATGACACGGACGCCACGGATAGATTCTAATGTGTAGTTATTCATTTCGCTAAAAGCGTGCTGGGCATCTGTAAAGCGTTGGTGAATTTTTTTGCCATATTGATGAATGACCATTGCCATAATCGGTAATGGAATGAGTGCAACGATTGTAAGGTACCAATTAATTGAAAAACCCATCATTAAAATAATAAAGCTCATTAAAACTGTTGAATCAACTAGGGTCAGAATTCCAAAACCCGAAGTGTTCATAATGGCCTTTAAGTCATTTGTCGAACGTGCCATTAAATCACCAGTTGAGTGATGACTATAAAACTGTGGACTCATCTTTAAGAAATGCTCCATCAGTCTTGTGCGCATTTTACGTTCTAAAATCAGTGCACCACTAAAAAGTTTAATATCCCAAATAAACATAACAAGATAGCTTAATAGGATCATACTAATAAAAATAATGATTATTTGCCTTAATCTAGTATGTGTTAGTTCATTAAATTGAATTAAATCAATTGTTATACCAATGATTTTAGGGGGAATAAGGTCAATTATGTTTACAGCGATTAATGCAGAGATTGCAATGACATATCGCTTCCATTCCTCTTTAAAAAACCAAGCTAACTTATGGAAAATTGAGAACATTATTTCACGCTCCATTTCTATCAAGATCTAGATGTATCTAAGTAATTAGTTTTAGCACCATGCTTCACTAATTATTGCCAAAAATACCCAAATAAAAAAAGCGTATACGGCTCCCTGACGTATACGCTGTAAAGTACAAAATGGTGTACTTTTATCCTTATTTGGAAAACAACATAAAATGGCCACGGATTTAATCGTGGCCAATCTCTAATTATTTAATCTGAAATCAGTTATTCAAATAGATGATCTAAGATAAATTAACTAAAGAGGTCACGAAATTTATAGATTTAACTGTTAAAGTAAATGGATTTTGGTTTAATAATGTAACTAACATGTTCATGACCTCCTTCTGAATTTTTTCATCATTGTTTTTCATTATATATCGTAGATTGTAAAATTAAGCTAGACAACTAAAAAAGTCATTTATGATACACTCTTACTATACTTCCACCACGAAGAATAGGAGTGATCATAAATGACCTACACCCATCTTACCACGGAT
>NZ_JAHLQM010000034.1 GCF_018919165.1 Amphibacillus sp. MSJ-3 | reverse complement strand
CGAGGAGGCTTGAGCCGTGCCCACGGAAAGCGTCCGCCTGGAATGAAAGGTAACGAAGTTACAAGCAAGTTTTGTATCAATGAAAACATAAGCCTAAAACAAGGCTTAAACATATTATACGAGGAGATTACGCTATGCAGGATTTGGGCGTTAATATTTTATTTGAAGGATTAAATATGCAAAGATTGTTTGGTGGACTTTGGATTACAACAAAAATTGCTTTAATCTCTATTTCATTTTCAATGCTATTCGGCATAATTTTAGGGCTGATTATGCTTTCTGAAAAAATGATTGTTAAGTTTTTCACAAGGGTTTATTTAGAAATGATGAGAATTGTCCCTATTTTAGTATGGCTCTTTATCTTCTATTTTGGTGTGACTAAAATTGTTCCCATTCATTTGAGCAGTGAGTTCGTGTGTATTATTGTATTTGTGATGTGGGGAAGTGCAGAAATGGGGGATATTGTCCGTGGTGCGATTAGCTCTCTTCCCAACCACCAAAAGGAAAGTGGGGCAGCCATTGGATTAACAGAACTTCAAATATATATTTATATTATTATCCCCCAAGCTATTCGACGATTAATTCCGGGGGCAATTAATTTAGCTACACGTATGATTAAAACGACATCACTTGCCGTATTTATTGGTGTAATTGAAGTTTTGAAAGTAGGACAACAAATTATTGAATATTCAATTTTAGATTATCCTACTGCTCCACTTTGGGTATATGGTTTTATTTTCTTTTTATACTTTATTATTTGTTATCCAATTTCTATAATCGCAAGAAAACTAGAAATGAAATGGCAATATTAATAGAAGCTTTTTCAAAATTATAAAATGGTCGGTAGTAAAAAGGGGGGAGAGTTTTGACACATAATAGTCAAGAGGCTTTATTAGAAATAAGAGAACTACATAAGAATTATGGAGCGCAACCCGTCCTATCAGATATTTCTTTAAGTGTAAAAAAAGGTGAAGTTGTTGTAATTTTAGGACCATCCGGTTGTGGGAAAAGCACATTGTTGCGATGTATTAATGGCCTAGAAGAAATACAAGCCGGCAAAATATTCTTAAATAATATAGAGATTTCTAACGCTGGGACCCAATGGCATTTAATACGTCAAAAAGTGGGTATGGTCTTTCAAAGTTATGATCTTTTTCCTCATATGACTATATTGGATAATATTTTATTAGGACCTGTAAAAGTTCAAAAAAGGAATAAACAAGAGGCTAGAAAGCAAGCAGAAAAGCTTTTAGACCGAGTTGGTTTACTAGAAAAAATAAATGCCTATCCCAGACAGCTTTCTGGTGGCCAAAAACAAAGAGTAGCTATTGTTAGGGCGCTATGCCTAAATCCTGAAATTATATTATTCGATGAAGTAACTGCTGCTCTGGATCCTGAAGTCGTACATGAAGTTTTAAAGGTTATGTTAGAGCTTGCAAATGAAGGGATGACAATGATTATTGTTACCCATGAAATGGATTTTGCTAAGGCAGTAGCGGACAAAATTGTTTTTATGGATCAAGGGGAAATAAAAGAAATAGCTTCTCCTAGTGACTTTTTTAAAGAACCAAGTACAGAAAGAGGTAAACAATTTATCAACATGTTTAATTATAATAACTTTGTTAAAGAGAGGGAGAAATAAAATGAAAAATATCAAAGGATTGTCTTTATTCTTTATTAGCATCATAGTTATTGGTTTATTGGTAGGGTGTGGTCAGTCTTCAGAAGATGTTTCAGCAATAGAAACGATTCAAGAAAATGATACGTTAAGAATTGGTGTATTTGGAGATAAGCCTCCTTTCGGATTTGTAAATCAAGATGGGGAAAATGAGGGCTTTGATGTTTATATTGCTAATCGTTTTGCTGAAGATCTATTAGGTGATGCTTCTAAAGTAGAATTTATTGTTGTAGAAGCTGCCAGTAGAGTAGAATATTTGGAATCAAATCGGGTAGATATAATAATGGCGAATTTCACCGTCACAGATGAAAGAGAAGAAGCAGTGGATTTTGCAACTCCTTATATGAAGGTGGGATTAGGAATTGTTTCACCTAATGATGAATTAATTACAGATATTTCAGAACTAGAAGGTCAGAAGTTGATTGTAAATAGAGGTACTACAGCAGAATTGTATTTTAAGGAAAATTACCCTGAAATCGAATTATTAGCATTTGATGAAAATACAGAAGCTTTTAATGCTTTAAAAGATGGTAGAGGTGTGGCCTTGGCGCATGATAATACTTTGTTATTTGCTTGGGCAAATGAAAATCCTGAATTTAGTGTAGGGATTACTGCTCTTGGAAATGAGGATGTCATTGCTCCTGCTGTGAAGAAAGGAAATACTGAGCTTTTGGAGTGGATCAATGAGGAATTAGAAACTTTAGCGGAAGAAGATTTCTTATATAAAGCATATGATGATACTCTTCGTCCTGTATTTGGCGATAGCATTGATGCTGATGATATTGTGTATCAGTAATATAATTCAAAAAGTGATAAAACTGTAAACCAGTAAAATTATGTTATTTTATTAATCTTTGTCAAAGAAACCAGAACATATCCACTAAAATAACACATAGATTTAACTTATCAGGTCAAACTATTTTCTGTAGGGGATATAAGGGAATTACAATGATTAATAAAATTTAACAACTACAACGGAATAAAGAGGAAGGACCTCGAGATAATGGTAAGTCATATTTTGCTAATTAATTTTAGAATAACCAATTTCAAGTGAACATCCAGATAAAGAAACACCTGATGATGAAATTAAATTTATTTCCCCCTAACAATTTTTAAGTTAGGGGGAATTCTGTTCTTAAATAGACAAAGTAAAAAGATGGTTTCTGTTAAGACAAATCCTTTAAACATATGGACATAAAGACAGTAATAAAAGTTTGATATTTGAGCTTGGATATATTCCACTTGTTTCACCTAACACGATAGGGGTATAAATCTAGTGTCAATATTCTGAACAAAAGATCTAAAAAAATGTTGGTTTAGATATAAATAAGAACCAAAAAGACTAGAGGGATAGCTTGATAAGAAAGACTTGAGAGTAAAAATGCTCATAAGTATGCTTTATTCCTAAAAAAATCCTATTTCAGGCGTTAAGAACTGTATGGTTTAGCTAAGTAGTGAGTCGTTCGCAGTATAAAAAAAGAGGTGATCCCTTGAATAAGGCTGAAAGATTTATTGTTGCATTTAATAAAATTGAAAAATACTTTGATCAACAATTAAATGACACTCGCTATGTCCCTTTTCATCGTGCTGTTTTACGTTTGAAGAAAAACAATGCGATTGTCAATCGTTATCATAATGATTTATTAGAGTACTCGGAATTGAGAAATGCGATCGTTCATGAACGAACGGAAATGAACTATACTATTGCAGATCCTCATATCAAAGTTGTTGAGGCAATTGAACAGATTGCTGAAGAGTTAACAGCACCTAAATTGGTTATTCCAACTTTTTCAAAGACTATAGAAGTCATTCAGGCTGATTTGTTGTTAAAAGATGTTCTAACTATTATACGTAATACTAAATTTACTCAATTTCCAGTTTATCGAAGTAAACAGTTCATTGGATTATTAACAGACAAGCAAATTCTGCATTGGATTGCTAATCATATGAATGGAGATTTCAAAGAATTATTGCGAACGCCCATTAATCAATTATTAGAAAGTGGTGCTAAGCCTAATTATCGCTTTATTCCTCGATCGATGAATATTTACCAAGCAGAGGAAGTATTTTTAGAAACAATTAAGAAACATGAGGGGGTAGATGCACTCTTAATTACAGAAGAAGGTAAGTCTAATCAAAAATTGTTGGGAATTTTGACTCCACAAGATTTAATTGATATTCCGTAATGGATATCTTCGAGCAATAAAGCATTTAAATAAAATGATCCAGTCAGCTATATTTATCACTGTGCAACTGTTGGTAAGATTCCCACTTCAAGAGCTAGAAGGAAAATAAGGGATGGAGGAAGGCAGACTAAATTCACCAGGTCTTCTAGGTGCTATCCCCACTGATTGAAGTTTCACTTTATCACCAAAACTCTTAATTGACTTATAAATAATATTATATTATAATAATTATAAGATAATAATTAAAGTAGATAAGAGGAGAGTGAATCGTTATATAATAAGTTATCTATATCATAATGTTTAGATCTAAAGGAAAAAGGGAAGAAGTAACATTGAGATTAAATACAATATAATAATGGAGGTCTATTAAAAATGGCAGATAACAAAGCTTTGAAAGATCATTTAAACACATTAGTAGCTACTCAAGGGGTATTATTTACGAAGTTACATCAGCACCATTGGTATGTAAAAGGAAATCACTTTTTCACTCTTCATGAGAAATTTGAAGAATTATATGATGAGGCTAATGACTACTTTGATGAATTTGCAGAGCGACTTTTAACAATTGGTGGTAAACCTTATTCAACTTTACAAGAGTTTATTGACCATTCAATTATAGAAGAATCACCATATACAAACGAAGTAAGCCAAGTTGATATGGTACAAAGTGTATTAGATGATTTTGATCTCCTAGTTAAGGAGTTATACAAGGGAATCGAATTAGCAGGTGAAGCCGAAGATAATGTAACGGAAGATCTCTATATTGGCTATAAAACCGATTTAGAAAAACATATGTGGATGTTAAGAGCTTATCTAGGATAATAGCTGGAAGGGGCTGTTTGCTAGGTCATTGATCATGACTTAGCAAACAGCTTTTTTATTTTTTACGGACTCCTTGTATTGCTGGCTATATAAATAGATTCTGATTAATGATCTTAGATAAATTTTTAAATTCTGGTTTAGTTACAAAGTCGATAGCCCCAGCCAATAAACATTCTTCAATTACAAAGCTTGTCCCAAGTGCTGAACACATGATCACTTTTGCATTAGGATTAATCTTAAGTATTCTTTTCAGCACTTCCAAGCCAGATAGCTCTGGCATATTATAATCTAATAAAACTAAATCTGGTTTTAATTTGCGATATTGAAGTATAGCTTCTAATCCGTTGGTAGCTTCCGCTGTTACAATCTTTTCATTTTTTGATATGATCCCTTGAATCCAAGTCCGCATGAAAGAAGAGTCATCTACAATTAAAACAGTATACATTTATTTCTCCTCTCACATATAAAAATTATTATTTAATCATAGCAAAATAAGGGTAAAAAAGCGATAAAAATATTCTAAAAGTTAGGCTCGAAAAAGATATAAAAGTATTGCTGGAGAGAAAATACTTGGTCAGCCGTTTCGACTGACCAACTTTAATTCTTAAATTTTAGTAAAAAGATGCGCCAACAATTATGAGTAAGATGAAAAGCACAACAATTAATGCAAAACCGCCGCCAAAGCCGCAACTATACCCTTGGTTTTGCTGTGGAGGACAACATCCATAACTATACATTTCTTTTCACCACCTTAGACTCAATATACATTAACATATGCCCGAAGTATGATCTTGTCAGGGCATTTGTCTAGTTTTTTCAGATTGAGTCCAAGAAGGGAGAATTGAGAATAAAATCAAGGCAAAATTGCTTCTATTGCCTTAGCTACGCCATCATGATCATTCTTAGATGTGATAAAGTCGGCTTGTGCTTTTATCTCCTCAACAGCATTTTCCATTGCGACACTTCTACCTGATAGCTTTAACATAGAAAGATCGTTATAATGATCACCGATTGCCATTATATTTTCTGATGAGAAGCCTAATTTATCTGCAAATGCTTTTAAAGCTATTCCTTTTTGTGCTTCAGGATGATTAAACTCAATATTATCTGGTCCGGAAGAAGTAACAATCAAATCATTTCGATTCTTAAATGTTTGCTTAATTTTCTCTAATTTATCGGACTCAAAAGAAAAAGCTAGGGCCTTCACAAATTCAATATGAGCTTGGTTAGTGACGGTGGAAAAGTCATCTGTAAAAATAAAACTTTCATCTTGAAATCTTTGCTCAGCACGTTTTTCTACTTCTTCTTTTGTTATCTCTGGATGATTCAGTGAAATGATCTTTGTTAATATATCGATAAAATTAGTTTGTTTCTTAGCGTAGATACCTTCATTCGTGTATAACTCTAAATAGGCTTGTTCATTGTTTGTGACCTTAATGATTTCGTCAATCAGGGTTTTATTCATTGTTATTGAATGTATTAATTGTCCGTCAACCGAGTATAATTCTGCTCCGTTCACACAAATGATTGGACAATTTAAAGCAGCTTTTTTAAGAGGTATTGAGGCAGAAGCATAAGATCGTCCTGTTGCGACTACTACTTCAATTCCAGCTTTTTGAGCTTTACGAATGGCTTCAATATTCTTTTCGCTAATTTCCCCGGTTGATGATAATAATGTTCCGTCTAAATCAGTTGCAATTATTTTTATCATAGCTAACACTCCAATATAATTAAAGTTTACTTCATATTATTTAACTAAATCATGACAAATGCGATGAAAGTTGGCTAAATTCTATTTTCGATCTTTGTTCAATAGAAATAGAGATTAAATAATGAAAGTGAATGGCTAAGGTTATTTGTCTTAATGTTTTATCGGATAAATTGAACAAGCTTATATAATTATAATGCTGATAATAACTATAACATATTATTTACTGTGTGCTAGAGAGAAATATACTAATCCATGGATTTGGAGCAAAAGGGAAATGACCATTTTGTTCTCCTTCCACCAGAAGACTTCAACCTAAATTTTTGTTAGAAATTAAGTGGGAGCTTGTTCAAAAAAATATTCTAATGTTACATATTTATGTGATATAATTATTTTATGTAACATGGGAGGTGTAAGAATGTCTGCTGTTGAACCTATAATTGATGCAAGTAAAATAAGATCAATTATTAATGCTAGTAATAAAAACCCAACGCGGAATTATTGCTTTGTTTTGTTGGCCTTACATACGGGTTTGCGAATGAAGGATCTCCTACAATTGAAAAAAAAGGATTTATATGATGATGAAATTCTTTCATTTTTGTATTTATCTTCTTATCAAGATCCACCTATTTATTTAAATCCACAAATGAGAAGGCTTATTAATGCTTATGTAGAAAGTCAATCACTTGACGATGATGACTATCTTTTTCAATCAAAGGAAACGAGTGAACCACTTTCTCGTCAACAGGCTAACCGGATTATCAAGCAGGTTGCAAGTGAACATAACATTACGGGTCTCGTTAGTATGCATACATTAAGAAAAACATTTGCTTACCACGCTTATCGTAATGGAATTGCGATTTCATTGATTCAAAAGCGTCTAGGGCAAAAAACGCTGATGTCAACTAAACGCTATATTGGTTTGGATAATTTGAAAACAGCTAAAATAAAAATTGATGTTCGCTTTTAGCCTTTGACCCAATTCTATAAGGTCAATAGAAATGCTCTATTTAGTTTATCGCGGGCCAAACGATTGTAAGATATTCTCGGATAATAAGTGTGGGGTCAGTAATTAGCGGGAGCTCGGTTCGTTCATTCTAACACTCATTGAAGGATAGGGGAAGGCAGGCTAAACCCACCAGGTCCTGTGGTAAGGCCTGCATAACCTAGGTCCTAAAAGCTCAATCCCCACCGATTGACCTTTCACTTTATTCATCAGGGTTGTAGTGCTTAAGTATTGGAATCAAAAAAAGTTATTAAAGAAAGGACAGAAAAAAGATGGCGCGAATTACATGTGACTTTTTTTCAGAGACACTTACTAAAAGTACAACAATGACAGTTATTTTACCAGAGCAAACCAAATATCAAATTGGAATGGAAAACAAAACACGTTCCCATCTTCATCCAACCTTATATTTATTACATGGCTTTAGTGATGATCACTCCATTTGGACACGACGAACATCCATTGAGCGCTATGTCGCTGAATTAGGCTTGGCTGTCGTAATGCCTGATATGGATCATAGCTTCTATACGGATATGAGTTATGGAAAAAGGTATTGGACTTTTTTGTCAGAGGAGTTACCAAATGTGGCTCGATCATTTTTCCCTTTATCTGAACGGAGGGAAGATAACTTTGTCGCTGGTTTATCAATGGGTGGTTATGGAGCCTTTAAATGGGCATTAAATAAACCGGAACAGTTTTCAGCGGCTGCTTCATTATCAGGCGTATTGGATCTAGCCAATCATAAACAAATAAATATGAGCGACAATCCAATGGATCAAACACTATATAATGTTTTTGGTGGGAGAGATATTCGGAATACGGTTGATGATATTTTTGCTTTAGTTAAAGGTGTTGCTCAAGCAGAAGGTCCAAAACCAAAGCTTTATCAAGCATGTGGAAGGGATGATTTTCTCTATCAAGAGAATGTTCGCTTTAAGGAATTAGCGGACCAATTATCTTTAGATGTAAAAACAACCTTTGATCAAGGAAACCATAATTGGGATTATTGGGACGCCCATATTCAAAAAGTACTAAAATGGTTACCATTAAATTAAATCAATAAATCAGTTGGTTGAACAGATCGTGTCGCGACATTACTACTGGTTATAACTTAAATGAAGAGAGTGTGGAAGATAAAATTTCCCGCCAAGTTAAATAAAAAAGAGAACGAGTTTACTCGTTCTCTTTGTTGTTATTAGTTATTATTCTTTAACAACGTTAGCTGCTTGTGGACCACGGTTACCTTCTTCGATATCGAAAGTTACACTTTGTCCTTCTTCAAGTGTTTTAAAGCCTTCGCCTTGAATTGCTGAGAAGTGTACGAAAACATCATCTTGCCCTTCAACTTCGATAAAACCAAAACCTTTGTCTGCGTTAAACCATTTTACTGTTCCTTGTGCCATATTACTTATCCTCCTAGTGTGGTATATCCACACACATGTATTACTATTCTTGCTCAAGCATCAAAACGAAACCTTTCACGATGTTAGTTACTTGAAGTGTTTTGTCGAACAAAATAGCTACTGTTATTATAACAAGCAACTAGAGCAATTGCAAGCCTTTCCTAATTAAATTATTAAAAATATTTTTTAATAATTCTGAAAGCTTGCTTGATAGAAGAGGAATAGGTCATTTCTTATTAAATAAATGGACAAAAAGTGATATGATTCAAATAAATGAATGGATCTTGTTGAAAATAGTTAATCGGATAGTATAATGATAAAGTTATGTTGTATTAAGTGAGGGGCGCAAAAATGGGAGAAAAACAATCGATTTATAGTTTAACAGAAGAAAAATTAACAAATTGGTTTATAGAGCAAGGGGAAAAAGGTTTTCGAGCAAAGCAAGTTTGGGATTGGCTTTATGTGAAAAGAGTAAGTCAGTTCAATGAAATGACGAATCTTAATAAACAAACACGACAATTACTTTCAGAACATTTTACCCTTGAAACCTTAGCGGAGGAAATAAAACAAGAATCTAAAGATGGTACAATTAAGTTTTTATTTAAATTAGCTGACGGTCATTTGATCGAAACGGTATTAATGAGATTTTCATATGGACTATCTGTTTGTGTTACGACACAGGTTGGTTGTAATATTGGTTGTACATTCTGTGCAAGTGGATTGTTGAAAAAAAGCCGAAATTTAACAAGTGGCGAGATTGTTGAACAAGTTATGAAAGTCCAAAAATATCTAGATGCCCAAATGAAAAATGAGCGGGTGAGCCATATTGTTGTTATGGGAATTGGAGAACCATTTGATAATTATGACCATACAATGGACTTTTTGAGGATTATTAATGATCGTAATGGATTATCAATTGGGGCAAGGCATATCACCGTTTCAACGAGTGGCTTAGCTCATAAAATACGCGCGTTTGCAGATGAAAAGCTACAAGTTAATTTAGCTGTTTCATTACATGCACCTAATGATGAGTTACGGACACAAATAATGAAGATTAATAAGGCCTTTCCAATTGCAAAGTTAATGGACGCTATTGATTACTATCTGGAAAAAACGAATCGACGGATTACCTTTGAATACATTTTGCTTAGAGGGGTTAATGATCATAAAAAGGAAGCAATCGAATTGGCAGAACTTCTAAAAGATAAACGCCATTTATCTTATGTGAATTTAATTCCTTATAACCCTGTCGAAGAACATAATCAATATGAACGGAGCGAGAAAAAGGTTATTGTAGAATTTTATGAGACCTTACTTAAGGCGGGAATCAATTGTGGTGTACGTGTCGAACAAGGATCTGATATTGATGCTGCATGTGGCCAACTTAGAAGTAAACAAATGAAAAAACAATAAGAAGAAAAAGAACATCATCTCAATCTAGCTTAGTAGAGATGATGTTTTTTTTCTTCTTTTAAGTTAAAAATTTCCGCTGGGATGGATATAAGAAACCTTGGATAATATTACCTCAAATGAGAATTACATAGGTCTTATTTGTTGAACAATATAAATTTTTATGTTACGATTTTTCCAGGTGGAAAGAAGATGTTCAGATGCTTTATTTAGAACATCTTGTTTTTTAAGGCAAGGAGGACGCTATCTTGGGTAAAGAACATAATCGATTTAAACGCAAGAATAGCGATACTTTACGTATGTTAGCCAATGTGTCACAAATTGGAGTGACTATGGGAGCATCGGTATTGATTGGTGTCTTGCTAGGCAAATACCTAGATAGATTATTAGACACATCACCTTGGCTGCTACTGATTTTTTCTCTCCTAGGTGCAGGAGCAGCAATTAAGTCCCTATTTAATATCCCCAAATCATAAGTAACAACAACCTTTAAGAGAGAGTAATAAGGAAGAGAGGTACTATGAAACTGTCTGATTTAGCTAAGAAAATGGTTTATACTATATTAATCATTGCATTAATATGTATTTTAAGTTCAGTAATCTATCACCGCTCTCTGGATTTCCTTCCGTTTGCATTTGGAGTCCTTCTAGGCTCCGCTGTCAGTATCGCTAAAGTCTTTCTCCTAGAACGTGCCGTAAACAAAGCACTTGAAATGGAACAAAAACATGCTAAAAATTATGTTAGTATTCAACATGTATTAAGGCTCTTACTTTCTGGTGTTGTATTGGTCTTAGGCGCGATTATGCCACAGCTTAGTTTGTGGGGTGTGGCGGCAGGTATCCTCGCTTTCCAGGTCGCAGTATATAACGTAAAGTTTACAGCCAAGAATTAGATCAAATTTAATAACGGCATAGGTGGTGATTAGTCATTGGGATTAGAAGTAGATAATCTTTGGGTTTTTGAAATAGCTGGTTTTGAAATTTGGATAACAGAGACGATTTTTAACACATGGTTAATTATGCTGATTCTTATTGCGATCGCTATCATAGCACGAATTAAACTTCAGCGTTTTAAAGAAGTTCCAAGTGGTTTTCAGAATGTGATAGAAGCAATCGTCGAGACATTTGATAACTTTGTTAGCCATACTCTAGGTGAAAAACTCTCTTACATTGCCCCATGGTTTTTCATGGTTTTTATGTTCTTACTGTCATCTGCTTTGATTAGTGTTTTTGGGGTTAGGGCACCAACAGCAGACTGGCCAACGACTTTTGCATTGGCCTTTGTCAGCCTCATACTTATGTTCTTCATGGGTTTTAAACATCGAAAAGGTGATTATTTGAGAAATTTCTTCGAACCACACTTTGTATTCTTCCCAATGAATTTGATCGGGGAGCTATCGAAACCCATCTCTTTAAGTTTTCGACTTTTTGGAAACATGCTTTCAGGTACGATTATTTTGACACTCTATTATGCCTTAACACCTTTCTTTGTCCAAATCGGTATTCCGGCATTATTGCATGCCTTCTTTGATGTCGTATTTGGCTTATTACAGACCTATATTTTTGTTATTTTAAGTCTTATGTATATTAAAGGTGCCGCCGATTAGTAGATCAGTACCGAGCAAGTCGATCATACAGTGATAACCACTGTAAACAAGTAAAAATGAAAATAGAATTGAATTGGAGGAATTAACATGCAAGATCCATTAGCATTTGTAATCGCTATAGCGCATATCGCTGCTGCAATCGCACTCCTAAATGGGGTATTAACAACATTCGGACAGGCTAAAATAGCCGCACAGGCGATTGAATCAATTGCCAGGCAACCAGAAGCGGAAGACTCAATTCGAACGACGATGTTTGTCGGTTTGGCCTTGGCAGAAACGTCTGGTATTTATGGACTTTTAATAGCCATTATCATGCTTTTCGCTAATCCACTTATTGATATTTTAATAAATTATTTGGGTTAAGTATAAATTGCTGTATTTCATACAAGTGAGAGCGAAAGGAGGCTATTTGAATTGCATAGTATGATAGTGCTTTTAGCTCAGAATGTACCTGAGGGTCGTGTATTCGGTCTAGACATGCAAACAATTGTTAGTATTGGTATTCAACTATTTAATGGGATTATCTTAGCCGTTGCACTCAGTTATATTCTCTATAAGCCGGTTAAGGAATTCATGCGTAAGCGTACAGAAAAAATCCAAGGTAAGATTAATGATGCAGATTCAACGATGGCCAAAGCAAATGAGCTAATTACAGAGTATGATCAGAAAATAAAGGACATTAATAAAGAACGGATCGAGATTCTTGAAGCTGCTCGACTTGAGGCAGCTGATGAAAGTAAAATAATTTTAGCAGAGGCTAGGAAAGAAGCACAGGCGGTAAAGGAACGCTCATTAGAAAGTGTTTCGAAGGAGAGAAAACGTCTTCAAGAAGAGTCGAGACTCTATATTATCGAGCTTGCTAGTCTTATGGCTAAAGAATATATTTCTGAAAACATAGATGATAGTGCCCAAGAGAAGATTTTTGAGGAAACGTTAGCTAGGTTGGAGGATACACAATGGCAAAGCTAAAAGACCGTTATGCAAATGCGCTTCTAGAAATTTCGGAAGCTAGAGATAGTTTGGAAACGGATATAGAGCAATCGGCTTTGATTTGTACCACGCTTGAAAGTGCTGAAATTCAAGCTTTTCTTACCCATCCACATATCTCTACTTCGGAAAAACAGCAATTTTTTCAAAATGTCTTTTCTGATAAGCTTGCTGATCATCTGATGGGATTTCTTTATCTTATGATTCGAAAGAGTCGTGAAGCCCTAATTGTGCCAGCACTAAGAGAATACATGACCCGTGCTAATCGGCGCTTAGGAAAAATAGAAGCAAAGGTTGTCTCCGCTAAACCACTTAAAGAAAATCAAATTGAATCGATTCGTCTTTTATTATCAAAACAAACTAATCTAGAAGTTGACCTTAAAGCCGTCAGTGACCCAGATGTGATCGGGGGATTCTATATTTTATTAGATGGATATATTTTTGACGGAACAGTGAGATCTCAATTGAACAATATGAGAGAACAATTGAAGAGAGGGGGTTTTCAATGATAGTTAATCCTGATGAAATCAGTAAGGTGATCAAACAACAAATTGAATCTTATGCATCTAAGTTGGACGTTTCGGAAGCAGGAACGGTCATACAAGTTGGTGATGGAATTGCTCGTATTCATGGTTTGAAAAGTGCAATGAGTGGAGAAATATTAGAATTTGCCAATGGTACTTATGGTATGGCCTTGAACCTAGACGAAGACAGTATAGGTGCTGTTATTATGGGATCAGATGCAGGAATCAAAGAAGGTGATCCAGTTAAGCTAACTGGTCGAATGACTGAGGTACCAGTAGGCGATGGGATGTTAGGCCGTGTTGTTAATGCATTAGGCGAGCCGATTGATGATAAAGGGCCGATTGCAGCGGATACATACCGTCCGATAGAGAACCCTGCTCCTAGTGTTATTTCAAGGCGTGAAGTGGATCAACCATTACAGACGGGAATCAAAGCTATTGATGCATTGGTTCCGATTGGAAAAGGACAAAGGGAATTGATTATAGGTGACCGAGAAACTGGTAAAACAGCTATCGGGATTGATACGATTATTAATCAAAAGGATAAAGATGTTCATTGTGTTTATGTCGCGATTGGACAAAAAGCATCAACCATAGCTAGAATTATTAAAGTCTTGACTGAAACTGGAGCAATGGCTTATACAACGATTGTAGTAGCTACTGCCAGTGACTCTGCGCCTTTACAATATATTGCCCCTTATGCAGGTTGTGCCATCGCTGAGGAGTGGATGTATAAAGGAAAGGATGTTTTAATCGTCTATGATGATCTATCTAAGCATGCAGTCGCTTATCGGGCTATTAGTTTGCTACTCCGCCGTCCACCAGGTCGTGAAGCTTACCCAGGAGATGTCTTTTATTTACACTCAAGACTATTAGAGCGTGCTGCTAGTTTGAGTGAAAAACATGGTGGTGGCTCACTAACTGCATTGCCAATAGTTGAGACACAAGAAGGCGATATCTCTGCATATATTCCAACAAATATTATTTCGATTACAGATGGACAAATTTATCTAGAGGCTGATCTGTTTAATGATGGTGTTCGTCCCGCCATTAATCCTGGTTTCTCTGTTTCTCGGGTAGGTGGTTCAGCACAGATTCCAGCGATGAAGAAATTAGCTGGTCCTTTACGAATAGAATTCGCCCAATACAAGGAATTAGCAGCTTTCTCACAATTTGGTTCTGATCTGAATCAAGACACTTTGGATCGTTTGAACCAAGGAGAACGAATTATGGAAGTACTGAAGCAACCACAGTACAAGCCTATTTCTGTAGAAGATCAAGTTTTAATTTTATATGCATTAAATAATAAACATCTAGTTAATATAGAAGTTGAACATATTCTGAAGTTCCAAAAAAACTTCATTAATTTTGTCAATAATCACGCAGCATATATTAAGGAAGAAATTAAAGAAACAGGAGAAATCTCAGAGAAACTTGCAAAAGAGATAGATACAGTTATTGCAAGGGCAAAAGAAGAGTATAATTATAGCTAAGGAGGGACCAATGTGACTTCGATGAGGGATATCAAACAAAGAATTGCAAATGTTAGCTCTACTGAACAAATTATTCGAGCAATGGATATGGTCGCCTCTACAAAATTGCAAAAAGCAAGAAAACAATTGGAAGGTGTCCGTCCGATATACAATGAGCTAAGACGTACAGTGGAAGAAATAGGTAGCCATGAAGTTGCGGAAACAAATATATTCTACGAAAAACGTGAAGTGAAGAATTCTTTGTACATCATATTGACTAGTGATCGTGGGCTCTCTGGTAGCTATAATGCAAATATTACTGAAAAAGCTTTACAACATATGAATCAAGGGAAAAATGAAAAGATTCTTATCGTAGGATCGAAAGGCAATGAATTTTTTAAGAAGCGGGATAAGAATATTATCCGTACAATCATTGATATAGCAGATGCACAGGCGTATTACGGAGCTGAAAGTCTTTCCAAATGGTTGACAGAGCTCTATCTGTCTGGTGAAGTAGAAGAAGTATTTATTGCTTTTACACACTTTGAGAATGTCTTAAACCATGTTCCAAAAGTAGAGCAGCTGCTCCCAATAGCAGCTGGAGCAGAAAAAATATTAGATAGTAATGAAAAAACATATGAACCAGATATGAATACATTTATTGACCACGTGATTCCTTTATATTTACACATGAATTTATTTAGGGCATTTTCTGAATCTCATACGAGTGAACAAGCAGCACGAATGGTCAATATGGATGCTGCCGGGAAAAATGCTTCAGATTTAATCAAGGAATTAACTAGTATGTATAACCGTAAACGCCAAGCTGCTATCACACAAGAGCTTAGCGAGATAGTAGGTAGTGCAAATACTTTAAATAAAGGTGGAATACATGATAGTTAAAAATAAAGGTGAGATAATACAGATAATAGGAGCAGTTATTGACATACACTTCGAAGATGAACTTCCTTCTTTATATAATGCGATAGAAGTACCATTTAACGGGGAAACCATCATTCTAGAAGTGATGCAGCATCTTGGAGATGATACCGTACGTTGTATTTCCATGCACCCTACAGATGGTTTAACTCGAGGGATGGAAGCAGTTGATACAGGTTCGCCAATTACAGTTCCCGTAGGTGAAGAAATCTTAGGACGTATGGTTAATGTTTTAGGTGAGCCCATAGATGACAGCGAAACAATTGAGGCTAAGGAACACTGGTCTATCCATAGGGATCCACCAAGTCTTTCTGAACAGGTCGCAGAGCCAGAGATGTTGGAGACAGGAATTAAGTCGATTGATTTACTTTGTCCATTTTCAAAAGGTGGTAAGATAGGGCTGTTCGGTGGTGCAGGTGTTGGAAAGACCGTTCTTATAATGGAACTTATCAATAGTATCGCTAAAGAACATGGTGGTTATTCAGTCTTCGTTGGTGTAGGTGAGCGTAGTCGTGAGGGAAATGATTTATATTACGATATGAAAAACTCAGGTGTTATTGATAAAACAGGACTTATCTTTGGACAAATGAATGAACCACCAGGGGTAAGGATGCGAGTTGGTTTGACAGGATTGACGATGGCCGAGTATTTCCGTGATAAAGAGCATCAAGATGTCTTGCTTTTCATTGATAATATTTTCCGTTTTGTCCAAGCAGGTTCAGAAGTATCAGCTTTATTAGGACGTACACCAAGTGCCGTAGGTTACCAACCAACATTAGCTACTGAAATTGGTGCATTACAGGAGCGCATTACGTCAACTAAATCCGGTTCGATTACTTCTGTTCAAGCCATCTATGTACCAGCAGATGACTTTACAGATCCATCGACTGCAACAACATTTGCTCACCTAGATGCAGTTACAGTATTATCTAGGTCAATTGTAGAGCAGGGAATCTATCCGGCTGTTGACCCATTGAATTCTTCTTCACGGATTTTAGAAGCTAGTATTGTCGGATCAGAACATTATCGTGTTTCGCGTGCTGTTCAAAGTATCCTGCAACGTTACAAAGATCTACAGGATATTGTTGCTATTCTAGGTATGGATGAATTATCGGAAGAAGACAAGTTAACGGTGAATAGAGCACGAAAAGTACAACGATTTTTGTCTCAACCCTTCCATGTAGCTGAAAAATTCACTTCTATTCCAGGTCGTTATGTACCTGTAAAGGAAACAATCCGTGGCTTTAAAGAAATCATTGAGGGTGTTCACGATGATATCCCTGAAGGTTATTTCCTCAATGTGGGTACGATTGACGAAGTAGTGGAAAAATATAAGAATACACAGGGTGGTTAATATGTCTGAAGAGCAGACTAACTTAGTAAAAGAGAAAAAGATAAATCTTAATATTACCACGCCTCGAGGAGTTAAATTTGTTGAAAAAGCTGACATGTTGATCATGCGCTGTATCGATGGTGATCTTGGAGTACTACCTGGTCATGAACCGCTTTCTGCAGTGTTAGGCGATGGTATATTACGTATATTTAACGATGGTATTGAAAAGAAACTTGCTGTCTTCGGTGGTATAGTTGAAATAGAAGATACGACCGTAAATATATTTAGTACAATTGTTCAACCACCAGAAGAAATTGATTTAGAACGGGCTGAAAGAGACCGTCAAGAAGCTGAAGCATCACTTGAGCAATCTGAAGAAGTACACATTCATAGCTTACAAGTCGTTCTCCGTCGTTCATTGGTACGTATTGAGGTAAGTCTCCATATGGAGGATGACGATGAAGATATGTAAGTGATGGGTATTTAACTATCTTCGAAAACAGGTGTGATTAATAAATCAATAATCATCTGAACTAGAGTTTGAGCGATTAGGAGCTCTAAACGATTAAAAACTTCTTATTACCTAATTTGATATGTTTCCCCTAAAGTAGTAGATATCAAGAAACTACTTTAGGGGGTTTTTTATCGCAGTGTAACTGTCAGTAAGACTTCCATTTTAAGTATTCAAAGGGAAGTAAGTATTGTAAGTGGAGATCAATTGACAGTAAGGTACCGATTGGTTTAAGGAACTCTAGGTCATACCCTTGGGATGCTAACAAATGTCTTCACTGGGACCAGTAACCGCAAATGTTTTCGGTGGGACGAGTAACCGCAGTCCCAGTCCCAGTCCCAACTCCAATCAGTGGGGTTAGGGGAAGGCAGACTAAACCTACCAGGTCCCGTAGTTTCCCCATAGATTGAAATTTTACTTTATTGAACCATGCCCGAATATAATGAATAATTGACTTTGGTGATTAGTATATAAGGTAGTTTAACAATCGTGTCATAAGAAATAGTGAAAGGGTTGCACAAGAGACAAGCGTGTGCTATTCTATAATTTGAGTTTGCGCAATCGATTGCCTGATTGTTGCATAAGATAAATATAGAAAATACTAGGCAGGGGAATAAGTAATCTTTCTGCAACAAGAGAAATAAAGTAGATGGGGGAACAAGATGAACAAACAAAAATGGTGGAAAGAGGCTGTGGCTTATCAAATATATCCGCGAAGCTTCAAAGATACGAATGGTGATGGGATCGGTGATATTCAAGGGATTATCGAAAAACTTGACTATTTAAAGGATTTAGGTATTGATGTCATTTGGATTAGTCCGATTTATGAATCACCAAATGATGATAATGGATATGATATCAGTGATTATCAAGCGATTTTGTCTGATTTTGGGACAATGTCTGATTTTGATCAATTACTAGTTGAGACACATAAACGTGGGATGAAATTGATTATGGATTTGGTCATTAATCATACCTCAGATGAGCATGCTTGGTTTATTGAATCGCGTTCGTCTAAAGATAATCCATACCGGGATTATTACATTTGGCATCCAGGTAAAGATGGAAAGGAACCAAATAATTGGGAATCTATATTTGGAGGATCGGCCTGGCAATTTGATGAAAAGACAGGCGAGTATTATATGCATGTTTTTTCTAAAAAACAACCTGATTTAAATTGGGAGAATCCAAAAGTTCGGGAAAGTTTATATAAAATGGTTAATTGGTGGCTCGATAAAGGAATTGATGGTTTTCGAGTGGATGCCATTTCTCATATTAAAAAAGTGGCTGGCTATCCTGATATGCCAAATCCATATAATAAAAAATATGTAGAAGCTTGGGCTGGTCATATGAATCGCCCAGGGATTGATAAATTTTTAACTGAACTAACAGAGCGGACAATTAAAAATTATGATGTAATGACTGTTGGTGAAGCAAATGGAGTCGGGATAGATGACGCTGAAGCTTGGGTTGGAGAAGAAAAGGGTTATTTTAATATGATCTTTCAATTTGACCATTTAGGACTATGGAGCACGAGCGTTGATGATGGATTAGATTTACCTGGACTTAAGACAGCATTAACAAGATGGCAAAAGGGACTTGAAGGTAAAGGTTGGAATGCTTTATTCTTTGAAAACCACGATCAGCCTCGCTCAGTTTCAACATGGGGAAATGATACGAATCTAAGAAAGATATCTGCTAAGGCATTGGCTACATTGTATTTCTTTATGCAAGGAACACCATTTATTTATCAAGGACAAGAAATTGGGATGACTAATGTCCAATTTGATTCAATAGAAGATTATAATGATGTTGCGATGAAAAATTTATATCATTTAGAACGTGGTGAAGGGAAGTCACACGAAGAAGTTATGGAGATTATTTGGAAAAATGGCCGGGATAATTCTCGAACACCGATGCAATGGACGAGTGAAGCTGAAGCTGGATTCACAACGGGTACACCATGGCTAAAGGTTAATCCAAACTATCCTGATATCAATGTTGAACAGAGTTTAAAAGATCCAGATTCAATCTATCATTATTACCGTCAAATGATTACTTTACGAAAGTCAACCGATACATTGATTTATGGAAATTATCAATTGATAGCTAGTGAACATGATCAAGTATACGCTTATACTAGAACGTTAGAAAAAGAAAGCTATTGTATTATTGTCAATATGTTTGAACAAGAAACGATATTAGATTTGTCAGCAGACCTATCGCTTGCTGAATTGAAAATGAGTAATTATCATGTTAATGATCCGCTAAATGCAAAGATGTCATTACGGCCTTTTGAAGCAAGGGTTTATCGTTTATCTGAATAAAGAAAAAGTGTTCAAAATAGGGATACAGGGGTATTAGATTGCAGACCTATTAAATGTTCTGAACAGTTGACAAGCTTTTTGCACCCTATTCCCCAAATTAGAAAAGACATAGAAAAGGGAAGAGATGATCGAAAATCTCTTCCCTTTTACCATTGAAATGGTGTTTCCTGATAGACAAAGTAATTGAGCCAATTAGAAAAAATTAAATATGCTGTAGATCGCCAACGATTTATTGGCTGATTGTTAATATTATTATTAGGATAGTAATTTGTAGGCATGTGAATAGGAAGTCCTTTTTTTAAATCACGATGGTATTCTCGTGAAAGTGTATCCGCGTCATATTCAATATGCCCTGTGATCATAATGTGCCTTTCATTGTTTGATACAATTAAAAAAGGCCCCGCTTGTTCGGAACAGTCTAATATCGAAAGGTCAGGATGAGCCTCAATCGCCTGATAATCTGCATCTGTATGTCGAGAATGAGGTACACTAAATTCATCATTAATACCACGAACAAGTTTATTTGTCGGGATAAGTAACTGATGTGCAAAGATCCCGCTGATTTTTTTATTTCGTTTAATTTTACCAATATTATAATGATGATATAGTGCCGCTTGTGCACCCCAACAAATATGAAGCGTTGAGGTAACATGATTATTTGTCCAGTCAAGTATGGTCACAAGTTCATCCCAATAATCTACTTCTTCAAATGCTAAATGCTCAATTGGAGCTCCAGTAATAATCATGCCATCATAGCGCTTATCTTTGATATCAGAAAAAGTGAGGTAGAATTTCTCTAAATGGGATTTTTGAACATTCTTTGCTTGATAAGTTTCGGTATGTATGAAGTCTACAGATACTTGTAACGGTGAATTACTGAGCAGCCGTAATAGTTGTGTTTCAGTTCTTTCTTTATCAGGCATTAAATTTAAGATAAGAATATTGAGTGGTCGAATATCCTGTGTCGTTGCTCGATCTTTTTCCATTAAAAAAATATTCTCTTGTTCTAATATAGAGCGTGCGGGTAATAATTTTGGTATATTAATAGGCATTAATAATCTCTCCTATCTAACAACATCACAAGGTCGTTATCGTCCATTATAGCTTGCTTTTCATTTATCGGCAATGAAAAGTTTGATATTTCTGAAAAGTTATCGCGGTACAACTATCAACAAGCCCCTATTTCAAGAATTCAAGGGAAACTAAGCATTGTAAGTGGAGGCTAGGAGAAGACAGACTAAACCTATCATATCCTATGGTAAAGTCTGCATGACTCAGGTCTTCTAGGTCCAACCCCCACTAATTGAACTTCTACTTTATTTTCTTATTTTTCTATCTAGTAAACTGTAGAGTTGAGGCTATAGCCGTCGATACATAAAGCATCTATACCTATTACCAAACGATATCCTCAACAAGGCGTTCAACAATTCGAGCACTATGAATGCTTGCTAAATCGCCACCTGTAGAGAAAACCGCATTCGTTTCGATGATTTCTTCCATAACCTGACGTACAGCATCAGGGTCGATAGGTTCATTAGGATTATCGATTGAGAGCGTGACAACCCGTTCATCCTCATTGGAAAATCGTAATTCCAAGGTTTTCATTGTTATTCACCTCCTTATTATTCTAAGTTAAATAAATTAGACTTCGCTCAATAGAGAAACATCATTTCGCCTTACTTCATGAAGTGGAAATTGTTGTAACGAAGTCAAAGCATTGGCGATATTCATTAACTGTTCAGCAGTTGCTTCAGGTTTAATATTATTAAATGATTTTGCCTTTGTAATGACTTCGCCAGTGTCCAAGTCAACTCCTACTTCAAAATATAATTGAAGTCTAGATTGAATTGTATCAACTTGTGCCATGATGATCACCTCCTTTCACTTTTATAATCGTTTGATGTGATCGAAAAGGGGCCTATAAATAAGAAAAATTATAGCAATTATGCTATACTACCTTTGACTATATATACAGAAAGGTATGGGGCAGATGAGTAACCAAGCACTTATTTTTTTTGATATTGATGGAACATTACTGGATCACGATAAACAGTTGCCACCGTCAACAGAAAAGGCAATTCATCAATTACAGAAGGACAATCATCTGATTGCAATTGCAACAGGGCGTGGTCCGTTTATGTATGAATCCTTACGTCAAAGATTAAATATTCATTCTTTTGTAAGTTACAATGGATCATATGTTGTCTTAGAAGATGAAGTTATTTATACAAATCCACTAAATAAGACGAAATTATTGGAACTGGCGACTGAAGGTTTAGTCAATGATCATCCTCTTACTTTTATGACTGAAGAGGGCATGCGAGCAAATGTAGAAAATCATCGGTATATAAATGAAAGTATTGCTACTTTAAAGATTAAAGATTTTCCAATATACGATCCGAAGTATTATGAAGGGAAAACTATATATCAATCGTTATTATTCTGTAGTGAGGGTGAAGAAGAATATTATGAAAGTAAGTATCCAGAGTTTAAATTTGTTCGATGGCATCCATTATCAGTCGATATTTTACCTAGAGAAGGGTCAAAGGCTGAGGGGATAAAAAAAATGGCCAAAGCTTTAGATATAGATGAGAATAACGTTTATGCATTCGGTGATGGTTTAAATGACCTAGAAATGCTTAAAACAGTTAAGAATAGTGTCGCAATGGGAAATGCTAAACAAGAAGTAAAGGCTGTTGCCAAATACGTTACTGATGATGTTGCGAATGATGGTCTAGTAAAAGGTTTGAAAATGACCGGATTAATATAGCATTATCCTAAAGGTATCTTTTTCACTGTAACCATATTAAATCTTTAAGAGCTAGGTGATTTCATGACATGTAAAGGGTGTTCTGTTACTGTTAGATATAGTCCGGAAGAGGTAGAGGCCCTTGTTAAAGAACAACTACTATTTGAAGAGGATTTAGTTGATGAATCAATCTATCAACAAAGAATCGCAATTTGCCAGACATGTCCACATCTACAGTACGAGACAACCTGTGGATTTTGTGGTTGCTTCATTGCTTTTCGAGCAAGGCTTGCTAATAAGAGGTGTCCTGATCCATCAGGTATGAGATGGAATAGAGTGAGGTAAAATATATTTAGTGATTGATTCAAATAAGTGTAACAATTATCCCACTAATAAAGTGAAACATGACTTAGTAGAGGTTTTCCAGTCAGTTAGTCCGCGATAAATTGATTAAGATTATCAGAAATTATTCATAAAGTAAAAACTTTTTCACATTACCCCCTTCCCAAAACGATAAAAGTTTGTTAAAATTCATAATCATGAATAATTATACATTAATAAAATAATTAAAGGGGAATTATTATAATGAAAAGAAATCGTGTTGTTATTATTCTATTGTTAGCTTCATTTGTATTCGTGTTAAGTGCATGTGGATCAAGTACTAAAGACGGGACACAAAGTGATCAAACATCAGAATCAAGTGACGAAGGAAATAATGAAACGGGCGACCAAACAAAATTGGTCATGGGAACATCTGCGGATTATCCACCATTTGAGTCTCGTAATCCTGAAGGGGATATTGTTGGTTTTGATATTGAACTTGCTAATTATATTGCCGATGAATTAGGTCTTGAGTTAGAAATTCGTGATATGTCATTCGATGGATTGATTGGTGCTTTACAGGCTGAGCGAGTCGATATGGTCATTTCAGGTATGTCAGCTGATGAAGACCGTCGTCAAAATGTTGACTTTTCAGTTGAATATCATCATTCTGGAGAAATGTTTGTTACACAAAAGGATTCTGACTTGACATCTCTAGATGATCTTAATGGAACAACAATTGGTGTTCAATTAGGCTCAATTCAACAGGAAGGTGCAGAAGGTCTTCAAGAAGAATATGACTTTGAGATAAAAGCCTTAGATGATGCCCAAGCCTTAATCCAAGAACTATTAACGGATCGTTTAGATGCGGTATATTTAGATAAAGAAGTTGCCCTTGGTTTTATCGAAGCACAGGATCTCATTGGCTTCGACGATCCTTCTGGTACAACACCGGGGATGGCGGTTGCTTTTCCAAAAGGTAGTGACCTGGTAGAAAAAATCGATACGATTATCGAACAAGCGATTGACACGGGCGTACTAGCAAAATGGGAAGCTGAATGGCTATCCGAATAATAAATTTCATGTAGAAAGAAGGTGTAGGGCATGAATTTGGATTTTAGTCAAATCGTGCCTTATATTCCTTTTATGTTAGAAGGAATATGGGTAACATTAAAATTTGTTAGTATCTCAATATTATTTGGTTTTATATTAGGTGCGATTTTGGCCTTATGTAAAATTAGTAGTATCAAGCCCTTAAAATGGTTCGCTGAAGGGTATACATCTATTTTTAGAGGGACGCCATTAATCTTACAACTGATGATTATTTATAATGCTACTCCACAGCTATTTGGATATGATATTTCCGCATTTGCTTCTGCAATTTTAGCTTTTGGATTAAACTCTGCCGCCTATGTGTCTGAAATAATTAGAGCTGGAATTGAAGCTGTTGATGTTGGCCAAACGGAAGCGTCAATGGCATTGGGCATTTCTTATCGTCAGCGCATGATTGATATTATTTTACCACAGGCACTTAAAAATATTCTTCCAGCATTAATGAATGAATTTATCACTTTAACCAAAGAATCTGCAATTGTGTCAACAATTGGTTATTTAGACTTAATGCGCCGTGCAACAGTAGTGACAGCAGATACCTATATATATTTTGAACCGTATTTATTTGTTGGTATTCTTTACTACTCAATGGTAATGATATTGACAATAATAGGTAAGAGGATAGAACGGAGGTTAAAACGCAGTGATTAAAGTAGAAGGGTTATCCAAAACTTTTGATAATAACAAAGTATTACATGATATAAATATTGAGATAAAAAAAGGAGAGGTTGTTTCGATCATTGGTCCGTCTGGATCAGGTAAATCGACTTTTTTACGTTGTATTAATTTACTTGAAAAACCAACAGAAGGAAAGGTTTATGTAGGAGGTCAAGATTTAACGGATCCAAAGACCAATGTAACAAAGGCGAGGGAGAAAATTGGAATGGTATTCCAACACTTTCATCTTTTTCCTCATTTAACGGTGTTAGAAAATATAACTTATGCCCCAATAAAGGTGAAAAAGTTAAATAAACAAGTAGCAGAAGAAAGAGGACGGGAATTATTAAGCCGCGTTGGCCTCAAAGATAAAGAATCAGATTACCCAAATCGATTATCAGGAGGACAAAAGCAACGGGTGGCGATTGCCCGCGCATTAGCAATGGAGCCAGAATTAATGTTATTTGATGAACCAACATCTGCACTTGATCCAGAAATGGTTAAAGAAGTTCTTGATGTAATGAAGGATCTTGCGCATTCTGGTATGACAATGCTTGTTGTCACTCATGAAATGGGCTTTGCACGTGAAGTGGCTGATCAAGTTATTTTTCTTGATGAGGGGCGATTGATTGAAAAAGAAGATCCACAGCTGTTTTTTGATCAACCGAAAACAGAACGTGCCCAAAACTTCTTAGCCAAAATCCTATAACGATTCTAATAAATACACCTCAATTGTTCATTCATTGATTCGAGGTGTATTTTTATTTTACTTTAGCTAGATATCTTCCCTTCAATTATTCATGTTGGCTATTAACGGTAGGCCTCGATCATGGTTGTAAAAGATCAAATTTGTTATCGTTGGAGCGAGTAATCACAATCTCAGTCAAAGTCAGTAAGGGATAAAGCTTGTCTTCAAGGTAAATACTTATAAATATTTGCGTATGTGTATAATGTTTCTCAATGATACTTAAATCAAAATACTAGACAAAAAAAGAGAAGACACTCTAATATAAATGTAAGTTTCGCGACTAACATTTGAAAAGAGGTCTTCTCATGGA
>NZ_JAHLQM010000033.1 GCF_018919165.1 Amphibacillus sp. MSJ-3 | reverse complement strand
GGATCAATAACAATTATTCTCTTTTCCAAGAACATTAAATTAGTATTTAACCAATTTTTAATAGCTAAATCTCATGTTTTTATTTATTCCTTAGTTTTCATAGAACTTTTTACATTACCATTTAAATACTCTATCTAATGACTTATTTTATCATGGATCCTTATTAAATTAAAGAAGAACTAGGCACCATTAGCAATGATAACAAGGTGTAATTAGATGATTCGGATTATTCTACTCCATCTATAAAGTGAAACTTCAATCAGTGGAGTGGGGACCTACAAGACCTAAGTCAAGCAGATCTTACTACAGGACTTGGTGGATTTAATCTGACTACCACCATCCCCACTGATTGTTAGTTGAACCAATCGGGCCGCTACTGTCAGTTGGTCTCCCACTTACAACCTTTACTTTCCTTCCGATCTTTGAAGTGGAAGGCTTACTGACAATTGCACTGTAAAAAAAAGAAAGGCCAACCTAAAATGTTAACCTTTCTCTTTAATCTATTTAATAACTGGAATTAATTTGAATTGTGTTACATCAACAAGTCCACGATTTGTAATCCGAGTATCTGGGATGACTGGGAGAGCGATCAATGAAAAAGTCATAAATGGCGCATGTATAGGACAGCCAATTTCTTTCCATGCTTGTTCGAGTTTTTGAACTTGTTCAAGAACTTCTTCTGCTTTTCGATCTGACATTAATCCCGCTACAGGGAGTGGGACTTCGGCAAGAATTCTATTATGGTCAACAACGACCATCCCCCCACCTATTTCAATCAGACGATTAGCAGCTAATGCCATCTCATCATCATTTGTTCCCATCACGAGTAAGTTATGACTATCATGTGCTACTGTTGAGGCTACGGCACCCCTTTGTAACTTAAAGCCGTTAGCAAATGCAACTGAAATATCACCCGATTGATGATGACGATCAAGGCAAGCTAGTTTTATTACATCTTGCTCAAGGTCAGCAGCAATTGTTTGATCAGATCCGACAGCTAAATTAACTTGGGTCCGTTTTGTACGGGCACTATTTTCTATAACCTGAATGACGTTAGCCGTTACAAACTCTGTTTTTTCACTCGTTTTGACGATAAAATCACTTGCGTTTATTTTCCGTTTGACATGGATGGACTGTTTAATATAATCAGGGTATTGATATGAAGGTAAATCAATCATCAACTTACCATTTTGTGCAGCAATCTTTCCATCAGCGATAACAATTGATGGCTCCATTCCTTCTAATTGATCTAAGATAATTAAGTCAGCTACTTTCCGTGGTGAGACGCTCCCATAATCATCTGCTATTTTAAAGTAACGGGCCGGATTTATTGTTGCCAATTTAATTGCTGTTACAGGGTCAACCCCTTCTTCAATAATGCGACGAACAACATGATTGATTTGCCCTTTTTCCACCAAGGTTTGTGGATAAATATCATCTGTCACAAGTAAAATTTGATCTGTATTCACTTGATCCACCGTAATTACTTGAGCTAATTCTTTAACATCCTGCCAAGCTGAGCCTTCCCTAATCATTAAATACATACCCAATCTTAGCTTTTCTAATGCCTGTTCCCTGGTAACCGTTTCATGACATGAATCAACACCTGCATTTAAATATGCTTGGAGCATTTGTTCCGTACCATCTGGAAAGTGCCCTGTTACCGTTTGACCAGCTTCAATCGTTGCATTAATTTCACCCATCATCAATGGATCACGATTGATTACACCAGGAAAATTCATCACTTCCCCTAATCCAGCAACCCCATCCCAGGTTAAGCCATCCTTTACATCCTCTACGGTTATCCTTGCACCCGCATCTTCAAGTCCCTCAGCTGAAGGAACACAGGAAGGAAAGGTGGTAAAGACATGAAGTGGAAGTTGTTGTCCCTCTTCATGCATGAGCCGAACACCTTCTTTACCAAAAACATTTGCCATCTCATGCGGATCCATAAAGATACTTGTTGTTCCTTTTGTCAATGCCATACGGGCAAATTCAGTTACCGTTAGCATCGTACTTTCTACGTGCATATGTCCATCAATTAATCCCGGTGCGACATATTTCCCCGCTAAATCAATCACTTTTGTTTTGGCACCAATTGTATGATCAGCCTTACCTACATAAGCAATTCGATTCCCTGATATAGCAACATCTACTCCTTTATTCAATTCACCAGTTATAACATTGACGAGCGTTCCATGTTGTAAAACTAAATCAGCTGGAATCTCTCCTAGGGCGACTTGAATAAGTCTTTGATTTTCTTTTGGTAATTTACTCTTCATAACTTGCACTCCCTCTCTTTATTTGACCAATAAAAAAAGTCTAGTATCAACTAGACTTAAATGTGTCACTAAAAAAGAGACACTTTATCTTTCTATAGTGCACATGTAGTCCAATGATTACGGTCATTCGGTAGAAACGCTTATGCCTATTCATAAGCCTATACATGTTGATCAAAAATGATTATTGTTGTTATTATAACATGATTTTTTTATTTCTTTTAATAAATTTCTATTTATTGCAGTGCAACTGTCAATAAGGTGACCACTTCAAGCGTTCGAAGGAAATTAAAAATTATAGGTGTGAGACCAACTAATAGTAAAGGTCTGATTGATTCAGGGGTCTTTTGGTCATTCCCTTGTGCCACTATCGATTCACTCACTTGGTTCTAGGCCTTCTTCTGCCTATCCTTGAAAAAAAACGCTTGTTAAATAATGATATACCCCTTCTTCATCGTTCGTATATTTCGTTACCTCATCTGTCATCGCTTGAACTTCAGCTGGCGCATTTTTCATTGCAACCGTTCGACCCGCCAATTTAAACATACTCTCGTCATTAAAGCTATCTCCTATCGCCATAATTTGGTCAGCCGTTAGCTTTAAATGATCCAAAACATGTTGAATACCAGTTGCCTTATTTTTATCAGCAACCATAATTTCAATATTATTTATCGTTGACGATGACATCGAAAAAGGCAAATCTTGATTAAGTTCTTCTAATATTGATTGCCAATTTCGGATTTTTTCTGGCTTTCTACTAAAACAGTAAAATTTCGAATAATTACCGGCTTCGATTTGATCGACCCAACGAATATGTGTTTCAAGTGCTTCTTTTCTCTCGCGCCATTCATTGATTCCGACAACATCTGGTTTAGGTTCCTTCAATTCCTTTAATAAATTTGTCCGATCTTGTCGCTCAACTTGTTGTGGCCCAGAGGTTGGAAAGAGTTCATAATAGATTTGGTTTTCCCTCGCTAGTTCAACCACTTTTTCAACCACTGTGAAGGGTAATGTATATTCAAACAGTTTTTTCTCACCTAGATAACCGGTCATTCCATTTGAACTAATTACCCCGTCAACCTCGAAGCCTACAGGTGCCGTTGGGTATATTTCATCTTTCCCTCGACCTGTTGCAATAAAAACATAGATACCCTTTTCGCGGATTCGATCGATCAATCCTTTTGTATTTTCACTCACCCGGTTATGAGAATTTAACAAGGTGCCGTCCATATCTAGAAAAATAGCCTTCGGTTCTTTCATTGGTTGATCCCCTCCCCCTCGCATTTTATTTATTAACCACCCGTATTATATCATTATTTTAGTTATCTTTAAAAACAAGACTGTCACATGGGGAATTTCATCCTTACCTGGCCTTAACTCGGAGACTCCCAGCTCAAATGATAGCGAATATAATCTCAATCAGAGGTGTTTTCTTCTCCATCACTAAATGTTAGATGAACGTATCGGGCTCTTACGCCTATTGACCCTTCTCTTATCACCCGGTGTGGTCTCAGTTTGGAGGCTAATAGTCTATTAATTAAGGGATACTAATAAGCAAGATCCAATAAAAGCTGATTTCAGCTATTATTCAGTATCAGCTGTTTTGTCCACTGTTAATGGCTTTAATCGTGCTTCTATTTCAGTACGCTTCTCTTCTAAAAAAGGTGGTAAGGCTAGTGACTCGCCTAAGGTTTCCTCTGGCTCATCTATTGTAAACCCGGGTTCGTCTGTTGCTAGTTCATAAAGGATCCCATTTGGTTCACGGAAATAAAGCGATTGGAAATAGTAACGATTAATAATACCAGAATTCGGAAGGCGCTCTTGATTAACTTTTTCATGCCACATTTCTAGCTCCGAACGATTTTTGACTCGAAAAGCGATATGGTGCACACTTCCTCGTCCTGGTCTTTCTCGCGGTAAGTCGGTTCTAACTTCAACATGAATCTCCGCTCCTGTCCCTCCTGCACCTGTTTGATAGACTTCTACATCTGGTTGTCCTTCTTGACAGGCAGGATATTGACCAACATGTTTAAAATTCATCAACTTAATTAATTTATCCTCAGTTGGTTTTAATTCCGGAATAGTTATACGAACAGGGCCTAATCCAGTTATCCCATACTCAACTGGAACCGGACCACCAGACCATGGAATTCCCGCTTCAACACCTGTATTGTTTTGATCAGAAACTAGCATAAGTCTTTGCCCTTCTGGATCCTCAAAATAAAGGACTTTTCGCCCCAACTGTTCACTACTTCCTTGATGTTTGACAGCTAACTCATCAAAACGTCTAATCCAATAATCAATCGCCTTATCATTGGGGACACGAAGACTAATTAAAGAAATACTGTTATTCCCCCGATAGGTTCGACCAGCTCCAAGCATTTCAAAAAAAGTAAGATCTGTTCCTGGCCGTCCCACTTCATCCGCATAAAATAAATGATACATATCGGGTGAATCTTGATTCACAGTCTTCTTAACTAAACGCATCCCTAAAACTTTTGTATAAAAATGGTGATTTCGCTCTGCACTTGCTGTTAAAGCAGAAACATGATGAATACCTGAAAATTGCATTATTTTTGCCTCCTTCTATAATTACATTTATTTTATCAGTTTTTTATCTCGAATTCAAGATAAATTAAAACCTCAATTGGTGAGGCCCTACAGGACCTAGGTCATGCAGGTGCTATCACTGGACCTAGTGGGTTTAGTCCGCCCTCTTCTATCCTCAACTGAATGGGACTGGGACTGCGGTTACTCGTCCCATCGAGAACATTTGCGGTTACTCGTCCCACCGAAAACATTTGTTAGCAGCACAAGGGGATGGCCTAAAGGTAGTTGAAGCAATCGGGCAGCTACTGGTAGTTGGGCTCCCACTCATAACCCCTACTTTCCTTCGAATGCTTGAAGTGGGTGACATACTGACAGTTGCACTGCGATAAATAAGATTCTTTCTTTATTTAGCTTTTCATTAACCATGAACCATGTTATTCTGTAAGCAAATTCATAGCTTTGACTACTAGGGGTGCCAATCGGTAGGCTGAGAGAAAAGAGTCACATCTTTTTAACCCTTTTGAACCTGATCTAGTTCATACTAGCGGAGGGAAGTAGTATTCTTTTTACCACCATCAGGTTCATCCTTAGCTGCTACTGACCAATTTTTTAGTCATTGCAACATTTAAAGGAGGCCTTTTTTTATGAACAAAACCAATCAATTAACACTTGTCGCTGCTTTTATAGCAATCGGCGTTATCGGGGCAAGCTTTCTTTGGTTCCCAACAGGAATTGCCCGTGCCTATCCTGTTCAACATGCCATTAATGTCATTAGTGCGATTTTTCTCGGTCCCACTCCAACAATTATAATTGCCTTTGGGATTGGGCTTATCCGAAATGCACTTGGACTTGGCACATTACTTGCGTTTCCTGGTGGAATGGCAGGGGCATTATTGGCAGGAGTTCTCTATCGGTACTACAAGAAGACAAGTGCTGCTATTATTGGTGAGATAATAGGAACAACAGTATTTGGTTCATTACTATCGATTCCGGTTGCTCGGCTTATCATGGGAGAGAATGTAGCTGTTTTAGCCTTTGTACCTGGATTTCTAATCAGCAGTGTAAGTGGCGCCATACTTGCTGCATTTATCATGCCAAAGTTAAAAACCTTTTTTCGAAAAAAACAAAAGTCATAACACTTTACTGTTACTTTTCAAAAAGAATTGATCAAAACAGTCATTTCCCCTTTTCATTTTGACTGTTAACTGTCATAATATTATTATCAGCTGGTAAAGTGAAGCTTCACTTAAGGGGATGGCTTTATCCCCGACTGAGAATTGATAAACGAGTCTAACTTGATTAATTGTTAATCCCACATTTGTCATCTGATGGGCCCTGTATGATTGAAGTGGGAAGCTTAAAGTCACTATTTTTTGATAAAACAATTTAAGGAGATTTTTATGAAACTAGATTCAGATCCGACGCTGAGCCCTTCTTTTCTACTTGAACAACATAGGTACCATCTAACAAAATCAGAAAAGAAGATATACGATTATATAAGTGAGCGGCGGGATACAATCATTTATGACTCTTTAACTGAATTAGCAGATAATAGCGGAGTCGCTGAAGCAACAGCATTACGTTTTTTTAGGAAGCTTGGTTACAATGGTTTTCAAGCCTTTAAATTAGCCTATGCCCAAGAGAATATGCGTGAAAATGAAGAAGTGGATTCAACATCTTCCACATATCCAAATCAAATCAAAATGAATATGATTAGGATTTTAGAAGAGTCCTATCAATTAGTTAACCAGGAACAATTAGATCTGGTTGTTGATCTCATTGACCAAAGTAAAGATGTCGTTATTTTTGGTATTGGTGCTTCAAGTATTGCTGCACTTGATATGCAAAATCGACTAATGTTAGTTGGTAAAAATGCTACGGTTATGCCTGATAATCATGCGCAATTAATGCGAGCAACAATATCAAGCAAAGAAACGGTCGTCATTGCAATCAGTCTATCAGGTAGTACTAAAGAAATAATCGATCATGTTAAAATCGCGAAAGAGAAAGGCGCAAAGGTGGTCGCTTTAACAAGCTACTTAAAATCGCCCTTAACTAAACTCGCAGATCATGTTCTTTTATCAGCAATTAGAGAAAACCCAACCAACCGAAGTTCACTCGTTGCGAAAGTTTCTCAACTCTATTTAGTTGATTTAATTTGTACCGGATTATCGATCAAAAATCATCAATCTGCTAGCAAAGTTAGGCAAGAAATTCATAACAATATTTCAAATAAACTATTCTAGGTGGGATATTATGTTAATAAAGAACGCAACAATCTATACTGAAACAGAGGTGATCAAGGGCAGTCTTGCAATAAAAAACGGTAAGATTGAGCAAATATTTGACGGGATCCCTGATGATTTAACTCTGTATCAAGATATTATCGATGGAAGTAACCTGAATGTCATTCCTGGTTTTATTGATACACATATTCACGGAGCTAATGGTGCTGACGTAATGGATGCAACAACAGAAGCGATTAGTACGATAGCCAACTATCTTGTCTCGGAAGGGACTACTAGTTTTCTAGCAACAACAATCACTCAGTCAACTGAGAATATTGAACGGGCATTAACGAATTTAGCTCAATATGAAAATGAAGCAAGTGGTGCAGAAATGATTGGTATCCATCTTGAAGGACCTTTTATTGAAAAGTCAAAGGCTGGAGCACAACCATTAGAGTATATTAAGAAACCTGATCTTGATTTATTTAATCATTGGCAAGAAATTTCGGGACATAAAATTAAAACCATTACACTTGCCCCTGAGCACGACCAGGGTTGGCACTTTACAAGCGCTTTACGAAAAGCTGGAGTCAACGTTTCTGCCGGACATACAAATGCAAATTTCTCTGAATTGGATAAGGCGGTTAAACATGGGGTCAATCAAATGACACACTTATGTGACGCAATGAGCGGGATTCACCATCGTGATATCGGAGCAGTTGGACTTGCATTTCTTTCAGATGAATTAAAAGCAGAAATTATTGCTGATGGTATCCATGTTGACCCGACCATGTTACAATTAATTTATCGAAATATTGGTCCCAAGCGATTGATCATAATTACTGATGCAATGCGAGCTAAAGGTCTTGAACCCGGCGATTATGAACTCGGTGGTCAACCAGTTCGTGTAACAGAAGACCGGGCTGTATTAGATAACGGATCATTAGCCGGAAGTATACTAAATATGATTGACGGTGCTAAACAGTTTTTTACTCTGCCAAACGTCTCAATTCAAGATATTATCCAAATGACATCGGTCAATCCAGCTAAACAAGCCGGCGTTTTTAAAGATAAAGGTTCAATTGCTGTTGGTAAAGATGCTGATCTGTTACTTGTAGACCATGATCTGAATTTAAAAATGACCCTTAAAAAGGGGAAAATAGTTTACGAGGAGTGAATCTATGAATATTGTAAAAGTGAAAGATTATCAAGAAATGAGTGCGTGGGCAAGTAAGCAAGTCATCGATAAAATTAAATCATCCGATCAACCGGTATTAGGTTTAGCAACAGGATCAACACCTGAGGGACTTTATCAAGATTTAATTGAAGCTTATAAAAATCATCAAGTGTCATTTAAAAATGTAACAACTTTCAATTTAGATGAATACGTTGGTCTTGCCGCTGATGATCCTAATAGCTATAACTACTTTATGAATGATAAATTGTTCAATCATGTCGATATCGATCCAAGCCATACACATTTACCAAATGGTGTCGCTACTGATCTTGAACAAGAATGTAAAGACTATGAAGCCTTAATTAAAAATACAGGCCAAATCGATTTACAAATCCTCGGTATTGGTATTAATGGTCATATCGGCTTTAACGAACCTGGCTCATCTTTCTCAGATCGCACGCAGATCGTGAAATTAGTTGATTCAACAATTGAAGCTAACTCTAGATTTTTTGCTCATAAAGAAGATGTCCCTACCCATGCTGTAACAATGGGAATTAAAACAATTATGGAGAGTAAAGAAATTATCTTGCTTGCTTCAGGTGAGAGTAAGGCAAAAGCAATTAAACAACTTATTGAAGGCGAAGTAACTGAGGACTTCCCTGCTTCAATCCTACAACAACATCCTAATGCAACCATTGTTATTGATAATGCCGCTGCTTCATTACTGAATGCTTAAAATAGAAAAGCTGTTTAAAAGTCATAGCCAACTTTTAAACAGCTTTTCTGTTTGTTTATTTATTTCCCCTCAGATAATGTAACTGAAAATCCTCCCTCTAGTTCAATTCCTCTCCACTAAGCTAAGCGATTGTTCAAAAATAGGTTAATGAGGTCCAGTCCATTTTATGCTTAGACTGAAAAAATATCATATCAAATGATGAAAAATAGTTGCAACAATGAGCAAACCATTTTAAAATGAGCATAGACTAAATTGTTGGCTATATGAAACTTTTTAAATCTTGCACATATTTTCGTACTTACCTTTATAATATATAAATTATGTACTTAGTTAATAATGGATACTTTGAAGCATAATAAATAATCAATTATTATTTCTAAAAAAGAAGGGACTTAGCAAATGGACGGAAATGTTTGGATTGCGTTTGGTTTAACTTTATTCGCTGGTTTATCAACCGGTATTGGGAGTGTACTTGCATTTTTTACTAAAACAACAAATACAAAATTCCTCTCTTTTTCATTAGGTTTTTCTGCTGGGGTCATGATATATGTTTCCATGGTTGAAATATTTTTAAAAGCTCAGGAATCTCTTATTGGCGAGCTTGGCGAAATTCAGGGGTCCTGGGTAACTGTGTGCGGTTTCTTTGGGGGCATGCTCTTGATTGGACTAATTGATCGCTTTATTCCAGAGGAAGGAAACCCACATGAGGTAAAGAAAGTAGAAGATATGAATAAAAAACCCTCTACAGTTAATGATAATAACCTTTTAAAAATGGGGAGTTTTACTGCTTTAGCAATTGCCATTCATAATTTCCCCGAAGGAATTGCAACCTTCACCGCAACATTGAAAGACCCTGCACTTGGGATTCCGATTGCGATCGCAATTGCCATTCATAATATTCCTGAAGGGATTGCCATTTCTGTTCCTATTTATTTTGCCACAGGGAATAGGAAAAAGGCATTTAAACTTTCATTTTTATCAGGTTTAGCCGAGCCAGCTGGGGCAATCATCGCTTACTTATTATTGATGCCGTTTTTAACAGATACCCTTTTTGGTATTATATTTGCTGGCGTCGCTGGAATTATGGTCTTTATTTCTCTTGATGAATTAATTCCTGCAGCTAAACGTTACGATGAAACACATACATCGATTTATGGTGTAGTTTCTGGAATGGCTGTCATGGCCTTAAGTTTACTTTTAATGCTTTAACCCTATGATTAAAACCTTTGGATCATTTCATCCAAAGGTTTTTTTTGCCCATTTTAAATTGGAAAACAACAGATTCACTCTAGCCAATGCTCACCTCATGGATCTTATAAAAGTCAAATAACTCTGTCGGTACTTTTTTGATAAAAGGTGATATATCGTCAATTGCAATAAGTGTTAAATCATGCATGGCCCGGGTACAGGCAGTATAAAGCAGGCGACGCTCCCATTCATTCGAATACTGGTGTGCAGATGTATCATATACAATCACTCCGTCGAATTCAATTCCTTTTGCCAAATAGACTGGAATCACATGGATTCCTTCTTTAAATGTATACGTTTCTTCACCGATCAATTGAACATTTTGATAGGACTTAGCTAATAATTGTGCAAGTCTATTCGCTTCAGCAATTGTCTTTGTGATGATTGCAATATGAGGATATTTTTTATTTAAGTAGCTATCAATAACCTCATATAATTTATATTCTGCGATGGTGTCATTATCTAGTTCATAAACAAGGGGTTTATTACCCTCACGATTAAATGGCTCGATTTTATCACCATTTTCAATAAAAGCTCGAGTAAAATCAACAATCGGCCGTGTTGAACGATAACTTCTTAATAATGTTATTCGTTCTGTCTGATCCTCACTATTCTCCGCCAGAATATTATTTGTTAAACCGTGGTAATAAATAGTTTGGTTAATATCACCTAATAAAGTCATCCGACTATTTGGATAAATGTGTGTTAAATATCGCAATTGGAAGGTCGAATAATCTTGTGCTTCATCTAGGATGATATGCTTTATCGTTCGGTTTTCCTCAAAACCAATTATCTTTTTCTCAAAGTATAAAAATGGAGTGGCATCTTCCCAAGTTAAGAAATTATCGTTAATGTTTTGTTTTGTGGAAATGGCCAATTCCTGCCATTCTTCTGTTGTTATTCCATCTCCAGCCTTCTCTTGATCGAAAAGATGTAAATAAGTACGTTTTGTATTGACATAGGCATATCGTCTTATTTTCTCTCGAAGTGGGCGTAAGTGACGTTTAATTACCTTACGTTTTAAATAATAAGCCTCCTGATCACTCTCATGATAAAGATCCAATTGCTCGTTATGGGGCTGTTCTTGTGTTTTTAAAAAGGCTTCTTGAAAGTCATCATGATCAAGGAGTTCCACCTCATCTTGAACCCAATCTTCCTTTAATAATTCGGCTTCGATCTCTTTAAGTTTTTGCAAAATCCAATTCGTCATTTTTTCTAATCGAAGTTGAATAGGTGTATGGTCTGGAAATTGATAGAAGTAGTCGGCTAATTCTCCCTTGTTAAAGATTAATTGATTACGAAAACGGATATTCCGAAATTGGAGCCCTTGTTTCATTAATTCAGCTAAATATAAATCTACTCTCTTTTGAAAGTGTTCACTCGATTTATAGCGCATCCCAATTAGTCGTGGCCAATCCTCTTCTTGCCCTTCGGTAAAGGCCCTTTCAAGTTGTTCAAATGGAGATTCAATTTTAAAACGTGTGCGCAATTGTTGCTCAACATAATGGTAAAATGTCATTTGTTTAATATTCTCTTCCCCAAGATCCGGTAATACACGGGAAACATAGCTGTTAAATAGGGGATTCGGTGAAAATAAAATCATCTGATCTGCAGTTAATTGTTCACGATAACGATATAGTAAGTAAGCAACCCTTTGTAATGCAGCTGAGGTTTTTCCGCTTCCCGCCACTCCTTGAACAATTAAAAATTTACTCTTTTCATTACGAATGATTTTATTTTGTTCACGTTGAATGGTCGCAACAATGCTTTTCATTTTTGTATTCGCAAACTGCCCAAGTACATTCTGTAATAAATGGTCTCCGATCGTTAATCCTGTATCAAACATCCCCGTTAATTCCCCCTGCTTAATCACATATTGACGTTTTAGGGTCATTTCACCTTGGACCTCCTCATCTATGGCGTGATAAGCCGCAGGTCCTGGGGAATAATCATAATACATACTTGCTATTGGTGCACGCCAATCATAGACAATAAAATGGTCTTCGGTTTGATCCATTAGTGATGAGGTACCGATATAGATTTGCTCCGCTTCTGCCTGCCCTTCTTCAACAAAGTCAATACGGCCGAAGTAAGGTTTTTCTTTTAAGTCTAATAATTTATTTAATTGTTGAGATAATTGTCCATGGGTCCGCTCTCTTTCTGACAAAAATTCTGCTTGTTGCTTTAAACTTGCTTGTGTCTCGATAGCGTCATCCATTTCCGTTAAATTAACTGTGACATCCTCCCAAAAGCCTTTTCGGATGTCAATCACGCCTTCTTTAATCATTTTAATATATTTCGTTAATCGTTTTATTCTTTGATCAATATATTTCCCAACATCTTTCAAGCGTTTATCTTCTAAAATCCAGTCTTTATCTTTCTTAGTCATCTTACCTACTCCTTACTAACATCAATAAGTGAACATTCTTATCATTTACATTTCCCCTATATCATACGCCATTATCCATAAAAAAACTATAAAATTTCACTTGAACACTAGCTTTCATTTTTCTGTCTATTGTTGTATGATATATATTTAGAGAGTCGAAATATTAGAAAGAAGGGATTTATATCCAAGAGGAAGAACTTATTAAACGAAATGTCACCATCATGTGGATTGCTAATTTCTTCATATCCGGTAGTCTTACGATGGTACAACCATTTTTGTCACTTTACATTGCTACCTTAGGGAACTACTCAGATAATCAAGTTCAAACATGGTCTGGACTCATTTTTAGTATTACTTTCGTAGCCGCTTTTATCTTTTCACCTATTTGGGGGAAAATTGGTGATCGGTTCGGTCGTAAAGCCATTCTTGTAGCGTTTGCCTTTGGATTAGGTATTTCGCTTTTTTTAATGGGATTTGTCACATCTGTTATCCAACTTTTCTTGCTAAGAATGTTTATGGGCATTTTTACTGGTTTTGTTTCAATGTCTCATGCATTAATTGCAACACAGACTTCCAAGCGTGTAGCTGGACAAGTACTGGGAACACTACAGACAGGAAGTATTACGGGAACCTTGATGGGTCCATTAGTTGGGGGATTCTTAGCAGATCTCTTCGGCTATTCAGCTACTTTTAAGTGGTTAGCAATCGTATTGTTCATTACTAGTTTCCTTGTTTTATTTGGAATAAAGGAATTTCAAATTAGAGAAGAACAAAGTCCGATCAAATATACAAGTCGTCAAGTCTTGTTACACATTTTGAGACATCCGATGTTGCTAATCATCATGTTGATGTCAATGATTGTCCAAATTGCGAATTTTAGTATTCAACCAATCTTATCATTATTCGTGGGTGAAATTCATGGACCCAACCATATTGCCTTCTTTTCAGGGCTAGCCTTCTCTGTAACAGGATTAGGAAACTTATTAACCGCCCGAAAATGGGGAAGAATTGGTGATCAAAAGGGATATATTAAAATCTTAACAATCTTATTATTCGCTACAGCAATCATCTATTTTCCAGGTGGCTTTGTCACAGAATTGTGGCAACTTATTATTTTACGCTTTTGCCTAGGCCTGGCCTTTGGAGGGATCATCCCACTCCGAATTGCCTATATCCGTCAAGAGGCACCACTATCAATGCAAGGAGAGGTGCTCGGTTACAATACAAGTTTGCAATTCCTTGGAAACATGATTGGTCCGATTTTAGGTGGAGTGATTAGTGCTAATTTTGGTTACTCAGCTGTCTTTATTTCAACAAGTCTCCTTTTATTACTATCTGGAGTTTTAATGGTAACAGCTAAAAGTCGATATCCAAAGCTCGTTCCAAATCGGCACTGATTCAATAAAGCCAACTAGACCTTTGTGGTTTAGTTGGCTTCTTTTGTTTTCGCTTTGTAATCAGTTAGTCCATTTAAATATGGCGGTAAAAGACTGGAACCTGGGCTAAGGATAGCCATTCATAAAGATAGCCCTAATGACTGGTGGCTAAAAATATCTGACCCAGTTCAGGATAATTTTTTCTACGGCTAGTCCTATTGAAGCACCTCGTGGTTAGCTGTCTTTGGTTAAGACTTTACCTCCATCATCCGTAAATCTTGGTTTTATAGGAAATTCACTGATTAAGGATTTGGTCTATCTTTTTGCGATCACATCCATTTCTACTTTAACCCCTTTCGGCAATTGACTTACCTCCACTGTTGCCCGAGCTGGATAAGGTTCAGATAAAAACTCAGCATAAGTTTGATTTAATTCAGAAAAATCAGTTAAATCAGTTAAGTAAATAGTAAATTTGGCAACATTAGCAAAACTTAAATTTGCCGCTTTTAAAATGGCAGCTAAGTTTTCCATAACCTGTCTTGTTTGTTCCCTAATACCTCCATCCACTACTTCCATCGTTTCTGGATTAAGCGGTATTTGTCCTGAAATAAAGACGAGATCACCAAGATCAATAGCTTGTGAATATGGACCAATCGCTTGTGGTGCTAAATCTGTTTGGATTTCTTTTTTAGACATATCTATCATTCCTTCCGATCAATTATTGTTAAGATTTTAACATCATTCACTTTTTTAGTAAACTAGAGAGAGCTTATAAATATTTAGGAGAAGGAGAGATTCCGTGATAAAAACATTTACTTTAACTACACACCGGCATAGTGAGATGATTGAGATTACTGATCAGATTCAACAGTGGGTTAATCAAGAGCAAATTGATGAGGCGGTCATAGTCATTTCATCTATGCATACAACAGCCGGAATTACTGTTAACGAAAATGCAGATCCGGATGTTAAGATAGACTTCCTCCGTCGTTTAGATGAAGTTTATCCATGGGAGCATTCACAAGATCGTCATATGGAAGGAAATACAGCTGCTCATCTAAAAACAAGCACTGTGGGGCATGCCCAAACGATCATTCTATCACAAGGAAAATTAGTGTTAGGGACATGGCAAGGAATCTATTTCTGTGAGTTTGATGGTCCACGAACAAGGAAATATGTTGTCAAAGTTATTTCTTAATTATTGCTTCACAGACTAACTCATTCCGATCAACGACATAAAAAAACTTGTGTCGTTGATCGACCAATGAATTACAATCGCTCTTCTAACTGCTCAACAGCCGAGACAAGCTCTTCATGGATAATTAGATCGAATAGATAGTCCATCGGGGTTGACTCACGATTAATAATCACCATTGGTAAACCCATTTGTTTAGCATAGCTTGGTAATAAACTAAACGGTGTAACAAGTAGTGATGTGCCAAGTACAAGCATCAATTCGCTTGACTCAATCGCTCTTTCTGCTTCTGAATGTTTAGTAATTGGGTCACCATATAAAACTATATCTGGTTTTAAGATTGTATGACAACCTCGCTCATTACAAACCGGAACGTCCTCTTTCATTATAAAGGGCAAATCATATTTTTTACCACATTTAGGGCAAGTTGCTGTATTTAAATTACCGTGATACTCAATAACATCTTGCTCATTTCCTGCCAAGCTGTGTAATCCATCAACATTTTGCGTAACGATTGAAACTTTTTTCCCTAACGTTTCTAGATTACTTAAGAAAGTGTGAACTTTATTAGGTTGATAGTCTTTTAATAATTTTATGCGGAAAATTTCTTTATACTTAAGCCAGAAATCCTCTGGTTCTGTTAAAAAGTACTCCCGTGATGTATAAAATTCCCGTGAATGATCCGCAGTCCATCTCCCATCTGTCGATCTAAAATCCGGTATCCCACTTGCTGTTGACACACCAGCACCAGTTAAAATAACAATAGATGTTGCCTTATTGATTAATTTTGAAAGTTGATCAATTTGTTCCAAATATATCCGACTCCTTTCCCCTCCATCTTAACACAACAATATCTTACTGTTAAATTAGGTTGGGAGTTGACAGCTTTAGATTAAATCTTAGACGAATTAAGCCCATAGATGCGGTGATTGCGAGCATAGAGCCAGCTTTTGAGCATAAAACGAGATTTCCGAGCATAGAGCATCGACTTCCGAGCATAAAATGGGATTACCGAGCATAGAGCATCGACTTCCGAGCATAGGGCTAGGTTCCGAGCATAAAACGTGATTTTCGAGCATAGAACACCAACTTCCAAGCATAAAACGAGATTTTCGAGCATAAATCGGCGGTGCCGATCATTGAGTCGACACCGCCGAGTATAGAGTTGATTTTAATGATCTGATTTCACTGATAGGACGACTACGGACATTGGTGGTAATGTCACTTTTAATGTTTGACCTTGCTGTTCGAAGTCAGTGAATTTAACTGGTTTTACCTTGTCTGGTTGTTCAAAGGTATTGTGATCATTCATTTTTTCTGATGTAATAATTTCACCTGTGACTTGATTGAATGGTGTGCCTCTTAATATAAATTCAGCTGTTGTTTGATTGTCTTTATCTGCATTGGTTAAACTGATATTAATTGTACCATTAGCCTGTTTGGAGGCAGAGCCATTAACTTGTGGATATTCTTTTCCGTCTATTTCAAGCATTTTAGTTTCAATATCGAGTGCCACACGTTCAGCATCTTGATGAACTTTGTACATTCTGAATACATGATAAGTTGGGGTTAGGAGCATCTTATCTTCTTCAGTCAGTACCATTGATTGAATCACATTAACCATTTGTGCGATATTTGCCATTTTGATTCGATCATTGTGATTATTAAAGATATTTAAAGATATCCCGGCAATAACTGCGTCACGAACTGTATTTTGTTGGTATAGGAAACCTGGGTTTGTACCTGGTTCAACATCATACCAAGCGCCCCATTCATCGACAATCATTGCAATTCGTTTTTCAGGATCATATTTATCCATAATTGTACTATGCTTTTGAATTAATTCCTCAATATGATAGGCCTTTTGCATCGAGATTTGCCATTCCTTATCATTAAAACGAACAGCATCACCTTTGTCCCAGAATCCTCCAGGATGTACATAGTAGTGTAAACTTAATCCATCCATAAATGGTGCTGCCTCGCGCATTAAAACTTCTGTCCAATTATAGTCATCTACATTGGCACCGCCAGCAATTTTAAAAATTCTATTATCACCATAATTTCGGACATAAGTTTGGAAACGACGATATAGATCAGCATAATATTGTGGTCGCATATTTCCACCGCAACCCCAGTTCTCATTACCGACACCAAAATATTTAACTTTCCATGGCTCCTCTTGACCATTTTCCTTACGCCAGTTGGCCATTGGTGACTCACCGTCAAAAGTCATATATTCTACCCATTCCGACATTTCCTGGACGGTCCCACTACCTACGTTACCATTAATATAAGGTTCTGTTTCAAGGAGTTCACATAGCTTCATAAATTCATGTGTTCCGAAGTGATTGTTTTCAACAACGCCTCCCCAATGTGTATTAACCATGCGTTTTCGTTCTTCACGTGGTCCTACACCATCCTTCCAATGGTACTCATCAGCAAAGCAACCTCCCGGCCAACGGAGGACTGGAATTTCCAGATCTTTTAATGCTTCAAGGACATCATTACGTATGCCATTTGTATTTGGGATTGGTGAATCTTCTCCAACCCACAATCCCTCATAAATACAACGGCCCAAATGTTCAGCAAATTGGCCATAAATATTTTTATCAATTTTCCCTCTTGATACATCAGCATTTAAAATAATTTTAGTTTCCAAAGGAACACCTCTCAATTAAGTTTTATTTTTAATAATTGGCAAGCATGTGGTCGTAAGTGACTTTTAATTAATTGATTGGCCATTGGTAATGGTTGGCCCTGCCAAAGGTCTGTTATTGATGCGATTTGATCGGCTTCTAGATCTATCTGGCCTAAATCAACCGTTACAGTCTGATCAATATCAGCTATATTAAATAAAGCAAGGTATACTTCCTGTTCTGGGCCACTTGATGTCCAAACCACCCGATCGTGATGACGGAAAACTTGTCTTGCACCACTGCCCTCGCGATGCATTTTTATGACTTCTTCATTTGTTAATAACGATAAAGTAAATGCATCATTATCACGCAATTCTCCACCAAACATTAAGGGGGACTTAAAAATGGACCATAGGGTCATCATTGTTATCTGTTCATCATGAGTAAAACGAGTATAACGGTCGCTAGCTCCTCCATCAATAGAGCGAATCCCAATATGGCCTAGTGGTAACATATCAGCATCTGGCCAATAGCCTGGGCCAATATTTTTACTCCAACGATAGCAACGATCAAACATGTCATATAGAAGTTCCCACAAATCCCAAAAGTCATCAGTCATTCGCCACATATTCGCGTTTTCTTCTAATATCGCTGCATCATTTAAACTTGCGGGCCCGGGAGATAAACTCAATACCATTGGGCGACCACAACGATCGATCGCTTTACGAATCATTTTTATTTCTTCGAGATGAGGACCATAAATCTTTGAATCAGCAATATCATCAATCTTAATAAAATCAACTTCCCATTCAGCATATAACTCAAATAAAGAGTCATAATACGCTTGGGCATCTTCCTTAGTATAATCTAATCCGTACATATCAGTATTCCAAGGGCAAATAGAATTTGGACTAGCAATATCTCTTGCCCTTAAATTACTTCCTTTAATTTTTGTATTTTGATGAACAGCTTGCCGGGGTATTCCACGCATGATGTGAATACCAAATTTCAAACCTAGATTGTGGACATAATCTGCCAACGGTTTAAAACCTTTGCCCCCTTTTGATGATGGAAAACGGTTTTCCGCAGGGATTAATCTTGAATATTCATCCATTTCCAAAGGAACAAATGGTCGATAGGCTGAAGAAATGGCCCCAGGTTCAGACCATTGGATATCCACAACAATATATTCCCAGCCGTACTCCTTCAAATGTTTTGCCATGTAATCGGCATTTCCTTTAACCTCTGACTCCGTTACCGTTGCCCCATAGCAATCCCAGCTATTCCAGCCCATTGGTGGTGTCAAGGCATATTGATGATGTTTCATATCATTTACCCCTTAATCTTTTTTTAATCGAATAACATTCCATGATGTTTTTGCTAGTTGTGCTGTCAATATTCCACCATCAAGTTTAGAGTTTTTATTTTGTTGTGGTTGAACAGCTTGATGACTCGCTGTATTAACTGCTTTTAAATCATCATTTACAAGTTCAATATGTTCAATTAGTTTATAACCTTCGAAACTTCTTAAATCGATATCAATTGGCATATTTGATTCTAAATGTTTATTGACTAAGAAAATTGTTACTTCTTCTTTTTCTTCATTATAAACAGCAGCAGAATCCACATATGGCACATCAGTAAAGTCTTTACTATCATATTTAGGTGTTGTTAAAATCGGTTTTAATGAAATACCACGGCCAAAAATAGATGCATGCATGTACGGATAAAAAATAGTTTGTTTCCAAGCACGTCCTTCATTTTCCGTCATGATTGGCGCAATTACGTTAACTAACTGTGCCATGGCAGCCATTTTTACCCGATCAGCATGTTGTAAAAATGTGATCAACATACTACCAACCAATAATGCATCCTCAAAATTGTAATGATCTTCTAGTTGAGGTGGGGCGATTGACCAAGGCTCAATCTTTTGGTCGGCGTCATTTGAGTGGTACCAGACATTCCATTCATCAAAACTTAGCTGAATTGTTTTTTTACTACGGTGTTTAGCTTTAATATAATCACAAGTTGCAATAACAGTCTTAATAAAATGATCCATATCTAAATTTTTTGCTAAGTAGTTAGCCGGATCATTCGAGCGATTTCCATAGTATTGATGTAATGAGATGAAATCGACATGTTCATAGGCAAGATCCAAAGTTGTTGCTTCATATTCTGGGAAAGTTGGCATATTCGTGTTTGAGCTACCACATGCAACTAACTCAATCGTTGGATCAACAAGCTTCATGGCTTTAGCCGTTTCTTGAGCAATTCGTCCATATTCATAGGCTGTTTTGTGCCCCACTTGCCAAGGACCATCCATCTCATTTCCTAGACACCATGTTTTTATATTATGGGGTTCTTCATAGCCATGGGAACGTCGGAGATCACTCCAATAAGTTCCTCCAGGGTGGTTGGTATATTCAATCAAATTCCTTGCCGCATCAATGCCACGGGTGCCTAAGTTTACAGCCATCATCACTTCAGCACCAACCTTTTTAGCCCAATCAGCAAATTCATTTGTACCGATTTCATTTGTTTCAATGGTACGCCAAGCAAGTTCTAAACGTCTTGGACGATCTTCAACTGGACCAACACCATCTTCCCAATTGTAAGCTGAAACCATATTTCCACCTGGATAGCGGACAATCGGCACATTAAGTTCTTTAACAAGCTCAATCACATCTTTACGAAAGCCTTGTTCATCAGCTTCTGGATGACCAGGTTCATAAATCCCCCCATAAACCGCCCGTCCAAGATGTTCAATAAAGGAACCGTAAATCCGTTCGTCAACCTGAGCAATTTGATAATTCTTATCTAAAATCATTGTTGTTTTTAATTTTGACATATTAACCCTCCAAATATAAAAAGTCATTATCTCGCATTTACTTTTATAACCATTTTCCGAATCTTAAAAAAGTACGTTAAATCGAGAAACCGCTAACATTTATTTTTTAAGAAAGATATTTACCTCCTTTAAGTAATAAACTCTCTTTAATTATACGTATATGTTCATGTCCTCATTATAGCGATAATGACTTTTCATTTCAATTCTTTAACTAGATTCATAGTGATAGAGTTTGCTTTTACTTAGTTATTATTAGTGCACAAGTTCTATAACTAGAAAAGTATGTTTCATCATTAACTAACTGAGTATAAGATGAAGGTATCAGACTTTATTGGCTGTCGATCCCACCACTTATCATTCAATAGTTTTCCTTCTAAAATTAACTTAGAACGACTTCCGGTCAGTATCAACTCAAACATACATGGTTAATAAAATCGCCTAAGTTTTAAGTTAAATCGCTAAATAGCTTTGGTAAAGAAGAATGAGTTACAGTATGGAGCCATGAACATGCACCGCACACAACCGAACTCATTCCCTTACTTGATTTTTAATTATCTTACTTATATCACTTGTTTAGCAAAACAAGTGTAATTTACACTGGTTTATTAGCTAGTCGGACTGCTTTATTTTTTGCTAAGTAAATAATGAAGGCGAATAGATAAATTAAGAAGCCAATAATATCCGTACATATGAGTTGTATAATTACCCAAATTCCTAACCAGACCATTGTTTTCTTTTGAATTTGATTATCCTTCAAGTGAACACCAACTAAAAAGTTAATGATCGCAATGATGAGCATGAAGAGTCCGAAAGCTAAAATGACACGTGAGATGTTTCCTACTAAAGATGTCCCTACAATCGTTAATTCAGCACTTTCACCCTCAAGCGCTTGAGCACCTTGTTCATTAAACCATCTATAATAACCAAACAAGGTCATTAATGAAGTAAACAAGTTCCAAACTGCACCTGACATAATTAACTTTCTTTCTATTCCTCTGTTCATCGTATTCACCACTCTTTATTATCCTTTTATTCCTGCATTTAAATTAATTGCTGATACAAAATACTTTTGGGCAAATAAGAAGAGTAGCAGCGTTGGGATAATTGCTAAAATAGCTGAACTCATCAATTGACCAATCATTTGGTAATTCCCATAAATATCTTGCAGTAATAGTAGACCTGCCGTTACAGGCATCCGTTTTACATCAGTATAAACGATAACTGGCCATAAAAAGTCATTCCATGAACCAATGAATGAAAATAAGCCCGCCACTATTAAAACTGGTTTGATCAGAGGTAAGATGATCTTAAAGTAAATTGTGAAATCACCTGCACCATCTACTCGAGCGGATTCATCCAGCTCTGCTGGTATACCCTTCATAAATTGTCTAACTAAAAAGATATTCCCCATTCCTGCTAAACCTGGTACGATCATCGCCCATGATGTATTAACCCAACCGAGAATATCAATTATGCGATACATCGGTATAATATTAACCACATTCGGAAAGAAGGAGATTCCCATTAAAGTGAAAAACAAAACATCTCTTCCTTTAAAACGCATTCTCGAGTAACCATATCCGGTTAAAGAAATGATCACAACAACTAGTAAAGTATGTGTTGTTGAAATAAATATCGAGTTACCTATCCAACGCAAAATCGGCGCAGAAGAGGTATTATCTAAAATTTTAATATAGTTATCGACGATCCAGTCTACAGGTAACAAACGAAATCCTTCATTTACAACCTCAGCTTGTGATCGAAAAGAAGTCATAAAACCAAAGATCATTGGAATAACCCAAATCAAACAAACAATAATCAAAAAGAGATAGGCTAAATATTTTGAAATATTCTTTCTCTTAGTCAATGATATCCACCTTTCTATTGTATAATCACGACAAACTCTAAGCTGAATTACGGTTCATCACATAGTATTGTGCCGCTGAAATAATTAGAATAATCATTCCCATTAAAACAGCCATTGCCGATGCAATTCCTGCGATCGATTGTCCTGAACCAAAAGCTAAGTCACGTATATACATCATCAGAACAGAGGTTGATTCTCGCGGCCCACCATTTGTCATCATTAAAGGTTGACCAAATACATTAAACGCTCCTGCAGTCGTCATGACAACAGTATAGATTAGCGGAAATCTTATAGAAGGTAATGTGATACTAAAAAACTTACGTATCGGCCCAGCACCATCAATTTCAGCTGATTCATATAAATCCTCAGAAACCCCACTGATTGATGCTCGGTAAATAATCATATTACCGCCAATTCCACCCCAAACAGTCATAATGAAAATAGTCATCCAAGCATATGGTTGTGTTGCTGTCCATACAGTATCAGAACCAAATAAATTACTCATAACTCCTAATTGACTGTTGAAAATTAAAGACCAAATCAAAGCAGCTGCTGAAATTGAAATCAATCCAGGAATATAAATAATTGATTGAAAGAAGTTTTTGAATTTAACATCTTTATGTTCAATCGCAGTTGCAATAAGTAGCGGGATAATAATCATTAACGGAACACTTATAACAACAAATATTAAGGTGTTCTTTAATCCATTAAAAAACTCAAGATGGAACGATGAATCTTGATTAAATAAAATCGTTTGATAATTGTCTAAACCAACCCATGTAGGTGAAGTCATTAGATTCCAGTTTGTAAATGATGCATAAACCCCATAGATAGATGGGATTAAGATAAATACTAAGAATAAAATGATATGTGGTCCAATGAAAAACCAGTGTGAGTGTTTGTTATTATTCAACTTAACTCCTCCTTATTCTTAATAATAAAAGTAATGTACCAAAGTAAATTTGATACATTACTTTAGACTATTTCACCCTATTGTTCATCATCAAAATCTTCAACAGCATCTGCAGCATCTTCTAATTCTGCATCGCCCTCGGCTACTCGGTCATCAACAAAACGTTGCATTTCCTCTAGGCCTTCATCAATATCCATTTCCCCATGTACGATGTCAGCAATATAATCATCAAGGGCCTCCGCTACATATGGATAATGTTCATATGTGTAAATAAATAGCGAGTCTTCTTCTTTTTCATTTTTTGTGTAAAATGATTGCATAAACTGATCATAATCATCAGCTTCTACTACCTCACGGCTTGCAACAATTTGTCCAGCTTCTGCCCAATCAATTGAGTTTTCACGCATAAACTCTAAAAAGTCTGCAATACCCGCTTCTTTTTCCGCCGTACGTTCTTCGTTTCTCAACATTGAAAATAAGTGTGCGGAAGAACGATTATGAAAGATATCAGCTGAATGAGAATAAACATTAGTAATACCAAAGTTTAATCCTTCTACCTGCTCGTGCGCTAAGCGACTCCAAGTTCCATCAGTTGAAAATAAAACATTACCAGATTGGAACATTAAATAACCATCTTCACCAAACGGTGTCATTAAACCTGCATCATTAATGCTACGTAAATCTTCAATGACACTTCTCATTTCTGGTGTATTAACTGTTGGTTCACCATTGCTACCTTCAATATCGCCACCATAGTTTTGTAATTGAGCTAAAGCAACCCAGCCGAGTAAAGCATCATTGACAACATATTGCCCTTCTGCCATTTTTCCTTCTAGCTCTAGCATCTCATCAATTGTTACGATATCATCATCTAACCAATGGGTAACACCGTATTCTTCCATCAAGTCTATATTGTAATACATTGCACTACCATGGATATCGAGTGGAATCGTATATTGGGTACCATCTACAATCCCAGCATTCCATGCTTCTGGCAAATAATTATCTTCCTTCAATTCCGTTTGTAATGACATTACATTATCCATAGGAACTAATAAATCATTTTTCGCAAAACTCGGTACCCGATCCGCATGAATTAATGTTAGATCTGGAATACCACTAGCCGATTGTAATACAGTATAAATTTGAGTATACAAGTCAGACGTAATTACATGATTCACAGGATACTCCGGATCTGTTGCGTTATAATCTTCAACTAACTGGTCCATATATGCACCATCTTCACCAGTTAAAGGTGTCCAAAACTCAATTACATTTTCATCACTCCCACAACCAGCCAATAAAAATACTGTCATAATCACGAATGTGATCATTGATAACTTTCTTTTCACGGTAACGCCTCCAAATTATTTTAATGTGTTATATACGTTTACATTTCTTTAATAGCTTCTTAACGAGCGATAAATCAGTCAAAAAGCTCTTCTTTTTTAAATTGATTAAAAAATATACGTATATGTTTACGCGTTCATTATAACGATAATCATCTTTCATTTCAATTCATTTATACAAAAAAATTGAAAATAAGTCTTTGTTTAGTCCCTATTACCTAGATAGAAACAGGGTATAAGTGCTATTATTCCAACACCTACACCCAAATTACTTGAACGTATAACTTATAAAAACAGTCCTTTTACACTATTTTTTTGCCAATTGTAACAATCCCCTGATTATTATGACCAACAAAAATAATTGTTTTTACCCATCGTTCCCAATCCCAACCATAATTAACTTTCCCAATTATTTGTTGATTATTCTTTTTTAATGTAAAGGAATTTCGATTCGGTCCATTGATAAAATAGACTTTATCTGTCTCATTACCTACATTCACTTCAATAGACACATCTTGATCGTTATTCTGTTTATCAATTTCGATAAACTCCCATTTGCCAGACAGCTGGTGGGGTTCAATTGTCGTTTCGTCTTCTCCCGCAAACCGTTCAGGTGAAACAAGTGGCCAAGCTTCATCCGACCAGATGACTTTTCTAATATGTAGATAGTGCCAATGTTTGTTTTCACTAGCTCTTGCATGATGACAAATAAAATAATTTGATCCGTCTTTTAAAATAGAGTTATGACCTGGAGCCACCCAACCTGGATGATCTTTAAATTTATATCCACCCAATACTTTCATTCCTACATCAGCTTGTGGCGACTCAATATCCGTCATCTCCAATCCATTATAATCATAATAAGGCCCTGTGATTACTTTAGATCGAGCAACTCGGATATTATAATTAGCAAAGAGAGAATCGTAAGAGACAAATAAATAATAATAATCACTATCAGGATTATAAACAATATAAGGTCCTTCAATCGCTCGATCAACTGTGGTATTGCGCTTAGCAATTAATGTTCCTCGTCCATAGCTAATAAACTTCCCTGTCTTTGGATTAACTTTGTTGATATATATTCCACCAAAAAATGAACCATATACAAGCCATGGCTGATGGTCTCGATCAAAAATAATATTGGGGTCAATAGCATTAGGACCATCCTCACCTTGTTTTGACCGATAGACTAATCCCTGATCTTGATAAGGGCCCTCTATTTTTTTACTAGTAGCAACCCCTATAAAGGATTGTGTTTTACCGAATTGACTAGCCGAATAATACATATAATAGATGTCATTCATTTTAACGACTTCTGGTGCCCACAGTCCTTCTGCTCCTGACCATTGATAAGCCTCTTGTGGCACACCATCTGTAAAAGCACGACCAACCCACTCCCAATTGATCAGATCCTTTGATTTGCGAATTTGAATACCCGCCTTAAAGTTATCTCTTCCACCTGTATCGGTAGAAAAAACATAATACCAATCACCATCTTTTATAATTGCTGGGTCATGAGCACCATATGTTGCCCAACTTTGCTCATCTTTACTCACCTCAACATTACCCAGATCATCTTTAGGAATTAACTTTTCTTCTATCATCCTCGTCACCTCTTCTTCATTTAAACGTCTTCATCTAACAACAATAATCGAGTAGGAGGATAATCATTATTTGATTATCCGTCCCCTCACACCACCGTACGTACGGATCCGTATACGGCGGTTCAATTTTATGCTAAACATGTACTTGTTTGTAATGTTCTAGAC
>NZ_JAHLQM010000032.1 GCF_018919165.1 Amphibacillus sp. MSJ-3 | reverse complement strand
CATGTTCACTACTTTCTTAGGATACAAGCTAAAAGAACAAGGGAAACAGCTTATCAAAATAGATAAATGGTTTCCTTCCACTAAGAAATGTTCATGCTGTGGTGCTGAAAAGAAAATGTTCTTGTCTGAACGTACATACCATTGTTCTTGTGGTTTTGTGCTAGATCGTGACCACAATTCAGCAATCAATATCAAAAATGAGGGATTACGCTTATTAGCATAGAAACAAAACTCTTGGAACAAGAGGGGTAGCTCGGTCAGTTTTCGTTGGCTAGTAAAAGCAGCGATAAGTCGAGAAGCCCCCACTTCAATTAGATCGCAAGGCAATAAGTGGTGGGTAGTTCACAGCAATTTCAGCAACTGATCTGGAGAATGGGATTCTGCATGTTGATATAATCAGAAAAAGATAACCCCTCTATGGCACAAGAGGGGTTTGTTTGCTAATGATTGAATAAGTGAAAATTAGAGGGTATGAAGTGTACTTTAACAAGATCAATCATTAGCGTCTATATTAAATTCATTAGAGCATTTAAAGAAACTCTGATGAATGAAATAACATTGATTGTCGATTAACAGTCGTTGAAGGCGCAATTCGTTCATCTTACACTCAGTGAGAGATGAAGAAGAATTCCCACTGAGTGAAGGTTTACTTTCCCCTGTTTGAACGAACCATTGTCCTCGTTAACGAGAGGCGAATCTTCTTATTGAATAAGTCTTTTATTATTCACCTTGTAGCGTAATGTCTGTTTTTTCTGCAACGCCATCACGATAATATGAAATCGTAACAGTGTCCCCTATTTTTGCTTCTCGATAGAGATACTGTCTTAGATCCATCATATCTTCAATAGGTTCATCATCAATAGCTGTAACAACATCATAAACTTTTAGACCTGCTTCATCAGCTGAAGACCCTGAGTGGACTTCTGCGATTACGATTCCACTTGTTACCTCGTTAGGATCAAGTTTTAGTGTTCTTTGAATATGTTGAGTTGGAACACTAGAGAAATCAATTGCACTAATACCCATAAATGGTCGGGTGACTGCACCATTTGCTTCTAATTGTTCAATAATTGGTAAGGCTTCATCGATTGGAATAGCAAACCCAATTCCTTCTACGGATTGAGTCGCAATTTTCATTGAGTTGATCCCAATCACTTCACCAGCTGCATTAACTAAAGCACCGCCACTATTACCAGGGTTAATCGCTGCATCTGTTTGGATAACGTCCACATTCCAATCTGCTACTCCATCATTATTCAAGTCAATATCCAACGAACGATCAAGTCCACTAATAATTCCTTTGGTTACTGTTCCAGCAAATTCTGTTCCTAGTGGATTACCAATGGCAATTGCTGTTTCGCCGACGACTAGATCAGAGGAATTTCCGAATTGAGCAACAGTATCAACGTGTTCGGCATCAATAGATAGAACGGCTAGGTCAGTTAATTCGTCTTTACCATGGAGCTCAGCTTCAACATGCTCACCATCTGTTAAGATGACCTCTATTTGATTCGCACCATCAATAACGTGTTGGTTAGTAACGACGTAAGCTCGGTCATCCTCTATTTTATAAATAACGCCTGAACCTGACCCAGCGTCAGTACTCTCAGACCATAAATCAGTTGCTTGTAAATTGCTGACACCTACCACTGCACCTGCAACATCACTTAACAATTCTTCCGAAACACCGTCATCATCTTGACTAGATGTTTGGATCAATCTTTGTGAAGAGATGACTTGGTCCTCATCAGCGTTGTTCTGTGCAAATTGATTAATAGGAATGACACCAGTATAGAGTAAAAGGAATCCGACAATAGCAACAGTTAGACCACCTATAATGCCACTTAACCAAATTGCCCATATTTTAGGCTTTCCCGTCTGATGATTGTTAATGGGAGGCTCACTGTTATTTTTTTGATTCATTGAATTAGGTGTTTGATCTGCTTGTTCTAAATCATTTGATGGCTTCTTTTCTTCATTTTGTTGATCATGATTATGATAGAATTCATCCATGTTGGCCACTTCTTTCTGTATTAAATATATATGTTACTTTATACTTAATAGTATAGCGGATATATTCGGCAATCATTCGGTATATTTGTGAAAAAAGTATGGAATAGATTGAACTAGTCAGTTTGCCTTAAATATGGGAAAATAGAGTTGATAAAGGAGGTAAATGAAATGTCCTATCATATATTTCTTGTAGAAGATGATCCTAATATTAGAGATATTGTTTCAGCTTATTTAGAAAAAGACGGTTATACATTATCTATGGTTGATAATGCGGAAGAAGCTTGGGAAATGACACGTGATCAGCAACCGGATATGTGGATCTTAGATATTATGCTACCAGGAATGGATGGCTATGAACTATGTAAAAAAATTAGACAAGAAAGTGAAGTTCCGATTATCATTATTTCCGCTAAAGATGAAGAAGTTGATAAAATCCTGGGACTGGAGCTTGGTAGTGATGATTATTTAACTAAACCTTTTAGCCCGCGTGAATTAGTGGCTCGTGTGAAACGCCTGTTTAAACGTGTTGCTACCTATAAGGAACAAATTGCTGATCAAAAAGACCAAGACTTCCGGGCGGGGCATTTAACTGTTCAAGTAAGTGATCGGCGGGTTTTTTGGTATGATGAAGAAATTGAAGTAACCGCAAAAGAGTATGAATTGTTATATAGCTTAATCCAAAATCAAAATCGAGCATTTTCAAGAGAGGAATTGTTAACTTTGATTTGGGGGGAAGATTACTTTGGTAGTGATCGTGCGGTTGATGATTTAGTTAAACGTCTACGGAAAAAGATTGATGGTTTACCGATCGAAACCGTTTGGGGTTATGGCTATCGATTACGAGATGATGACGAGGCTGACAAATGAGATTGCAGACACAACTGACCTTAGCATTTACAACACTGTTAGTCATTACGATGACAATTGTATCGATTACGATTCATTCATTGTTGCTAAATGTCCTAATTCAAAATGAAAAGGATCAGCTCCAAGAAAAAGGAGAGATGTTATCCCAGTTTTTGTATAGCGAAGTTGTCCCAAGTAATTTCTCACATTGGTTAAATAATGAGGAACTATATCTGTTTGTATACAATCGGTCGATTGATCGAGTGATGCTTTATTCAAGGTCATTAGATTTAGAATTAATTCATGATTGGGTGGAAAGATATGATTTAACACAGAAACAACAACCGCTTTGGTTTGATGGTGAGAATCAATATGTTGTTTCAATTATATCCATTTATCCTGAGTTATTGGATGAAGAGTTAGTATTGATTACACCGCTCGATCATATCCAAGAAATTCAGCAAATCTTTTTTAATCGGCTGATGATTGTATTCTTAATCGGGATATTAGTTATTATTATCCTAACCCATTACCTAACTCATCGCTTAGTTACACCATTAACGCAGTTGAAGTATCAGTTGAAAAAAATTGAAAAACGTCAATTTGATGATGTTAAGCGTGTTAAAGCCTCTGGTGAGATTAAAGAAGTGGAAAAAAGTGTTGTCGATATGGCAAATGAATTAGAACGTTATATGAAGTCACAACAGCAGTTTTTTCAAAATGCAAGTCATGAGTTGAAGACACCGTTAATGACGATCCAAGGTTATGCGGAGGGAATTAAGGATGGTGTTTTTCAAGGTGAAGATTCAGATCGTGGCCTTGAAGTGATTGTCGCAGAGATAGGCCGATTAAAGAAAATTATCAATGAAATGATTTTATTAGCAAAATTAGATAGTAATGAAGATGTTTACCATGAGGAAGATATTTATGTGAGTCAGCTTGTTCAATCAACTGTTGATCGTACGATACCAATGGCAACAGAGCAACAGATTGCTTTGAATCATCAGATTTATAATGACGCTGTTATCCATGTTGATCAAGAGAAAATGCTTCAAGCGATGTTGAATATCGTCACAAATGCAATTCGCCATGCAAAGACAAAAGTTTATATTGAAGTATTAGAAAAAGATGGTCGCTTGCAGATCATAGTTGATGATGATGGGAATGGCGTTGATGATGCATTGATTCCGCAGTTATTTGAGCGATTTATTAAGGGGAAGGATGGAGAAACAGGGCTTGGATTAGCAATATCCCGAGCGATCGTTGAACGGTCACATGGTACGATTCGTGCCGAACACTCTCCGCTAGGAGGCGCGCGTTTTGTCATTACATTTTAATTTTCTAAAAAACTATCCTAGACCATATGGAATGTGCTATAATAACTCAGTTACAGCTTAGCACAAATGCTAGCAAGATAGAGGAGATGTAAAATAGAATGCCATTAAGAGAAGATATTCGCAACATTGCTATTATTGCTCACGTTGATCATGGTAAAACAACCTTAGTTGACCAACTACTGCAGGATTCAGGTACTTTTCGAGAGAACGAACAGGTTGAGGATCGAATGATGGATTCAGGTGATATTGAACGTGAACGTGGAATAACAATATTAGCTAAAAATACAGCGATTCAATATAATGACCGACGGATAAATATATTAGATACACCAGGTCACGCAGACTTTGGTGGTGAAGTTGAACGGATTTTACGAATGGTAGATGGTGTGTTACTGGTCGTTGATGCCTATGAAGGATGTATGCCGCAGACGCGTTTTGTTTTAAAAAAGGCACTTGAGCAAAAGTTAACACCAATTGTTGTGTTAAATAAAATTGACCGTCCAAATGCACGACCAGAACATGTTATTGATGAAGTATTGGACCTATTTATTGAATTAGGTGCTGATGATGACCAGCTTGAATTCCCGGTGCTTTATGCATCAGCTTTAAATGGCACATCAGGATTAGAGCCGGATCAGCAGGAAGAATCAATGGAGGCAATTTTTAAAACGATTATCAACCATATTCCTGCTCCAGAAGATAATAAGGAAGAACCTTTACAATTTCAAGTAACCTTGCTTGATTATAATGATTATGTGGGTCGAATTGGAATTGGTCGAGTGGCACGCGGATCAATTCATGTTGGACAGCAAGTCACATTAATTAAAAAAGATGGTCAAATGAAGCAGTTTCGTGTCACAAAAATGTTTGGTTTCTTAGGGTTAAAGCGAATTGAAATCGAACAGGCATATGCAGGTGATATCATTGCTTTATCTGGTTTAGAGGATATTAATGTTGGTGAGACTATTTGTCCTGTTGGTCAAGAAGAGGCCTTACCATTATTGCATATTGATGAGCCAACGCTGCAGATGACTTTTGTTGTGAATAACAGTCCGTTTGCAGGAAAAGAAGGTAAATATATCACATCAAGAAAAATAAAAGAACGATTAATGACACAACTTGAAACAGATGTCAGTCTACGTGTTGATCCAACCGATTCCCCTGATGCTTGGATTGTTTCAGGACGTGGTGAATTACATTTATCAATACTTGTGGAGAATATGCGTCGAGAAGGCTATGAGCTTCAGTTGTCTAAACCTGAAGTTATTATTAAAGAAATAGATGGTGTAAAACATGAACCGATGGAACATGTTCAAATTGATGTTCCAGAAGAGCACACTGGAACTGTTATCGAAGCACTTGGTTCTCGAAAAGCAGAAATGTTGGATATGGTGAATCAGGGAAATGGCCAAGTCCGCTTAGAATTTCGAGTTCCTTCACGGGGTTTAATTGGTTATACTACGGAATTTATGACTCAAACACATGGTTATGGAATCATCAATCACACATTTGACAGTTATCAACCTGTTGTTCCTGGCCAAGTTGGTGGACGCCGTCAAGGAGTACTAGTGGCCTTAGAAAATGGGAAGGCATCAACTTATGGCATTATGAATCTTGAGGATCGTGGGGTGATTTTTGTAGAACCAGGTACTGAAGTATACGCTGGGATGATTGTAGGTGAGCATAATCGCGATAATGATCTTACAGTCAATATTACGAAAGAAAAACATCTTACAAATGTGCGATCAGCAAATAAAGACCAAACAGCAACGATTAGAAAAACACGGACAATGTCTTTAGAAGAGGCAATTGAGTATTTAAATGATGATGAATATTGTGAAGTGACACCAGAGTCAATCCGTTTACGTAAGAAAATTTTAAACAAAAGTGAACGTGAAAAAGCAGCAAGAAGAAAAGATAAGTGATTAAAAATAGACAAGTTATAAAATGAACAGCTAAATCATTTTATAACTTATTTTTTTTGTAGACTAGCAGCCGGCAAAGGCCTGGTTGGTTCAAAAAGGCCTTTAGGTCATAGATTTGAGCTAGTAACAAGGGTGTTCGATGGGACGGGTAACCGCAAATCACTTTGATGGGGCGAGTAACCGCAGTCCCAGTCAGTAGTGGATAGGGAAGGCAGACTACCCCCACTATGTCCTATGGTAATGTCTACATCATTTAGGTCATGTGGCCCTCTACTGATTGAAGTCTCACTTTATCGTTGTGTAATCGTACAGGTTAACTAAATAGAATTAGAACTTTACATTGGGTTAACAATTTTTTAATAATGACTTTACATTTAATTAATGGTAGCTTAAAATCCATCCCCTATACTAAAAAGTGTCAAACAAAATGTGAGAGGGGATTATTTAGATATGAAAAAAACGCTTCTATTTTTACTTTTATCGTTATTTACTACAGTCATCCTTTTTGGTTGTGCTGGAGATGATTCAGAAAGTGGTCTTGCGGGAGATGGAGATGTAGAAGATACAAATGCTGGCGAAACTGGTGGGGCATCAGGCACGATAACAATGGCAGGTTCCACATCGGTACAACCACTCTCAGAAGAACTAGCAGCTGCATTTATGGAACAAAACCCAGATGCTAGATTAGAAGTATCTGGTGGTGGTTCTGGAGCTGGTATTCAAGCTGCGCAAGAGAAGACAGCAGATTTCGGCGCTGTTTCACGTGAGATAGCAGATGATGAAACTGGAATTAACACATATACAATTGCTATTGATGGTATTGCTATTATTGTTCATGCAGATAACTCGGTTGAGGATTTAACACTTGATCAGATCAAGCAAATCTTTGCTGGTGAAATAACAAATTGGTCAGAAATTGGTGGCGCTGATGAGGAGATTGTAGTCGTTAGCCGTGAGGATGGTTCAGGAACAAGAGGTGCATTTACAGATATCGTATTAGGCGATATTGAATTGATTCAATCAGCTCTGATTCAAAATTCTACAGGTGCGGTTAAAGAATCCGTATCTAATGAAGTAAACGCGATTGGTTATGTTTCATTAGGTGGATTAGATGATGATGTTAAAGGATTAAAGGTTGATGGGACGGATCCGACTGCTGAGAACATTACTAGTGGAGACTATCCTGTTGCAAGACCTTTTAATTATGTAGCAAATGAAGATGAAGATTTATCAGAATTAGCCCAAGCATTCCTCAATTTTGTTGAAAGTGATGAAGGACAAGCGATTGTTGAGGAGCAAGGTTTTATTCCTGTCAACTAATTCGAATCTGTTAGGGTTATTATAAGAAATTTGAGTTGGATAATAAATAGAACGGGATGGTGATAAAGCCATCCTGTTCTTAGCTTTTTTATCAATATATGTCTGAAATGAAGATGAGGTGATCGTCATGTTTAGCAAGACTAATAACAACCTGGAGGAACGGATTGTTAAAGTCATTCTTTTGATATTAGCTTTAACTTCTGTTGTTTCTTTAGGTTTAATTGGCATTTTTATTTTTAAGGAAGGTTTACCTTTCATGGTTAATTACGGTATCAGTGATTTTATTTTTGGCATGGAATGGGATCCACTCAATCACGTATATGGAATTTTTCCGATGATTATAGGAACGATCATAGTCACTATATTAGCATTATTACTAGGTGCACCAATCGGAATTGCGGTGGCAATATTTTTATCATTAATTGCTCCAGCTAAGGTTACTCGTGTGATTAGACCAATGATCGACTTATTAGCAGGAATCCCATCAGTTATTTATGGGCTTTTTGGTATGGTTGTTGTTCGGGCAATGATTCGTAATTTAGCACATGGACCATTAAGTGAATCTCTACCTTCTACCTATCAAACAGGTTATTCGGTATTAGCAGGTAGTATTATTTTGGCGATTATGATCTTACCAACGGTTATCACAATTTCCAGTGATGCTATACATGCGGTACCAAGTGAGTATCATGAAGCTGCATTAGGACTAGGGGCATCAAAATGGCAGAGTATAGCCACGGTTGTTGTTCCAGCTGCTAAATCGGGAATCATTACTTCAATTATTTTAGGTACGGGTCGTGCTTTAGGTGAAACGATGGCAATTATTATGGTGGTCGGGAATACAGTTGCTATTCCAGCGCTTGGTTGGAAGGGGATCTTTGCTCCGGTTAGGACATTGACTGGAAATGTTGCTTTAGAGATGGGATATGCAGGTCCTGAGCATAGGCAAGCTCTATTTGCAACAGGTATTATCCTATTTATCTTTATTATGATTCTTAATTCTATCACATTAGCACTTGTAAAAAAGGAGGATTAACACATGAATAAAGTTATACGAAAGCAATGGATTGCTTTTAGTCTGTTGAGTCTCGCCACTGCAATGACGGTGGTTATCCTTCTTTCAATTATTTTTTATGTGATGAGTAAAGGACTTGGGATGATTAATGTTGAGTTTCTTACTGATTCACCACGTAATATGGGTGCTGATGGTGGTATTTATCCTGCTATTCTAGGGACCGTTTATTTAGTGGGTCTAACTTTGCTATTAGCAACGCCAATTGGGGTAGGGACAGCTATTTATTTAAATGAGTACATTGCTGAAAGTCGATTGAAGAAGGTTATCCGCTTTACAACAGATGCTTTAGCGGGTATTCCGTCAATTGTGTTTGGATTATTTGGTTTTGTTTTCTTTGTGATTTTACTTGGTGATTATACGGGTGGATGGTCAATCGTGTCAGGTTCATTAACTGGAGTCATGATGATTCTACCTGTCATTATTAGTGCTTCGGAGGAAGCGCTCCGAAATGTACCCGATAATTTACGGGAAGGAAGTTTAGCGCTTGGTACAACACGTTGGTATACAATTAAAAAAACAGTCCTTCCATTAGCATTCCCAGGAATATTAACGAGTTTAATCTTGTCAATAGGTCGAGTTGTCGGAGAAACAGCTGCTTTCCTTTTAACGCTAGGAGGAAGCTTGTTAATACCGCGTACCATTTTTGATGGAGGTCGAACACTTTCATTGCATTTATACATGGTTGCTATGGAGACAGGGAATATGGAAATGGCCTTTGGTACGGGAGCTGTTTTGATTATTCTTATTTTAATCATCAATTTTATTGCAAGTATATTATTAAAAAAACTAGTTAAGCAATTTTCATAATAAACAACTGTGACGATAGCTTAGAGGGTGGTTAGTATGATCAAGGAAAAGAATAAAAAAATAAAAATTGATGTTGATCAATTGGCTTTTTACTATGGGAAAAAGCAGGCATTAACTGATATTTCGTTAAAAATTCCAGAACATGAGGTTTTTGCTCTAATTGGGCCGTCTGGTTGTGGCAAATCTACATTTTTGCGGACATTAAATCGACTAAATGATTTGATTCATAAAACAAAAGTAGAAGGTAAAATCGAAATTGATGGTCAAGATATTTATAATCCAAATGTTGATGTCGTACAATTACGGAAATCAATTGGGATGGTTTTTCAAAAAGCTAATCCATTTCCAAGTAGTATTTTTGATAATGTTGCTTATGGACCAAGGGCAAATGGCATTAAAGATCGTAAAAAGTTGCGGGAGATCGTTGAAAGATGCCTACGCCAGGCTGCCCTATGGGATGAAGTCAAGGATAGGTTAAAGGCACCAGGAACGAGCTTGTCTGGTGGACAACAACAACGCCTTTGTATCGCACGTGTATTAGCGGTCGAGCCTGATGTTATTTTGATGGATGAACCAACATCGGCATTAGACCCTCTTGCAACAGCGAAGGTGGAGGACTTGATAACTGAACTGAAGGAAAAGTATACCATTGTTATTGTGACGCATAATATGGAACAGGCTGCGCGAATATCGGATCAAACAGCATTTTTCCTCAATGGTGTTGTTGTTGAAGCGGGACCTACAGATCGATTATTTACGAATCCGACAAAAAAGGAAACAGAAGATTATATAACAGGGAAATTTGGTTAGTGAATAGGGTCGGTAATTTTTACAGACTATCTTCCTATAATGAAAAGAAACTTAAACTATCCACCACATAATTTCTAACAAAATGTGAAGTGGAAATCTTCTGTCATAAATTAAATTAAAAAGGTTAATCGGTGGTTAGATTTTGAGATGCTCACATGTATTGTTTTGAAGGAGAGCATAGCCCCGATTAACTAATTATAAAAATTAATGCAATCGCTTTCTCTTTTTGCTGGTAATTAAACAAAAAATCTAGTAATATATTAGTAGTGGGGATAATGAGTGATCAACTCGTGTCTTCTTTATCAAGATTGTCGCAATACTTATAAAATAAAGCTTAGGAGGAATTTTAATGGTGAAAAAAGATTCTCGTGTTGCTTATTTTTGTATGGAGTATGGTTTAGACTCTGGTATGAAAACGTATGCAGGGGGACTAGGGATTTTAGCCGGCGATTATTTGAAAGGTGCCAAAGATCATGATTTTCCAATGGTCGGTATCGGCGTGAAATGGAAACAAGGTTATACAGATCAATTGATTGATGAAAATGGACAGCCATATGATTCTTATCACAATTATGATTATGACTTTTTAGAAGATACTGGTGTTAAAGTGACTGTAACCATTCGTCAACGCGACATTGTCTGTAAAGTATGGAAAACAGAGGCATTTGGTAATGTTCCACTTTATTTATTAGATACAGACCTACCAGAAAATCCAGATGCATGGATTACGGGACAATTATATGGTGGTTTTGGAGAAGACCGGATTGCACAGGAGATGGTTTTGGGAATTGGTGGCGTTCGAGCATTAAGAGCTTTAGGGCATGATGTTGATGTCTACCATTTTAACGAAGGACATGCTTTATTTGCAGGGTTTGAATTAATAAAAGAACGAATGGATCGTGGAGCAAGTTTTGAAGAGGCCTGGCAAGAGACCAGAGATGAAACCGTATTCACAACGCACACGCCAATTGTAGAAGGTAATGAATCACACCCTCTTGATCGAATAATGTACATGGGGGCAAACAATGGGTTAACGATTGAACAACTTGTTGAAATAGGCGGGGCGCCTTTTAATATGACTGTAGGTGCATTACGCCTATCCCGCAAATCAAATGCAGTTGCGGAATTGCATGGCGTAACAGCAAATAAGATGTGGTCACATGTTGAAGGGCGTTCAGAAATCATTCCAATTACTAATTGTATCCATGTTCCAACATGGGTAGATGAAAACATGTTAAAAGTTGCTGAAGAAGGTGGCGATCTTTGGGAAGCCCATATGAAGAACAAACGAGCCTTGATTGATTTTATTGAAGAGCGTAACGGGATTCGCTTAGATGAAGATAAAATGATTATTGGTTTTTCACGTCGAGCAGCTCCATATAAACGAAGTGATTTTATTTTCACGGATGAGTCGGTCATTGGTCCATTGCTTGAATCAGGCAAAGTTCAAATCGTGTTTTCAGGTAAAGCTCATCCACTTGATGATACTGGAAAGGGTATTGTTAGTTCGCTTGTGAAAATGGCTAAGAAATACCCGAATGCTGTTGTTTTCTTAGAAAACTATGATATGACGATCGGAGCCGCCTTAACACGTGGTGCTGATGTTTGGTTAAATAATCCGCGTCGACCAAAAGAGGCAAGTGGTACATCTGGAATGAAGGCAGCGATGAATGGGGTACTTAACTTTAGTACTTTAGATGGTTGGTGGCCAGAAGCCTGCGATCACGGTGTCAATGGCTGGCAGTTTGGTGACGGCTTTGAAAGTGATGATGAAGCAGAACTAGATGCCCACGACTTAAAGGCGCTTTATGAAGTCTTACAAAATGAGGTTTTACCAACATATTATGATAATCATGATAAATGGGTTGAAATGATGAAAGCAAGTATTGACAGTACGAGGGAACAATTCGCTGTTAAACGTATGTTAGAAGATTATTATAGTAAATTATATGCAAAATAAGGATAAAAAAGCTGAGCATTATAATTATGCTTAGCTTTTATATTTTTACTGCAGTGCAATTGTTAGTAAGACTCCCACTTTAGGCATTCGAAGGGAGCTAGGCATTGTAAGTGAAGACAAAACCCCCCTCCTAAGTGAGTTTACTGAAAAAGTAAAAAAGCAACTTGGATCTGTAAAGTCAGATCTAGGTTGCTTTTTTTATTGTATACTATGTATGATAGGTCATTTAAATATTTTCTTGAAATAGTAGATGTTACGGAGTCCTTGGGTTTAATTGGCATGGAGTTACAAGGAGCCATGACTATTTTACAGTGAATATAAAAGGTAAGAGTCCGGGATATAACTAGTCTCACTGAGTAAAAGATGTTTTTATTTACGATTTTTCCGTAAATAGAACCATTTTCATTTTTGTAGTGCTTTGAAATCTTAGAATTATTAGCCGTGAATTCCCTTAAGTTCACAGCTAATAACGCAAATCTTAGTTCATTGTGTACTTTGGATTTACCTCTTAAAGATAAACGAACGAAACCCAAATTAGCCTTCAATAGCCCAAAGAACGGCTCAACATCAATTTTACCTTGACCGTAAGTTTTGTCCCAGCCTCTTATTATTGTATAGCTATTATGATCTACCGAAATATTTGGAGATTTTCAGTGGTCTCTACTAAGTAAAGCCCTTCTTTATAGATCACGGCGCATAGCTTTTAGAACATCAATCTGGGTTGCCTTTTTAGCTGGTCTTGCACCAGATATAATTGTTACAACTAAACAAATTCCAACAGCAATTACAATGAGCGACCATGGAATAATGGAAAATTTAAACCCTTCAGGAATTTGATCATCAAATACGGCCTCCAAGATTAGAGGAAGCCCAAGATTAACGACAAAGCTGATTAAATAAGCAACTGCCGTTCCAATTAAAGCACCAAGTAAGCCAATATAGCTACTCTCTAATAAAAAGATTTGTTTAATCGTTTTTGGGTTCGCCCCAATAGCTTTCATAATACCAATATCAGGTGCACGCTCTGTAACAGCCATTGTCATGGTATTATAAATGCCAATGGATGCAATTAAGACTGCGATTGTCCCGATAAAGATTAAACCGGCTTTCGCAATATTAAAAAGCATATTAATTTCCTTGATTTCAGTTGCGACAGAATGTGCATAATAGTGTTCATCTGTTAATTGAGTCGTCAAATCCTGAATATGTTGCAATGAATCAGAATGAATATAAACTTCACTATAAGTTCTTTCATTTGTTAAATCAGAATTCTCATCGGTAGAAGCCGGGTCTCCATTAAGTGTTTCAGTATATTTTTCAATTTGACTTAGTAGATCACCAGAAATGTAAAGTGTATAGTTTCGTTGCCAATCAGCCTTAGGTTTCTCAGTAATACCAACAATTGTAACTTCAAACTCTTCAGATTCGATATTATTATCCGGGTCCATTTTTTCAATCGCCATAGTAAGGGTTTGCCCAATCAATTCATCATCATAAGTATATTTTTCTAATTGTTCACCATTCTCATCAAATAGATCCTCATATTCAATATCAACTGGATACAAATCTTCTGCGAAATGATAGCCAACGATGACTTCATTTGGTTTTTTAGGGTAATCACCTTTAGATAGTTTCATCCCAGCTTTTTGCTCTGCTGCGAAGTCTACACTTCTTACCTCGGCATTTGTTTGAAAATCATTGATTTGCAGATTGGGTGATTGATAGAGGTAATTCACAGGTCGAACGGATCGAACATTAGCTAATGATGAAAAATAGTTAATATCCTGATCATTAATTAGACGATATTCTCCATCATCAAAACCGTAAATTGAAATCTCATTAATCAAATCTTGTTCCATTACGTCTTTTAATACGGTACTGTGCAATCCAAACCCGACAGATGCGAGGACAATAAGAAAAGTTGTTCCCATAGCTGAAGCAAGGACAGTCATAAAAATCCGCATTTTATTTTTTTTAATATTTTGTCGGACAAATCTAAATTGGTCACCAAATTTCATAATTAATGATTTCCCCCTTCTATTAAATGCCCATCTTGAATTTCAATGATTCGATTCCCAATTTTGGCAACCCGCTCATCATGGGTAATAATCAAGAAGGTAATATTCAATTCCTTATTAAGTTGCTGAATAAATTCTAACAAATCCGTTTCTGTTTCACTATCAAGACTCCCGGTGGGTTCATCAGCCAAAATAAGTGGTGGATTTAGAACAAGTGCTCGAGCAATACTCACCCTTTGCTGTTGTCCCCCTGATAATTCACTAGGGTAATGATCGTGGAATTTCTCTAGACTTACCCGTTTTAATGTTTCTTCAGTTATTCGTTTTCTTTCGAGTTCTTTTATCCCTTTTAGAATTAAAGGAAGTTCGACATTTTGATATGCAGTCATAGAAGGAATCAATTGGAAATTTTGAAAGATAAATCCGACATGATTTAGTCTAAAGTCTGCAAATTGTCCCTCGGAAAAAGAGCTTACTTCCTGATCTTTAATAAAAATTTGTCCTGATTTTGGTCGGATAAAGCCTCCAATTAAATTTAATAACGTTGATTTTCCTGAACCACTTCGGCCAATAATTGAGACGATTTCTCCTGCATCAACGGAGAATGAGACATCGTGAAGCACTGGTAAGAGTGTTTTATCCCCTTTTTTCCCTAATTCAAATTCGTGGGTTAAATGTTTAACTGTTATCATATATAAAGCCCCCATTTTTGTACTATTGTTAATGACGAGAGAAAAAACGAAAAGTTTCAAAAAAGACGTAAATAAAAAAACCAGCCCACTTGGACTGGTTGATCGAATTTAACTTGATTAATTTCTAAATCGACTGAGAAATTCTCGAAGACGTTTATTCTGTGAATCATTAATGACCTCTTGTGCCGAACCCTGCTCCTCGATAACCCCTTCGTCTAAAAATAATACTTTATCAGCAATATCTAAAGCAAAATCCATTTCATGTGTAACGAGTACCATTGCCATATCATCATTTTTAGCAATATCACGAATGACCTCTAGCACCTCACCAACAAGTTCGGGGTCAAGGGCTGAAGTAACTTCATCAAATAACATAATTTTGGGTCTCATAACAAGTGCACGTGCCATTGCTACCCGCTGCTTTTGACCACCTGATAATTGGCTAGGATAGTTATTCATTTTATCACCGAGACCGACTCGCCCTAACATTTCAATTGAACGTTCTTCAACTTCTTTTTTATCCTCACCTTTAACATGGATAGGTGCAGTCATGCAGTTTTCCAAAATGGTCATATGTGGAAATAAGTTAAAATGTTGAAAAACCATTCCGATATCACCACGGACAGAGCGTAAGTGTTTTTCATTAGCTCTTACTAGTTCTCCTTTTTTCTCCATCTTCCAAAGATTTGTTCCATCGACGATAATATCGCCTGATGTTGGTTCTTCTAGTGTCATTAACATGCGAATGATCGTGGTTTTACCTGAACCACTTGGTCCAATAATGGCCACCTTTTCACTTGGGTAGATATCTAAATCAATTCCTTTTAATACTTTAACATCGTCAAATGCCTTATGCACTTTTTTATATTGAACAATCGGTTCTGTCATTGTTGGGTCACTCCTTTATTCATTTGAATAGCAGCATTTTTATCAAAACGTGTATTCATTTTTACTTCTAATTTTTTTATGAGTACAGCAGAAGGGTAGCTAAGGGCTAAAAGAATTAATCCAACGATTGTTAGTGCTTCAATATAAGCCCAGTTTTGAGCGCCATATGAATTGGCCATAAATAAGATCCCCTGAACGCCTATAGTTGAAGTAATAGGTACCTCTTTAAATAATATGATGAAATAGTTCCCTAGCATTGGAATTGTCGGCGGAATGGCTTGTGGTAGAATGATCTTGCTCCACTTATCCCAAGTTGATAAATTTAAGGCAGTTGCTGCTTCCCATTGACCAGTATCTACACTCTCGATTCCAGAACGATAAATTTCACCAATATAGCAACTGAAGTGAATACCTAGACCAATTACTGCACTAGCAAATCCACTTAATGTCACTCCGATTACAGGCATGACTGGCCAAGCATAATAGATAAAAAATAATTGAACAATTGGGGGTGTTGACCGGATAAACTCCATTAACCATGTGACAATCCAATTGATTTGTTTATTTTTAATTCGACGTAAAAATGTCCAAACAAAACCAAATAATAGAGCAAAGATAAATGTGGAAATCGTAACACTAATCAGAGTACCTAGCCCCTCCAAGACAATTGGAAAAGCATCGGCAAAACGTTCCCAGCTCCAATAATTCCCGTTCATTAATTAGCCACTCCTTTCTTGGCAATTTTCTCAGCTTTCCGAGAGAAGAGGATAAGCGGTAAAGCAAGTAAGAAATAAATAATGAGCACAACAATATAAATCAGTGGAGCATAGGATAGATTTGAGCTCCGTAATATATTTCCGTAGTAAAGCACATCGTTTAAGCTAATTAAAGAGACAAGCGCTGTTCCCTTTAGCATTTGAATTGTATAATTTGCGAATTCAGGTAACATCATGCGTACCGCCTGGGGAAAAATAACTAGGCGCATTTTTTGAAAACTGGTCATATTTAATGCTGTTGCTGCTTCGGATTGTCCAGGTGCAACGGCCAAAATAGAACTACGGACAACTTCTGATAAGTAGGCGCCATAATTTAGACCGATGGCAATCACTCCAATACTCCAATTTGAGCCTAGGTTTACTCCGAATAAAATTGGAATTGCATAAACAAACCAAAACAGTTGTACAATGAGTGATGTACCACGGAAAACTTCAACGTATAAACCGGTAAATTTTCTTAAAAATACATTTTTTGAGAGCCGACAAAGGCCAGCGATAAAAGCCATTAAATAAGAGAATAAAGCGGAGGCGAGCAAAATACTAATTGTAATGCCTAACCCTGGTATAAGCTGACCTCCAATATCAGTAATGGGATTCAATTGTTTTTCACTCCTTGTAATGGATCATATTTTATGAACAGAATAAGATGGTCCTGTCCCAAGGTAAGGGAACAGGACCTTATGGAATAACTTTGTTTTAAATTAAATAGAATGAAGATTCTGAATTAATAGTTTTCACCACTTACTACACTATCTGTAGTTACTTCTTCAGGTGGGAAGTTTGTTTCTGGATGGAAGCCATTTTTTTCGAGTATTTCTTGAACAGTTCCATCCTCTTTTAATGTTGCTAAAGCTTCATTATAGGCATCGCGTAGCTCTTCACTTTCTAAAGCGAAGGCAGCAGCCCCATAACTTGGTACACCTTCAGCATCAGGTTGTTCAAAATCTTCAACAATTTCTAAATCATCAGTATTGGCAGACTCAAAAGCCATTCGAATGGTCATTTCTGTTCCTGTTGTCGCATCAGCACGCCCAGCCTGAACAGCTGAAAAGGTTGATGGGATATCTGCAGCTGTAGTGATTTGGTCATCACTTACACCAGATTGTTTTAGAAATTCTATTTCCGTTGCCCCTTCCATGACAACGATAGTTATATCAGGATTATTAGCAATGTCTTCATAGCTATAGATTTGATTTGGATTTCCAGCTTTAACAACGAGTCCTTCACCATATACCATTTCTGGTTCGCCAAACAATGCGTTTTCTGCTCGTTCAGGTGTGATCGCCATCCCTGCAGTAACAACATCAAACTGCCCTGCCTGAACACCTGGAATAAGTTGACCGAAATCAGCCAATCGACTTTCTACATTATCAATTCCCAATTCGGCAAAAACAGCAGTGGCAATATCAACAGCAGCTCCTTTTAGCTCACCATTTTCTTCATATGCGTAGGGTGCCTCGTTAGCAAACCCGATCGTAACAGTTCCTGCTTCTTGTAAATCTTCTAATTGGTTTGTACCATTTGTTGTACCATTATCTCCATTTCCACATGCAGCTAAGACAAGTGCAAAAACAACAAATAGTGAAACTTTTACTAGTTTTTTAAAAATTTTAAAACCCTCCTTTTGGATTAAAAACAGGCTTTTCCTGTATTGATTTCTGATGGTTCATTCTTTTTTAATACCACCGTGTAGTTTTTCAAACCTTGAGGGATCAAGGTCTGACTTGCATGTCTATTATCATAACTGAAATATAAACAGGATATCAAACGATGAAAATAGTGATTATTTAGCGTATATTCTTATATTTAGTGATCGCTTATAAACAATGATAATATCCCAAAGAATGGTCGAAGATAATCTCGAATACGTCGGAATACTCAAAAATCGTTTGTAAAATCGCTTCCATTTTGCGAATAGAAAGTTGCTAATCTTATAAAAAGTTAAAAGCAAAGGTAAAGTGAAACTTCAATCGGTGGGGGGCCTACAGGATGTGGTGGGTTTAGTCTACCTTCCCCCTAATCCCGTACTGATTGCGACTGGGACTGGGACTGCGTTTACTCGTCCCACCGAAATAATTTGCGTTTACTCGTCCCACCGAAAACATTTGCGTTTACTCGTCCCACCGAAAACACTTGTTAGCACCACAAGGGGATGACCTAAAGGTCCTTGAACCAATCGGGCCGCTACTGTCAGTTGATCTCTCACTTATAACTCTTGGTTTCTATAGAATTCTTGAAGTGGGAGATTTACTGACAGTTGCACTGTGGTAAATATATTAATAATGGAAACAGTTCGATTTGAAAGACAAAAAAAAGACTGTTACTTGATTTAAGTAACAGTCGGGTGATCATTATATACTTGTACTTATTTGTCTGCCTAAATGGTTGCAAAAGCTCTCCTTCAGATACATAAAAAGGATAAATGTGACCTATATGAGCGATTGGCTAATAAAAATTTGATTTGCAGTCAATTATCAAAGAATTTGCTCTTTATTACTCATGTAAAAACTCATCTAATAAAGCTTTAAATAGATACATAAGTGGGTGGAAATCTGCTGGTTTAACACCTGTGATAACACTTTGATACATGTTTTGATAATACCATTGTTGGTCAGATTTGCCACGATCAAAGGCATGCCACATTGAATTGCCGTAGATCGTCTCATTGTCTAGCATTGACTGAAGGTTATCAATTTTATCGGCACAGGTGATTAACTTGACATTAAATGAAGCTTCACGTATTTGATCGATACTGTGCTGTTTTCTTTCTTCCCAAGGTAGGGTCTTTTCAAGTTCAGTTACAGATTGAACAAGTTCTGAGATATTTTCCCCGAATATAGATTCTATTTCTTCAAGTGTTCCTTCTGTATCTTCAACGATGTCGTGTAGCAGTCCCGCAATAACGAGATCGTTATGACAATGATGCTCTTTTAGTAGCATGGCTACCCGAAATGGGTGCGCAATGTAAGGTGTTTGGTCTACTTTACGCCTTTGTCCATCATGCATTGTCGTCGCATAAGTAATCGCACGCATGATTTGGTTAGTAATCATGATGATTTCCCCTTTCAATTGTGCTAGATTTATAAAAATAATTGTAGTAATATTATTATACTTATTTTGTTTGTTTTTAGAAAGTCAGATCTTAATAGAAGTTGTTACAAAGTTTGGTGTGCATGATCTTTCAATATGAATGGGGATTTGTCTTACTACTGAATTGCCTTTTTGATCCAGATATATTTTCTTATGGCGTGAGGTTTTACTTTATTGCAGATATGTCAGACATAAATTTGGAGGCTATATCATTGAGGTATTTAAAAAGGGTTATTTTATTAATGATTGTTATTCTTTTGATAGGTTGTAGTCCAAATCAAGAAAAACAAGTTCAGTTATTAAGCGAGATAGATGTAAATGTAGTAATGAAGGATAGAGTCGATTGGTTACAGGAGACTTATGAAATTACAATTGCTGCTGTTGGAGATTTATTAATTCATGATCGAGTATATGATCAAGCCAGAACGGAAACAGGTTTTGATTTTATGCCAATGGTTAGTCAAGTACAAGATTATTTAACTGAAGTTGATATTGCGACCGCCAATCAGGAAACGATGATTGGTGGTGAGCAACATGGCCTCTCAGGATATCCACAATTTAATAGTCCACAAGAAGTGGGAGATATGGTTAAGGAACTTGACATTGACCTTGTAAATCTTGCCAATAATCATACACTTGATCGTGGTGAAGATGTCATTCATTCTGCACTTGATTATTGGGATGAACTTGGTATTCCATATGTAGGTTCATATCGTGATAATAAGGATAAAAATACAATCAGAGTAATTGAGAAAAATAATATAGCCGTTTCATTCCTGGGCTATAGTTACGGGACGAATGGGATGCCAATTCCAGATGGAAAAGACCATTTAATCGATTTGATTGATCAAGAGCAGATTGCACAAGATGTAGCAAAAGCGAAAGAGATATCAGATATTGTTGTTATGCATTTGCATTTTGGTGACGAATATATGCGTATGCCCAATACCTTTCAAACAGAATTGGTTCAGTATGTGGTAGACCAGGGGGTTGATATTGTCTATGGTCACCATCCCCATGTGCTACAACCTGTTGATTGGGTTGAATCTGAGACAGGGAAAACTGCATTTGTTATTTACTCATTGGGGAATTTCTTATCAGGCCAGGATCAACTTTATCGTCAGATAGGTGGCATTATGGAACTAACAATCACAAAAGAAGTGACCTCGTCAACCGAAACAATTAGATTAGAGTCACCGCGATTCTTGCCAACATATGTAGATATCCATGATGGTTATCGTATTTTCCCGATGAAAGATTTAACCAATGACCGTTTAGCGGGAGCCGATGACCACTATCAAGAGATCAAAACGCATATGTCCCAAAGGATGCCGGAATTGGATTTTTTTGAGTAGTTTTTTTACAAAGAAAAAGCTTGTATTAAAGTCATGATCTGATTAAAATTTACTTAGATTTAAAATTGAAAAAGGGGTAGTTTAATATGGAATGGAAAAATGTATATAGGGGATTGGTTATGGGAGCTGCTGACGTTGTTCCAGGGATTAGTGGTGGGACAATTGCTTTACTGTTAGGGATTTATGATCGATTGATATTATCGATAAATAAGTTGTTTAGTAAAGAGTGGAAGCAACAGTTGAACTTTTTAATCCCACTTGGTATAGGGATGGCAATTGCAATTTTTTTATTTGCTAATGCGATTCAGTGGCTATTTGAACACTACCCTCATCCAACACAATTTGCTTTTGTAGGTTTAATTTTAGGGGTACTACCTTTGTTATTTAAAGAATCAGGTGCAAGAGCCAACTTTAAATGGCAACATTTTTCTATTCTTATAATTAGTGCGGCTATTGCTGCATCACTAAGTTTTTTTCAAGGGGATGAAGCGTTTATTATTGTAGATATTAATTTTATGACTTATATTTTCCTGTTTCTATCAGGTGCAATTGCTAGTGCTGCAATGATTCTCCCGGGTATTAGTGGATCACTTATTTTACTTCTAATCGGGGCTTATGGAACAGTTATTCACGCTGTTACTGAAATGCAAATGGATATTTTAATTGTCGTCGCGTTAGGAATAGGATTTGGTTTGGTGGCGATGAGTAAAATTATAAGTTACTTTTTAAAACAATATCCGCATATGACTTATGCAGCTATTATTGGTTTAGTAATTGGCTCCACCTATGTTGTTTTTCCAGGGTGGACAAGTGGGGGAACTGATCTACTTTTAAGTAGTTTAGCCTTTTTACTTGGATTAGCTCTAGCCTATCTGCTTGGGCGTATTGAATATAAAGAAATTATAGAATGATAGTTAGGACGTGATGCGATGATCCGTGAAGCAAGAAGACAAGATTTAAATGAAATTATGATAATCGTTTGTGCAGTTGTTAAGAAGATGCATGAACAGGGAAGTAGACAGTGGGATGAGAATTACCCGACTGGAGCGGATTATCTTAACGATATAAATAACCATGAATTGTTTGTTTATGAGAAGAATGGAGAAATTGTAGGAGTTTGTACAGTCAGTAAGCAAGGACATAAAGAGTATCATTTAATTAATTGGTCAAGTAGCGAACCTGCTTGGACAATTAAAAGAATTGCAATTAATCCTAGCTATCATGGTCAAGGAATAGCAGATCAGTTTATGGAGTTTGCTGAGGAGCTTGCTAAGCAATCAGGAATTTACCATTTAACAACAGATACATTTTGTGAGAATAAACATGCCCAAGGCCTATTTCAACGCCATGGCTTTCATTATGTGGATCGGCGAAATGATCGACGAGGTTCCTTTGAGTTTTATTATTATGAGAAAATATTAGCAAGAGAGTAGTCGCAAAAGGGCCCTACTGAGTGACCCTCACTGAGGGAAGATTGTTTACACTTGCTTTACCGTGATTAGTCAAATGGCTGAGCAAGTCAATCGTAAATTAAGAGCATTCGCTTAATTCATACTCTTTTTTATAAGCATTACTATGATGGATCACCCCATACAATCTCTGATTGTCAGTGTATGAATTATCATTTATAATGTAATGCGTTATACTTATATATATATCGTGAATTAGGAGCGAGAAAATGGACCAACAAAAAAAGGAATATATGAAACGGAAGCAAGATCCGTCGTTGAAATTGTTTGTTGTTTTGTCTAAAGCTTATCGTTCAGTTTCAGATCGAGTAGTGGCTGATATCCGAAAGAACAACTTAAACGCGACGGAGTTTGCTGTATTAGAGTTATTATATCATTCAGGAGATCAACCCTTACAAAAAATTGGTGATAAAATATTATTAGCAAGTGGAAGTATTACTTATGTTGTTGATAAGTTAGAAGAAAAGCAGTATCTTAAACGCACTCAATGTGCTAAGGATCGAAGAATTACTTATGCTTCTATTACTGATAAAGGTAAAGAGCTATTAAATGATATTTTCCCTGATCATTGGAAACAAATTGAACAAATTACCGCAGGTTTAACTGAAGCCGAAAAACTAGAGGCAATTAACTTACTGAAAAAATTAGGCCATTATGCCGATGAAAAGTTATAAATAGATGAAAAATTCCTTTCTAAATGATGATAACAATTTAGAAAGGAATTTTTTTATTACAGTGCAACTGTCAGTATGCCCCCCACTGATTGGAGTTTTATTATATCCGCTTAGAAGGCTTGTGAATTTATTTTTATATAAAATGTGATAGCAAATAAGCCTCCTCTTTAGTAGCTTTTTCCTATAAAAAGACAGTCAATATCTTTTAACAAAAAAAGTTTATTGGAGTAAGAAGCGGGTATACACTAAGTAAAGATTATAGGAGTAATAGCCTATATTTGATCTTTTCGTTAGCTGAATTTAGGTTTATTCATCAATGAGATCAGTGATTACAGGATGACTTCTGAAATATTTGATGATAAATTTCCCCAATCCTATTGTCAGATGGATTGTTAATAAAAGATATATTTAACTGCTTAAGAGAGAAAGATGGAGGGGATTTAATGTGGTAGAGAGACAAATTATTGTATACACCTGTGACAGATGTAAGGAATCTGAAAACATAATCAATCTTTTGAAAGAATTAGCCGTTGATTATGAGGAAAGGAATATTAGTAAGAATAGAGCGTATCTAAAAGAGCTTCAGACGCATAATATATATTCTGCACCTGCTATATTCATTGGTGATAAAGTAATTTTGGGTTTTCAAAAAGGAAAAATCAGCCGATTAATTAGAGTAGAATCATTCTAAACGTGAACGAATTGATGAGATCTAACATATGATAATTTAACTCAAGATTATTGAATAGGGGTGTTGTCATGAGGTCAAGTCGATTCTTTCCTAAGACTGATTATCATGCGCCGTATTATCCGTATCAACAACCTTTTCGACCAAACGGTTTCCCCCCTCATTATCATATGAATCAGCAACCCTATCCCCCATCATATATGAATATGCCTTTTCAACAGGGGGCTTGGCAACCTCCATACCAAGGGATGGGAACAGAACAAAAATCACTAACTAAAAGTGTTATGGGATATTTTCAAAATAGCGAGGGTCAATTAGATTTTGATAAGGTCTTTAATACGGCCGGGCAGGTAGCGAATACGTATCAACAATTTTCACCGATTGTAAAGGGAATTGGATCTTTCATTAAAGGAGACTAAGTCATAGTCTTGCCGTTTTTGGCAAGACTATGACTATTAAGGGAGTAAAGGATGGTAATAAATGATCGGATGTTTATGTATTCATGGATTTACAGGTGGTCCATACGAAATTGAACCACTAACAACATATTTACAAGAAAAAACGAATTGGCTAATTCGTGTGCCTACATTACCTGGTCATGGCATGAATTTAGAATTAGATAAGGTAACTCATGAGGATTGGCTAGAGTCAGCGGATCAGGCTTATCAAGCGTTGGCATCACAAGTTGATACTGTGTATGTCGTTGGTTTCTCGATGGGTGGGATGATCGCAGCATCATTAGCAGCTAAATATCCTGTTGATCGATTAGTTATGTTGTCCCCGTCAAGGAAATACTTAAATTTGATTAAATTAACGAGTGAAGCTAGACATTTATTAAAAGATCGTGTATTTGGTGAAATTGAAGAAAACTTATCATATAAAAACTTTAAGCATAAAAAAGGTAGGATACCGCCACGTGCTTATGTTGAATTTGCGAAATGTATGACAGTGACACGTCCAGCACTTAAAGAGATATCATGTCCTGTTCTTGTTTTACAAGGTATTCAAGATGGTTTAGTTCCTTATCAATCAACACATTACTTAGCTAAAGAGATCCCAGTCGATATTGATGTGATTTATTATGCAGATTCAAAACATTTGATTTGCTTAGGGGATGATAAGGAAGTTGCTATCGAAGCGGTTTATCAGTACTTAACAGATCATAGTCAAATAAATGCAAACTCTTTGTGATACTTAATCTAATAGCTGTAATTTTTTATGTGAAATATGAATTAGTAAAATAGGTTAGCTGAAGAAGAACTAATTTCCCCAACCTAACTGGTCTATAAATTCCTTAGCCTATAGTTGAAGGAAAAGAGGATCAAATTTGGTAAATATTAAAAAGCCCATTACTTATATAGTAGGGAAATCTTCTGTTGTATGAAAAATTCACTCTACAGTCCAAGTGTTGTGATGATCATAAATAAAGCGCAATCAAGAGATAAAGCTAGTGGAGCAAGCTAAATACAACTAGAACATCTAGAAAGAGTGTGTTAGAATAGGTTCATCCATTGAATGCTCGTAAGTAAGCCTCTTCCATTTATATGGAAAGGGGTTTTTCACGTTAATAGAAGCGGATTTTAGGGAATACTTAAAATAGTCTAGGAGATCCGATGCGAATATAGCTTTTGTAGAGTGATGGAGAGTGTTTGTCTCTTTATATAGAGATCACTTGATCAGAAGTAAAGCAGATGACTTTAATGAATAAAAATCAGTCAGATTTAGCAATTACTGTGATATTGTAAAAAAATATATCACTAACTAAGTTGAGAATATAAAACTTATCTTTTATAGAAGCCGGATTTTAATTTTATTGATAAGTTAACATGTTAACGTGTCGTAACGTGCGCACGATGAGATCTAAATGATAAAGGAGTTTGAAAAGAAATTGACAACATTTCAAGAACTAGGTATTTCACAACCGATTATGAAAGCCTTAAATAATATGGGCTTTGAGGAAGCAACACCGATCCAGGAGCAAACAATCCCTCTAGGTTTAGAAGGAAAGGATGTCATTGGACAAGCCCAAACAGGAACAGGAAAAACAGCTGCTTTTGGTATCCCAATGATCGAAAAAATTGAAAGAAAGCAGCGAAAAATTCAGGGGTTAGTTGTTGCACCAACACGTGAATTGGCTATCCAAGTCTCAGAAGAGATTCATCGACTAGGGAAGTTTAAAGGAATTCGCTCTTTACCAATCTATGGTGGACAGCAAATGCAAAGACAAATCCGCGCTTTAAAAGATGGACCACATATTGTTGTTGCAACACCAGGACGTCTACTTGATCATATTCGTCGTAAAACAATCAATATTAGCCAAGTGAAGATCGCGGTATTAGATGAAGCAGATGAAATGCTTAATATGGGTTTTATTGATGATATTCGTGAGATATTAAAATTGATTCCATCAGAACGCCAAACCTTACTTTTTTCAGCGACAATGCCGAAGGAAATTCGTAGTATTGCAACAACCTTGATGCGTAATCCAGAAGAAGTAAAGGTCAAATCAAAAGAAATGACTGTTTCTAATATTGATCAAAATTTTGTTGAAGTACATGAGAAACAGAAATTTGATGCCTTAACAAATTTATTAGATATTCACGTTCCAGAGTTAGCCATCATTTTTGGCCGTACAAAAAAACGTGTGGACGAATTGACAGAGGGTTTACAGGCTAGAGGTTTTCGTGCTGAAGGAATTCATGGAGACTTGACTCAGGGTAAACGTATGAGTGTATTAAATAAATTTAAAAATGGCCGAATTGAAATTTTAGTTGCAACAGATGTCGCTGCCCGAGGACTGGATATTTCTAATGTGACACATGTTTATAATTTTGATATCCCACAAGATCCTGAGAGTTACGTGCATCGAATTGGACGAACAGGACGGGCTGGGAAAACAGGTGTAGCTATTTCATTTATTACACCGCGTGAAATTCCACATTTGAAGTTAATTGAGAAGGTGACCAAGAGCAAAGTTAAGCGAATCAAATTACCTAGCTCTGATGAAGCACGTCGTGGCCAACAACAGATTGCAGTTGACAAGCTTATCCGTACGATTGATACTCAAAACCTTGAAGAATATCGTGAAACAGCCTCTACACTATTAGATGAACACGATTCAGTAACAATTGTTGCCGCTGCTCTTAAAATGATGACTAAAGAGAGAAGACAAACACCAGTTACACTTTCATCTGTTCAACCAGTTAGTGTTAAACGTGTGAAAAACAAAAACGATAAACGTAAAAATTATCGTGGTAAAAATGATTATAAACGTCAATACGGTAGAAATAATAAATCTAAAGGACGTAACCGCAAATTTCAAAATAAACATGCCTCTAAATAAAATGAGCTTATGTATGTAAATGGGTTTAATAAATTCCATATGTAACAGCATAGAATATAGAAACTGATAGGCCCCTCTGAAGTAGATCCCTAAATCGGGAAACTACTTTAGAGGGGTGTTCCTTGCTGGGCGTTAGATAAACGAAGCGGGTAATCCCTACTTATCTTTTGCTAGGGGGGATTGATACGTCAAATATAGTATTATGAAAAAAATCCTTCAAGGTTAGTACACCCTTGAAGGATTTCTTTTGTTCGCCCAGCATGGGCGAACGCTAACGGGTGGAAGTCCCTAGTGCGACCTAATAGCGGTAAGCACATAGCTAAAGGCAAGGGTGTCCATGGTGACGTGGAATCTGAAGGAAGCCCTAAGCAAACCTCTGGTCTGACGAACAGAAACCATAT
>NZ_JAHLQM010000031.1 GCF_018919165.1 Amphibacillus sp. MSJ-3 | reverse complement strand
CTGAAGTTATCCAACTAGGAGGTGACAGTTATCGATTAAAACATCGTCGCTCAATATTTAATGATAAAACTGTTCAAAATTAATGAGCGAAAAGTGTTCAATTTAACTTGACAGTTACATGACAAATAAAAGGTTGATACTTTATAATTTAAGTATCAACCTTTTCATTTAAATTTTATAATATACAGTATTTTTAGTTATAATATTTATATATCATATAATTTTCTTCTAATAGTATGTGTTTCTAAATCAGCTAATCTAGTTGGAATTGGCAATCTGCTTTCTTTATTATTAAAATATCGGTTTATGAACCCTCTTTATTATCTGGCATATCAAAATCTGCTCCATTTACTTTTAAATAGCTTTTGGCAACTTCTATAGTTGATTTATTTAAGAAAAAAGATGCATGAGTAGCTATTCCCATTTGATTAAAATGTAAATATCCATTTCCATCAAATATGAATATATCAGGCTCTACCACTAATTTTTTTGAAGCTTTAATAATTAAAGGTAATTCCCTAAAAGCTAAAAATCCAGATATATACGGTACTTTTATTTCTCCAACACTATTAACTTTTTCAACCACATTTTTAGTGTTATAATCAATAACAACTATGCATCATGTTCCATATTGTTTATTTTCATTTTCCCAATAAGCTAAATCAACACCTGCAACTAATTTAATGCTTTTTTTCAAAACTATTTCGTAAAATTATTTTTTTCTTTAATTCATTTTGTATATTAATAAACTCTGATTCATTATAGACATTAAAACTATGAATACTTTGCACATTCATTTAAATACCTTTTTCTAGAACCTTTTTATACAACTTTTCTTGACTATTTCTAAGTTCTATATCATCTTCAGTTGGTTTAGATTTTTCATTAATTAATTTTCCATTCTCATCCCATTCTTTAAACGTTAAGCAAACACCATATTCATATATAGATTCAGATTTCAACACCCCATTACTATACCAAATTTTCTCAACTCCAAAAATTCTACCTCTTTGCATGTGCTGAGTACTTTTTATTTTTCCATCATTATAAAACTCAATAAAATCACCATCTGAAAAACCATTTTTATAATAACAATAATATGCTAAATTACCATTTGGATAAATTTCATAAATTAACCCTGTAAAAGGTTTTATTCCAGATTCTTTAGAGTTATATAAAATTCTATCGCTTAAATACTCTTGTTCTAAAATATCATCATCAAAATCAATTCCGTTATTTAAAACATACTCTTTTGTTAATATATTAGTTTCCATACTTTAATACCTCCGGGAAATAACTTGCTCCATTTGTTATATATTCACAATGTGGACATCTTGGCATAGGTAGGCCTCTTGGTTTTAATTTTTTTCCTGATCTAACTACATACACCATAAAATTTTCTAATTTAGCAGTAGGATTTGCTAACAATGCTTCATTTAATGCATATACTTCTGCATGAGACCCTGCCCCTAATGTGAAATTTTGATAACTATCAAAGATTTCTGGTGGCATGTTGTCTATTCTTTCTTTGATTAATGGGTGAGGTTCCAAATGGTGTAGTTAAAAGTATAACAGCTCCGCTTCCTAAATAAGTTAAAACTCCACCTACTAACGAAAATATTCCTTTCACAAAATCCTTCACCAACCCATGAAAAGAAATCTCCTATTACATCTCCGAATCCAGCAATGTTATAATAGGTATCTCTTGCACCTGCTTTATATCTATCGTCTTTATTTTCAAAAGGAACTATTCGATAAATGAATCGGGATTTGCGTTGATGGCGGTGAACCTGGGGAAGTTTATTGCCAGAAGCAACAATCCAATACTAGAAGAAAGAAATAATCCAACAAAAAATGGTTTCAAGCAAATTTTAATGCTTGAAACCATTTTTTTGGTTAGTTATGTCCCAGGCTCATTCTTTATGATTTAGGACTAGTTATTTCTCAGCGTCTAATTAATTATCGTCTTCGGTTTCGATTTCTTAAAAACGTTGGAATATCTAATGTATCCTCTTCCTCTCGAAAGTTTGTTGGTTCATATACTTCTTCTTGCTCTCGTTTTCCATCTTGTTGATGGTTAGAATTTTGTTTATTTTTGATATTTGGTCTTTGTCTTGATTGATTAGCTTCAATCTTTTTTTCATCAAATCCTGTTGCAATAACGGTAACCACTATTTCATCCTTCAATTTGTCATTGATGACTGAACCGAAAATAACATTTACCTCTTGATCAGCAGCAGATGTAACAATATCCGCTGCTTCTTGAACTTCATATAAGCTCAAACTAGTTCCGCCAGTTATATTCATCAAGACACCACGTGCTCCATCGATTGATGTTTCTAATAGTGGTGATGATATTGCTTTTTTCGCCGCCTCTGTTGCTCGGTTTTCACCAGTAGCTACACCTATTCCCATTAAGGCTGAACCTTTATCAGACATAATTGTTTTTACGTCTGCAAAGTCAACATTAATCAAGCCTGGCGTTGCGATTAAGTCAGAGATTCCTTGCACACCTTGGCGTAAAACATTATCCGCTTCCCGAAAAGCTTCTAACATTGGTGTGTTCTTGTCAATTATCTCTAGTAATCTATCATTTGGAATAACAATTAATGTATCAACATTTTCCTTTAATCCTTCAATACCGGCTACTGCTTGCGTTGATCGTTTACGACCTTCAAACAAGAAAGGACGTGTTACAACACCTACCGTTAGTGCGCCGATTTCCTTTGCTACTTGTGAGATAACTGGTGCAGCTCCTGTACCTGTTCCACCACCCATTCCGGCCGTAACAAAGACCATGTCCGCTCCTTGGAGCGCCTCTTCTATTTGTTCTTTACTCTCTTCAGCGGCTTTACGGCCAACTTCTGGATTAGCACCAGCACCTAATCCTCTAGTTAATTTCGTTCCTAATTGTATTTTCACTTCTGCTTTTGATAAATTTAGGGCTTGTGCATCTGTATTTACAGCGATGAAGTCAACGCCTTGTACGCCATGCTCTATCATTCGGTTAACAGCGTTGTTTCCGCCACCACCAACACCTATTACTTTTATCGTCGCTAGCTGATCTAATTCTGTGTCAAACTCCAACATGTTCGTTCCTCCTATAAAAACAGTATTACACACGTTAAGATGTCAATTTCAAATTATACATAAGTATCAATCGAAAAAGTATTTAAATAAATTTGCAATGCTTGATTCTTTCTTTTCATTCGTTGGTTGTTGATTTTCTTTTTTTGGTTTTGATCGAGTAGCTTTTTTATTTGGTTTTTCTTCTCTAATATCTAGTTGAGATACGGAGTGACCTAAGTGCTTACCTTGAATTTTTGCATTTGCATAAGTAAATTTAAGGATACCAACACCTGACGTATATTGTGGTTCACGTACACCAATATAATCTGGAATAGCTATTCTTACATTACTTTGATAAAGATCTTGTGCTAATTCTAAGGTACCTGGCATTCTCATGCAACCACCAGTTAAAACAAATCCACCAGGTAATTCGGAGTAACCCATTCTCCTAATTTCTCTTGCTACATATGTATAGATTTCCTCCATACGTGCTTCAATTATATTAGCAAGGTCAAGTTGATTGTACGTATGTTGTTGATTACTACCAATAGAGGTAACTTTAAAAGTATCTTCTTCACGTGCATCTGGATAAAATCCATGTCCGTGTTTTAATTTAATCATTTCAGCATCTTCTGAACTCATCTTCAAACCAATTGAAATATCTTTTGTTATATTATCACCACCAAGTGGGATAACTCTTGTATTGACTAGATGGTTATTTTCAAAAATTGAAATGGTTGTACATCCACCACCAACATCGATCAATGCTACACCTAATTCTCTTTCATCATTTGATAGTGCGATTGAGCCTGTTGCTAAAGGTTGTAAACAAATATCAACAACTTCTAATCCTGCTCTTTCTACACATTTCAGAATGTTATGTAACATTGTTCTAGAGCTAGTGATAATTGTCCCTTCCATTTCTAAACGGACACCTATCATTCCCCTAGGATCTGTAATCTCATCTAAACCATCAACAATAAATTGTTTAGGTACGACATCAATAATTTCTCTTTCAGGGGGAACAGAGATAACTTGAGCAGCATCAATAACTCTAGTTACATCTTCATCGTTTATTTCTCGATTTTCACTTGATACAGCCACAATCCCTTGACATGGTAATAGTTGTGTGTGGTTCCCATTAATGCCAACGATCACACGTTCAATTCTCATATCTACCATCCGTTCAGCTTGTTCAATTGCTTCACGAATAGATTGAACAGTTTGATCAATATCTACTATCGAACCTTTTTTCATGCCACGTGATTCCGCATACCCAACACCGATAATGTTTAAGGAATCTGATAATACCTCACCAACGATTACCTTAATTTTTGATGTACCTATGTCAAGGCTGACTAATATTTCATTGTTGTTCATAAATGAGGCACCTCCCAATCTACAGCATCAATAATACTTTTCTATCATTTCTTACAGCACAAATAATAATTATTGATTTTTGATTTCATTTATTCATCTTATTATACCATTTAATTGCTAGTCTATTAATACCTTTTGACTATTTATATTATATTTCATTATTCTACATCGATCGACGATATTCCTTTATTAGGTCAAGCATTTATTTATTTTGATTTGGAATTTTAAATAAATAACGTCTGATAATTGATATATTTCGAAATAAACGTAGTCCAAAGGCAAAAACAGCTGCTAGATAAAGATCTACCCCTAATTGCTGCCCAATAAACGTCAAAATAACAGCTAAACTAATATTAAAGAAAAAACCACTTATAAAAATACGCTGATTAAATAGATTTTCTAAATGAGCACGAATTCCACCAAGAAGAGTGTCCATTGCTGCTAAAATGGCTATTGATAAATAATCCGAATAGATATCAGGAATTGAAATATCAGTTAACAATCCCAAAGCTATTCCAATAAGTAAAAATAAAAATGGTATCCACATTAACTTCCACCTGCTTTATCATCTTCAATAACTTCGATGAACTGTAAAGACAGTTTTCCATCATATGCTGGAATTTGAAGATTATCTACTTTTTCTATATTAAATGATATATTGTGCATCGCAAATTCATCTCGTGATTGACTGACTTCCATATAACTAAGTAAACGATTTGGATCATTAGAAGATATTTTAACTGTTAGAGGAAGATCTGGTAATGGACGTTGATTTATATATATTTGATTTCCAACTAAGCGAATTGCAGTCAAATTCATTAAGCGTTCGTCATTAATAGCAATATGATTAGCACCATATGAGTTGATTTCATTAACGAGTCGATTTAACAACTCTGGTGTCAGTTCAGGAAAAAATAAAGGATCACTTCGTTCACCATAATTTGGCACAAGCTCGATCTGAATACCTGGGCCAACAATATCAGTTAATCCAGCTTTCTCTCTCAATGAAGTGATCGATTCATTTAAAGCTTTTATTTGATCTTGTTCAGATGTTGATTCATATTGCGCTTGAACAGCTTTGAGGTCATTTAGCTCATTTTGTAGTACTTGTTGATTATTTTGTTCACTTTGTAATTGTGATCGAATTTCCCACATGTCTCTCGTTTCTCGAACTTCCTGCTCGGAAGAAGATTGAAAGTGAATGGCTAACATTATGCCAAAAATCATCATAGCTAGAGAGAATGTGGTTTTGTTTTTTTGAGACATATTTATCACCTATTAACTCACCCTAGCATTCATTGTGATTTGTTCTACCTTGCCAATTTCTACTTCAACTTGATCATTGACAAGGTAATCAATGACACCATTTGGTAACTCTAAACTTTCCCTAAGAAGCTCTGGGTCACCAATTGCTTCAATTTTAAATGGTGCTGGATACTCCTCACCGTCAATTGAGATCACGGGTCCAATACATACAATGTGACTATCCGAGAAAATCCGCTGCCCATTGATTGACAGTGCCTCCGCACCCGCACTATATAATTCATTGATAACTAATTGAATATGTAGATCATGAACAATATATTGATCCGCATTCTTTTGATCTGGGATAAACTCTTGATCCTTCAATGATATGTAAATCCCTTCTCCTTCTATCGGCAATTCACCTATTAAAGCCTGGAGTTCCAACTTTTCATCTACACTTTCACTCATTGCTTCAACTTGATCAGCCATTTTACTCTCTAGCTGCAATATATCTAGTCTTACTTGATCTATTTCTTGTTGCAATTGATGATTGTTTTCTTCAAATTGAATGAGCTGTTGACGATAATAAAAAGTTTTTTCCCATTCTTGAACACTAACATGATCATCTTTTATCATTGATTTAGTATGCTGATAACTAAAAGCTATTAAAAACCCAAATGAAAACAGAACGAGAGATAGAATTGTATGTTTACCCCTCACTTTCATCGTCAAGCTCACCCCCTTCAGAATCTATATCTTGTTTCTGATGATCTTCTATACCATCCTTATAATAAATAGCTCCACCCTCTCCTATTTCAATAATACCATGATTATCATCAAGTTGACTGACAATAGATGGATAACTACTCATATGATCACCAAAGCTTCGGATGCTTGTAATCACCTCAAAACCATCGTTCATAAATAATCTTAATGTATATGGATTAGATTCGGTTGGTTGCCAATAGACTTCTGAAATATGATTAGCAACTGAACTTGGTAAGCTGGCTAATTGCTCAACAAACAGCATTAAATACTCATCATCAGAAAAATCAAATAGCAAGGGGGCATCCCCTTCATATTCAGTTATATGAAATGAATCAAGCATATGCCCATCTTCTAGCAATGGATAATAAAGGTCACCTTTATTCAAATAAGCAATTTTATTAAACTCAACAATATTGATCTCTACATGGTTGGGAAACTTACGTTTGACAGTTGCTTCTTTAATTTCTGGTACTTCTGTCAATCTATTCTCTATTTCAGATGTTCTAAAACTCCAAATATTAACTTCTTTTGAGAGTTGAGAACTTTCAATAATAGATTCTGGTTTTGTATATCGATAACCACTCACATTGATTTCATTTATATAGCTCAACGGTGATTGTAAATAGACAACAATAGATAACAAACAAAAAAATAAACAAAGATAAAATATTAATCGGCGATTCGTTTTTTTACGACGAGCTTCCTTTAGTTTTGGAATCCGATCCTCTATCGAGACTACTTTTTCATCATCCATCCCGTTCCCTTCCTTTATATAAATTTTTTATCCTGCTTAACTAGCCGTAAGACCCCAATTCAGCATTCAAGGAAGACTAAGAATTTATGAGTAGGAAATAGTGGCCAGTAAAAATCCAATTCATTCATCAAATACAGCATTTCAGTGGACTAATTAACTGTTTTACGAGTTGTTCCGAAGTATTTACATTACAAGAACAAGCACTCTTCTTATTCTGAGTCTCATCAAATAGGTATAAGGACCTCAACCTAAATGAATACTCTTTTTATTTAGTTTAACATCAAATAAATGAAATAACTATTTATTATATCGTAATAAATCAATTAATTTTCACTATAAATAGGATTTACTTCCGATATTATTAATTAAATAAAGTATAGCATAACTTAGTATAAAAAACTTTCACAATGATGGCAAAACTTATTATTTTCCAATTCAGATCACTAAGAATCATAAATATTATCGCGGTTTTCAAATCTTATTTTTCTTTTAGAAATTTTTGTCTCAAAAATGAATAAAATTACGGATGACAAAATATGAATTTCATTCGTTATTCAATCGGTATTTAAAACTAAAATTGCGGAAAAATATATAAAAGGAGGGCTTATAGATTTTAATTAAATCTTTATAAAGTAAAACTTCAACCAGTGGGGGTCTTACTGACAGTTACACTGTGGAAAATTCAGACAAAAATAAACACGCTTCAAAGTAGCTCATGCTTACTTTAAAGCGTGTTTGACTTTTGATTTATCGTCGATTAATTGACTAGAGGATTAAAGTGATTGAAGGTTCACCTGATTGTTAACTAAATTCCTACCAACATTAGCAAAAAAAGGCTGGGATTTCTCCTAACTCAGTTATCCCTTTTTATACTGAGTAGATTAAAGAATTTCATAATTAATCAACTACGATCGATTAAACTTGAGTCAGATCAAAATTAATAATGACAGTATCGACTAATATTTAATACAATTCCCATTGCCGCCAAAGTCAATGTCAGTGATGAACCACCATAACTCAAAAATGGTAATGTTATTCCCGTTACCGGAATCAAACCGATCACAACACTAATATTTATCAACACTTGTAAACTAATTTGAATCACAATTCCAATCGCCAATAGTGAACCAAATTTATCAGGTGCATTTAAACCGATTTGTACCCCTTTCCACAATAAGTAGAAAAACAAACTGAGAATTATTGTTGCTCCAATAAATCCCAACTCCTCGGCAATAATCGAAAAAATAAAATCATTATGAGGTTCAGGTAAATAAAAATACTTTTGGAGGCTTTTCCCAAACCCTAATCCAAATAAACCTCCTGGACCAATTGCATATAGCGACTGAATGATCTGGAAACCATTTCCTAATGGATCATCCCAAGGATTAATAAATGCTGTAATCCGATTAATTCGATAAGGGGCGGAGATAATTAAACCCGTTAATCCAACAATTCCTAAAAGGGCTAAGAAAATAAAATGCTTTATTTTTGCACCTGAAATAAATAATAAAATAAAACACGAACTAACTAGTATAACACCAGTTCCCAGATCCGGCTGTAGCATAATTAAAGCAAAACAAAAAAAGATTAACAGTAGTAATGGTCCAAAACCTTTTTTTAAAGAAGTGATATCTTTCTGTCTTTCTGCTACCCGATCAGCTAAAAATATTAATAAGGCAAGCTTAATAAATTCGGCGGGTTGAATACTAAAAGCTCCTACGCCTATCCAACTTCTTGCTCCACCTCGCACCAGGCCAATTCCAGGAATTAGTACCAAGATCAAAAGAAAGATACATCCTAATAATATATGCTTTGAATAAATACGCCAGTTGTGGTATGGAATTCGACTGACTCCATGCATGGCGATTAATCCTACAACTGCAAACAAAAATTGACGTTTACCAAAATAAAAAGCATCGTCAAATTTATAACTCGTCCAAATACTCGAAGCACTATAGACCATTAGAATTCCAATGACCACTAGTATGTAAATGGCGATCATTAGCTTCCAGTCTGTACTACCTTCCTTCTTCATACACTCACTTCCTAACCCTAAACAGTTAACTTAAGGTAACTGCATGTCCTTATTAAAGTGTATGCACAAGGTTAATAAACATGTCGCCCCGCTCTTCAAATGTTCGATATTGATCCCAACTCGCACAAGCTGGTGATAAAAGAATGACATCGCCCGGGTCTGATGCTTGATAAGCAGCTTTAACCATTTCTTCAAGGGTTTCTCCTTGTTCGATTATTTCAATATCAGCCTTTTTACCTGACTCAGCCAATTTAGTTGCCGTTTCACCATAGAGGAACATTCCCTTAACATTTGTTAAGTATGGGATTAGGCCATCAAAATTACCGCCTCGATCAAGCCCACCTGCAATGAGTAAAGTCGGCTGATTAAAAGCAGTCAAGGCCTTTGAACTCGCTAAAACATTTGTTGCTTTTGCATCATTATAAAATAAACGGCCTTGTTTTTCTAAAATAAATTGTAAACGATGCTTAACACCAACAAAGCTGCTTAAGGTTTGTTCGATTCCTTTATCATTTGCACCACTTAAAATTGCGGTTGCCACACTCGCTAAAATATTTTCTAAATTATGCAATCCAACTAACCGAATTTTTTCAAGATTGATAATGCGGTGACTACCAAAATAAATGGCTTCTTCATCAACCCACGCACCATCTATTTCTTTTTGTATTCGACTAAAAGGTACCTTTTTAGCATATGATGGTTCGACGAGCTTAACCACTCGTGGATCATCAGCATTGTAGACAAGAAAATCATCCTTAGTTAGGCTTTCAAATATTTTTGCTTTTGCACTTTGATATGCATTGAAATCTCCATGATAATCTAAATGAGACTCAAATAAGTTTAATAAAACAGCGATCTTAGGTTGGAATTGATCAATTCCCATTAGCTGAAAGGATGACAATTCTAACACAAGCTTCTCATCTGACCTTAATTGTTCTGCTACTTCAACCGCTACTTCACCAATGTTTCCTGCTATTTTGGCCTTTTGACCACTGGCATTTAAAATTTGATGAACAAGCATGGTTGTTGTTGTTTTTCCATTAGATCCAGTTATACCAATCACTGGTTGATCAATCAGATAATGCAATAGTTCAATCTCAGTCCAAACAGGAATACCTCTCTTAATCGCATGCTCTACAATAATATTCTGATAAGGAATCCCTGGATTCTTAATAACTAATTCCACTTGATCTAACAAAGATAGGGGGTGCTCACCGAGAACAAATTGAACACCCTTATTTTTTAAATCAATTATTTTTTGATCCGTTTCTTTTGCTTTCAAATCATTGACAATGACATTAATCTCATTCCGCACCAGCACTTGACATGTTGCGGTACCGCTTTTAGCCATTCCTAGCACTAAAACGCGTTTAAATGGAAAGTTTTTTAATTTATTCACTTATAGCCACACCTCTAAATATAGGCCTAGTATAGCAAGTATGAAACCCGCAATCCAAAATGTCATCACAACTTGCCACTCTGACCATCCTTTTAACTCAAAATGGTGATGTAATGGACTCATAAGAAACACTCTTTTTCCCCGTGTTTTGAATGAAATGACTTGAATCATGACAGATAGAGTTTCCATTACAAAAACACCACCAATAATAACGAGCAAAATTTCTAATTGTAATATAATTGCAATTGCGGCTAGCGCACCACCCAAAGCTAATGACCCTGTGTCACCCATAAATACTTTTGCTGGATGAGCATTAAACATAAGAAAGCCGAGGAGAGCACCTACAATTGCAATTGAAAAAAATGCAACCTCTAATTGTGGAACAGCTGACCATGCCAATATACCAAATGCACCAAATGCAATAACAGCATTACCTGAGACAAGCCCATCTAGACCATCAGTTAAATTAACGGCATTTGAAGTACCTACAATCATGAAAATAATTAACAGTGGATATAGCCATCCCAATTCTAACTCAAATGAAGTACCTGGAATAGCTAATGCAGTTGAAATTTCTTGCGTTCGTAATATTAAATAAAAAATAACCGCAATCGCTATTTGACCAATCAATTTTTGTTTTGATGTTAAACCTAGATTTCTTTTTAAGACGACTTTAATAAAGTCATCAATGAAACCAAGTAAACCATAACCGATGAAAACAAGTAAAATTAAACCTGTATGAATTGTGAAAATATTACCAGTTACCTTATGAATCATAAATAAAGCGGTAATGACAGCACTCAATATAATCACAATTCCACCCATGGTTGGTGTACCTGTTTTTTTCATATGGGATTTTGGACCCTCTTCACGAATGCTTTGCCCAAATTTTAGTCTTTTTAAAATTGGTATAAAGATCGGTGAAGCAAGGACGGTAATTAAAAATGCAATCCCTATTGTTATTAATAAAAAATACTCATTCATAATAAATTTCCTCCTAAATTAACCTGTTCCCGTCCAAACTACTTGTTCTGTACAAACTAAACATAGATTACATTAACAAGGCATGGATTACTTGTTCTAACTTCATTCCTCTTGAAGCTTTAAATAAAATGACTGTACCTGCTTTTTGTTTTTTTCTTAACAGTTGAATTAATTCGTCTTTCGTTTCGCAATGTATCGACTTGACTGTCGTTGATTGACTAATGTGTTTTGCTTTTTCACCAATTGTATATACATAATCAATCGATTCAGGTATGTATTTTCCTACTTCTTGATGATAACAAATTGATTTCGGGCCCAATTCTAACATATCTCCTAAGACGAGAATTTTTTCACGATAATTATTCAGATCAACAAAAGTGTCAATTGTAACTTTCATTGAAGTTGGTGAAGCATTATAGGCATCATTAATTATACAAACCCCATCTTTTCCTGCAAGTTTTTCAAAACGCATTTGTGTCGTTTCAATATTTGTTAACCCTAGCTGGATTTGATCAATTGATAAACCAAGTTGTTTACCAACAACGATACTATAGGTAGCATTCTTCGCTTGATGTTTACCCAAAAGAGGGATTGAAATTGATTCTTTTCTGTCATTAACTTTGAATTCGGTGGCCTGATTTAAAATATGACAATCATGAATATAATAATCATTTGTTTGACTAAAGCCAATCGAAATTGATTTAAAAGGATAGTTCTTTTGTAATAATGGCTCATCACCATCATAGATTAAAAGACCGTCGGCGTTCATATTTGAAACTACCTCTAACTTTGCCTTAGCGATTCCTGCTCTTGAACCAAGATGTTCAATATGAGATTCACCAATATTCGTAATCACAGCTATATTAGGCTCAGCGATTTGTGATAATTGTTTAATCTCACCGAAATCACTCATACCCATTTCTAGGATAAGCACTTCAGTTGTTAATGGCATTGATAAAATCGTTAATGGCAAACCAATATGATTATTAAAGTTTCCCTTTGTACAATGTGTTTGGAAGCCTTGGCGACAAACACTATAAAGAAGGTCCTTTGTTGTTGTTTTTCCATTTGAACCAGTAACTGCAATCACGATCGGCTGAATAGATTCTCGATAAGCTTTAGCAAGTTCCTGTAAACCAATCAAAGTATCCTTAACTCGAATGAGCGGAAAAGAAGGGTCAACTGAATCAGGTCTTGGATAGTCTTCTTGCCATAAAGCTGCTTTGGCACCTTTCTGAATCGCTTGTTTCAGGAAATCATGCCCATCAAAGCTGTCGCCAATTAAGGGAATAAAAAGTTTGCTTGATAGGTCTTCACGCGTATCGGTACCCACACCAGTTATCTGGTATGATTCCGACCATTCACCATCTATCTTGTGAGATAGCTTTTTTATTATTGCTGGAGATAACATACTTTTAACATCCTTTCACGTTTCTGAACAAGTTTTATTATCTATCGCTTGTTGAGCAACTTGATAGTCATCAAACGGAAACTTTTCGTTACCAATTATTTGGGTTGTTTCATGACCTTTGCCGGCGATTAAAACAATATCATTTTTATTAGCTAATTGAATTGCTTGATGAATAGCTTTTGCTCGATTGACCTCGATAAAATAGCGATCTGTTGTCATTCCCTCTTCCATATCTGCAATAATTGCTAACGGATCTTCAGAACGTGGGTTATCTGATGTAAGTATCGTACAATCTGCATATTTCTCACCTATTTCAGCCATAAGAGGACGCTTGCTACGATCACGATCACCACCACATCCTACAACTAAGTAAACCTTTCCTTGAGCAAAAGAACGAATCGTTGTTAAAACATTTTCCAATGAATCAGGTGTATGGGCAAAATCGATAATAACACCAAAGTCATGCGTTCCTTTTACCGCTTCAAATCGCCCACGAACACCTTTTGACTGTTCAAGTGCACTTTTAATGTTAGTTAAGGGAACCCCAGATAAGTTAGCTGCAGCAATAGCAGCAAGCATATTGTAAACATTAAACTTGCCTATTAGCGGTGTAGTTATTTCAAGTTGATCATCCATTGTTTGTAGAATGAAACTTGTTCCGTTAGCTGTTAATTTAATATTCTTCGCAAGAAAATCAGCTTCATGATTAATTCCATACGTTACAACACGCTGACTTGTCGCTTGTTCAAAATGTGAGTAATAAACATCATCACGATTGATAATTGCATATTTAGGTTGTTTCGAGTCATACTTATTTCCTAGTTGATGAAACAAGCGTGTTTTTGCCTTTAAATAATCATCCATTGTTTGGTGAAAATCTAAATGATCTTGGCTTAAATTAGTATAAATAGCCATGTCAAAGTCACAGCCATTCACTCGTCCTAATTCAAGAGCGTGGGAGGATACCTCCATCATACAATGATCAATTTCCTGATCAACCATTTGCTTGAAACTCTTTTGTAAAAATGATGCTTCTGGTGTTGTATTAGCAATTGGGTATACTTGATCAGCTATTTTCATTTGAATCGTTCCAATGAGCGCTGTTTTATCCTGATTAAATCTGAATATTTCATCTAATAAATAAGTAATCGAAGTTTTTCCATTTGTACCGGTTACCCCAATTAGATGTAGTTTGTTTGATGGGAAATCATAAAAGTAATTAGCTAAAAAACTCAGTGCTTGATTTGTATCCTTTACATAAAGAATGGGGAGATCATCACGATTGATATCTTTTTCAGCTAAAATTGCTACCGCTCCATTCTCAATGGCCTGATCAACAAAATCATGTCCATCAACGGTATAACCGCTTATACAAATAAACAAATCTCCTGGTTTAACTTTCCGTGAATCAACTTGTAGTCCTGTAATCTTTGGGTTTTGTTTAAATAATGATTTGTTCGTTAACAGTAAGTATTTAGCAATATCATTTAAATTTTTCATTATAATCCCTACTTTTCAGTCTTTTTTCCGTTAGAGCGTCTTACCAATTTCCCTAGCGTAAAATAATATATCAATTTCTCTATAAACGAAATGAAATCATGATCACTACATCGCGTTACTTCCCTTGTATGCTTAAAGCAAGGGCTTTACAGTCAATTAATTTGCTTGAAATTTAGCTATTCAAAGTCGATGTTTAGCTTTTTTTATCCTATAGTGTAATGAAAAGTCGACACCCGATTGAGTGTCGAACACAGAATTTGTGATTGAAGACACAGTTAACATTATAACAAATAAATGTTAAACTGGCACGACTAATCACGACTATTTTACTCACCAAATAATAAACGTATCGTCTCTCCCATCGGCACTTTTGTACCAGGCGCTGGCGCCTGTTCGATTATCTTACTTCCCGTACCAACTGACTCGATCGAAAGTTGAGTTAGATAACCTAATAAATCTTGTTCAGATAAACCAATTAAATCTGGTACTTCAACTAATGGTTGCTCTGGCCAACGATATTCTTTCTCTAACCCATCACTTCTCTTTTCTACGTCCATAGCCTGCAAACTATCTTCAATGATATTCCCAACAACTGGCGCAGCAACTACACCACCGAATTGAACAGTATTCTTTGGATTGTCCACCGCTAGGTAAACGACAATTTCCGGATCATCCGATGGTGCGAAACCAATAAATGAAACGATATGATTATTAGCTAAATATCTACCATCAGACCCTACCTTTTGAGCAGTACCTGTTTTCCCACCAACACGATAGCCCTCAACAAAAGCACCTCTACCTGTTCCTTGGGCAACAACACTCTCTAGGGATGATCTTACAAGTGATGATGTTTCTTCAGAAATAACTTGCTTTTTTGCTTCTGGTTTATTTTGTTCGATCACTTGCTCCGTTATTGGGTCAATCCAACTATCAACAATATAAGGTTGATATAAAACCCCGCCATTCACCGCAGCCGAAACAGCCATTACTTGTTGAATCGGCGTTACAGAAACACCCTGGCCAAATGATGTTGTTCCTAATTCAACCGGTCCAACTTGTTCACGATTAAATAAAATCCCGCTTGCTTCACCAGCAAGATCGATATTTGTTTTCTTGCCAAAGCCGAAAGCTTCAATATAGTCAAATAATCTGTCCGTTCCTAGACGCTGACCTAGTGAAACAAATCCGGGGTTGCATGAATGTTGGGCAACTTCCAAGTATGTTTGGTCTCCATGTCCACCATGTTTCCAACAACGAAGTTTAGCGCCACCAACTTCAATATAACCTTTATCATAATAATGGTCCTTTTCTAAATCGACAACTTCCTCTTCAAGTGCTGCGGCTAAGGTGATGATCTTAAAGGTCGATCCTGGTTCATACGTACTCCAGATTGGATAATTGCGATTATAAATTTCAGGATCAACCTTTTGATAAGTAGCTGGATCGAAGGTTGGTCGTGATGACATTGCAAGAATCGCCCCACTATTGGGGTCAACTGCAATTGCCCATGCACCATCCGGTTGATATGTTGCTTCTACAATATCAAGTTCCCGCTCAACAATCGTTTGAACCTCCAAGTCAATTGTAAGTTTTAAATCATTACCATCAATTGGTTCCTGATAAGTATCTGATAGGTCTGGCAGTCTCCTCCCCTTTGCATCTGAAAAAAAGGATAATCGACCTGCAGTTCCACTTAATTGTTCATTATGAAATAACTCCAAACCGACCAAACCTTGATTATCAATCCCACTAAACCCTAATACATGAGCGAGTAGAGTATCATGAGGATAATAGCGTTTCGAATCCTCAGCTAAATAAATACCTGCCATGTCTAATTCTTGTATAGCTAGGGCCTGTTGATCTGATAATTTCCTTCCTTCACTGAATCGAACAATGCTTGTATCCTGTTCCAAATAACCTAAAATAAGCTCTTGATCGACTTCTAGTATTTCTGCTAAAGCAAAAGCAGTTTCAGCTTTATTCTCTATTTGGCGTGGGACAAACATAACTGTCGGTGCAGAAATATTATCAACTAGAATTTGATCATTTTTATCTAGGATTTTCCCACGCTCTGCTTCATATTTAATATCCCTAGTCCAAGACATTTCTGCTTGCTCAGTAAGTGAAGGGCCTTTAATAAATTGAACATACATTAATCGAATCAAGACAATGACTAACATCAATATGGCTAATAAAAAAACAGCGACTATTCTTTTTCTTATTGTCATATGAGATACATGTTTCATTATTTAACGCCTCGCTTTTCAAATAATGATTAATTGTATCTAATATATGACAAGCTATTTTGAATAGTACACTGTTTAATATCTGATTTAAAAATCTTACTTTTATTCTGTTGAGAATTCAGTCAATAAGTATTGTCCTTCTTCAATCAATTCATTTGGTTCAATACTTTGATTGGTAACATAGCCTGAACCTATTACTTCGAGATCTAACCCTATTAAATGTGCAAATTCAGTTACACTTCTTATTGACCACCCCGATAAATCAGGCATTCTTGGTTGATCTGTAACTAATATTAACTTTTGTGTTGACAGCACAGTAGTTCCTGGATCCATATTCGCTGCTACGATTTGCTCACCATCCCCAATAAGAATAGGATCAAAATCATTATCAGCTAATTGTGAGATAACTGTTTCTTTTGAATCATTCTCCCAATCTGGCATTTCCATTTGATGAACAGTTTCTTTTTGTTCTTTATCTGGTTGAATATTTAAATAGTGTAAGCCGTTCTCCATGACGTGCTTGAAAATAAATGAAACAGGTGCTGAACCAGACTCATTATCTGATAATTTGGGTTGTTTAACTGTAATATACATTATTAACTCTGGATCATCACTTGGAGCCATACCTAAAAATGAAAAAATATAGTTTTCATGTCCTTCTAAATATCCAGATGTTCCACCTGAGATTTGGGCAGTCCCCGTTTTTCCTGCTACTGTATAAGAATCTAGATTATAGATGTTTTTTGCCGTTCCAACATCTGATGTTACCACAGATTCCATTGCTTGGAGCACTTGGTCTGCTGTCTCTTTTGAAATAGGTTCTCCAACAACTTCTGGTTCTTTTTCTTCAATAACTTCACCTGTGTTTGAATCGAAAACTTTTTTTATCACATATGGTTTCATCATCTTCCCGTCATTTGCTAAAGCCGTTGCCGCCTTAACAATTTGAATCGGCGTCATTGTCGACCCTTGCCCAAAGGAAGTAGTTAATTGTTCTACCGGATAACGATATAATAAAGTTCCAGCTTGTTCCCTAGGTAAATCAATTTCTGTTGGTTGATCAAAATGAAAAGCTTTTAAATAATCTAAGTAACGATCAGTCCCCAGCTTTTCCCAAACAAGTTTTGACATTGCAACATTAGAAGAGCGTTGGAAACCTTCTTCATAAGTAATATTACCCCAACTTTTATTGTAGTCTGTTATCGGTCTATCAATTTGATCAATACTATATGAGCCAGACTTATAAGTTTCTTTTGGATTATATACGCCTTCCTCAATTGCAGCAGCAAGGGTAAAAGCCTTGACAGTTGATCCCGGCTCTATTGGAGTTGATACGACATCATTGTACCAATTCTCTACATCTTCTAAGTCATTCGGATTATAGCTTGGTCGGCTACTCATCGCCAATATTTCACCTGTTTTCGGATCAGCCACCGTAGCTGTTATTCGCTCAGGCTGATATTTTTCCTCAACTTGGGTCATCGCATCTTCTAAAATAGTTTGGATTTTTTGATCAAGAGTTAAAACAACATCCAGACCATCTTTTGCTTCTACAATAACCTCATCCGAATTCATTAACTTCGTGTTAAATTTATCTCGTTGAAAAGATATCGACCCTTTTTCGCCCCTCAATAAATCATCAAGTTGTGCCTCAATGCCGGTAATTCCAGTGATTACATGATCATCGTTGCTCTGTGCTAAACCAATTAATTGTGATGCAAACAATCCATTCGGATAATATCTTTGCGCTTCTTCAATAAAGTGGACACCAGGCAGTTCTAACTCTTCTATCTCATTCTTTTGTTCTCTTGTAAGCTGGTTACCATTTTTACCAAACTCAACTTGGAATTGGCCTTTTTCAATACCGGAATTTAAAATTGAATAAACCTCATTTTGTTCCATATTTATAATCGGAGCTAACTTTTCAGCAGTTGTTTCTAAATCCGCAACATGGTTTAAACGCATTTGAGGATTTGGTGAAAAACTTTCATCTACAATAGCATAGAGTCGATATGTTGTAATATCTTGGGCAAGCTTCATCCCATTTCGATCATATACATAGCCACGTCTTGCGGGAATTTCACTATAATTCGTTCTTTGGCGATTTGCCCATTCCTGCAAATCTACACCCTGAACTTCCCCCGACACTTGAATAAAGATAAGCCGTCCGGATAATATGAAGAAAAAAGATGCAAAAACTCCAAATAACAAATTGATTTTCCACTTTCCTTTTTTGTTATTTTTCATCTTCCATGCACCCTCACTATTACTCGACAATTTGTCTTGCTTGTTTCACTTGTGTATTTTGAATATCTAAGCCATTTTCTTTTGCAATCTTTAAAATCCGTTCAGGATTACTGTACTCCATGACTTGATGTTTTAGATTTTCATTAATTGTTTGTTGTTCAGAAACTTCTCTTTCTAACTTTTGTAAGTCGCGATTCAATGAATCAATATTGGCACTATATGAAACCATAAATGCCAAGGCTAACGAAAGACAGACGCCAAATAGACAGACCAAAATCTTTTCACCAGGGGTAATTCCTCTAGACTTTATCTTAATTAGCTTCTTGGGTTGCTGATATTGCTCGGTGTGTCTTGATCTTTGCGGAATTGATGTTTGATAGTTTCTCGCTTCACTTAAGCTCATATTTTATGCCACCCTTCTTGATAAAAAAATTGTTCGTCCCATAATTTAACTTTCTCTACAATTCTTAATTTTGCTGATCGCGCTCGTCGGTTTTTTTCAAGTTCTTCGGCAGTTGCAACAATTGGTTTTTTTGTTATTAATTTAAACGGAGGTTGATTCGCCTCCGGAATAACAGGAAAATTTCTTGGCAGTGGTGGAACTGTACTCCATTTTTTAAAAGCTTGTTTACAAAGACGATCTTCTAGTGAATGAAATGTTATAACAGCGATCCTACCACCTATCGCTACCTTTTCAGCCGCTTGGTGTAAGCCATCATAAAAGGCGTTAAGTTCATCGTTGACAGCAATACGAATTGCTTGAAAGACTCTTTTAGCTGGGTGACCACCCTTTCGTCTTGCGGCGGCTGGAATTGCCTCTTTAATAAGCTCTACCAACTCATAGGTTGTCTCTATTGGCTTACTACTTCGTTTCGCCTCTATTTTTCGGGCAATTTGTTTAGCATACTTTTCTTCACCGTATTTAAAAAAGATTTCAACAAGTTCCCGATAACTCCATTCATTAACAACTTGATAAGCTGATATAACTTGCGATTGATCCATTCTCATATCAAGTGGTGCATCATATTGATAGCTAAAACCACGATCCGCATGATCTAATTGCGGGGAGGAAACACCTAGGTCAAATAGAAAACCATCAACATGGTCGATCCCATTTTCATCTAAAACTTGTTTAACATGTCTAAAATTCGAATGAATAAATAATATTTTTTCTTGATATGCTGACAACCTATCTTTAGCTGCTGCAATAGCATGTTCATCTTGATCAAATGCAATGAGTCGTCCACTCGTTAATCGTTTAGCGATTTGTTCTGAGTGGCCACCAGCACCTAACGTTCCATCAACATATATCCCTTTCGCTTGAATATTCAAGCCATTAATTGACTCATCACGTAAAACGCTATCGTGCTCAAACATGTGATCACCTTCTTTATTAAATTAAAAATCAATTTCCATCATATTTTCAGTTATTTCTGTAAATGTTGATTCTGACTCATCAATATAGTCCGTCCAAATTTCATCAGACCAGATTTCAACCCGATTTGAGACACCAATTACAGCGCATGCCTTCTCAATTTGGGCGTACTTTCTAAGCGGTGCTGGTAGATTAATCCTACCTTGCTTATCGATCTCGCATTCAGTTGCACCAGAGAAAAAAAAGCGGGTAAAGGCACGAGCATCTTTTTTAGTGAGTGGGAGCTTTTTAATCTTCTCTTCAAGGATGTGCCATTCTGTAAGTGGATATACAAATAAACATTGATCTAGTCCTCGAGTCACAACAAAAGATTCACCAAGCGCATCACGAAATTTTGCCGGCATAATCATCCGACCTTTTTCATCTATATTATGTTTGTATTCACCCATAAACATAATAATCGCCCACCTTTTTTTATAGTTTACCACATTCCCCCACTTCTCACCACACTTTTTTGGATATTCTTTTGTAAATCTGTAAAATAGTACATATGTTCGTATTTATATGACAAAAAAACTAGCTATTTAGCTAGTTTTCTTTATCAATTTAGGATTTTTTATTTATAAATATCCTATCGATTAGGTAAACAAACCCATTCTATTCGTACGATAAAAAAAGACTTCGCTCAAAAGGCCTAAAGTTGAGTTGTGGGATCTTTAAATGGCAAAGAATATCTACTTACAGAAGCGATTTCAAGATTTTCATTTAATAAGATACAAAAATCCACAATATTCCTGTTTTTAAATATAATAGGTAAATTTTTTGTCGAAATGAAGCGTTTTTACTAGTATAAAAACAACAAATTTTGTATTTTTTCATTAATTAAACTCATCAATTGGAATTTAATGTATATTACCTTTGATATCAAAATATTTTTTAAAAAAGCCTGTAGAAATTGAAGATTAGCATTTTAAAATTGCTAAAACCCCCAGGATTTAATTGAGGCCACGGAAAAAGTAAAAAAGCGACTTGGATCTGTAAGGTCAGATCTAGGTTGCTTTTTTTGTTGTACAATATGACTTAAAGCCTAATTCAAGTTTAGTCATTAAAACTCAAACAACTTACCTAGTAGGATGCACAGTTGATTTTCACTCAAGGCGGTCGCTTTCCGCGGGTCTAATTGGCATGGAGTTACAAGAGCCATGACTATTTTTACAGTGAATATAAAAGGAAGATTGAAGTTGATGGCGGTGAATCTGAGAAAGTTAATCACCAGAAGCAACAATCCAATAATAGAAGAAAGAAAAAATCCAACAAAAAATGGTTTCAAGCAAATTTTAATGCTTGAAACCATTTTTTTGGTTAGTTTTGTCCCAACCTCTTATTTTTTGTATAGCCATTATGATCTACCGAAATATCCGAAGATTTTTAGTGGCCTCGATTTAATTCCTGGAGGGTTTTAGCCATTATGGAATATACATTTAAACTTCTTCTTAAACAGGGATACTCTATTAATTAAGATAACCTTAACAATTCTATCCGACCAAGTGTAACCGTTCTAGGCTAAAATCAGAGCTAAATTGATCTATCACCTTGTTGGGATCTTACAGTCAGTTGAACCAATCGGACTGCTACTGTCAGTTGATCTCCCATTTATACTTCTTAATTTCCCTCGAATACTTAAAATGGGAGTCTTACTGACAGTTGCACTGCGATATAAGGGCTTAGCTTTATATTTGCAAATAGATTGATACCAATACTAATGTCATATTTGCTATGAAAAAAATTAAAAATAGAAATCGAAAGTATAATTGCCAAACACGTCTAATCCTAATATCACTAATTAGCTTCCATTGAATAATTATAAAAAGTAAAAAACCAACTAGTAAAAAAATACTTAACGGACCTAGCATATTAATATTAAATGTTTCATAGACGATAAAGATGGTCGAAACGACATACAGTATGGCCGTATACTCCATACTTTTGTGAATAGCTTTTTTTTGATTCGTAACAAAAAAGTGTATGATGTAATACATAATCAGAGTCATGACAATTGGAAAGGTAACTGAAAATGCGATTAGATAAGCTAAGATTTGTGACATTATATCTCCCACATTCTGATTTTATTAAACAATTACTTTAGTCTTAAAGATCATATACTATATTAATAACCCCCGCAAAAATTATCAAGTTATTTTCGTAATTAATCCATTAATTAAATGCTCTTTTTTATTCAATGAACTGGGTGATCATGTTTTAACTGCTTATCTTTTAACGATCAATGGATGTCATCAATTAATTTTTTTATATTTTTTATTAATGTTTCATAGACGGCAAGTTCTTGATGTAGTCGTTCATTTTCCAAAAGTAATCGGCGGTTTAACTGTTGATCACTTTTGCTGGAATCAACGGTCGATTCTTTTTTTAACTTCTCTAACCAATGAATCGCTTGATCTAGTGTCGATTTTGATTCATTCAATTGAATCGATTGGCTTTGTTGGTCACTCCCATCATATTGGAATTGTTTACGGGCTTGCTTCGCTGCTTCTATCGCTTTCGTATAACGCTTTCGAATCGTAGCATTCCATCTGAAACCACAAGCAGCAGGTGTACGATTTAATTGATCTGCCACATATTTAAAACTTTCTAATTGTGTATGTCCTTTTTTTATATAGTCAATCACCGTATCTGCTAGTAATTGATCTTCTTCTTTTGTCCAAGCATCTTGTCTATTTGCTTTCATTTTCTTCCGCTCCTTATTCCTATTTGCTTTATCTATATGCAGGAGAAATAAATGATAGAATAGCATCTTACTAAAAAGTGATGCTGAGATAAAGTGAATCTTCATTCAGTGAGGCAGAAAGCCCCACCGAGTGTTAGATAAACGAATCAGGCATTTGCTTTCTGGTGAACCTCAGTATAAGCCGATGGATTTCCTCTATGTTTACAGTGGAGCTTACAATCAATTAATATGCAATAAAGTTATCAGTAAAAATAAAAAAAGAGGGTTCTATTTACAAACATTGTAAATAGAACCCTCTTTTTAAATGACTTCAGGTGACTTATGTTCCAATCTCGCTTTTGGACAAAGCTACCGTCTCTTTTGATCATAAATATTATAACTCAACAACCTCTTTACCATCGTAATGACCACATGCTTTACATACACGGTGAGAAATTGTGAGCTCTCCACAGTTTGAACATTCAACCATGCCTGGCACCGTTAATTTTTTATGGGTACGTCTTTGATTTTTAACTTTTTTAGATGTTCTTCTTTTTGGGACTGCCATGCCTTACACCTCCTTCACTTCCAAAACGAAAATCTCACCAGATAAAGGAATGGAAGTGATTAAAATTCATTAATTAAAAATTCACTTTATCTTTATTGATTTTCATTTTTCTTATCATTTAGTAGTGACTGTAATTTCGCAAAGCGAGGATCAATCTCTTTAGTCTTTTCTTCTTCTGAAATAACGGACCAACCTTCACCAGCTGAAAGAGCATTTTTTTCAAGTTCTTCTTTATCTGCAAAAACTCGAAATGGAATCTCTAATAGTACATTTTCCTTGATAAATGGTTCCAAGTCAAGAACTTCACCCTCGATCGGATTAATTTCTATGTCCTCTTCTTCGTTAAGATAAGGGTCATCCGAAAAGAGTTCAACAACTTCAATTTCAAAAGGATAAGGTACATCAACAAGTGACCGGGCACATGGTAAGATCATAACACCAGAAATGTTAAGTTGACAATGAATAAAGTTGTCTCTTACCGAAGCCTCGCATTTGACAGAAACTTCACCTATTTCTCGAATATCATTATTCAACGTTTCGAGTTCGGAAAGATCAACTGATCCTTCAACTGTTAATACATCCGATTGAAGAATTTTTCGAATCGGAATTTTCATTACTATCACCTCGAAAGCACAAAGTTTATTTTAAAAGGTATCTAGCTATTTGTCAAGATAATTTCTTTACAGTAGCGAAATAACTTATTCTACCTAATCTAGATCAATATGTTACAATAATGAAGAACAGGAGTGATTATCGTGAAAGCAGTTGGTTTAATCGTTGAATACAACCCCCTCCACAACGGACACCTTCATCATATCGAACAAGCTCGGGTAAAGTCAAATGCAGAGGTCGTTATTGCTGTAATGAGTGGAAACTTCCTACAACGTGGTGAGCCTGCTATTGTAGATAAATTTACTCGCGCAAAAATGGCCGTCAAACAAAATGTTGACATTGTGATTGAACTTCCCATTGTTTACACAATTCAACATAGTGATATCTTTGCCTTTGCAGCGATTCAAATTTTAAATAAATTTCAAGTGACGGATATAATCTTCGGTAGTGAGCATGGTGACATACAAGCTTTTAATCTAATTTGGCAAGAAATCAATTGTAACAAACAAAAATATCAAGCCGTTTTAACGGAGCAACTAAAACAAGGAAATAACTATCCACAAGCAAATAAAGTTGCGATTGAAGCTGTTTGTTCATCTTCACCTATTGATTTACATAAACCAAACAACATCTTAGGATTTAGCTATTTAAAAGCTCAAAAAAAAATAAATCCTAAAATTAAGCTTGATACAATCAAGCGTGTTCAAGCAGATTATCATCAAACCCAAGTATCACAGCCTATTTCAAGCGCAACAAGTATCAGAAATCAGCTTGAGCAATTTCGTATGATTAATAGTTACAAAGAACTTTCCATGCCTTTAACAAGTTATTCTTTATTAGGGGATTATCAAGATATATCAGGTGTCTTTCATAGGTGGGAACTATACTATCCATTTTTAAAATATCGCATACTTAGTGATTCGATTGAACAATTACGACTCATTAATGGAATGACTGAAGGACTTGAATATCGGTTAAAAGCAAAGATCGTTGAATCGAAATCATTTGCTGAATTTATTGAAAAGGTCCAAACAAAACGTTATACAAAAACGCGTTTACAACGACTATTCATTCATATCCTCTTACAACTAACCAAACAGCAAGTGAACGATCAATTAAAACAAATTGATCAAATCAATGCATTCCGTTTGTTAGCTATGACAAATCAAGGACAAGGATACTTGAATCAACTAAAAAAGAAGACAGATCTTAAAATGATAACGCAATTAAAAAAGAACTTATCTGATAGGTTTGTCATTGATGAAAAAGCCTCATTAATCTATTACCTGCCTCTGAACCCTGAAAGCCAACTTTTTCTAAGAAAACAGGAATTCAGTCCTCCATTCATAATGTCTAAAGACTAATCACAAAATGAAAAATCACCCAGTGGGGTTATCAGCCCTCACTGGGTGTCTTATAGTCGATTAATTCATGCTATTAAGTCACTGTATCTTTCTAATTGAAAATCTTCCTTATTGTAAATATTCTAGTGCATCTTGAAAACTATCGACTGGAACAATCTCCATATCTGAACCAATTGCTTCAGCTGTCTCTTTCGCTACTTGGTAATTAGAATCTTCACTACCATGTTCAAAAGGAACAAAGAAGATATCACAGCCTTCACGATCAGCAGCAATGACCTTTTTGTCTACCCCACCAATTCGATAAACATTACCTTCATAATCAATCTCACCTGTTCCAGCAATATCTAGCCCCTTGGTTAAATCATCATCTATCAGTTGATCATAAATTTCAAGGGTTAAAATTAACCCTGCACTAGGTCCTCCAATATCACCACTTGAAAACTCTACAGATCTGTCTACATTAACCTTTCGATTTGTTACCAACTGAATACCTATCCCATGCTGATCAGGTTGATTTGGAAAAGGAACCAATTCAATTGTCGTTTCAATTTGCTCCCCATCACGGTCAACAACAAAGGTTAGCTCATCTCCCACCTGATACTTATCTACAATTTCAATCAAATGATCAGCATCTTTCACCTTTGTATTTTCGACTTCGATGATCTTATCTGCTGCTTGTAATACTTTTTCAGCAGGCATACCTTCCAAGACAGAAACCACATAAACACCCTCATATTGGATATCAATTTCCTCATTTGCTTCTTGATAGGCAACAACAGTCGCCGCCTCTTGTGAACTCTCCATTAATTGTAGTTGTGCCTCCATGTAATCTTCTCGATCATATCCCTCCGGAAATACCTCTTCTAAAGGATGAATATCTTGATATCGTGAAAGGCTAGCAATCAACAAAGATAATGGTGTTGCTTGACCACCTCTAACCGTAACAAGATAGAGATTGCCCTCGCTTTCCGTTCCCGACTCAACATGAACAACTGGAGTGAGTGGATCAGCTGTTCCCGGACTATATATATAATAAGGTAAGGGTAAATATGAAAAAATGAAGATAAAAATAATAAATAATAAATATAACCCAACTTTTTTATATTGACGCAATGCAAATGACTCCTTTCTAAATCTTAAATTGAAAGATCTTTAACATTTATTTCATTTATATTTATAGCATAATCTCATCATTAACATGCGTATAGTAGTAGAGGTTTGATGATTAACACTAGTCATATTTTACTCTTTTTTTCATTCAATGTATAGTCAGTTGCTGTTCAAATTAATGAAGGAGTGATCTTTTTGAAGGCACGATTAAAGTCCCTCTTACTAGCGGCTTGCGCCTTGCTATTAGCTATTTGCCTCCTGATTATGCCCAATGAAACATTATCAGCAAGCAAAAGAGGATTGGATATTTGGACAAGCTCTGTCTTCCCTTCTTTATTACCTTTTTTCGTAATGGGGGAAATTTTAATTGGTTTTGGAGTTGTTCACTTTATTGGCGTTCTCTTTGAACCCATTATGAAGCCCATTTTTAATGTTCCCGGAGTTGGTAGTTTTATTTGGGCAATGGGAATGGCAAGTGGTTACCCAGCAGGGGCTAAATTTACAGCGAGAATGAGGCAAGAAGGACAACTCAATAAAGTCCAAGCAGAACGTCTTATCGCTTTTACCAATGCTTCTAATCCATTATTTATTATCGCGGTGGTGTCGGTAAGTTTTCTCAAGGCTCCTAGACTTGGTTTGTTATTAGTGATTGCTCATTATGGGAGTAACTTGATTGTTGGTTTATTTATGCGTTTTTATAAAATAGAAGCTCAATCACAGGTTCGAAGCACATCCAACAAAAACATTTGGCGAAGAGCATTTGAGACATTACATCAGACTCGGATCGAACAAAATAAACCCTTTGGTAAATTATTTGGCGATGCTGTTATTCACTCTGTACAGACCTTATTGATGATTGGTGGTTTCATCATGTTTTTTTCTGTTTTCTCAAGTATATTAATTGAAACAGGTATTTTAGTCGGGATTAGTCGTATATTTGAAGTGATTTTTCGCCTATTTAATCTCTCACCATCATTGGCTCTTCCCTTTTCTACAGGCATATTTGAAATCACGCTTGGGATCCAACAAATTGCAAATTATTCGGATGAAGTTTTAAAGATTAAAGCCGTATTGGTTAGTGTATTGTTAGCCTTTAATGGTTTAAGCGTCCATGCGCAGGTTGCAAGTCTTTTAGCCGATACAGATATAAGCTACTTTCCTTATTTTATTGGAAGATTACTACAGGGTGTTTTTTCTGCATGCATTGTTTTGCTCTTCTATCCGCTTATTCTAACAAGCAATAAAGCTCCAATAGGACAGGCTGTTCCAGTTCTCGGTCCACTGTCAAACCAGTTATGGGATATGATTATGCATATGATCAATCAATACGGGGTCATGATTTCTTTAACTACACTATGGATTAGTTTTTTTATTTTTAGCTACCGCGCCCTTAAACAATAACTTTACTTACACACCTATCGATCAACAAGGGATCAAAAAGAAATAGGTGTGTAAGCCTTAACCATCATGTATGCAAACAATTGATTGTTTAAGGTGTTCGATGCTCTATGAAAATAACCAAAGCTACAGTGTGCTATAGTGCTTGTAGCTGTTTCATATAGGCTTTAACATAAATCTTAAATATGAAAAAAACCTCAAGATTGGTATAAGGGATTAAGCAAAATGAGACTACTATTTAAAAAGATGTCTACAACTATGATAGCGAATAATCGAGTAGAGTGAACGAATCGTGATTTGATTCGTTCGACCCTCTCACACCACCGTACGTACGGATCCGTATACGGCGGTTCAATAATTTGAGTGTACAAACTGGTATTTCTCGGATA
>NZ_JAHLQM010000030.1 GCF_018919165.1 Amphibacillus sp. MSJ-3 | reverse complement strand
CCTTTTAATTGGTTTTCGTCGACTTAATTATAAAGGAATCTACTGACCTTTTTCTATATAAATGCAAAAAAGGTGTTAGTAAGTTCAAAGAACTCACCAACACCATAAATTATAGAACCAGCTTTTAGAGATTAACTTAGTCTAAGTTATAGAATGCTGCTTTACCAGCATATTTAGCTGTTTCAACTAGCTCGTCTTCAATACGTAGTAACTGGTTGTATTTTGCAACGCGGTCAGTACGTGATGGAGCACCTGTTTTAATTTGGCCCGCATTTGTTGCAACAGCGATATCAGCAATTGTTGCATCTTCAGTTTCACCTGAACGGTGAGAAATAACTGCTGTATAGCCAGCTTTCTTAGCCATTTCAATTGCTTCAAATGTTTCAGTTAGTGTACCGATTTGGTTCACTTTAACTAGGATAGAGTTAGCAATGCCTTTTTCAATACCTTCGGCAAGTTTCTTAGTGTTTGTAACGAATAGGTCGTCACCCACTAATTGAACTTTATCACCTAAACGTTCTGTAAGAAGTTTGAAACCATCCCAGTCATTTTCATCTAGACCATCTTCAATTGAGATGATTGGATATTTAGATACCATTTCTTCATACCAATCAACCATTTCAGCAGAAGTACGAACAACGCCTTCGCCTTTAAGATTATATTTACCATCTTCATAAATTTCAGAAGCAGCAACGTCCATTGCTAATTTAACTTCTTCTTCTGGTTTATAGCCAGCTGCTTCAATTGCTTCAATAATCGTAGCTAGTGCTTCTTCATTTGATTTAAGGTTTGGTGCAAAACCACCTTCATCACCTACAGCAGTGTTGTAACCTTTTGAAGCAAGAACTTTTTTAAGACTATGGAAGATTTCAGCTCCCATACGTAATGCTTCTTTAAATGTCGCTGCACCTACAGGCATAATCATAAACTCTTGAATATCAACATTATTATCTGCGTGCTCGCCACCGTTTAAGATATTCATCATTGGTGTTGGTAGAACTGTAGCATTGAATCCACCTAAATAAGTGTAAAGAGGTACACCTAGGTGATCAGCTGCAGCATGAGCAACTGCCATTGACACACCAAGAATTGCATTGGCACCTAATTTACCTTTATTATCTGTACCATCTAATTCAATTAATAATTTATCAATAACTACTTGACGAGTCACATCAAAACCAAGTAATTCTGGCGCGATGATCTCATTCACATTTTCAACTGCTTTTAGTACACCTTTACCAAGATAACGTTCTTTATCACCGTCACGTAATTCAACAGCTTCATATTCACCTGTTGAAGCACCACTTGGTACCAAGGCACGGCCGAAAGCTCCTGATTCTGTGTAAATTTCAACTTCTACTGTTGGGTTACCGCGTGAGTCCAAAACTTCGCGTGCAAATACATCTGTAATATAAGGCATGTTATTTAGTCTCCTTTTTGATATAAAATTTTATTTAATTAATGATTGACCTGTCATTTCTTTTGGTTGGTCAACCTGTAATAAATCTAATAAAGTTGGGGCTAAGTCTCCAAGAATTCCACCATCTCGAACCTCGATACCCTCTTGTGTAACGATGACTGGCACTGGATTTGTTGTATGAGCAGTCATAGGTGTACCGTCTAATGACACGACCTCATCTGAATTACCATGGTCAGCTGTAATAATTGCCCGACCACCTTTTTCAATAATTTTGTCAACGATTTTACCTAAACACTCATCAACAGCTTCAATCGCTTGAATTGTAGGCTCAAGCATACCAGAATGACCAACCATATCAGGATTTGCAAAGTTTAAGATGATTGCATTTTGATTTCCCTCATCTAATTCCTTCAATAATGCCTCAGTTACTTCATAGGCACTCATCTCAGGTTTTAAGTCATAGGTCGCAACCTTAGGTGAATTAATTAGAATACGTTTTTCACCTTTAAATTCCTGTTCTTGTCCACCACTCATAAAGAATGTTACATGTGGATACTTTTCTGTTTCAGCGATCCGAAGTTGGTTTAAACCATTGTCTGCTAAAACTTCACCAATCGTATTTTTTAATTCTGTTGGTGGGTAAGCAATATGGCCATTCACTGTATCACTATACTTCATCATACAAACAAAGTAAACATTTTTAGGTGCGTCTGTACCTCGATCAAACTCTGAAAAATCATCATTAGCAAAAGCTTGTGAAATTTGAATTGCTCGATCGGGACGGAAATTATAGAAAATAATAGAGTCTTCTGAATCAACCCGTCCAAGTGGTTGATCATTTTCATCAACGATAACTGTTGGTACAACAAACTCGTCATATACTTCAGCTTCATAAGCTTGGTCAACAACAGTTAAAGGATCTTTCGCTTTTGGTCCTTCACCATGAGCGATAGCATCATAAGCCTTTTGAACACGATCCCAGCGTTTATCACGGTCCATCGCATAATAACGACCTGATATTGTAGCGAATTCCCCTACACCTAATTCATCCATCTTTGCCTGAGCTGCTGAAATATATTGTTTAGCTGATTTTTGACCGACGTCACGTCCATCCAAAAAACCATGGACATAGACTTTGTCTAGCCCTTTATCTTTAGCTAATTTTAAGACAGCGTATAAATGTTCAATATGACTATGAACACCACCATCAGATAGTAGACCAAAAATGTGTAGAGCTTTTCCTTTTTCAATCGCTTGATCAACAGCTTGAACTAGATGATCATTTTTGAAAAAGTCACCTTCACGAATTGCTAAATTCAAGCGAGTTAAGCTTTGATAAACAATTCGACCAGCACCGATATTTAAGTGTCCTACTTCTGAGTTACCCATTTGACCATCTGGTAGACCAACTGCTTCACCGGAAGCGATAAGTTGATTGTGTGGATACTGATTCCAATAACGATCAAAGTTAGGTGTATTGGCTTGTTTTACTGCATTTCCCTTCACTTCATCACGAAGTGCAAAACCATCTAAAATGATTAAAGCGGCTAATTTATTTTGACTCATTTCACACCAGCCCCTACGAGCTGTAAGAATGAATCAGCTTCTAAACTTGCACCACCAACAAGAGCACCATCAATATCAGATTGTGCTAATAATTCATCAATATTAGCTGGTTTAACACTACCACCATATTGAATACGAATTGCTTCAGCTGCTGCTTCAGAGACAGCGGATGCAACTGTTGCACGAATATGCGTACAAACTTCATTAGCTTGTTCTGACGTTGCTGTTTTACCTGTACCAATTGCCCAGATGGGTTCATAGGCAATCACTGTTTCCTTAACCTGATCTTCTGTTAGCCCAGCTAAAGCCTTTTTAACTTGGTCTGCAACTAAATCCATCGTTTGATTCGCTTCACGTTGCTCTAAAGTTTCGCCAACACAAATGATCGGTGTGATTCCATGTTTGAAGGCAGCATGTACCTTTTTATTCACTGTTTCATCTGTTTCAGCAAAATAAGCCCGACGTTCTGAGTGACCAAGCACAACATAGTTAATTCCGATATCTTTTAGCATGGCTGGACTGACTTCGCCAGTATATGCGCCATTATCTTCAAAGTGCATATTTTGTGCTGCAACTTCTAGATTAGTTCCTTCTGTTTGTGCAAGTAATGTTGATAAATATGGAAAAGGTGCACATATAATAGAATCGACCTTATCTTGCGCTGGCACTTTGTCTTTTGTATCAGCGACAAAACTTTCAGCCTCTGCTAATACTTTATTCATTTTCCAGTTTCCTGCAATAATTGGTTTACGCATAATTTGCTCCTTTTCATGCCTGGTCTTATTTTAGCAAGCTAATTATTTGTTACTAATTGCAGCTAATCCAGGTAATTCTTTTCCTTCTAAGTATTCCAGTGAAGCACCGCCACCAGTTGATATATGAGAGAACTTCTCAGCAAAGCCTAATTGCATAGCAGCAGCTGCAGAGTCCCCACCACCGATGATTGTAGTCGCATCATTCAAGTTAGCGATAGATTCACAAACTCCAATTGTTCCTTTTGCAAAATTAGTCATTTCAAAAACACCCATTGGGCCATTCCAAACAACTGTTTTTGCTCCTTCTAATTCTTTAGCATACAATTTAACTGTTTCAGGACCAATATCTAAGCCCATGTAATCTGCTGGGATATCGTCAACAGAAACAGCTTTAATATCACCATCATTAGAAAATTCTTTATTTATCATTGTGTCAATTGGTAAAATAATTTTTCCATTTGCACGCTCTAATAAATCTTTAGCTAAGTCGACTTTATCTGCTTCTAGTAATGAAGTACCGATTTCTTTACCTTGTGCTTTGAAGAATGTAAAGGCCATTCCTCCACCGATAATCACTTTATCCGCTTTTTCAAGTAAGTTTTCAATCACACCGATCTTATCACTTACCTTTGCACCACCTAAGATTGCTACAAATGGTCTAACTGGATTGTCTACTGAATCACCAATAAACTTAATTTCTTTTTCCATTAGAAAACCAGCTGCTGACTCAAGATTTGAAGCAATTCCTACGTTAGATGCATGGGACCGGTGCGCTGTTCCAAAGGCATCATTAACAAATAAGTCGCCTAAGCTTGCCCAATATTTCCCTAGCTCTGGGTCATTCTTACTTTCCTTCTTACCGTCGATATCTTCAAAACGTGTGTTTTCAAACATTAAAACTTCGCCATTGCCTAAAGCGTCAATTGCGTTTTCAAGTTTTTCCCCACGTGTTTCTGGAATAAATTCAACTTTTTTATCTAATAGCTCCTCTAGTCGATCCGCTACAGGCTTAAGCGATTTTCCGGCTTTATCCGCTTCTTCCTTTACACGTCCTAAGTGAGAGAATAGAATGACCTTAGCTCCTTCGGCAATCAAGTGTTTGATTGTTGGGAGAGCTTGAACAATACGATCATCATTAGTAATTTGTCCATCTTTCATCGGCACATTAAAGTCCGCACGAACTAAAACTTTTTTACCGGCTACATCTAAATCAGTTACAATTTTTTTCGCCATTTAAAATCCTCCATTTTAGCTAGATTTAATCATAGAAAAACTTTACTTATAAATTAGCTATCCTAGCTTTAATTCTCATTTTAAGCTGCGATTTCCACTTAATCCTTAAGTGAAAGTAGCAAGCGGGAAGCGCGATCGCTTCCCGCTTAGCTGATTAAAATTTAATGAATTATAGTTTAGCAAAGTATTCTAAAGTACGGATTAATTGTGCTGTATATGACATTTCATTGTCATACCAAGCAACAGTTTTCACTAATTGTTTGCCATCTACAGTCATTACTTTTGTTTGAGTTGCATCAAAGATTGAACCATGAGTGCTACCAACGATATCAGATGAAACAATCATATCTTCGTTGTAGCCATATGATGGGCTTGCTGCTTCTTTCATTGCTGCATTTACTTGGTCAGCAGTTACTTCTTTTTCAAGAACTGTTACTAACTCAGTTAATGAACCAGTAGGAACTGGAACACGTTGAGCAGCTCCATCTAATTTACCTTGTAGTTCAGGAATAACAAGACCAATTGCTTTGGCAGCACCTGTTGTATTAGGTACAATGTTAGTAGCTGCAGCACGTGCACGACGGTAATCGCCTTTAGCATGTGGAGCATCTAATGTATTTTGGTCCCCAGTATATGCATGAATTGTAGTCATCAAACCTTCAACAATACCGAATTGTTTATGAAGAACATCAGCCATTGGTGCTAAACAGTTTGTTGTACATGAAGCAGCTGAAATAACAGTTTCTTCACCTGTTAGAATATCTTCATTAACACCAAATACTACTGTTGGAACATCTCCACCTGGAGCAGATAAAACAACACGTTTTGCACCAGCTTGAATATGTTTTTCAGCTTTTTCTTTAGATGCGAAGAAACCTGTACATTCTAATACGATTTCCACACCTAGTTCTCCCCATGGTAAATCTTCTGGATTACGGTTTGAAAGGATTTTAACGTCTTTACCATTTACTACAAATGAGTCTTCTTTAACTTCAATTTCACCATTAAAGCGACCTTGAGTTGTATCATATTTAAGTAGATGAGCAAGCATATCAGCGTCAGTTAAGTCGTTAATAGCCACTACTTCAATCCCTTCTACTTCTTGGATACGACGAAATGCTAAACGGCCAATACGACCAAATCCATTAATACCTACTTTTACAGTCATTCTTGTTTCCTCCTTGAGTTTATATTAATATATTTAAAGGGAAAAACCCTTTATTAACATGTTTGCAGCACCCTCATCTGTGATGAGAACATTGCTTTTACCTTGCCTAAAATAGGATTCAATTGCTACTGCTTTCGATTTCCCACCAGCAATTGCAATCACTGTTTTTACATTTGATAAGGCTTCTAGTTGCATCCCAACCGTTCGAACTTTATAGACAACCTTACCCGTTCGATCAAAGTAGTAGCCGAAAGCCTCACTTACTGCCTTTCCCTCTTTTAACCTTTCTAAAACTTCATTAGATGTTTTACGACGTTTAGCCATTGTGATCGCATCACCAATTCCATGCATGACCACATCAGCTTGATTAATCATATGTAAAACTTCCTTAACACCAGGTTCTTGAATAATCGATTGGTAAGTCTCTTCGCTTAATGGATCAGGAACATAAAGCAATCGATAGTCACCGTTAGCCTTTTTCGCCATTTCAGCACAAATCGTATTTGCTTGATTTTCAACTTGTTCTCCTAAACCACCACGAGCGGGAACAAAGAAACAGTTCGTTCCTTGTTGGGAAGGTTGCATCATCTCTGCAACTGCAGCCATTGAAGTTCCGCCAGTCACTGCAACCATTTGACTAGCTTGCAATTTAGCATGCAAAAATTCAACTGCTCGTCTGCCCAGATCATGCTTGACCCATTCGTGTTGATCACTATCGCCAGGCACAATAATGATTTCATCGAGATTTAATATCTGCTTTAACTGCTCTTCTAATACATCGAATCTGTTCATTTTCTCAATATATGGGGTCAGAGCATTCATAATCTCGAAACCATTATTCGTAAGTTTTACTCCTTTTGGGCTAACCTTCAATAACCCTTGTTGAGTTAAATAGTCTAATTCATTTCGTACAACACGTTCTTTAAGGTTAATTTTCTCCGCTAAACTTCGACGACCGATCGGTTCAAGTATATGTATCGTCTGTAGAATTCGATAACGTTTTTGCATTATTTTCAAAAGATCGGGACATACTATCGTTTGTAGATCAATAAGCGAATACATATAGTAACTCCCTTTCTGTTTAAGTTATTGGGATATTTTCCGTCCCGCAACAACATTTTCTGTCCCACATACGATAAAAAAATATCTGAACCATTTTAAGTATAGCAGAAGGCTTAAAATTGCTCAAGATATTTGTCATTAATTTTATTTATACTAAACTTTATCGTGTCTAAACCGTATTTAACTGTTAACATGCTTCTTCTTATTAGTAAATTTATTAACTAATCTGGTGAAATTGAGATTAACATCTAATAAGTAAGCAAAATAGGCAACGAGCACAATATTCGCTGAATGCTGCCAAAAAGTTGAAAAACCAAAAATATCTTTTAATTCGTTCATCTCCCAAATAGTTAAACAAGAAATGAAGAACCAATAAACGTATTTCACTCTCCACACCTCTATCTCTATTTAGATAAATCCTTATAATTATTATAACTGAGTCAAATCAAAAAGTGAACCTAAAATCAACAGATTAGCAAAGTTACTAACAAAAAGCAAATCTTATCCAATTAAAAAACTCCTTACGTTTATAAACGTAAGGAGCAAAAAAGTTAACATTTCTTTGTTAACTTATTTCGATCTAACTCAACAGGTGTCATCGGTTCATCAGAAAACTCTTCATCAAAACGTTGTGGCGATTTTTGTTGTAGCTTTTCTTCTTTAATCCGCTGTTTTCTTGTTTTCCGATCTTGTTCATTTTTCATATTTATCACCCCCGCATCTTATATTTTGGCTTAGGGCAAAAATAATATGTGGAGATTTTACTTGTATGATATGGAATCAATTTAACGATCTAATGAAATTAAAGAAATTATTGAAGGAACATGTCCGTTTTATTCTCGAACATGGTAGGAATCCGATTTTTTGGTGAAAGATATTTTTAATCTGATGGAGTCACTTTTCAACTTCCTTTTATATTGATCAGCTTCTTTTGCACATTTAGTGAAACTATTATTTTTCCACCATGTCCAGACTGAGACAATTGCCATAATGATGATGGATATCAACATAGTTATCCTTTCTTCTTCAATCGGAATTGGGGAGCGTCCAAAATAACACAACAGTTGATTAACAAAGGCAACAAATAAGGCTACTGTACGAATAATCACTCCCCTATCCACTTCTTTTAGTTGGTGCATTTCCCTCACCTCTTTTCTCATTTCATATAATATTATAAGTAAAAGGGGAAAAAACGATTGATACAATTAACTTCAAAAGTAAGAAAATAGCGATTGCAACTAATAAAATGTATATTTACCGCAGTGCAACTGTCAGTAAGACTTCCACTATAAGCCTTCAGGGGAATCTTTGGATTGTTTAGTGGGAGATCAACTGACAGTTACGGTCCGATTGGTTCAAGGGACTTTAGTTCATACCCTTGTGGTACTAGTAATCAGTGGGGATTGTGGAAAGTAGACTAAACACACCAGGTTCTTTGGCAACGTCAGCATGATCTAGACTCTGTAGTCCAAAACCAACTGATTGAAGTTTCACTTTATCATCATTAAAATGATGATGGTCACTAGACTATTCATGTGGACAATAAAGTAATTTTTATTCTATGGGGTTTACTTCATTTACTTTATAATGAATAAATCTAACTTTTTCTGATTCATTCTCAAATATGTACAGGGATGTTGTGTAAAAAATGTGTAAAAATATTTTAAACCATATAATATTTAATATTAAATAGAAAAATAAAAAAGAGGCCAGAAAGTTGTTTTAACAACTTCCTGATCCCCACCGTTAAATTTCTAGTAAAGGTAAATTTACTTAAAAGACGCGCTCGGAGGGATTCGAACCCCCGACACTTGGCACCGGAAACCAATGCTCTATCCCCTGAGCTACGAGCGCATGAATCATGCATTCATATTAAAAGGTAATTTCAAGCTTTCATCATCATACACCGGTTAAGCCACAATATTTCTACTGATGACGAACATAAGCAATATTATAACGGATATTTATTGACTTTTCAATGTGAAATTTTTTTCTAGCCATTTTTCAATGGTTGCTTTACAAAACCAAATCCTGTTCTGTTATAATATAAGTTAGGTTTATTTTCCCAACTATTCGGAGAAAATAAATTAAGATTGAATTTAAATTATTTGACCTTAACTGACCAATTAGGTACTATAAGGTTAATAAAACTATTCCAGTGTATCATATTTAAAGGAGGAAGATTATTTATGAATTTAATACCAACAGTTATTGAACAAACAAATCGCGGAGAACGTGCATATGATATTTATTCGCGTTTATTAAAAGATCGAATTATCATGTTAGGTAGTGCGATTGATGATAATGTCGCAAATAGTATCGTCGCACAGTTGCTATTTTTAGAGGCTGAGAGTCCAGATAAGGACATTTCAATTTATATCAACTCTCCTGGTGGCTCAATTACAGCAGGGATGGCAATTTTTGATACAATGCAATTTATTAAGCCAGATGTGTCAACAATCTGCGTGGGAATGGCTGCTTCAATGGGAGCATTCTTACTAGCTGCAGGTGCACCTGGAAAACGATATGCCCTACCAAATAGTGAGGTAATGATTCATCAACCACTTGGTGGAACTCAAGGACAAGCGACAGATATTCAAATCCATGCTAAACGTATTATTGAAATGCGTGACAAAATCAACCAAATTCTTTCAGACCGTACTGGACAACCGATCGAAGTGATCGAAAAAGATACAGATCGTGATAACTTCATGTCAGCAGATGCTGCTTTGAAATATGGTTTGATCGATAAAATTATGGAAAAGAAATAGATCCAAAGAGGCTGGGGAAAAACCCTATATTAATGAATAAACCGCATGAAATCAGATTTAAAACCATGATTTCATGCGGTTTTATTTTCACATTTATGAGTAAAATCAAATAGTGTTTTACTTATGTCTCAGCCTCTTATATTCTAGATTAATCTTAGTTGCTATAAAGCTCTTCTAATGGTTTAGTAATTGTTCGACTCACTTCATTAATTAAATCATTTACTCGTTGTTCTTCCGCCATTAAGTTTGAAATTTGTTCATGTTGCTGAACAGTTTCAACGACTTTACGTGCTTTTTCTACTTCTTCTTCAGTTATCTCCAAACCTTGCATTTGCTTTTGTTGTAAATCTATTTGCGTTGTCCGGAAATCATCGAATATCTTTTTAGCGATCTCATCGTTCATCACTGCATCGTAGGCAGCTTTTAATCCCTTAAATTCTTCACTATCACGTAGAGCTTGCTCTAATGCATTAGCATTTTCTAAAATTACTGACATAGTTATTAGTCCTCCTAAATTGTAGTGGATTAAATTAATCCGTTCATTTTCCACTTTTCCACTATAACAAACTTAAAAGTATTATCCAAATCATATTAGCTAATAATTTAAAAATTTCTTTGTTTTATCCAATCAACACTTTCTCCCAGCCTTGAATATGCGATATCATATTTTCTTTGTTATAATAAAATAAAATTCCAATCAGTGGGGGTTGGGCCTACAGGGCATAGTGTGTTTTGTCTACCTTCCCCTATCCCCGCTTGTTTATTGAAATCGAGATTAAAAATAAAGAAAACAACAATAAGTGAGGCTTTATAAATGATTAATCAATTAAAAAAAATCTTCCCTAGTTTAATTAATAGTCAAGAAAATACAGCAGAATATTCAAAAGAATACAGTTGGTTTGTTACACCTGAAAACGAAATAATCGGAATAAAAAAAACAGAGCTTGATAAAAAAGATCATGCTTTATTAAAATTAATCCTCACACCATACTTTGGTACCCATCCACCAGTTACTAAACGTGAAAAGGCTTGGTTTCAACTTATTTTCGAACAAGATCTTTCGGCAATAACTAATCAACCACACGATTATCGATTTATTCTATTTAAACTTTCTAAACCCTTACCGGATCCAACAGACTTTAACGAAGCAATTGATGGATTATATTCAGAAAGACCAGCTATTATTTGGGATGATCAACAATCGGGAATTATTATTGAAGAAGGACGATCAGATGATGAACATATTATTTCCTATGAAGAAATAATCGAAGTATTCACCACCGACTTTTACCTTGATCTTCATCTATATATTGGGCCGTACCTATCCGATTTAAGCCAAGCCCATACCTACTACCACTGGCTACAAGAAAGTTATGCGAAAATAAATACCTTTAGTATTAAACCAATTATGAATTACGTCACAGCAATTCCTTATCTTTTGACAACGTTGAAAGAGGATACTAATGTCCAGTTTTTAATCGATGCCATTTTAAAAGATACAGGAGATGATGAGGAGCTCTTGCATACGATTCAAGTTTTTCTTGAATGTAATTCCAACACTACCCTTGCAGCAAAAAAATTATATATGCATCGCAACAGCTTGCAATATCGGATTGATAAGTTTATTGAAAAGACGAATATCAATGTTAAACAATTTGAGGAGGCCCTATCTGTTTATCTAATTTTATTATTAAAAAATCGTCTTGACTAGCTATCAATTTCGTTAACCTGTAATCGTGCACAAACAAGCAGTAAGTTTTTGTGCAATATTGACATTTACCTAAGTAAGCGATTTGTGTAAACTTAATACATAAGGTTAAACGCTTTCAAAACATAGAGGAGGATTATATAATGGCAGAACTATCACTAAAAAATATTGATAAAGTATATGACAAGGATGGAGTAAAAGCGGTATCTGATTTCAACCTTGAAATTAAAGATAAGGAATTTATCGTATTCGTTGGTCCATCTGGTTGTGGTAAATCAACGACTTTACGTATGATTGCTGGACTAGAGGAAATTACATCAGGTGAGTTTTATATCGATGGTAAATTAATGAATGATGTTGCACCTAAAGACCGTGACATCGCAATGGTTTTCCAAAACTACGCCCTTTACCCACATATGAACGTATATGATAACATGGCATTTGGTTTGAAATTACGTAAATTTAAGAAAGATGAAATTGATCGTCGAGTTAAAAATGCAGCTCAAATTTTAGGGCTAGAAGCATATTTAGATCGTAAACCTAAAGCACTTTCCGGTGGTCAACGTCAACGTGTGGCACTAGGCCGTGCAATTGTTCGTGATGCTAAGGTATTCTTAATGGATGAGCCGTTATCAAACTTGGATGCGAAATTACGTGTTCAAATGCGTGCTGAAATCCAAAAGCTACACCACCGTCTACAAACAACATCAATTTATGTTACGCACGACCAGACTGAAGCGATGACAATGGCTTCACGCTTAGTTGTTCTAAAAGATGGAATTATCCAACAAGTTGGTGCACCTAAAGAAGTTTACGATAAACCAGATAACGTATTCGTTGGTGGATTTATTGGATCACCTGCAATGAACTTCTTTAACGGAACATTAAAAAATGATGGCTTCCATGTTTCTTCTAATGGTCAAACAATTGAAGTCCCTGAAGGAAAAATGAAAGTCCTTCGTGAACAAGGATATATTGATAAAGAAATTATTCTTGGTGTTCGTCCTGAGGATATCCACGATGAACCAGTATTTGTTGATGCAAACCCAGGTTCAACAATTAAAGCTGAAATTGATGTTGCTGAGTTAATGGGTTCAGAATCATACCTATACTCAAAACTTGCTGACCAAGACTTTGTTGCACGTGTAGACTCACGTACTGATGTTAGCGGTGGCGAAACAATTACTCTTGCTTTCGATATGCATAAGAGCCACTTCTTTGATATTGAAACAGAGGAACGTATTAAACCATAAGATTCTCCTCATTTTATTATATAAAAAGAGACATTCAACATGGATGTCTCTTTTTTATTGCTTTTTTGAGTGACTATAACTCTTCAATATAAAGTGAATCTCCACTGAATGATACCGTGGTTACTCCATCCCATCGCAGTATTTGTTACGACCACAAGGGGATGGCCTAAAGGGCCTTGAACGAACCAGATATTGATCCCTGACTTATCATCTGATCGTTTCACTTATATCATTGAAGTAGAGATCTCACAGTCCGTTAATCCACGAAAAAAATGGGCAGAACCCTCCAGCTCTTTTATTGCTGTGGGTCTACCCATTTATATTATTAATTTTAAATGACGAGTTGCGAAAAATTAAATTGCTTCTTCATTTCGCTAACTTGTTAACTAACGATTAGATCCTAATTGTTCTTGAGCTTGTTGTACAAGTCTTTTTGTAATTTCCCCACCAACAGATCCATTGGCACGTGCTGTTTCATTCGCACCTAGGGAAACACCAAATTCTTGAGCAATTTCATATTTCATTTGATTTAGTTTTTGTTCAACACCGGGAACAACTAACTTGTTTGAACTGTTTCTATCTGCCATTGTTGTTCACCTCCTTACTAGTAGTATGAGATTTTTTCATCGTTTTAACAGCGTTAATTACTAACTAGTAAGGGAAATACTGTATCATTTTTGTTAACAATAAAGTGACTTGCACATATTAGGGGTTTGATGGGCATCTGGTAAATATTAGGCAAATGAATTAAACTTTACTGGCTATTACCTTTCTTCCTATCATGCGATCCTTTCCTTTTGTTGTAGAAGTGGTGGACTTACAGGTAGTCAATCTGCGATAAAGAAAGACAAGTCTTACTTGTTTTTACCAATCATTTGCTTAGGATCAACCCACGTATCAAATTCGGCTTCTGATAACAGATTAAGCTCTAAAGTGGCTTGCTTTAAAGTCTTATCTTCTTGAAATGCCTTTTTAGCTATTTTGGCTGCATTTTCATAACCGATATGTGGATTTAGCGCTGTTACTAACATCAATGAGGCATTTAAATCATGGGTCATTTTCTTTTCATTTGGTCTCATCCCTATTAAACAACGTTTGTTAAATGAACGAATCCCATCTGCCAACAATTGAATGGATTGCAAAAAGTTATAAGCAATAACTGGTTTATAGACATTAAGTTCAAAATTCCCCTGACTTGCTGCTATACCTATCGTTGCGTCATTTCCCATGACCTGTACAGCAACCATCGTTAAGGCCTCGGCTTGTGTCGGATTAACTTTTCCAGGCATAATTGAGCTTCCAGGCTCATTAGCTGGAATATCAATTTCGCCAAATCCTGCTCGTGGACCACTAGCAAGCCAACGTACATCATTAGCAATTTTCATTAAATCAGCAGCTAATGCCTTCAATGTCCCATGGGCCCTTACTATATGGTCATGGCTTGTTAATGCATGAAATTTATTTGGTGCTGAACAAAAGGTATAGCCTGTTAGCTTACTTAATTGCTCAGCTACGAGCGGACCAAATTGAGGATCAGCATTAATTCCAGTTCCAACTGCTGTTCCACCAATAGCCAGTTCACGTAGATAAACTAAATCCTCGCTTAACATCTGTTCAATTTTTTCAATCATATGGTGCCAACCACTAATTTCTTGGCCAAATGTTAGTGGCGTTGCATCCTGAAGATGTGTCCGACCGATTTTTACAAGGTCTTGGTATTTATCTACATGTTGCTGTAATGTCAATTTGATTTCCTTGAGAGCCGGTAGGAGTTCTTCTTCAATTGCTATAACAGAAGCGACATGCATGGCTGTTGGAAATGTATCATTTGAACTTTGTGACTGGTTAAGATCATCATTTGGATGTAATTTTAATTGTTGATTATTATTTGCCAAAAGCTGATTTCCTATGTAGGCTAATACTTCATTAACATTCATGTTTGTTTGAGTCCCGCTACCTGTCTGCCAAACAACAAGTGGGAAATGCTCGGACAAGTCGTCTGTTAAAACCATGTCAGATGCTTGAACAATTGCTTGTTCCTTCTCTTTAACTAACTGGTTTAATTGACAGTTAACAATTGCAGCACTTCTCTTTAACATAACCAAAGCCTTGATCAAGCGCTCTGGCATTTTCTCATGTCCAATTGGGAAATTTTCGATACTACGTTGTGTTTGAGCGCCCCAATATTTTGTTTGATCGACTTCAACCGCACCAATTGTGTCATACTCTATTCTCTTCTTCATTTTCTCTCCTCCGCTTTATTCATTATTTTCATTGTAGCATAATTTTAAGTTTCAACATTTTTACGCTAACAAAAAAGAGGCTGACGAAATTTACGGTCAAGGTAAAATTGATGTTGAGCTGTTCTTTTGGTTTTTGAAGGCTAATTTGGGTTTCATTCGTTTATCTTTAAGAGGTAAATCCAAAGTATACAATGAACTAGGATTTGCGTTATTAGCTGTGAACTTAAGGAAATTCACGGCTAATAACTCTAAGACACCAAAGCATTCAAACCACTACAAAAATGAAAATGGTTCTATTTACGAAAAGATCGTAAATAGAACCATTTTTTACTCAGTGAGACCGGTTATGTCCCAGCCTCTTCATATCAATGACTAATAATGGTAACCAAAATACTCTTCTAAGGTCAATGATTCGTGATATAAATGATTAGCAAGTTCTTTGCCCACATAGCGGATATGCCATGGTTCATAAGAGTATCCCGTAATATCCTCTTTGCCTTCCGGATAACGAATAATAAATCCATATTGATGAGCATTTTCCTCTAACCAGCTTCCTTCATCTGTTTGTTGGAAGGTCTGTTCAAGAGCAAAAGCAATAACAGATGTACTCACATCAATGGCTAATCCCGTTTCATGTTCACTCGTTCCAGGTCGTGCCGAAAACTTATCTGCATGTTCTTGCCCATTATTGGCCACACTACTTTGATAGATCGTCGTTTGACGCTGATTTGATCGATAACCTGAAACACCAACCAAATTTAAGCCATGTTGATCAGCAGCTGCAAATAATTCCTCAAGTGCTCTCGCTGCTTCTTCCCTTAATAATCGGCGGTCATCACCTTCCGGGGATAGATGCGAAATGTCCGGTTCAACTAAATCATCAGGGGCATACCCTTCAGGTAAACGACGATTTTTATTAACATAAACCTGCATGCTTTCTGGATTACTTATAATAAAAAGTTCTGTCTCGGGTTCAACCCCTGAAATGTTTTTGTTCATATCTTGTTGATTCGTTATCTGAATGGATGGCTTTGCCACTAAAACAGTACCTTTTTTATGTGAAAATGAATGTACCATTTTTATAGATTGGCTTGTCTCAGTCTGAGCACATCCAGTCGACAATAAGAAAACAAACAAGACAAAAAAAATATTCTTTTTCAAAAAAACCACCTCTATTCAAACTGTTTTCACTATATCATAGTTGGTAATTAAAATAATGAGTATATCTTTCCATCACTTATGACCCCCCCTTATAATCTGATGATTTCCCTTATAGGGTGAAGGTGGCTATCTTGCAATCAGTAAATCTACGCTGAAAATGGCTTAGGGCAACCTTATCGCCATTGGGAAACAATGATTGATTAATGAAGAAATCTTGCTCTAGACTTATCCACAGTTGAAGTGATAGATTAGAAATACTAAGTTTTAGAAAGGAAGCATCTAGATGAATCAATATGAAAGAATAAAAAGGGGTGAACGTGGGGCATGGGTAAGTATAATTGCTTATTTACTCCTGGCTGCCTTGAAAATAATCATTGCACAGCTTACGAATTCCCAAGCATTACGAGCGGATGGACTGAATAATTCAACCGACGTTGTTGCATCTATTGCCGTTCTAATCGGCTTAAAAATATCTCGGAAGCCACCTGACTACGATCATCATTACGGACATTTTCGAGCAGAACTTATCGCTTCACTTGTTGCATCATTTATCATGGTTTCCGTTGGCTTACAAGTCATTTTAAATTCACTTAAATATATTTGGATTGATGAAGTGAAACAGCCATCTATGTTAGCTGGATGGGTTTCTTTAGCGTCTTCAATCCTAATGTTAGTCGTTTATGAATATAATAAACGACTTGCAAAAAAAATAAACAGCCAATCACTTTATGCTGCATCACAAGATAATAAATCAGATGCTTTAGTGAGTTTAGCTGCTTTTATCGGTATTATTGGTGCCCAGATAGGCATAACCTGGCTTGATCCATTAGCGGGTATTCTTGTTGGGATTTTAATCGTCTATACGGCCTGGAATATTTTCAAAAATGCTAGTCATACTTTAACTGACGGATTTGAAGATGATACAATCAATAAAATTCGAGCATCCATTGAAAAAGATTCTGAAATAAAAAAAGTAAAAGATATTAAAGGTCGGCACGATGGCAATCGGATTTATTTGGATATGACGATCTATGTTGACCCCTCAATAACGATTGAACATGCACATAAAATTACGGATCGAATCGAAGCTTGCTTAATTAATAAATTTAAAGTGTATCACACACATATTCACGTTGAACCCGACCCTAACCATCAAAGTAACAGGTAAACAAATGCCGTGGCACCTAGTACAACAAAAATAATATGGAAGCGAAATAGGGCAAGCACAATTGCTATAAGTCCTCCAAAAAAACCAATCTGCGGTTGGTCAGGAATAACATTTAAAATACCTGGAAAAATCAAAGCACCCAAAGCGGCATAAGGAATCATTTCCAACCACTGACCAACCCAAATTGGAAACTTGACCCGATCGATTATAATTGCAGGTAAAATTCGCGGAACAAGGGTAACAATACTCATGCAGATAATTACAATTAAAACAGGCATTATGTCCTCCTCCTCATAAAAAATAACCCAAAGAAACTAGCCAAAATTGTCGCTAGTACAATCGACCAACCCTCTTGGAAGATAAAACTCAAACTATAGTTTAAGATCATAGCAAGACCTGCAATCATTCCATATCGATAATTTGTTTTCACCGATGGAACAAGTAATGCAATGAACATTGCATATAGAGCAATCCCAAAGCTCTGACTAATTGCCTCAGGTATAATATCTCCTACAAAACCACCAATAAAAGACCCGATTAGCCAAGAACTATATGAAGAAACAAAGAGGCCAAAATAAAAAAGATGACCTGAAGGCTCTTTTGCCACTTCCTTCTCAACTGTTGTTACTGAAAATGTTTCATCGGTAATTAACATTGATAGACCAACACGCCATTTCAAAGGAACATGTTGAAGCCGATGCATAAATGATAGCCCCATAACAAAATGTCTAAAATTTAAAACAAAGGTAGCGATAATTATTTCAAGTGCTCCCATATGAAGTAACAACATATTTGTTGCCATAAACTGTGAGGCACCCCCATAGACAAGGGCACTCATACTCGTCAATTCTAATATACTTAACCCCGCCTGACTCGCCAATACACCGTATGTAATTGCAATTGGAAAATAGCCCAACATAATTGGGATTCCCGCTTTAATTCCTCGCTTCAATTGACTTACTTCAGCCATATATCCCGCTCCTTTTCTATAAAAGTGAATCTTCACTCAGCAGGTAGACTCTTCCTCACACTAAATGCTAGATGAATGAACTGAGCTTTTACTGGTTTTGATTCCCCACTGCTCATCCAGATGCTTCTCTGTATCGTTGAAGGAGGGATTTTACAGTCAGTTGATCCCCCACTTACCATTCTTAGTTTTCTTCTGATGCTTGGGGGAACTTACTGACACTTGCACTGCGGTAAAATAAGATCAGAATATTCTGCTAATAAATTTTGATAATATAAATAGCTAGCTATTATCCTCATCCTGCTCTGTTAAAATAATCGGACCATCTTTACTAATAATTAGCGTATGCTCAAATTGTGCAGAACGTTTACCGTCAATGGTACGAGCTGTCCAATTATTATTATCCATTTGACTTTGCCATGCCCCTTCATTTAACATCGGCTCAATCGTAATCGCCATTCCCTCTTTGAGTCGTGTCCCTTTACCAGGTAGGCCATAATGCGGGATATGGGGTGATTCATGCATCGTTGGACCAATACCATGGCCAGTAAAGTCACGAACAACAGACAATCCCTCTGCCTCCGCATACTGCTGAATGGCATGGCCAATGTCACCGATTCGATTACCTACCTGCGCTTGTTCAATTCCCTTATATAAAGATTCCTTAGTCACATCCATCAGATGTTTTGCTTGCTGATCAATTTCGCCTACCGCATATGTCCAAGCAGAATCAGCTAATGCACCATTTAAATTGACAACCATGTCAATCGTCACAATATCCCCATTCTTCAATGGTTCTGGGCGCGGAAATCCGTGACAAATTTCATCGTTTATTGAAGCACAAGTTGCATATTTATAACCATTATAACCGATTTGCTCTGGAATCGCTCCATGCTCAAGCATATACTTTTCGGCAAATTTATCAATCTCTGCCGTTGTTATACCCGGTTTTATCATTTTTGCAATTTCTTTGTGAATCGCAACAAGCAGTTTCCCAGCCTCTGCCATCAGTTCGATTTCTCGTTTACTTTTTCGTTGTATCATCGTTTTAACCCCTTTCTTTCCAATACATACTATAACATAATATTACGAATTGTGTCTGGTATTCAATTCTTTCTGAAATATTTTTATCCCAAAATAACCAACTGTAAATTATCACTGGATAAAGATTTATTTTTTGCTAAATTATTTGATTAATCCCCATTATAAGACTAAGGAAAAGCACCAAACTCAAGGGTGCTTTTCTAGTCAATCTCTTCATTATTCTGCTAATTTATTTGGTTTAAGATCATCCAGCTTGGGGCTTTAGGAAACAACCCCTGGAAGCTGCCAATAGATGAAGGGCATCTTCTTTATTGAAATTCCAGGGCAGGTAAGGCCCTATAGGATTCAAGCTTTTAACTAATCTCTGATTATTCTAATCCCATATAAACCACCAGCTATTTCTTCTTGACCTGCCTGAAAGCGAATTTCTACTTGTTCCTTCCCCTTCGTTATACCGATCGGAATTGGATATGTACGATCGAATAACTCACCCGCTTGCCTTGCTGTCAGTGTTTCTGTAACAATTTCTTCACCGTCAATTGAGATATTAAATCGACGGGTAAAGACTTTACCATCGATAAATATGTCATGATCTCCACCATAGTATGTGACCATAAGTGAATTTTGCTTATTTGGGTCCACACGCAATTGATAACTAATAAATCCCCCATCACGTGCATCACGCCAATGACGATCGACGATATTCAGATAACCCATTTCCGATTGATTCGATTGAATCTGATGATCCGTCTCCGGTTGTTGTTCACCAGGTTGAACAAAGTCAACTGTTTTTTTTCGGAGTTGATCAGCTTTTTCTTTTTCATGATCAATATAAGAGCTAAAAGTCTCTTCACTCATTACATCCCAATAAATTGTATAGCGTTCGTGATGTAAATGATAAAAAGGAATCAAAGTCATCCTTTGTTGACCAGGCTGACCAATCGGATCAGTTTCAAAAGTGAGTGTATCTGAATTAACTAAATGAAGCCATATATCTGGTACTTCAGACGTTACCAAAGTTGGTACATCAATTAAAGGATGGTTATTATAAATTTGGTGATCGCTAACAATATCCTTCTCCGGATACGCTTCATGTCCTAATTTCCCTGCCAGTAATATGGGACCATATAAAAATGCCTTCTTATGTGGTTGGTCTTTAGCTGTATAACTGTGTAAATTCATTGGTAATTGAAATAAAATAACATCACCTTTAAACCAGCTTTGACGAATTTGATAATAACCATTAACCAAATCAGACTCAACAGGCTGACCATTGACCAAGATATTCATCTCTCCAGCTAACCAGTATGGCTTTCTGATGTGAATGGTTAATTCAGCACCATAACCCTCATTTACAATCAATTCACTCGCTTGTTGATAAGGGAAGTTTGTTTTTTGTACAAATTGTAACTCTTTATCCTCCAATGTCAAGGTTGATGGGATGAATAAATTTAAATATAAATCATTATTTTTGCGTGTATAGATATTTTTTGTATAACGCGCTGGGTTTTCCATCCCTGTTCCTGTACAGCACCAAAACGAATGCTCAGGAGAGCAATAAACTTTAAAATGTCCTGGTTCAGTCGCAACAAAATATGTTTTCATGCCGGAATCGGGATCTTGTGATGCGAGAATATGATTGTATAAACCATTCTCATAATAATCCATGTATTGACTATCAGGATTCCAATGAAATAAATGCTCGGTTAACTTAAGCATATTATATGTGTTGCATGTTTCTGTCGTTAAAATCCCAAGCGGTTCTGTATCTATCGGTCCAAAATGCTCGGCATGGCTGTTGCCTCCAAAGACATAGGAGCGATGTTTGGTCACTGTATCCCAAAAAAATTGAGCCATTTTTTGATAACTTGGCTTTTTAGTTATTTCATAAAGGCGGGCAACGCCGATTACTTTAGGAATTTGCGTATTCGCATGTTTCCCTGCTAAATCATCTATCCCTTGACTTAAAGGCTCTAAAATTGCATCATGATTAAAACGCTCAGCTAATGTGAGAAAGCGTTCTTCACCTGTAATCTGGTAGACTCTTGCCATTGTTTCATTCATTGCACCGAATTCACAAATCAACATGCGTTGAAATTGTTCATCCGTCAACTGTCTTAAGCCACATTCAGCCCAGTTCGATAGTTTTTCTAGTACGGTTCTTGCCTTATTTGAAGATGCTAGTTGGTAAGCATCAATGAGCCCAGCAAAAATTTTATCAATGCTATACCAAGGTACCCATGAACCGCCTAAACTGAAATTCTCAACTCGAAAATCACCAGTAAACACCTCATCAAAGCAATCACGCTTAAAGCCACTGACATAACCATCCGGATCAAACCCTTGAACAATTGCCAATTCATCCACTGCATATTCGATTTTTTCTTTTAATCGCAAATCCCCTGTCACCTTATACATCAAGGAAGCTGCCGATAACCAATGCCCAACTGAGTGCCCAGCGATTTCCATTGACTCCCAACCACCATAACGCGGAGCACGTGGTTTATGGCCCACCGCTTCATAACAAGGTGCAATCAAACGATCAACATCAAGGTATAGTAAATACTCCTTCCCTTTTTCTTCTGATGCTTTAAACAAGCCTTGATTCAATTTTACCTTATTCATTTGCGACATCCTTCCTTTATTTATCCTAATTCCTATTATGTACTTTAATAAGTCTGTAATGAATATCAGCATTTTTAATAAACCTATCTTTTCTTTATGTTATACTTATTTAAAAAGGACAGATTAATATGCACAAGGTAAAATTGCTGTCTTATCAACTTCCATTAGTTAATGAAATCGGTTATCTCAAAGATATTAGAGGAGAATTCCGACATCCAAATCGGCAATTAGACGATTTACATGTCTTTATATTTGTTGAATCAGGGGAAATCGAAGTCATAGAGCAAGAAAGGACCTATACCCTAAGAGCCGGGGATTACTTATTTTTACATAAAGGAATCGAACATTATGGTAACAAAAACTACCAGCCAAATACATGTTGGTACTACATTCATTTTTTCGCACCAATTCCAGAAGAAAAGACTGAATATAACTGGCTTCCGTCACCATCAATTATTACTGAGGATACCTATCTTAGAACAATCACAATGCCTAAAACTGGACGAATTGAGCAAATTCATTATCTAACAGTAAAATTGAAACAAATAATTGAGCTTCAGCATGATGGACCACTCGCCCAATCGCTCAATTGCTATCAGCTATTTTTAGAATTATATCATCAAGCAAAAGAGAACCACCATAAACCACAATATGAAAAGATCGTTCGTGCTGTAATGGGGATTTGTCAAAATAACGAAACAAAACTGACAAGCGAGGAGATTTCCAAGCATTTACACTTAAATTATTCCTATATTTCAACAGTATTTAAAAAAGTGACAGGGAAAACAATCAATCAATACCAGAATGAATTGATGGTTGAACGCGCAATTACACTTTTTAATCAAACAGATGCTAATATAACTGAAGTAAGTGAAAGGCTTCATTTCTCTAATCCCTTTTACTTCAGTCGTGTATTTAAACAAGTTACAGGGATCAGCCCATCACTTTATTTAAAGCAAGGCTATCGCCACTGAATTTCACTTACTATTATTAGCTTGAATCAATCATTAAGCAGGTAATACTTTCAACTTCTATAACTTGTCGAATTTTTACCCAATTCATTAGAAAGAGGATCCCATGTAAATATGGAATCCTCTCCTCTTTTTAATTAAAAACCACCGTATCCCCATGATGCTCCGATAATGATCAATAAGATGAATAAAACTACAATTAACGCAAAGCCTGAGCCATAGCCATATCCTGCACCCATCTTGAACCCTCCTTTATTCTATCAAGTCACTTATAGAATATGATTATTTTTTAAAAATGGAAGAGCTCAAAGCAAAAATGGGTGATTGCCTGTGGTAAAATGAATCTTCTCTTAGTAAAGGAACCTACAGTCAGTTATTTTATGATAAATAATCCTTTATGCGATAGTACTTACCATTAACAACCTTTTCATGGTCCAGTAATATATCGACCAACACTTTGGCTACATCTGAGCTTAGGCTCAATTGATTATTTGACTTATATTGTTTAAATTGATCTACATCGCGGAATTCTGCTGGATTTGCTGAACGGATATCGTCTTGCATATTCGTATCCATAATACTTGGGTCAAACAAAATCACTTTATGATCAGTATTTAATTCCTTTTGTTCAAGGGCAACTGTTTCTGTGTAACGATTTAAACCAGCTTTTGAAGACCCATAAGCACTCCAACCATATGTTGAACGGTCGGCGGCCCCTGATGAAATATTTGTAACAATTGTTTTTACTCCACAGTGCTTTGCTCTTCTTAGCACAAGTGCTGTCGTGATCATCGGTGCAATCAAATTAAGTTGCATATGGGCCTGCACTGCTTCAATTGTATATTTTGTTGCAATATCTATTGGACCCACTACCGCTGCATTATTAATAAGATAAACAAGTTCCGTATCTTTCTTAAACACTTGATCGTTAACTTTTTCAATAACCCGATCAAGATGATCTACATCTGCTAAATTACAAGTGAAGTGTTGATAATTGCTTTGACTTTTATTTGCTATTTGATTTAAGTGTTGATTCTGATTTCGAGCAATCCCAATAACGTTAACACCAGATTTTAACAGTAACTCTGCTATTGAGGCCCCAAGTCCTCTTGATGTTCCTGTGACAATCGCATATTTCATCTGATTCAACCCTCCATTTTATCATCTAATCTAATTATAATTATAGACGATCTAGGGGACGTTTATCAATCTAATCACAAAGGCAGATGAAAGGTTTGCTTATTTTAAAGCTTCTTGAAGAACATCAATATTATGTTCCATTAATGAAAAGTAATTTTCACCAGCTTCAATATCTTCCTCAGTTAATACTTCTAAATTGTGAATTTCCAAGCTCGTTAGACCCGCTTCCTCTTGAATAACAGTTGCTACTCGCGGTTGAATATTTTGATCGAAAAGTAAATACTCAATTTCAGAGTCTTTAATCTGCTCGATTAGGTTTGCTAATTGACGTTGTGAAGGTTCTTCACTTGCAGATAAACCTGTTATTGCAAGTTGCTTAAGCCCATAATCACGCTCCCAATAACCATATGCTGCATGGGTAACAAGTATCGTTTTTTGATTGAATTGATTAACAACATTTGTAAAATGTTGGTCTAGATCAACTAAGCGATTTGAAACCAGATCAAAATTATTATTAAAATACTCCTGTTCTTCTGGCATCAGCTCAATTAGTTTAGTCAAAATATTTCCAGCAAGATCATCCATTAACACTGGACTGAGCCAAACATGTGGATCAAAGTCTCCATGGCTATGGGCATGATCATCATGCATTTCATCTTCATGATGATGCTGCGACTCACCATCTTGGTTGTGATGCATTTCATCATTCCCATGGCCATGATCATCGTGATGGGATGTATTTTCATCTTCATTATCGTGATCATGATAATAACTCAGTTTATCTAAACCTTCTGAGGCCTCTAAAAACTCGACTGTTTCATTTTCTACAGCTTCTTTTATTGTAGTCGCATAGCTCTCTGATGATCCATCATTATAAATAAACAAATCCGCATCTGCTATTTCTACCATCATTCTTGAAGTCGGTTCAAAAGAGTGAGCATCAGCACCAGCAGGTAAAATGGAGTGCACACTTACTTTATCACCACCGATTTCATTAGCTAAAAATTCTAATGGATATAGCGTAGTATATATGACAAGTTGATCAGACTCATTCGACTCAGCTTCATTCCTGTTCAATTGACCTTCTTGTTGACCACAAGCGACAAAGAAGAGTGCAACAAAGCTCGTTAATATTAAACGTAAAAATAATTTCATATAGGTAAGCTCCTTTTATATCTCGCCTTAACTACTTGTATCCACTAACCCCAATCATCCAAGAAATATTTAAAATGATAGCAAGGCATACCAGTCAGTAAAGAGCGATTGATTTATCTATCAGACGATGAAGAGCAAAAAGAACTTCATTGAATGAAACGCTACTTTTTGCATTATATCGTAATGGTTACGATTTGTAAATAGTAATCATTACGCTTTATATTTTGAATGGCCCCTGTGAATGACCAATTTTTAAATAAGTAACAGTTAATATTTAATGATAATGTAACCCTTCATTCAGTGTGGGACTTATACTTAGTAAGAGACACTAGGGACTATGACTAGTTTTACCCTTTTTAGCCATAAAAAAACGCCTATATGGCGTTTTACTTAAATAATGGTTGGTGATCTGTTATCGGCTTTTCACGAGTAAATTGACGGCTTCTTCAATTATCTCTTTTTGATCAGTTTTTTCTAACTTTTCAGCTTCTAGCACACAGTCGACTAAATTAGAACTCACCACGAGTCCCATGGTTCGATCAATCGCTGTTCTAACTGCTGACATTTGTGTAATAACATCCTTACAATTTTCTTCTTCTTCCATCATTCGAAGAATACCTCTCATCTGTCCTTCGATCCGTTTTACGCGGTTTTTCATTTGAGGACTATATTCCATAATCATTCTCCTTTATCCCACTTTAACTGGCAAGTCGGTTCAAGCTGCGATGAATCAAGTGATCGCACTAGCTTATTTGCTATATCTTCATTGATTGAGGCTACATTTATCTTAAATAGTTTTGGCTAATCTTTTTCTACAAAAACACTTTTTATTTATTATAGTATATCCCTCGACTTTGTGCCCGTATCTTTCCAGTAGGCGGATCCCAAGGTTCTTCTCAATCGTATTACTTGCTATCACGTAAATTTCCTGCCCTGGTAATCGGTGGTGATAACGTTTGATGTAAGCGATGGGTAAGGGGATTGTATCCTTATTCATTTCCTTTGCAGAATCATTATAATCACGAAGATCAATTTTTATCTCCTTTTCCATTAGCTTATCACTACTTAGACACTTTACACCTTTAACGGGAACATAACGGATATAAAATAAATATAAAGTTAAAATAAATAGCGATAGGGAGACAATCCACATCTTTAAAAACCTCCCAATTCGTAAAAGTATTAGCTTTATTTTATACCCCTAAACGTATCTAGTCAATTATTAAACATCATAAAAAGGCGATTTTAGCTGGATAAAATAAACCTTTCATTCATCAGAAGCTTACAGTCAATTATTTTGCGAAAAATCAAGAAAACGAGCTTCATACTAATCATAATTAGCAGAAACCCGTCATCATGCTCAAATAGAATTAAAATAATCAACTAGCGTGATCAAACCACGATCAAAGTTAGTCAACAGAAAACTTTCATTTGGTGAATGTAATCGGTCGTCTGGAGTGCCAAAACCTAACAAAACAATTGGTATCCCAAGGATATCATCAATCCATTCAACAACAGGAATCGATCCACCCATCCGAACAAAAACAGATGGTTGGTCAAAAGCTTTGCTATAACTTGCAGCCGCTTTTGTAATCAATGGATGGCTTGGATCAACTTTATAGGCCTTTGCAGATAAAGGTTCACGTTTAATCTCAACTGTGACACCGGTTGGAAGATGCTCTTCAATATGTTTGACCAAAATGTCTTGAATTTTCTCTGGATCTTGTCCAGGAACTAATCGGCAAGTTAGTTTAGCCGTAGCTGAAGCTGGAATAATTGTTTTTGACCCTTCACCTTGATATCCACCAAACATCCCATTTACTTCAAGAGTTGGCCGCCCCATCGTATGTTCAACTGCCGTATATCCTAACTCAGATACTGTATCTGTAACGCCTGTCGTCTGACTGTAATCCTCACTAGGTACCTCGGCCATTAATTGACGTTCTTCATTACTTAGTGGCTCTACATCATCATAAAAACCGTCGATCAAAATGAGCTCATTTTCATCCTTCATCGATGCTAGCACCTGTGCCATTGCCATCAGTGGATTACGAACGGCCCCTCCATAAATTCCTGAATGGAGGTCATTCTTGGGACCATGGATTGTAAACTCCAATCCTGTAAATCCTTTTAGACCATATAAAATTGTCGGCTGGCCTTCTACTACCATACCGGAATCGGAAATCATAGCAAAGTCAGCATCAAATTGCGTTTTCTTCTTTTGCAAAACTTCATATAAATGCTCACTACCTATTTCTTCCTCTCCCTCAATACAAACCTTAACATTAATCGGCAATTTCCCAGTCGCCTTCATAAATGCCTCGAATACCGCTAAGTACATAAAAACCTGACCCTTATCATCACTTGCTCCACGTGCGTACAAACGATCATTTCTTATTTCAGGTGCAAAGGGTTCACTTTCCCACAACGATAATGGATCAGCAGGCTGTACATCATAATGTCCATAAACTAGGACAGTTGGTACATCATCACCAGCACCTAACCATTCACCATAGACAAGAGGGTGTCCCTTTGTTTCCTGAATCTCAACACGATCAAAGCCAGTCTCCTTTAAATGGTCTGCCACAAACTGTGCTGCTCGTCGAACATCATCCTTAAATGTTGAATCCGTACTAACACTAGGAATTTTCAAAAATTCTTTTAACGCCTCTAACTGTTGATCACGATGGTCTGTTAAATACTTCAAAACTGCTTCTGTCAAAACATCCACTTCCTTCATTTTAAGAAAAGTTACTAATTTATATTATTCAGAAAAAACATTTGACCAGCTAGACTTTTTAGATAGTATAGCACGGGCAATCTCCTGTGCACCTTCTAAACTATGACTTGATGCCCAACCACATTGAACTTCATTGCATGCCGGAACTTGTGATGCATTTAAAACATCATTAAGCGTTTTATCAAGTGCTTCAATAATATCATCGAATGAATCATTATTAAGAACACTCAAATAAAAGCCTGTTTGACAGCCCATTGGTCCGATATCCAACACATTTTTTAAGTGGTTACGGATATTCTCTGCCATTAAATGTTCCAAGGAATGAAGTGCGGGCATTTCCATATGTTCTTTATTCGGTTGGCAAAAACGCAAATCATATTTATAAACTTGATCACCTTGTTTTCCCTCAGTGATATTTACAAGTCTAACATATGGCGCTACAACTTTTGTATGATCCAAATTAAAGCTTTCGACATTCATTTTTTTCATGATTAATCTCCCCTACCCCTTCTTTTCCATACGTATACAATATCATATCACAATCGCATTGCCAATCTAAAATGTCGTATTTTGAAGTGATTTGGCAGCGGTTATTATTGAGGAAAATAAATGATACTCAGATCTGAAATAAACAAAAAACGAGGCTGAAACATAACTAGTCTCACTGAGTAAAAAATGGTTCTATTTACGGTTTTTTCGTAAATGGGACCCTTTTCATTTTTGTAGTGCTTTGAATGCTTTGGTGTCTTAGAGTTATTAGCCGTGAATTTCCTTAAGTTCACAGCCAATAACGCAAATCCTCTTCATTATGTACTTTGGATTTACCTTTTAAAGATAAACGAGTGAAACCCAAATTAGCCTACAAAAACCCAAAGAACGGCTCAACATCTATTTTACCTTAACCGTAAGTTTCGCCAGTCTTTTCTTCTAAAAGCTTTCTTCTCATCTCTTCTTTTTGTGTTTCTTCTTATGATCCATTATCAGAAGCTCCCAACAAGTGATTGGAACGGCGGGTGGTGACTCCAGTGGGAACGGTAAACGTTCTCCGATGGGACGAGTAACCGCAAGTCTCTTTGGTGGGACGAGTAACCGCAGTCCCAGTCCCAGTCCCAGCCCCAATCCCAGTCCCACGAGTCCGAAAATCCTTATTGCAACACGGGAGTGGAGCAATAAGGAATGTTAGACTAAAACCGCCACGTCCTGTGGCAACGCCTAACTGAACCACATCCTGTGCGCCCGAGGCCGTGCCCGCGGAAAGCGTCCACCCAGAGTGTAAATCACGGAGTGACACCTCAAAAATATTTAAGAGGTGATGATTCTATTTAAATGATGATCAATCGAGTAGGAGGAGGCGGTTAGCCTCCGTCCTCTCACACCACCGTACGTACGGTTCCGTATACGGCGGTTCAATTAAGATTTATAACGCAAAAATTCATAACGGTCATGTAGACTTCG
>NZ_JAHLQM010000029.1 GCF_018919165.1 Amphibacillus sp. MSJ-3 | reverse complement strand
ATCATGATTTAGTGACAATAGCGAAGAGGTCACACCTGTTCCCATACCGAACACAGCAGTTAAGCTCTTCAGCGCCGATGGTAGTTGGGTTTTCCCTGCAAGAGTAGGACGTCGCTAAGTCAGAAATCTAAATTGTCCCCCTATTATTATCGCGGGGTAGAGCAAAGCCGAAAAGCATCAAGAGAAAACATCAAATGTAGGCTTTGTGAGGAGTGCAAGCATCCTTGAAATACTAACAATACGACGAACAGTCATTTAAGTATTAAACAGGAGCAAAAATTTAATATTTTTTATTATCGCGGGGTGGAGCAGTCTGGTAGCTCGTCGGGCTCATAACCCGGAGGCCGTAGGTTCAAATCCTGCCCCCGCAACCAAATTATATTTCACTTATCAAATCAAGCTGTCATCCTTTTTTTTGAAGCTTTTTTGTTAATAGATAATACATAAGAATAGGTCCGGTAGTTCAGTTGGTTAGAATGCCTGCCTGTCACGCAGGAGGTCGCGGGTTCGAGTCCCGTCCGGACCGCCATAAATATAAAAGCCAAACTGTTTTTTCCTTTCTACAACGAATGAGAAAAAACAGTTTTTTTGTTTGCCCGATCTTAATTAGATTAATTAGAGTAGAACTATTTATTTCAAAAAGAAGCTAATTGACATTAAATATATAGATACTTTTGTGAATCCCCATTTCTATTAGTGAAATCTTTTGCTATGATAGGAATAATTGATGAAAGGGTGTTTAATCATATGAATGAATTTGAGTTTATTGATTCCATAAAACAAAAAACATACCGAAATCATTCGATTATAAAGGGAATTGGTGATGACGCGGCTGTATTCCGTCAGCCTTATCAAGACATTGTCACTGCTGTTGATACATTTGTCGATGGGATCCATTTTTCAAGAAAAACGATGGATCCATATTACATTGGTTATCGTGTTTTGGCTGCTAATATAAGTGATATGGCTGCAATGGGTGCAGACCCAATATCATATCTGATTTCTATTGTAGTACCAAAGGATTGGCATGATAGTGACTTAAAAGAAATTTACCGAGGATTAAACACAATCGCAACTGAATATCAACTTGATTTGATTGGAGGGGATACAGTTATTGGCGAACAACTTGTTTTATCAGTTACAATTAATGGAGCGGTTGCCCCTAATAAAGCGCGATATCGGACTCTGATGCGACCAGGGGATTATATTTTTGTAACAGGTACCTTAGGTGATGCTTCTGCTGGACTGGAACTTTTATTGAATGATAATATTAAATTAGAATCTAATCATAGGGACTATTTAATAAAACGGCATCGCAGACCAAGTCCAAGAGTAGCATTTGCTAAAGGATTAGCGTCGATTGACCGCCTTGCGCTGAATGATATTAGTGATGGAATATCTAGGGAGGTAAATGAATTAGCCCAAGCATCCCAGCTTACTATTTATTTAGAAGTAGAGGACTTTCCTATCTCAGATGCACTAAAACAATTTTCACGTGAGGAACAAGTAAATCATATTCTAAATGGTGGAGAAGATTTTGAATTGCTTGGGTCGGTTGCCCCTAATCAATGGACTTATGTAAAAGAGATAGCAAAGAAAACAAATACACCAATTAAAAAAATTGGGATAGTAAAAGATGAAGAACATAACAATGGTAAGGTTTTTATAATGAAAGATGACGAAAAAAGGCAACTTCAAGCAAGTGGTTATGTTCATCGGAACTAGGGTGGTTATATGGAAACAATAGAACTAAAGACGGAATTAGAAACAAAACAATTAGCCGGAAAGTTAGCATTATTATTGCATCCCAATGATGTGGTCACATTAACAGGCGATCTTGGTGCAGGAAAAACAACCTTTACTAAAGGAATAGGTGAAGCTTTAGGCGTAAAACGAACGATTAATAGTCCAACTTTTACAATAGTTAAGAGTTATCAAGGCCTGCTCCCACTTCATCATATTGATGCCTATCGTCTTGAAAACAGTGAAGAGGATATTGGCTTTGATGAGTACTTTCATGATGGGGGTATCACGGTAGTGGAATGGCCCCAATTTATTGAGCCATTTTTACCTGAAGAGCGCCTAGACCTTGTCATAGAGAAATTAAGTGGAGAAGAACGTTTAGTCACTTTAAAACCCAAAGGTCCTTCTTTTGAAAAAGTTTGCGAGGAGCTAATGAAATGACGATTTTGGCGATAGATACATCAAACGATGCACTTGGAATTGCTTTGTATCAGAATGAACAAGTGATTGAAGAGTACATTTCGGTTAATAAAAATAAACACTCCGCACGTTTAATGCCTGCTGTCGATCAACTATTAAAAAATGCTGAAGTGAAGCCAGAGGATTTGAGTAAAATTGTTGTAGCAAAGGGACCTGGTTCTTACACAGGTGTAAGAATTGGTTTATCCGTAGCCAAAGCAATGGCCTGGTCATTAAAGATACCGATTGTTGGTATTTCTAGTTTGGAAATATTATCATTACAGGCCCAGGGAAGGGGATATTCAGTCTGCCCTTTCATTGACGCTAGAAGGGACTTAGTGTTTACTGGTTTATATGATAGTAACGGACAGATAGTGATCAATGATCAAAATATTTTAATGGTTGATTGGCTTGATAAATTAGCTGAAATATCCAAAAAAATTATCTTTGTGAGCCCTGATTTAAAGCAGTTTGAAGATATGATAATTGAAAAACTAGGGGAAAAGGCGATCTTCATGCCTAAAGGCTTTCATGTGACACGCCCTGGCTTACTTGCCCTTGCAGGGAAGAAGCGACCAGGAGAGGATGTTCACCAGCTAGTCCCAAGTTATTTGAGGTTAGTGGAAGCAGAGGCAAAGTGGTTGGCTGAACAAGAGGGTAAACAAGATGGATGACGTGATGATCCGACCAATGGAATTAAGGGATTTAGATCAAGTAGAGGAGATTGAAAAAAAATCATTCACGACAACTTGGTCAAAAAATTTGTATAAAAGAGAATTAATTGAAAATGACTTTGCCCATTACTTTGTGATTGAGAAGCAAAATAAGATGATTGGTTTTTGTGGGATTTGGTTAGTCCTCGACGAAGCGCAGGTAACGAATATCGCAATTGACCCCAATTATCGAGACAAGGGCTATGGAACCTTGTTATTTCAATATATGCTAAAAAGGGCGATGATCAAAGGTGCTGCTAATTTATCATTAGAGGTTAGAAAATCAAATACTCAAGCACAAGGACTTTATAAAAAATTTGGATTACAGCCAGCGGGAATACGGAAAAACTACTATACTGATAATAATGAAGATGCGATTGTTATGTGGGTGAAATTATGAAAAAAAATCAAAGCAAATATATATTAGCGATTGAAACGAGTTGTGATGAGACAGCAGTTGCTATTATTGAGGATGGCCAAAAGATTATTTCAAATGTTGTTGCTTCACAAATAGAGAGTCATAAGCGCTTTGGCGGTGTTGTACCAGAAATCGCTTCAAGACACCATGTTGAGCAAATAACACTTGTTTTAGAAGAAGCGCTTAATCAAGCGAAGATGTCAATTGATGAAATGGATGCGATTGCTGTAACAGAAGGGCCAGGGTTAGTTGGTGCTCTACTAGTCGGAGTTAATACAGCTAAAGCACTGGCTTTTGCCCATCAAAAGCCATTAATTGGTGTTCATCATATTGCAGGACATATATATGCAAACAGATTAGAAGAGGAATTTTTGTTTCCATTACTTGCTTTAGTTGTTTCCGGTGGACATACAGAACTTGTCTTAATGCGTGAACATGGGCAATTTGAAGTTATAGGTGAAACACGTGATGATGCAGCAGGTGAGGCTTACGATAAGGTTGCTCGGACAATGGGTTTACCTTACCCGGGGGGCCCAGAGATTGACCGCCTTGCTCAACTGGGCTCAGATACATTGGATTTCCCCCGCGCTTGGTTGGAGGAAGATTCATTTGATTTTAGTTTTAGTGGATTGAAATCTGCTGTTATTAATACATTACACAATGCTAAGCAAAAAGGGATCGAATTAAAGAAGGAAGAAGTAGCCGCAAGTTTCCAAGCCAGTGTTGTAGAGGTGTTAGTGGAGAAAACCTATCGAGCTGCTAAACAATATCAGGTTAAGCAGGTGATCATCGCTGGTGGTGTCGCTGCAAATACAGGTTTACGCCATGCTTTGAAAGATAGATTTAGTAAAGAGACAATAAAATTATCAATCCCACCACTTCGCCTTTGTACAGATAATGCTGCAATGATTGGAGCGGCAGGGATGATTGCTTATCAAAAAGGGATAAAAACAGACTGGGCAATGAATGCAAATCCCGCTTTAGATTTAGAGGCTTATGGTTCTAGATAAAAAAGTTACTCACATCTTATCCACAAGTATGTGAGTAACTTTTTCAAATTCAATGAAAACAACAAATAAACTGTGCACAAAAACGGTGGATAAGATAGGGATAACCTGTGGATAATGTGGATAAGTCGCTTTATAACCGCTAATTTAAACTTCTTCCTGTGGATAAAAGTTATCATCGTTAAAAAATAAAAAGGCTTGCTGGTGAGTCAAAACCTCTGATCACCAGCAAGCTTCTTATTAAGGAAAAATTCTGATCGTAGATTAACTGTCTGTAAACCCTTCACAAAACCTTGGCTGGAAGTATAAAGCTTATTAAAGTGGGGAAGCTTATTCTTGTAGAGCTTCCCACACTTCCATTAATCCTTCAATCTGCTCGTTAAGCTGTTGATTGTGTTCCGTTATTTCTAAGGCTTTCTGATGGTCTTGATAGACCTCAGGTTTAATTAGCAGGGCATCGTTATTTGCAATTATTGTTTCTAATTGCTCAATCTGCTGCTCAATCTCTTCAATCTTTCTCATACGTTTACGAGCTTCCTGTTTTTTTAACTTTTCCTCATGGTAGTTCGTTTTAACGACTGTCCTATCGATGGGCTTATTACTTTCTTGTTGATTTAAAGCTTCAATTTCCGCTGTTTCTTGTTTTTTATCCACATAATAATCGTAATCACCTAAATAAACAGTGACCCCATCCTGGGCCTGTTCAATGACATGCGTAGCAATTTCATTAATAAAATAGCGATCGTGAGATACAAATATAATTGTTCCAGGATAATTAATTAAGGCAGCTTCGAGTATTTCTTTACTATCTAAATCTAAATGGTTTGTCGGTTCATCTAGAATTAGCAAGTTTGCTTTTTGCATCATAAGCTTGGCCAAAGCCAATCTAGCCTTTTCGCCTCCACTTAGTGTCGAAACAGGCTTTAATACATCGTCACCTGAAAATAAGAAGTTTCCTAATATTGTACGAATTTCTTGTTCATTCACTTGAGGATAGTCATCCCACAGCTCCATTAGAGCAGTTTTATTAGAATGAAGCTTGGCTTGTTCTTGATCATAGTAACCTATTTCTACATTTGTACCGAGGATAATCTCTCCATGACTGGCTTGATAATCCCCGATAATTGTTTTTATCAAAGTTGTTTTCCCTACACCGTTAGGACCAACTAAAGCTATTCGATCTTGTCGATTGACTTTAAAGTTTAATTGTGAAAAAACAAATTGATCTTCACCAGGGTAACGAAAGGCTAAATGATTAACTCTTAATACATCATTCCCACTTCTCTGCTTGATATCAAAATGAAATGAAGCAGATGCTTCCTCTCCCTTTGGCTGATCAATTCGTTCCATTTTTTCGAGCTGTTTTCGCCTACTTTGGGCTCTTTTAGTTGTTGAGGCCCGGACTAGGTTTCTCTGAATGAAATCTTCCGTCTTTTTTATTTCAGCTTGTTGTTTATTAAATGCTCTAAGTTCACGTTGATAATCCAATGCCTTTTGTTCTAAATACTTTGTATAGTTACCATGATATTTCTTAGACTGCCTATGTGAGATTTCATAGACAATATCAACGGTTTTATCAAGAAAATATCGATCATGTGAAACAATTACAACAGCACCTTGGTAGCCTTTCAAAAATTGCTCAAGCCAGTTTAAAGTTGTTATATCTAAATGGTTTGTCGGTTCATCTAAAATTAATAAGTCCGGTCGAGAAAGTAAGAGTTTCCCGAGAGCCAGTCTCGTCTTTTGCCCACCACTCAACTCAAGAATTGGTGTATTAAAATCATAGTTTGAAAAATTCAACCCATGTAAAACAGCTTGGATATCAGATTCATATTGATAACCACCACGTGCTTTAAAGTCAACGATGCGTTGATCATATTGATTTAATAACTGCTGATATCGTTCAGTATCGGCAATTAAATCAGGATTACCCATCTCTAATTCCATCTCACGCAAGGCTTTTTCTTCTTGAATTAGGGAATGAAAAACACTACGCATCTCATTCCAAATGGTCTCTTCGGTCTCTAGACCAGTATGTTGGTCCAAATAGCCTAAGGTCATATCCTTAACACGATGAATTTCACCCTCATCATAAGGTAATTGTCCTGCCATAATTTTAAGAAGTGTTGACTTACCAGCACCATTTCGGCCGACAATGGCAATCCGATCGTGAGTCTTAACTTCAAGTTTAATATTTTTTAATATAGTTTCAGCACCAAAGTGCTTCACTAATTGATTTATTTGCATTAAAATCATCTTTGTTCACCTCATCTGTCTCAGTCTATCGTATCATTTGATTGTCTAACAAGTAAAGGGTTACTAAATTTATAAAAAGTTCACTTGTTAAACAGACATTGAATGAATATTTTGATACACTAGTATTAATACACAAGGTTAATTATGAAATTGTAAATAAAGGAGAATGAACGATGGAACCACAAAGCAAGATTCCACAAGCAACTGCTAAGCGCTTACCCTTATACTATAGGTTTTTAAATAATCTACATCTACAAGGAAAAACAAGAGTATCATCAAAGGAATTAAGTGATGCTGTTAAAGTAGATTCAGCAACGATTCGACGTGACTTTTCTTATTTTGGAGCGCTAGGTAGAAAAGGCTATGGTTATAATGTGGAATATTTATTAGAATTCTTTCGAAAAACATTGCATCAAGATAAAACAACGGATGTCGCTTTGATTGGTGTCGGTAATCTTGGAACAGCATTTTTGAACTATAATTTCACTAAAAATAACAATACTAGAATTGTTAAGGCATTTGATGCGAATCCAGATCTTGTTGGAGAGAGGGTTGGTGAGGTTACTGTTGAACATATTGATCAGTTGGCAGATCAATTAAAGGATATTGAAGCTGCAATTCTAACCGTTCCAGGTCATGCGGCACAAACGATTGCGGATACATTGGTGCAAGCAGGGATAAAGGGGATTTTAAATTTCACACCCGCCCGAATTACAGTACCGACTGATGTTCGAGTGCATCATATTGACCTATCTGTTGAACTACAGTCCTTGGTCTACTTTATGGAACATTATCCAATCAACTAAAAAAATAGACAGATTGCCTTTGATTAGGCAGCCTGTTTATTTTTTGTTACGTTTTATTTTAAAATGTAGTTGAAAAAGTCGAATCGAAACACCAAAGTCTAATGAAGCGACAACTGTTAGGATGATTGTCACAGGATTAAATACGGTGTCTTCAATTGATTGGAAGGCAAAATAAACAAAGATAGCTCCAATTATTAAATAGAAAAATGCATTAAGCAATGGTGATACTCGCATAAAGCCCTTAACCCCCGATTAGAATCGCTTGAACTTGATTAATCTCTTCTATAATATGCTCAGCGAAAAATAATTGAATAATTATAACAAATGTATTCATCGATACATGAGCAAGAATCGGTACAATAACCCGTTTTGTTTTTACATAAATAAAAGCAAAAACAAAGCTCATGACAAAATAAACGAGTAGATGAGTAAAATCGTTATGAATCACAGCAAAGATCAAACCAGATATTGTACCGGCTATGATAAAATTTGTTTCTTTATATAATTGTCCAAAGATAATTTTCCGGAAGATTATTTCTTCAAGAATAGGACCAATTACTGCAACAACGATAATAAAGATAGGAAAGCTACGAGTGATTTCCATAATTTCAACTGTATTTTGTGATTGTTCCTGTATACCTAAAAGTTCTGTTTGGATCATTCTAGCTATTGACTGCCCAGCTAGAGCCATAAAAAAGCCAAGAATTGACCAAACAACGGTCATTGTCGGACTTGCCCGATCAGGATCCTTAGGAAGTGTTTTTTCCTTTCTAAGCAAAACGAGTGTGATTAATAAGGCAAGAACAAAGCTGGTTATTTGCCAACCCATAACCAAGTTGTTATGAGTAGATGGATTTAGTTCCATCTTTGATGATATTATTGCCACAGGTAAAATAGAAAGTTGGGCAACTATATAAGTGACGATAATTCCTAAATAACGTTTAGCCATTCAGTAAAACCTCCTAATAAAAAAGACTAATAAACGTATTTTATCATAAAAGCCAGATAGAATTAAACGAAAATAGATCATTTTAGATTGCGGTGTCAAATAGATAAAGTGAACCTTCACTTCATAAGGACCACTTCACTAGATAAAGCTAAGTTAGCGATCTATTCGTCAGTCCTTGTCAAGTAATTAATGGATAGATGTTGGGATTGTTTCGAATCATGGAGAAGGCCGCTTGATGATTGATTTAAAATTGCCTGAGAAAATATTATTTTTTTAAAAAAAGTTAATCACTTTGCTTGCAAAATGAAATGGGTTTTATTATTATAGTAATTGTGTTAGCACTCAATGTCGCTGAGTGCTAAAAAAATATCAAAAAAACTTTAAAATAAATGGAGGAGGTTTTTAATATGTTAAAACCATTAGGTGATCGTGTCATTATTGAACTCGTTGAGGAAGAGGAAAAAACAGCAAGTGGCATTGTACTTCCAGAGTCTGCGAAAGAAAAGCCACAACAAGGACGTGTTGTTTCAGTGGGAACTGGTCGTGTAGCAGATAATGGAGCTAAAATTACTCCAGAAGTAGCAGAAGGCAACACAGTTGTTTTTGCTAAATATGCAGGAACTGAATTGAAATATGAAGATAAAGAATACTTAATTCTTCGTGAGGACGATATTTTAGCAATTATTGGCTAAATGAAGAATCAAATAAAAATACTTAGATTATAGGAGGAGTTTGAAACTATGGCTAAAGAAATTAAATTTAGTGAAGATGCCCGTCAGTCAATGCTGCGTGGTGTTGATACATTAGCAAATGCAGTAAAAGTAACATTAGGACCTAAAGGACGAAATGTTGTCTTAGATAAACAGTTTGGTTCACCATTAATTACAAATGATGGTGTGACTATCGCTAAAGAAATTGAATTGGAAGATAAATTCGAAAATATGGGTGCACAGCTTGTATCTGAAGTTGCTTCACAAACAAATGATGTAGCTGGTGACGGTACAACAACAGCTACTGTATTAGCACAAGCAATGATAAAAGAAGGTTTGAAAAACGTTGCTTCAGGCGCTAACCCTGTTGGTATTCGCCGTGGAATTGAAAAAGCTGTTAACCTAGCTGTTGAAGAATTAAGAAAGATTTCTAATCCAATCGAAGGAAAAGATTCTATCGCCCAAGTAGCTTCTATCTCTGCAGATGACAAAGAGGTAGGCCAACTTATTGCTGAAGCAATGGAACGTGTGGGTAACGATGGTGTGATTACAATTGAAGAATCTAAAGGCTTTAACACAGAATTAGAAGTTGTTGAAGGAATGCAATTTGATCGTGGTTATGCTTCACCATATATGGTGACTGATCAAGATAAAATGGAAGCTGTTTTAGAAGATCCATATATTTTTGTAACTGATAAGAAGATTAACAACATTCAAGAAGTACTTCCTGTTCTTGAGCAAGTTGTTCAACAAGGTAAACCATTACTTCTGATTGCAGAAGATGTTGAAGGTGAGGCACTTGCTACATTAGTAGTGAACAAGCTTCGTGGAACATTTAATGCTGTTGCTGTTAAAGCACCAGGTTTCGGTGACCGTCGTAAAGAAATGCTTGAAGATATCGGTACACTAACAGGTGCAGAAGTGATCACAGAAGATTTAGGACTTGATCTAAAATCAACAACAATTGAACAATTAGGACGTGCATCAAAAGTTGTTGTGACTAAAGAAAACACAACGATTGTTGAAGGAGCAGGTAATCCTGAAACAATTTCTTCACGTGTCCAACAAATCCGTGCTCAAATCGAAGAAACAACATCTGACTTTGACAAAGAAAAACTACAAGAACGTTTGGCTAAATTAGCTGGCGGCGTAGCTGTAGTTAAAGTCGGTGCAGCAACTGAAACTGAATTACAAGAACGTAAATTACGTATTGAAGATGCACTTAACTCAACACGTGCAGCTGTTGAAGAAGGAATTGTTTCAGGTGGTGGTACGGCATTATTGAATATCTATGAGCATTTAGTAGATCTTCAACTTGAAGGTGACGAAGCAACAGGTGCTAATATCGTCCTTCGTGCACTAGAAGAACCTTTACGCCAAATTGCAGTTAACGCTGGTCTAGAAGGCTCTGTTGTTGTAGAACGTCTAAAACGAGAAGAAGAAGGAATTGGATTTAACGCAGCAACTGGCGAATGGGTTAATATGATTGAAGCGGGTATCGTTGACCCAACAAAAGTTACTCGTTCAGCACTTCAAAATGCAGCCTCTGTTGCATCAATGTTCTTAACAACTGAAGCTGTTGTGGCAGACATTCCTGAAGAAAACGCAGGCGGTGGAATGCCAGACATGGGTGGCATGGGTATGCCGGGCATGATGTAAAATATCAAATAATCCTTGATATGACAGCGTTAATGATGTTCCATTAAATAAATGTTAACTTTTTGTTAACTATAATTAATTTTAATTTAAAAGACCTTTGGTAAGTTTACTAAACTTATCGGAGGTCTTTTCTTCTACAGTTTTTGTTACATGAGCATAAACGTTCATTGTTGTAGCTATATCACTATGACCTAAACGATGTTGAATTTCTTTGATATTAGCATCTGCTTCAATCAGTAAAGAAGCGTGCGTATGTCTAAATGAGTGTGCAGTAATTGCTTTGTCGATTTTTGTTATATTTAATAATCTAGAAAGTCGACTACCTACTTTTGTGAAAACCGGAGGATAGCCATTATCTTCAGCAAAGACAAAATTTTGATCTTTGTAAAGATCACCAAAATGCTTTTTTAATTCAAGTTGTTCTTGATAATGTTTTTTGTGCAAATTAATCAAGTTAAGATCAACTTTTATTGTACGTATAGATGATTTAGTTTTTGGCGGTAACATCGTAAAATTCATTTTATTATTGTTAGGATTGTAATAAGTTTTAGTAACACTAATGGTCCTATTTACAAAATTAATATCAGACCACTTTAGGGTGAGTAATTCACCAATTCTCAATCCGGTGAAAGCTAATGTTGCGAAAATAATATAATCTAAATATAGCCCATTTTCTTTTGTTGTTTCTAAAAAAAGCTTAAGTTCCTCTAACTCAAGAAATTCACCTAATTCATCGTCAGCTTCAATATCGTCAAGTGTCTTCTGTTTTTTAGGTATTCGAACACCTTCTAAAATGTTATTATCTAATAAATTCAAATACATTGCATACTTAATTATTAAGTTAGCTGTTGTATGAATACTATCTAAATAGTTATAGCTGTATTGTTCACTTAACTTTAGCAAAAAAGAATGATATATATTTTTATTTAAATTTTTAATCGGATAATCTCCGAATTCATTGTTAAGGATTTCAAGCGGTCTTTTTCTAGCACGAACACTACTGATTTTTGAAGTTTGTTCATAGTATGCGTACCACAAATCAGCAATGTGCGAGAATGTTTTTTTAGTACTTTCAAAATAATTATTATTGTGTAATTCTAATTCAACTTTATTAGCAGCAAGTTCTGCCTCTCTTTTGGTTTTAAATCCACCTTTTGTTATTTTTTTCTTTAATTTGTTATAAAGATAATTGTTATTATGAACGGAGTATGACCATGTTTTGCCACGTTTATAAATATGAGCCATATTATCACACCTTTTCATGAATTTTATAGAAAAATAAATCATTTAAATGATTATTTAAGCCTAATCATCTATATCGGTTTTACTTCCGGGATCATCTGTTTCGTCTTGACCAAAATTTAAAAAATTGTCAAGCTGATTATCTGTATATTCTTTTTTAAATTCTTCATGAGTAGGAAAATTATTATCATTTTTATAATGGAAAGTTAATTTGATAATTTTTAATAAAATATCCTTTTCTTCGTCAGATAATAAGCTATCGTTAACAAAGATGTTGTTATTATTATTTATAAAATCCTCTAGTCTTTTATAATTGATATCTATCACTTCATAAATAAAATTATCATAAGACCAATCTATGTTGTTCTTATGAAACAAGCGATTTATTTCTTGTAGACTTTGTTTAGAGGGATTGTTAAAAAATCCTATGTTTCGAAAGGTTAAAACAGGATCTAATTTTAAATTAATACAGATATCAAATAATAAATTATATGAAGGTATACGTGTGCCATTTTCTATATTAGATAGATGACTAAACGAAACATTTAACTCTTCAGCTAAACTTCTTAAAGTAATACCTTTTTCTTCTCTCTTACTTTTAATAGTTTGTCCAACAAATTTAACTCTTTCTTTTTTATTCATATCCAAGACACTTCCTTTCATTATTTATATTATACTATAATAAACAACTGAATACAAAGTTAAAAAATATTCATTAATTTGACAACCTATACAAGTTTATGAGAAGATTATCGTGAATACATTTATTATTTGTATTCAATTTATGATGGGAGGTGATTGTTATGTTTAGCCTTGATATAGATAGAGAGGAAATGAAAAAGCTTTACCTACAAAGAGTAGATGAGTATTTACGAGAAATAGAGGAAGATGTTTTCTTCTTTACCAGAATTCAGCTCATGGAATACTTAAATTTAAGTTGGAATACAATTCAAGATAATTTTCTAGTAGACGAAAGTTTTCCACAATACAAATATGGAAATAAATGGCTGTTTCCAAAAGGTGAAGTAAAAGAATATATGGAAAGGTATTGTAAAAAAAATTAAGGCTGATGAAGGTAATGTAAGAAGATTAGATAAATGAAGTCTTATGATTCTTAATATGAGTGTAAGGTTCGAATAGCAATGTTTATATTAAGATAAAAATCTCGTAAATAAATCTTAATATGTAGAGAGGAGAATTGAGGTGTGGAATAAACCACTAAAAATAAATTTATCAGAGCCAATAGAATTTCCTATTGAAGTTTTACCAGACTGGATTGCTAATTATGTTTTAGAGATAAAGAAAGAATTAAATACTAGTTTAGAATTACCAATCACAGCTGTTTTATCTGCACTATCAGCTACGTTAACTAAAAAAATAAAATTTATACATGGTAATTGGCGTTTGGATCTGAATCTATATCAAATATTAACAGCACCACCTTCATCAAAAAAAGATGCAGTGTTAAATAAAGTATTTAATACCTTTAAAGAAAAAGAGGTCCATAATGAGGAGATTGGTAAATTAAAAATAAAAATGAATATTTTAGAGGCTAAATATAAAGTATTAGAAAAGAAAATTGGATCTGCTACTACAGAAGATGTCGAACGGAAAATTGAAAATGAGATGTTAAGTTTGAGGAACAATATAAATGATTATAAGAAAATAATCTATAATAACATCTCTATCATTACTGGGGACATTACGCAAGAAAAGACTGTGGATATATTGGCTAATAAAGTGTAAATTTTGATTTTATTTTGCACAAACTTTAAGCGCTACGTTGCACTAATAGAACATTAAAAAAGACTATTTCGCTCAGAAAATAGTCTTTTTTGTTACTTATTTTATTCCAATGACTAAAGTATCTCGTGCAGCTTCCACTACTTCGGTCGTGATAGTTTCAAGGTTATTGATTTCCAATATTCTTTCGATTTGGGTGAAGATTCGTTGGATAAGCCGAAAATTTCCACTGGTAATTTTAATAATACTAGTGACGGCTTCATAATTAGCAAAATCTTCCAGTTGGACAGAAATTCCTAACTCTTCCCATTTGTATTCTAGTATATGGTGGATCTCGTCTTTACTCAATCTATCAAATTCATGGGCAAAACCTATTCTCGAGTAGAGTTGAGGATAACGAGCCAATCGCTTTTCTATACCCGGCATTCCAATAAAGACCATAGCCACATCTTTTTGGTCATAAATATCTCTTAGTTGTTCTAAATGCTGAACTTTTAATCGGTCTATTTCGTCAATAATAATGAGATCAATTTCTTCATACGCATTCGTTGAGTATTTTTCTTCTGCTCCTAACTGAAGAACTCTATACATACTTTTAACCATACCCATTTTACCACCGATCATATCAATTTCATTCGTCATTTTAGTCGCCCGTATGGCTGGAGCGGTGTAAAATATTGTTTTCGCTTCAAGGATTTTTTCATCTGCATTTATTCCGATTTCGTCCGATTTTTTGTAATCAATTTGTTTTTCGACCCAATTCCAATTTGAATATTGCTTAGCGGATAAAGTTTTCCCAACTCCAGGTAATCCATAACAAATTCCGATATATTTGTATTTGATACATGCCTGACAAAATTCTACAAAGCGTTTATATTCTTTTGTTTCAATAAAGTAGGGTGTTTTAATCATTGTAATACCTCTTAATTTTTGACTTCTTAGAATCTTTTTTGTTTACAGGATTATCTAACTCTTTCTGCTTAGTTGAAATAAGTTCTTCCGCAATATTATTTCCAGAATGGAGCTGATTTTCAAGATTTTTCCGTACTTTATTACGTGCTGCAACAATCTCTTTTAAATCGACTTCGTAATCAGAAATTTCAGGAGAAATCGCCGTACATAAATATTGGTCTTTGTAAAATACACGAATCTCAGCAATATCTCTTGGATTATATCGAATGATAACAGTTTCACCTACATAAGCTGCTAAATTGGTGTCAATATATCTTAAACCTTGGAAGTGAATTCCATCAGAATGAACTTTTCTTGGCTTTGCAACATTTAATAACAATAAATCTAAACTTTCTAGACTATCTGGTAGATGAGGAAGAAATCCTGACTTATTCCACATTTTTATAGGTTCTTGTTTTGTTGTGCCATGAATTCTATGGTGATAGTCATATATAATGAAATGCGCTAATTTCTCATCAAGTTCTTTTATCGTAAGAAGATTTGAAGTATTTTGATTCCCAATGTAACCTGGTAAATCTTGTAAAAATAATTGATTAATTGTTAAAAAGAAGCGTTCTATTTTCCCCCGTCCTCTTGGCATACCTACCGTAGAAAAAATAAGATTGATTTTTAAATCAATTGCAACTTGCTCCAAATGATTTGAAGTGAAATCACTTCCGTGATCGGTATAGAAAGTTTCAGGTATACCACATATTTGCCAATCAGAGTTACTTTTTTTCCATATTGCCTGATGTAAGACTAAAGAAGTTTGAATAGCAGAAGGGTCTTGGAAACTAAGGAAATACCCTGCAACTGCTCGGCTATAATCATCTAAAATAATTGTTAACCATGGCCTCTCTGGCTTTCCTTTTTCGCTTAAAACAAGGATATCTAAGGGAGTGTGGTCAGCCTGCCATATTTCATTGGGATAATAAGACTCACGACGATAAACCAAATCATAATTATTTCGATATTCTTTTTTTCCTTTATGAGCAAGTTCCTTTAATTGTGGCGACAGATTTTTAGCAATCGCATATACTTGATGGTAACTAGGTGGGGCCCAATTTTTCTTTTTGCAAATTTTACATACCTTCCGATGAATAGAAGTTAGAGTGTTTTTTCTGTTTTCAAATATAAGCTTTTTAATTTCTTCTTGTACATTTTCTTCTACTTTAAAGCTTCCTGAATCCGAGCGCTTTCTTCGGATCAATCCTTTCAACCCTGATTGCCGATATTGATTTACCCAATGGTACAAAGTTCTTTTTGGAACCCCTGATTCTACAGCAATATTACTCAAACTTTCTTTATGTCTAAGATAAGGGGCGATCACTTGATATTTATCCATCGCATTTTGTCTTAGTTCTTCTGAATATGAAGTTAATGGAGGAAGTTCTTGGTTCATGAGAACACCTCTTTCCCACGATTAAATAAAATAATCGTCAATTTTTATTTATCTAAGTAACGATAAAGCGTTGATTTGCTGATTCCTGTCATTTCAACAATTTCTTTCACACTATATTCCTCACTTTTGTATAATTTTATTGCTCGTTCAATATCTCGTTGGTTCACAGGAGGACGCCCGCCTTTTCGTCCTCTAGCTCGAGCGCTTTTTAAACCTTCTTTTGTGCGTTCAACAATCAAATCTCGTTCAAATTGACTAAATGCTTGAAACACAGTCATCATAAGTCGCCCTTGGGGAGTGGCAGTATCAAAATTCTCTTTTAAGCTGATTAACTTTACATTATGTTCTTCAAAGTAATTTACAAGATCAATTAAATCTTTTGTGCTACGCCCCAAACGAGAGAAGCTTTCCACGATAACTGTATCACCTGGACGCAATTTATCTTTCAGCCGATTTAATTGCGGGCGATTAGCTTTGGTTCCGGTCATTTTTTCAGTCAGTATTTCGTTGCAGTTATGTTCATTGAGCAAATCCAACTGACGAGACAATTCTTGTGAACGTGTACTTACCCTTGCATACCCATATACATACCCACTCATAGTCCTCTTCCTTCTCTATTTTGATTTTCTCAATTGTATCATAAAGGGTGGGTAAAGATACGTAGATAAAGAGCAAAATTTTGGTACTAAAAATCTCTATTTTTAATCTACAAAAGTTGTCATTTAAAATCGTCCCATAATCGATTGTTTTTGATACTAACTGATTTATAAAAATATGCCTCTAAAGTTTCCAAAACTTCAGAGGCATATGAAAACGAGAATTAGTTAATATTTGAAACAGGTTATTAATTTTTGATAGGCTTAGAATTAGACCTTAACAATCGAAGCCCATTCAGAATAACAACCAATGTACTTCCTTCATGAATAATGACACTGATTGCAATATCCGTTAAGCCTAAGAAACTAACGACAACTAAAAAGGCAACAACGGCCATTGAAAAAATAATATTTTGCCAAATGACACGATTCATTTTGGTTGAAATATTATGAGATTGGACCAATTTGGATAAATCATTCTGCATCAAAACCAAATCAGACACTTCTACTGCTACATCGGTTCCGTCTCCCATGGCAATCCCTACATTTGCATTCACAAGGGCAGGGGCATCATTTACACCATCACCCACCATTGCTGTTACGCCGTATTTCTCTTTTTGTTCGTCTATAATTCGAGATTTATCTTCTGGCATGACATTCGCGATTACTTCATCTATTTCTAATTGTTCCGCAACTGCTTTTCCTGTCATTTCTGAGTCGCCAGTGATTAAAGTGGTGTGTATGCCTTGTTCTTTAAAGTATTTAATGGTGTCTTTTGCATGTTCACTTGGAACGTCCATGAGAGCTATAAGTCCAATGACATTCTCATCTTCTGCTACATATACGACTGTTTTACCTTCTGATGACCATTCATTATTTAAACGACTATATTCATCTGAAACATCGTCAAACGAAGTCGGTTTTCCTATACGATAATTTCTCCCTTTGTAATCTCCTGTCAATCCTTTGCCGATCTGGTTTTCTACTTCGATAGTTAGTTTATTTTTTTGCTCAAACTTTCTTAGAATAGCATCTGCTAAAGGGTGATTGGATTCTTTTTCAAGAGCTACTACGATATCAATCATGTTTTCTTCGTTCACGGAATCAGAAAAATAGTAATTGGTTACTTCAGGTTTTCCTTTAGTCAAGGTTCCTGTCTTGTCAAATGCAATGGCTTGAGTATCGGCTAATTGAGACAGGTAAGAACTACCTTTTGAAAGGACGCCTTTTTTGGCCAAGTTAGAAGTCGTCGATAAAGTTACCGATACAGTAGCCGCTGCTAAAGCACAGGGTGAAGCTGCCACTAAAAGGACCAATCCTCTATAGATACTTTGTGACCATGTCCAGTCTAGGAGAAAAGGAGCCAATAACATGAATAACGGAATGGCAATTAAAACAACTGTAACGTATTTCGGTTCAAATTTTTGGATTATACTCGCAGCTTTTGTTTGGTTGTCTTGGTTCTGGTTTACTAACTGTAAAATTTTTGAAAATACTGTATCTTTATTTTCTTTAGTGACTTCCATTGTGAAAGTACCTGTTCCATTGATTGTACTTCCGAAAACGTCGTCTCCTTTGGACTTCTCTTTTGGGATACTTTCTCCATTAATAGATGACTCATCAATGGACGTAGAGCCTGACAAAATGACGCCATCAATGGGGACTTGATCGCCATTCAATACTTGAAGTTGATCTCCCACTTTTAATTCACTGACGTCAACATTTTTTGTACTGCCATCAGGCTGGATTAACCGGGCAGTCGTTGGATTCATTTCGAGTAATTTCGTGATTTCTCGTTTACTTCTTCCTTCTGCATAATCTTCCAAAAAATGTGCACCAGAAAAAATAAGAATCAATAATGTACCTTCCCAAAAATTCCCCATTAAAGAAGCGCCAATGGCCGCTAATCCCATCAAAATGTGAGAGTTGGGCATGAACTTTTTTTGAACTTTGGAGTTCTCGATTGTTTCTCCAAGGCCTTCAAGAATAATGACATGATATCCTGCACTGATTGTAGCGATTGAGAATAAAATATTTCGCATTAACTGATAATCTTCATTCAAAAATAAAGCGATCACCGCTAAGGCTAAACCAATAAAGTATAAAACGATTGGCATTTTTCCGTGTTCATGGTCATGGTCGTGGTTGTGATTATGTTTTTCTTGAGATTGTTGTTCTTCGATAGTTTCCATTTTTATCACCTTTCTATATAATTTATTTGATTTTTGTAGACTTTTTTGTGTCCTTTGTTTATTGTTTAACCAAGAGCAACGTCCAATGTCATCATGATAGCAAAACCAATCATAAATGCCATTGTCGCTACTTCGCTATGTCCATTCGTTTGAGAATTAGGAATCAATTCTTCAACACAGACAAATACCATGGCTCCTGCTGCAAAAGCTAATGCATAAGGTAAGATAACAGTTATCTGTGTGACCAGCCAAGCGCCAATAGTTGCTGATATAATTTCAAAAAGTGCACTGGATTGCCCCATATTAAATGCATGTCCCTTTGTACTGCCTTCTGCTCGAATAGGCATTGAAAGCGCAGCACCTTCGGGAAAGTTTTGCAGCCCAATACCCAGTGCAAGCACCAATGCACTTGTAATAGCAGAAGCTCCTTGTCCAGCAGCTCCAAAAGCCACACCAATTGCCAACCCTTCTGGTATATTATGAATGGTTACCGCTAGAAACAAAAGGGTTGTAGACGATAAAGATGAAGCAACACCCTCAGTTTCCTCAACACCGCTTGTTCTATTATGCAAATGAGGGACCACGCCATCCACAACTCTTAAAAAGAGGCCTCCTACTAAAAAACCAACCAAAGCAGGCACAAATGACCAAATACCATAACCATTTTGCTCTGCAAAATCAATGGATGGCGCTAACAAAGACCAGTAACTTGCTGCAAACATAACCCCGGCAGCAAAACCATTCATAATGGCAAGAAGTTTATCATTCACTTCATGAAATAAAAATACTAAACTCGAACCTAGGGCGGTCATTAGCCAAGTAAATACACCCGCTAATGTTGCTTGCCAGATTGGGTTTAAACTCAAAAACCAATCAACCATTAAAATACACATCCTTTAACTGCCGTAAAATATTTTTCAACTTGAGTTAGACTAATAGAAATAGTATAACTATACACCGACTTTTTTGTGTTTTGCAACTTCTGAACTCGCATGCTTGCTTAAGTAAAGCAAGGATTCATATATTTTGGGCTTATCCAGTATCCATCTCCTTTCATATGTAAATCGGAATGATTATGATTTGCGTATGAATTATAATTCATATGTTTACAAAATCATATTAACTCACTGTATGAGCTTTGTCAAGACAAGATGCTTCTTGTTCAAAGGGACTACTAGTGCGAATACAAAGCCTTAATTCTGCCTATAAACAAAAAAATTGCATCGTTTAACTCATGTGGTATTATATATATGAACAGAAAATCATATGAGAGGAATAAGAGCATATGGATACATCAACAACTTCGTCAATCAATAAAGAGAAGATCCAATCAATAAGCAAAGTATTCAAAGTGATTAGTGACCCTACACGTTTGTCAATTCTCTTTCTTTTACAGAAAGAAGAGCTCAGTGTTGGAAACATTGTGCTTGCATTGGATATGGAACAGTCCGCAATTTCACACCAACTAAAAATATTGAAAGATTCGCATTTAGTGAAGGCAAGGAGAGAAGGGAAAAGCATGGTTTACAGTCTTGATGATCTTCATGTTTTCAGTATTCTCGAACAAGTCTTAACTCATATCAACGAACTAGAACAATAAAAGCTAATAAGGTATAAAACTAAATAGAGGTTTTTAAAATTTCAAAGTCAGAGAAACAAGAAAATCACTCGCACCAAAATCAACCGAATAAGAATATTAAAATTGCTTTTTTCACCAACTTTATTTTTTCCATGATTGAATTTTTCTTTGGGTCTCTTTTCAATAGTGTGTCAATTATGTCCGACGCCGTTCATGATTTAGGAGATTCCATTTCTATTGGATTCGCTTGGTTTTTCCAGGGGTACTCAGAAAAGCAGCAAGATGAACAGTTCACTTTTGGTTATAACCGCTTTTCATTATTAGGGGCGTTGATAACTGGAGTAGTACTGATCGGCGGCTCATTTTTTATGATTTACCGAAGTATCCCACGTTTGATTGATCCGCAACCGGTTAATTACAGTGGCATGTTTTGGCTTTCACTCGTGGCTATTGGATTGAATGGATATGCGGCTTGGATTCTAAGCAAAGGGTCATCGAAAAACGAAGGCATGTTGAACCTGCATATGCTAGAAGATGTATTAGGGTGGATTGGGGTCTTGGTTGTGAGTATCGTAATGAACTTTACCGAGGCTTATCGATTGGATCCAATCTTATCGATTTTGATAGCACTCTATATCCTCTATAAAACTGTACCTGAATTTTTCAGTACAATGAAAATTTTATTGAACGGTTCGCCGGAAAATGTAAACGTAGAGAACCTGGCGAACTCCATTAACAATATTCCTGCTGTAAAGGCCCTCTCTCATTTTCACATTTGGTCACTGGACGGAGAAGAAAATGCCCTTATCGTTACGGTTCTTATAGACTCTTCCGATATAAACAAGACTAGGGAAATCAAAGAAGAAATTGCAGAGCTTGCCCATACATCGGGTGTAAAGAATCATATCACAATAGAAATAACTACAAGTAAAGACGAACTGGAAAAAGGGTATGCTTATGGCAGTTAAAGTATTTATATATTGAAAAAAGGACTATTTTAGAATCAAAAAAGGCAGCGATAAACTACAATCGCTGCCTTTTTTGTTCATTTTCTAAACTATAAAAGTGTCGCAATTAATGAAATTGCTCCGATAATAATCGCGCCCCAGTTAACTCCCTTCTTGGGAGATGTCAGCCCGATAATTCCAAGAACGACCGCAGCTACTCCCATCCATAACGGTTGCCAGAAGAAGCTAATGGCACCCAAAAGGATGCCAATCCATCCGACCCATAATCCAGTTGTTTTATTCATTATACATTTTCTCCTTATATTTTTATTTTAATTGGTTGAGCAAAAAAAATTAAGAGTTTTCTCATTTACTTAATTCAGCAACATATTCCACTAAACGTACTAAATTGGAAACAAAACCATATTCGCTGTCATACCATGCGACCGTTTTTACTAATTGTGTGCCTTCATTTTCAATGACTTCTGTTTGAGTGGCATCAAAAATTGCTCCCGCATCTGTGCCTACAACATCTGAAGAAACAATTGGATCATCTGTGTACTCAAATGATTCATTTTCAGCATCAAGCATTGCTTGGTTGACTTCATCAATCGTTACATTTTTATCACCTTCCTATATAATTCCTTTGATTTCCATTCATTTACTTATTAAATCACACAAATTCCCACTAAAAGAAGAGAAGTATTCATGTAATTTCCATTGTCTCTGACTCCTTTCAGTTGTCCCATATGTAAATCGGAATGATTATGATTTAAATATGAAGTTACATTCATATGTTTACGAAATCATATTAACTCACTGTATGAGCTTTGTCAAGACAAGATGCTTCTTGTTCAAATGGACTACTATTATGAATACAAAAGTCTTAATTTAGTCTATTAATTTAGTCTATAAACTAAAAACTTGCATCGTTTTACCCATGTGGTATTATATATATGAACGGAAAATCATATGAGAGGAATAAGAGCATATGGATACATCAACATCTTCGCCAATCAATAAAGAGAAGATTCAATCAATAAGCAAATTATTCAAAGTGATTAGTGACCCTACACGCTTGTCGATTCTCTTTCTCTTACAGAAAAAAGAACTCAGTGTTGGAAACATTGTGCTTGCATTGGATATGGAACAGTCCGCGATTTCACACCAACTAAAAATATTGAAAGATTCGCGTTTAGTGAAGGCAAGGAGAGAAGGGAAAAGCATGGTTTACAGTCTTGATGATCTTCATGTTTTCAGTATTCTCGAACAAGTCTTAACTCATATCAACGAACTAGAACAATAAAAGCTAATAAGGTATAAAACTAAATAGAGGTTTTTAAAATTTCAAAGTCAGAGAAACAAGAAAATCACTCGCACCAAAATCAACCGAATAAGAATATTAAAATTGCTTTTTTCACCAACTTTATTTTTTCCATGATTGAATTTTTCTTTGGGTCTCTTTTCAATAGTGTGTCAATTATGTCCGACGCCGTTCATGATTTAGGAGATTCCATTTCTATTGGATTCGCTTGGTTTTTCCAGGGGTACTCAGAAAAGCAGCAAGATGAACAGTTCACTTTTGGTTATAACCGCTTTTCATTATTAGGGGCGTTGATAACTGGAGTAGTACTGATCGGCGGCTCATTTTTTATGATTTACCGAAGTATCCCACGTTTGATTGATCCGCAACCGGTTAATTACAGTGGCATGTTTTGGCTTTCACTCGTGGCTATTGGATTGAATGGATATGCGGCTTGGATTCTAAGCAAAGGGTCATCTAAAAACGAAGGCATGTTGAACCTGCATATGCTAGAAGATGTATTAGGGTGGATTGGGGTCTTGGTTGTGAGTATCGTAATGAACTTTACCGAGGCTTATCGATTGGATCCAATCTTATCGATTTTGATAGCACTCTATATCCTCTATAAAACTGTACCTGAATTTTTCAGTACAATGAAAATTTTATTGAACGGTTCGCCGGAAAATGTAAACGTAGAGAACCTGGCGAACTCCATTAACAATATTCCTGCTGTAAAGGCCCTCTCTCATTTTCACATTTGGTCACTGGACGGAGAAGAAAATGCCCTTATCGTTACGGTTCTTATAGACTCTTCCGATATAAACAAGACTAGGGAAATCAAAGAAGAAATTGCAGAGCTTGCCCATACATCGGGTGTAAAGAATCATATCACAATAGAAATAACTACAAGTAAAGACGAACTGGAAAAAGGGTATGCTTATGGCAGTTAAAGTATTTATATATTGAAAAAAGGACTATTTTAAATCGAGTAGGAGACTAGTCAATTAATGGCTAGTCTCCTACTCGATTTATTAGTGCAAAGCACCCCTTAAATTTAATGCAAAATAAAATTACAATTTACATATATGGAACGCCGTTTAGAAGGTGAAGCCTTACAAGACTTTAAACGGCATGCAATTGATGTGGAAATGCTTTTTCAATTTTGGTATGCAACACAACCAAAACATATGGAAAGACTGGAAAAGCTACATGGTCCAGCTTTGAAACGTAATATATTAAACCGTCTAACACAGGAACTCAATCGCCGTGGTGTCATCGATTGTTTACGTCATGGTATTCGAGATCGGGGAGTACATTTACGACTAGTCTATAATAAACCGCCTAGTAGTTTGAACCAAACCTTAATGGAAAACTATGAAAAAAATATATTCACGGTTAGTAGACAAGTATATTATAGTCCGAGTAACCAAAATAGTTTAGATGTCGTATTATTTTTAAATGGTTTTCCGATTGTTGTCATGGAATTAAAAAACCAATTGACTGGTCAAACTTATGAGCATGCAGAAAGGCAGTTTAAAAGAGATCGGGATCCAAAAGAATTATTGTTCCAATTTAAAAAACGTGTCATCGTTTATTTTGCTCTTGACACAGATGAGATTTCAATGACGACGGCTTTAAAAGGCCAAAACACCTTTTTCCTACCATTTAATCGAGGGAATAATGGTGGGAAAGGTAACCCGGTTGTCTATAAGAATTACCGAGCATCCTATTTATGGAATGAAGTTTTACAGAAGGATAGTGTCTTAGATTTAATTCATCGCTTTGTCTATGTAGAGGAAAAAGATATTCGTGATAGTACGGGGGAAATTGTTAGTAAAAAGGAAACGGTTATCTTCCCACGTTACCATCAACTTGATGTTGTGCGGAAGATTGAAGCCGATCTACAAACAAAGGGTGTAGGAAATAACTATTTAGTCCAGCATTCAGCAGGAAGTGGGAAAACTAATAGTATTGCTTGGCTATCCCACCGCTTAGCGAAAATGCATGATGAAAATAACAATTCAATATTTGACAGTATCATTGTTATTACAGACCGCAGAGTGCTAGATAAACAGTTGCAAGATGCCATTTATCAATTAGAACATGAAGCTGGATTCGTTGCGAAAATTGACGAAGATTCACAGCAATTAGCAGATGCTATTAGCAATAAAAAACGCATTATCATCACAACCTTGCAGAAATTCCCTTTCATCATTGAAAAGGTCGGGGAATTTAATCGAGGAAGATACGGTATTATTATTGATGAAGCACATAGCTCGCAAGGTGGTAAAGCATCAACAACCATGACAAATGTCTTATCAGATAAGTCGCTTGAAGATGCCTATGAGCAGGATAAAATTTTGGAAGAAGAGCTAGACAGCGTAGACGAACAAATTGTCGAAACAATAGAAAAAAGTGGTAAACAGGATAATATATCTTTCTTTGCCTTTACAGCAACACCGAAGCCAAAAACGATTGAGAAGTTTGGAACGGTAAATGCTACAACTGGCCTACCGGAAGCCTTTCATATTTATTCGATGCGTCAAGCAATTGAAGAAGGGTTTATATTAGATGTCCTACAAAACTACACGACCTATGAAACATTTTATAAAGTAGAAAAAAGTATCAATGAAGACCCTGAAGTCATTAAAAGTAAGGCGAATAAAGAGATAGCACGATTTGTATCCTTGCATCCGCATAGCATTGCTCAGAAGACAGCAGTGATGATTGAGCATTTTCGTCAGTCTGTTAGTCATAAAATTGGTGGACGAGCAAAGGCAATGGTGGTCACACGCAGTCGATTACATGCTGTTCGCTATAAGCATGCCTTTGATGATTATATTAAACAAATGAAGTATACGGATTTAAATACATTGATTGCTTTTTCTGGAACAGTTCAAGATGGAAGGCCCCTCACAGAAGCTGGAATAAACGGCTTCGGAGAAAAAGAATTACCTGAGCAATTTGGAACAGATGAGTATCAAGTGTTAATTGTTGCGGAGAAATATCAAACGGGTTTTGACGAGCCCTTACTACATACTATGTATGTGGATAAGCCATTAAGTGGAATTAAGGCTGTACAAACCCTTTCACGCCTAAATCGGACTTGCCCAGGGAAAGAAGACACTTTTGTTTTAGATTTTGTTAATACACCTGATGAAATACGTGATGCTTTCCAACCTTATTATGAAGTGACAGGTCTATCCGAAGTGACAGACCCGAATATGTTATACGATTTACAATATGAACTAGATGCTATGCAAGTTTATACATCATCTGAAGTAAATCAAGTGAATGAACTAGAGTTTTCGGGGAGATTGAAGGATAAACGCGCACAGGAGAGGTTAAATGCTTTACTTGATCCAGCGGTCGACCGTTTTGAAAAGGACTTAGCGGAAGAAGAAAAAGAAGCCTTTAAGAGCTCTGTAACTAAATTCGTTCGAACATACCAATTCATCTTGCAAATTGGCCCCTTTACCGATATTGATTTGCATAAGTTATATGTATATCTCAATTATTTATTGCGGAAATTACCAAAACAGATTTCTGAGAAGGTATATTTAGCAGATGATATTGCTTTGGAATACTATCGTAACAACAAAGTGTTTGAAGGGAGCATTGATTTAGAAGAAAAGGGACAAGTTGATTTAGATTCAGCAGCACATGCAGGTGGTGGGGCGCCAGATGAGGAAAAGGAAAGGTTATCTGCCATTTTAGAACAGTTCAATGAACGGTTTGGCACGGAATTTACCCATGCCGACAAAATCATGGAAGAAATGGAAGTGCATATGGCAAATGATGATGAGGTAACGAATGCAGGTGAGCATAATACCTATGACAATTTTAGATACAGCTTCACACCAAAACTGATGGACTTTATTATTGGTAATATTGAAGAAAAAGAAGACTATGTTAAATTGCTAGAAAATCCAGAAGCATTACAGGCAATGGATGATTATATGAGTTGGAAAGTGTATAGTCAGATTTTAAGAAGCAAGGAAAATATGAATGAAAGACATGATCAAGTCTAGAATATACAGCTGTTTAACAAAGTGAGGGTTGTTTATGAGCGTAAATGAAAGCAATCTAAGAAGAGTAATGCGAAAAGATGGCGAATTAACTCGGAAATTAATTTCTATTAGAAAAAAACGTGATTCAGAAATGAAAAAGATTGAAAGAATTAAAAAGAAAAGGAATATTAGTAATTCAGATATACAAAGTTTGACGCGATATCAAAAAAATTTATTGAAATATGAAAGTGAAATTACTAAACTAACAGAAAAAATCAGACAAAATCAAGCAGATATTAATAAGTATCAAGAGAGAATCCAGAAAGAACAACAGAAGAGTTTTAAGAAAATGGTAAGAGCTGTTGAGGAGCAATCTAGTGCAAATTATGAATATCTAGGTGAGGTAAATGAATTAAATAGTAAACTAGAGAATCTAGCAATGGATATTAAAGATACTGTTTCGGAAAAAGAATTAATAGAATATGATGTGTTTTTATCACATTCTAGTTTAGATAAAGAAATATTTGTATCGGAATTATCGAGTAGGTTAAGTGACCAAGGATTCAAAGTGTTTGAAGATGTTAAAGTGTTTAAGATTGGCGATAGTCAAATTGACCAAATGAATATGGGGATTCTTAATTCAAGGTTTGTCATTGTATTTTTATCCCCTAATTTTATAAAAAGTGGTTGGTCCGAATATGAATTTAAAAGCTTTTTAAATAGGGAAATAAATGAAAATAGAATCATTTTATTACCAATATGGCATGAAATCACAAAAGAGGAAGTTCAACGATACAATCCATATATTGTAGATAAATTTGCTCTTGATACATCAAGGTTTACAATGGACGAAATTGTTGAACATATAACACAGGTGATTAAATCATCCTTGGAAGAGGAATAAACAGGATTTAAATTGTCTCGTGATGGCTACACCGCTAAACAGGAAATATGCATGAATTAAGGAGAACTGAATTCGAGTTGATTACAATGGAGTTATAACGATCTGCCTTCGTATCTTATTGTCTGGGATATTATGAGGAGTCAAACTTTGGTTGAGCCGGGATGAGCTAAACTTGAGCCGAACGATAGTTGCAAACTTCAGATTGAAGTATAAAGAATTACATTTAATAAATATCACCTGAGGTCTTTAAAGATAATGAAAAAACTTTAAGGACTTTTTGTATATAAACAAAACACATTCCTTGAAATTATATACAAAAGAGAAATGCGTTTTGCAATATTAAATAGACCTAAAAAGTCCCGACTAGGTTTTAAAATCGGGAGTATCAAAGGCCAGTCGGATGTAATGGATGCCGAGAAGTTCTTAAATGATTATTACATTGAGATGAAATTAAAGTAGTAAAAGATTAACTGTGTCATCAAAATACTTGTCATTGTGGTAATTGGAGGGATTCCTAATGATTAACATGGAATACAGTACATGGAATAATGTCTGTGAAGGGATATTTAAACAAAGTAATCAAACTCTAAATAAGTATTTGCAGTTATATCCATTTTCTATTCTGTCCGATAAGGAAAAGAAAATGATAAAAAGTGAGAAGTTCTTTAATAAGTATATTAAGAATGGTGCTCTTTTTAGAAATAAATTGGTGTTTGACTTCCCAAGACATTATATTCAAAAAAATAATAGTGCATTTAGAAATTCCAAGTTGGTATCCCCAATAATACATATTTATTTAGAGTGCGTAGGATATCATGTATGTAATAAATATGAAAGGAATTCGACGAGAACAAGATGTTATTACGCAGGGAATATGCTGGAATTAGATTTTCATTACAAAAAGAGTTATGAACGCTTTTATGCTGACGTAAATGAATGTACCCAACGCTACCAATATTATTATAAGTTTGATGTTACTAATTTCTTTGACAGTATAGATATTAATATATTATTTGAGCAAATAAATAACAATACTACAATAATAGATTCAAGGACCGCACTAATATATAAAAGGTTATTGCGAGCAATAGGCGATGGAAAATACCCAACTATAGAGAAATCATGCTCATTATCATTTTTGGCTACCTATGTATATTTGGATTCGTTTGACAGGAAATTAGAGGGCTTCTTAGCTAATCTAGATGGTATAGGGGACTATCAGTTGGTTAGATACGTTGATGACTTATTTGTGTTCTTTAACACTAGTGATGACAAGTTAAATGATGTTGTTTCAAATATAAAGAACTCCGTTATACATAATTACAGGGATATCAATTTAAATTTAAATGAACAGAAGAGCAACTATGGGGTTTCTGATAATATAAGTGAAGAACTCAGTGCCGCATTATATGATCACTACGTTAATGCACAAGAAATAGAAATATCAAGTATGTTTGACGAAAATAACATGAAAGAATTTATTGATAGACTGCATGATGTTGCTGTGAAGAGAGCACATAATCATGATTTATATAAAGAAATAAAAGATGCAGTTTTCAACATAACGGATGTAAAATATTCTTCCGATGAGATTTTTCGATATCTACTTTATTACAAAGATGCAATATTTAATGATGAAGAGCTAATAAGAAAATTAAAGAGTCTATTCAATGAGGACTATAAAATAATTAAATATGACACGAAGAATTTGATTAATATGATATTAAACACACGTAACGGTGATTTAATAAGGTCTTTTTTGAATCAAATATTTCAAAATAATAATTTGGACTCGTTTGACATTACGATAATAATTAATTATTTGATATTAAGAGGATTTAGTCATAAAGATTTATTAAACAAACTTGCTGCATATGAACCAAATATTTATAATTACATAAACTATTATTGCAAAAGTTCATTTGTCAAATCACTTTTAAATACAGATAACAACAGTTACATAAATCTTATTCTTACAGACGAATATGACTTTAACGGAGATATGAAAGTCTGGTATATTTATTTTATGTATCGTTATTATAGGAACAGTAATGACATTTTGGAAGCCTTTTCGTACTACAAATCATATTTTGATAGGGTCACCGCACATTTAATGAATTATAAAGGTATTGAACAAACTGGAAAAGGTAAACCAAATTTCAGAATGTTTTATAGAACAGGTCCTATAAAAAAAGCTTACCAAAAATTAAATCCTTCTGATGTAGATGATAGTATTGGCAATTTAATCGATACGGCCCATGATTTAAGGAATCATAACCCAATAAATCATTCAAGTGCAGAAGTTATGGATGATGAAACATTGAGTATTCACGAACTAAAAAATATTATTGCTGAATTGGAATGCCTGTTGGAACAAGGTTTTGCGGGAAAACCATAGTTAACTAAGATAGATAATATATTATAACGTTATGCAGTCATTCTAAATTAATCTTGTATAGGTAAGGTATCACTAGTTACATACGATTTTACCGTTAATCGTATAAGTGGTATCGCATTAAGTGCTAAATTTCTTTTGTATTAAATGTAAATATTAATAAAAATGATTTGGGAACAAATAATTTAAAGGAAATTTGTGTATACATTTAGATCAACTTAAGTGAAAGGAGATGGTAATATCAACGTTTATAATGTATACAAATAAAATGAATTTATTCATAACAATACTTATAAATGTATCTTTTGAAAAAAATGTATACAAATTACGTTCTGAAATCTAAGGAAATTGATAATACCAATACTTGCAGCTCCTAAAAAGTATGTATACACCGTTAGTATACATATAGTGAGTGTTTTTATTCTTAAGTCTGTCATATCAATGTTTATTTTGGAATTTAATTGTATACAAGTAGTTTTAGTTTATAAAATGATATGTTAAAATGCTGTACTTCACGACATGCAATGTATGAAAGGCATCCAATTTCAAATTGGGTGCCTTTTTAATGGTGTGCCTGGCATGGATGTAATCTCTAGGGTGAGAGTCCCGAGCCATGAAGGCAGAAGTAGTGGTTAGCCTAACGCAAGGGTGTCCGTGGTGACGCGGAATCTGAAGGAAGCGAGCGGC
>NZ_JAHLQM010000028.1 GCF_018919165.1 Amphibacillus sp. MSJ-3 | reverse complement strand
TGCAAAATCAGATATTTCATTATCAAATACTTGTCTGCGATATTTTACAACCAGCACAAGATGATAGTGCAATAAGAACACTGAATGATTATTGTTATCTAATTTCATTGGTATATCAGCCCTTTATCAGGATAAGGCTGATTGTATCACAAGCTTTGGCTAAAGCCAACCGAAATTCATCTCCCACCTACTCATTGGGATATCGCCCTTCTCATTCCTTGAGGATGGGAGACTTCTTTCGGAAATCCGTTAAATAAATTTTGCTATTACCTAAAGTACAATTTATGTGACTGTTATCTTTCACGATTGGCAACACGCTTTCCGTGGGCACGGCTTCAGCCTCCTCGGAAGAACCCCATTTCCTGCAGGGTCTTCAGACTCGTGCTGTTCCCACAGGAGTCGGTCACCATTCGTTCCAGAAAACTAGCATGAATCATTGTACAAGACTTGTTGTATCTTTAATCTAACGATTTTTGATTGTAACTTGCCTATAAATAGTTCACTATTTTCAAACAGTTCACTTGGATATTGCGTGATGTCCTTAGATAATAGAATTGGAATGGATCCAAATGGGAATATGCTGTTTCCCCCTGTAGTTTAACTACGTTTTAAGACTGTGACCCAGCCAATTGCTGAACTGCAAACGCACAAGCTGTATCGATGTACCGCCAAACCAAATGATAGTGGGATTTGGGCAGCTTTTGGTGATACACCAAAGAATACTCATAAGCCAGGTTGTTGTTAGGCAATTGTGTCTAGGGATATCCCGCAGTATCCAAGCTTATTCCAAAATCACATGAAAGGAGGTCCTTTCCGTGAAATTGTTCGTGGGTATCGATGTTAGTTCTAAACGTCTTGATGTTTTAAGGTACAATAACATACTCTGCTAATTTTTCAAATGTTTTTTCACCGATACCAGAAATATTCTTTAACTCTTCAGCCTCTCTAAAGGGGCCATTTTCTTCCCGATATTGAATTATAGCTAAAGCCTTTGCTTCACCTATTCCCGGCAATTGCTCCAGTTCTGTTTGGCTTGCTTGGTTAATTCTTATTTTATCATGATTAGAGTCAGATTGAACGGTTAAATCTTCTGATTCAGATTGATCTAGTACGAAAATAACCATTTCATCATAAACCTTTTCAGCAAGATTTATTTGATTCTCATCAGCGCGATCAGTAAAACCACCAGCTGATTCAATCACATCAATTACACGGTCGTTAGGATCGACTAGGTAAACACCTGGTTGATGGACTTCTCCTTTAATATCGACATAAACTTTCTCTTGATTTGGAATGTTCTCATTTTCAGGTGAACTTTCAAACGGACTAGATGTAGGATGATTTACTGAAGAGTTAATTGGGGATGTTTCTACAGATGGTTGAAGCCAATCGGATCGGAATAATTCCCAGAGGATACCGAACAATAAAATTAGACAGACAATAACAATAATTAAATTATCTTTTATCCACTTCACAGTATCCCTCAATTCCATTTCATTTTTTTATTGTTAAAGAGCTTTTTATATAGTTCGGCAAAGCTGATTAAAAATCCTTTATAAATAAAAAAAAGTACAAAAATGTACTTTTTTAATGTTTTGCTTAATTATTTTCGACAAGCAAAGAAAAGACGTTCTCCCAAAGGTTCCACTGTCAAATCATCAATAGGAGTTGTTTGAAAATCGGTATATAGTTCCACATCTTTGAAACCTGCTTCAGTTAATAATTTAAGATATATTGATAATGGATAAGTTCGCTGATGATGAAATTCGTCAAATCTTTGATATTTCCCATCTTCCTCAATAAAAAATGTTAATTCATGTTTCATTTCTCCCGCATACTTACCTGGATAACAAAACCAAATATAAGCTAAATGATCGTAAACTTCAGAAAAAAGTTGATCTACCATCTCATTTTCCACATAATCCATATTATGAACATCAAATAAAAACACTCCGTCATCACTTAAACTCTGATAAGCATGATGAAAAGTGGCACTCAACTTATCTTGATCTGTTATGTAATTAACAACATCACAATAACTAACAATAAGATCATAATGATTCAAACCTTCTAATTGAGTGATATCTTGCTTTATCCATTGAATATTTAAATTGTCCTTCATCGCATGTGATGCGGCTTCAACCAACATATCCTCTGATAAGTCAACTCCAGTTAGTTGATAGCCCTTTTCTGCTAAGCGACAAGTCACTTGACCCGTTCCACAGCCTAAATCTAATATTTTTATTTGCTTAGCAGGAACATCCTTCTTTATATAAAGTTCAGTAAATTTAACCCATTGATCATATGGAGCATCCTCCATTAAAAAATCATAAAGTTTAGCTAATTTTTGATAGGTCACGACTTATCCCTCTTTTTCATCTCAGTCAACTTCAATAATAGGTGCATCGCCCCAAAGGCGTTCTAAGTTATAATAACTTCGTTCCTCTTGATGGAAAATATGACAAACCACGTCACCAAGATCGATTAAAATCCAACGTGCTTGTTCAAACCCTTCCATTCGATTAACGATTGCGTCATTATCTTCTACCGCTTCCTTTATTCCCCGCGCAATTGCTTGTACTTGACGTTCACTAGATCCTTCACAAATAACAAAATAATCAGCCATAACAGATACGTCTTTCATATCTAACACTAAAATATCTTCAGCTCGTTTATCATCCGCTGCTTTAACAACGTTTTTAATTAGTTGTTCATTGTTCATGAATTCAATTCCTCCAAATTCCGTTTCAGTTGATTATACATATTTAAAGTTTCCGGATAAATTAATCGTTCACGACTTAATAAAAAAGTCATACTATTTCTAACCGCCATAAAACAAGCCTCATCTAAATTCTTGGTTGCTACCTTTCGAATGATATCTAAGCCAGGAAAATGTCTACCTGGTTCAATATAATCCGCTAAATATATTATTTTTTCTAAATTCGTCATTTGACCATGACCAGTCGTATGCCAATAGATAGCATCTTTAATTGCTTGATTATCAATTCCCAACTCTGTTTCCACTAAAATGGAGGCAACGGGTCCATGCCACAACTCATGATGAAAACTTAATAAATCCTCCGGTAATTGAAAGTCTTTGATAATCTGGACCATTTCTTTTAAAGGCCGATATTTCGCATAGTCATGGAAAACAGCTGCCAACATTGCCTCCTCTTGGTTAACTTGAAAAACATCAGCTAAAGTTATCGCTGTTTCCATCACACGTTCAGTATGATCATAACGTGTTTCATTTAAGTGAGGTTTAACCAGTTTAAGAGCCTGATCTTTGTCCATACAATCCTCTCTCCTTTATTAAAGCTAAAACTTCTTGAGGAATAAGGTACCGTACTGAATGGTTCTTTTCAAGTCTTTGCCTAACCATCGTTGAGGAAATATCAAGTCCTGGTGTATCTAATAAGATAACAGGATAAGGTGTTTCTAACTCAAATTCTGGTCGCTTGACTCCAACAAACTGAACCATTTTAACTAATTGGTCAATTTTATGCCAGTTGGGTAAGTACTCAACCATGTCAGCACCAATAATAAAATAAAACTGTGCATTTGGATATTGCCTTTGTAAAGTCCTTATCGTCTCAATTGTATATGATTTCCCTTTACGTTCTAATTCAATTGTTTTAATTTGAAAATAATCAACTTGATCAATTGCCACTGTTAACATGTCCAATCGATCCTGAGCAGATACTTTAGCCTTTTCTTTATGGGGCGGTTCAGAAGATGGAATAAACCAGATCTCATCTAGTGATAATCTTTCATAAACCTCTTCTGCCATTGCTAAATGCCCGATATGCGGTGGATCAAATGTCCCACCTAATAATCCGATTTTTTTCATTGTCTATCTCCTCGAAAGCAGAAAACATTTTTTCTGATCTAACACTTTAAAATTTTTCAAACATGGAAAAGACTTTGTTACATTTTTCATCTATGGCAATTCAATTGCCTTATGTTCAAGGGATTCTTTATATAATACGATGATCCCACCAATGATTTGTACAAGTTCAGCATCGGTACCAGCAACTAGTTCTCTAGCTATATCTTCTTTATCTGCTAAACAGTTTTGTAAAATGGTTATTTTTATTAATTCTCTTTTCTCTAATGCCTCATTAACTTGAATAACCATATTATCATTGACACCCTCTTTACCTACTTGAAAGATAGGTTTTAAATGATGTGCCTTAGCTCGTAAATAGCGCTTTTGTTTTCCCGTTAACATTATAACTCACTCCTTATTTTACCTTGTAACCTTAACTCATCATCAGTCATAACTTTTCCTTTTAAAAGACGATTTATGACATCGAATGATAAAGTGAAACTTCAATCAATGTGATTTGAGGATACAGGATCTGGTAGCTTTAGTCTACCTTCCCTTATCCCCATTGACTGGGACTGGGGTTACTCGTTCCATCGAAGGGATTTGCGGTTACTCGTCCCATCGAAAATATTTATTAATCCCGCAAAGGGATGACCTAAAGACCTTTGAAGCAATCGGTCCCTTACTGTCAGTTGATCTCCCATATACATTTCTTAATTTTCTTCGAATGCCTGAAGTGAAGTCTTACTGGCAGTTAAACTGCGATAAAATTGATTTAACATCAACTTTTTCTCCAGACCAGAGCTCAAAGGCATGTTTAGCTTGATAAACTAACATTTCATGACCATGATGAACCTTGCCCCCTCTAGTGGCTGCGTCTTTTAAAATAGCAGTCCAAAAAGGCTGATAAACAATATCACTTACAACAGCACCCAGTTTCAAGTGTGTTAAATCAATCACTTGTTGATCAGTAACAGGTACCATGCCTACTGAAGTTGTTTGCACAATAAGATCATATTGTGACAAGCGCTCTTCCGCCTCTTTGAATGATAATGCATAACTCTTGATTTGTCCTTGATTTAAAGTTAATAAATTTTCAGCACGTGAAATGGTTCGGTTAGCAATAGCTACTTCTGAGAAATTTTCATTAATTAAGGCGTAGTATATCCCCCGGCTAGCCCCACCTGCCCCTAATATTAAAGCAGATCTACCTCCTGTAAATAAACCTGGGAAGTTATCCTTTAAAGCAGTTACTAAACCTAAACCATCTGTATTATAGCCATACCATCTTTGATTTCGACAAACAACTGTATTCACGGCACCAATTTGTTCTGCATCTGAACTTATCTCATCTAGGTAAGGGATAATCTTTTCTTTATAAGGGATTGTCACATTGAAACCATCCCAATCTGTTTGCTTCAATTTTTTTATATTCTCTTCAAATTGGTTTGGCTCAATCTCAATAAGTTGATAGCTTCCCTTAATTCCAGTTTGATCAAGAAATTGCTGATGGATCCAGGGTGACTTTGAATGTTTAATTGGATGGCCGATCAAGCCTAGTTTCATCTTGGATCTTCCCCCTTCCTAAATGATTGCTTTTCTTTTTGACACAGGTACATCTAGCGGTGTATGAACAGCAATTGTCGCTGGAACACCTGATAATGTAATCCAACCTAATCCTGGAAACACAATATCTACCCTATCTTCAGCAATTTTAATTGTTTTCTCAACAAGGGCAGGATAATTCTTAACATCTTTTTCGTTTGGTGGCGATAGAAGTTTCCCTAAATGTTCATTATACAAATTATTAGCATGATCTAGCTTTGTTCGATGAATATTAATCTGATTAGCAAAGTAACAAGTAAAAGACTGGCGATTACCTTTAATAAAATCAAATCGTGCTAAACCACCAATATACAAAGTTTGTCGGCTATTTAACTGATAAACTCTCGGTTTAATTTCTTTATTTGGTGTAATTACTTTTATATCTTCTTGAGAGAGATAATGTGTTATTTGGCTGCGATTGACGACACCTGGCGTATCATATAAAGCTGTCTTTTGATCGAGTGGAATTTCAATGAATCCCAGAGTTGTTCCGGGGAAATATGAAGTTGTAATAACATCCTTTTCCCCAACTGACTCATTAATCAAATAATTTATAAAAGTTGATTTACCAACATTTGTACTCCCCACAACATAAACATCTTGACCATTACGATAGTATTCAATCGCACTTTTCACTTCAGTATAACCTAATCCTGTTTTTGCAGATACTAGAAAAACATCTTGAACAGTCAAACCAAGATCAGCAGCTTCCTTTTTCATCCATTGTTTTAATCGATTTAAATTAGTTGATTTTGGTAGCAGGTCAATTTTGTTACCTATCAAAATAATTGGATTGTTTCCAGTCAAGCGCTGTAAACTTTTAATGAAGCTACCATTGAAATCAAATATGTCAACAAGTTTGACAATCAAACTTGTTGTTTCAGAAATTTGACTAATCATTTTTAAGAAATCGCCATCTGAATAAGGAACATCTTGAATTTCATTATAGTGCTTTAAACGAAAACAACGTTGACAAATGATCGTTTCATTTTTTAATGCGGATGCAGGGATATAGCCAGCTTCATGTTTATTTTCTGTTTGAATAGCAACACCACATCCCTGACAAATATAATCATTTTCTATTCTTCCCATTTGATCAATCCTCTTTTCTCTAACTTATTTAAAATAAAACGTTCTATACTACGGTTAAATTTTGTTATTTTATCATCCGTATCTACAATCGGTACCACTAAAATTGTTTGAAAGCCCGAACGATTTCCACCAAGTACGTCCGTAAGAAGTTGATCACCGATAACAACAATTTCTGACCGTTTTATATTCATTTTTTCAGCTGCCTTAATAAATGATCGTTTCAATGGTTTATTTGCTTTATAAACATAAGGCCGTTTTAAAGATTTTGAAAATAATTCAACCCGATTTTTATTATTATTTGAAAGAATCATTACCTCAATACCACTTTGCTCCATTTGTTTAAACCAATTATAGACTTGATCATTGGGATAGGCTTCATTCCAAGCAACTAATGTATTATCAAGATCAGTAATTACTCCTTTTATTCCCTTTTCCCTGAGTTGCTCTGGTTTAATTTCAAATATACTTTTGACTTGCTGATCAGGCAAAAATAATTTTAACAAGAACTATCCACCTCAATTAACGATAACTTTATTATTGTACCCTACCATCATAAACAATTTATCAAACAGTTTCAAAATTATTTCACAGAAAACAGCTAAATTTTTATTATATGTTATATATTCATATGATTATACCAAAGAATCGTTCGACAAATTCAGTCAAGTTTTTTTCTGTGGATAACTTCACGCACATTAAAACGGCTTATATTACAGTTTTGTTCGTTATTATCAACAGACATATACACAACTTATCTACAACTAATGTAGATAACCATCAACTTGTGTCGTTTACCAAAGTTTGATAAAGTATTCATATGAAATTCAGATATCAATAATGGTATGAATAGGAGGGTTGTTATTGATTAATTTATCAGATGATTTATTAATTGAGTGCTATCAAAAAGCACTTGAATTGAAACTAGAAGATGACTTCATTCGTTTAATTGAACGGGAAATGGAACGAAGAACATTAACCTACTTAATAAAACCCTTGATTCACCTAAATTATTAACGTTTGATAGGCAGACAAATCGTATTCAATTGGCTCGTAAATAAATTTAAATAAAAGAGGATCGGACAGACACTTTTTCTAACCTCCAGACATAAGGTGTCGATATAGGTATTTGCCTAAAATTTTGGAGGTGAAAAGATGTCAACCATTTTAAGTGCTCTTTCAGTAATTATCAAAGATGCGCTTTTTTTTGTCTCTTATGTAAAGAACCATGCCTTTCCTCAGCCATTAGATCCTGATGAAGAAGCTAAATATATTAAAAAAATGTTAGCTGGTGACTTTGAAGCAAGAAATAAATTAATTGAACATAATCTAAGATTAGTTGCTCACCTAGTCAAAAAATTTGATAATACAGGTGAAGACAATGAAGATTTAATCTCGATCGGTACTATTGGCCTAATTAAAGGAATTGAGAGTTTTTCACCTAATAAAGGAACCAAACTTGCTACATACGCAGCAAGATGTATAGAAAATGAAATTTTAATGTTTTTAAGATCTACAAAGAAATCGAGAAAAGACGTCTCTCTACAAGACCCTATTGGGCAAGATAAAGAAGGGAATGAAATTAGTCTTTTCGATATCTTGGAAGCTGAAAATGAAGATATTATTGAATATATACAATTAAATCTCGAAGTAGCAAAGATTAATAAATATTTATCCATCCTTGATGATCGTGAGAAATTAGTCTTAATTAGCCGCTATGGACTTGGCAATGCAGAAGAACGCACGCAAAAAGAAATTGCGCAAGAATTAAATATCTCAAGGAGCTATGTTTCTAGAATTGAAAAGAGGGCTTTGATGAAAGTGTTTCATGAATATTATCGGCAAGAAAAGCGCTAGGGTCAGGTCATGGGAAAACAGTTTTTATTTCAATTTCTGATCAATACCTTTTTGAGAAAATAACCACAAATTATTGAACCTCCCGTGTATAAAGGAACGAGAGGTTCAATACCTCTAGGTCATAATCTTCAATTTTCTTTTTTAAAATTTATTAGTAATCCTAATAAAAAATGAATCCAACCAAAAAACAGGAATATTAAATATCCCACAACGATAGCTCTCCTTATTAAAGCTTTTAGCAACGATAGGTTTATTGACACCCCTGTTTTTATAGCAAAGAAAGCCAGCTTAATTTAATAATATGAATAATTATTGCAAAGTAAGATGAAGAGAGTCATGAAATGAACTTTTTTATTTATAGTTGTTCAACCACTTTAATAATCAGCTCGGCCGCATGGCTGGCAGCTTGATTAATGAATTCGTCGAATGATTGGGCTGAATCCTGCCCAGCAATATCTGATAAAGCTCGGATAACAACAAATGGTGTATCATACTGATAGCACACTTGAGCGATGGCAACGGCCTCCATTTCAACAGCAATCACATTTGGGAACCTTTCCCTAATAAAGGATACCGCTTCTGGTTTTTGAATAAATGAATCACCTGTAGCAATTAAACCTTGTTTACATTTAACCCGATTTATTGATCGAATCGATCTCTCAACGATTTGGATTAAGGTCTGATCCGCTTGATAATTCTCTGGCATTCCAGGGACTTGTCCATATTGGTAGTTAAACGCCGTTGCATCAACATCATGATGGACAACCCGATCACCTATCACAATATCACCTATCGATAAGCTCGAGTCAAGTCCACCTGCTGAACCAGTATTTATGACATAATCAGGTTCATAGTTTTGATGTAGAATTGTTGTCGCAAGAGCCGCATTCACCTTGCCAATTCCAGATTTCAACAATACAATATCTTTATTTTGTAAAGTCCCCCTGATAAAAAGGCAATTTGCCACCATCTCTTCTGACAAAATAGTCATTTTACTTTTCAATCGTTCAATTTCTTCGTCCATAGCTCCGATAATTCCAATCACAATTTTCTAATCTCCTTTATTCAGTACTCCTTGATTTTTTTAATTAAAGTTATGCATTTGATCATGAGCATAAAGCATATCTACTCGTTCTGGTTGCCAGCCTTGATATTCAATCCATGTGATATAAACTCGAAAATGCTCATCCATAGCTGAATTTGAAAAAGTGGCAATAACACTTTGTGGTCCATTACCTGAAACCCATAGGTAATACATTTCATCAACCGGGACACCTGTCGCAAGCTCAGCTGCCTTCATCATTTCTTGCCAATCCTGTGAAGTTTGTTCCCAAGTAATTTCATGTGGCTCTGTTTGCTTGGTTTGTATTGATGGCCAAGTCGACTTGTATGAAAACTCAACATTTTCTTCATCACTATCTATATATTCTATTTCTGAATTATTTGGTTCCTGACCTGTTAAATGATTATCCGAATCATCTTCCTCTTCAGCACCATTCTTATCATCATTAGTAAAATCCTCATCAGCTTCAATCTCTTGATCAGGTTCATCTTCTAAATCTGGAGTTGGTGATTCAAGATCTGGGTCTGGTTGGACATCATCAGGGCTAGAGAAAACTAAGATAGCGACAAAAATAACAATTAAAATGATACCTATAATCATAAAAATTGAAAGCCACTTCGTATTTTTTCGTCTCTTTTCAAAGCGATTTAATCTACTGTAAGATCGTTGTTCATTATCCATAAATAAAACGCTCCTCTCTATCGCACAGACTTTTCATAACAAGAAAATCGTTTTAAAAGATATCAATTAACAATAAAAGTGACGATAAAATTTCGTCACTTTTCAATTAACTTACTGTAATTATTTTCACTAACATATCCCCACCTGGCGTCGGAACAGTCACCTCTTGACCTACCTCATGACCAATTAAACTTTTAGCAATTGGTGAATCGTTTGAGATTTTCCCTTCAAAAGGATCAGCTTCAGCACTACCTACAATCGTATATTTCTCCTCATCACCATCAGGTAACTCTTTGAAAGTAACTGTTTTTCCCAAAGCAACAACATTTGGATTTGTTTGATCGCTTTCAATTATTTCCGCATTGCGAATCATCATTTCAACTTGTGAAATGCGTGATTCAACAAAAGCTTGCTCATCTTTCGCTGCATCATATTCGGAATTTTCAGATAGGTCCCCAAAATCACGAGCGATTTTAATTCGTTCAACAACTTCAGGACGTCTAACTGTTATTAAATGTTCTAATTCTTCAACTAATTTTTCTTTACCTTCTTTTGTCATGTAATAGCTTTTATCTACAGCCATTTACTACACTCCTTTTCACACATTACCTTCATATATTTATTGATATTAATATTCGATTGTTAACATATCTATGCTCATCATTATAAAATGATAGTAAAGGTTTGCCAACATACTTAAAGAATACTATGGCAGATATTGCGTTAATTTTCAATAGTTAATTTAACATAATTTAAGATGAAATATTTATTCAAGTCTTTACATTCACTTTTGACCGTTAATCCTTGCAGTTAAGAGCGAAGGTATTTTTCCTTCCTGGATAGAATTTGCTCAACCTTAGTTGCCAGAATATCAATGGCAACATGATTTTCTCCACCTTCAGGGATAATAATATCAGCATATCGCTTGGTTGGCTCGACGAATTGTAAGTGCATTGGGCGAACTACATTTAAATATTGTTCAATCACAGAATCAATTGTTCGACCACGTTCATTTATATCACGATACAAACGACGAATAATTCGTAAATCCGGATCTGTATCAACGAATACTTTAATATCCATCATTTCAACTAACCTTAAATCCTCAAGAATTAAAACGCCCTCTACAATAATAACTTCTTTGGGTTCAACATGAATGGTTTTATTAGTTCTATTATGTTGCTTATAGTCATAGACTGGTTTTTCGATTGCTTGCTGATTGAGCAGCTTATTCAAATGTTCAATTAATAGATCATTATCAAATGCAAAAGGATGATCATAATTCGTTTTTAATCTTTCTTCAAATGATAAGTGGGATTGATCTTTATAATAAAAATCCTGTTCCATCACTAAAACAGATTTATTAGGGAATTGCTCACATATAGCTCGAGTAACTGTTGTTTTCCCTGATCCAGATCCTCCTGCAACTCCAATAATTATTGCTTTTTCATTGTTATTCATTGATTGACCCCTCTTTTACTTTTGTTGAAATCGCTATCCCATCACCAATTGGAACAAATATGGTTTGAAAATCAGAGTGATTACTAAGCCAATGATTGTATTGATTAATTTTCCCGGCTAATTTCTGCAAGCGTTTGGGCACTTGACTTGAATCGACGACACTACCATGAAATAAAATATTATCCGTAATGACAATCCCATGATCTGTTAATAAGGGCGAAAAGCAATCAAAAAACCTCTTGTACTGGCCTTTAGCAGCATCGATAAATATGGCATCATAAGGACCTTTCTCACTGATCTCTTCAACACATTCTAATGCATCTCCAGCGATTAATTCAATCTTCTTCAATCGATCATATTGTTCAAAATGAAATTTTGCCCGTTGTATTCTATCATGATCGCGCTCAACAGTTACCACTGTAGTATTTGGGACTGCATCAATCATCTGTAAGGCTGAATAGCCAATTGCCGTCCCTATTTCCAAAATATGCTTTGGTTGTTGGATTCTAAGGATTTGTTTCAAAAAATCAATACCCGATCGCTCCATAATTGGTACCTTATCTCGATTTGCTTCTTCTTCGATTTTAAGAAGCCATTCTATTGATGGCTTCTGTAATCCGCTTAAATATTGATTGATCTTCTCGTTCATATTTAACAAACACTCCAATATAAATCAATTTAATTAATCATATAGAAAATCAGGGATAAGCATATGCTTGTCCCTGATTATATTATTGGACATCACGATCTAAGTAGCGATTAGCTAATTCACGATGTTCTTCAAAAGTTTCTGCGTAATGGATTTCACCATTAGGCTCAGCCACAAAGAACAAGTAATTTGTTTCTGCTGGCTCGAATACTGCATTTAATGAGCTAACTCCAAAATTAGAAATAGGTCCAATCGGCAAACCATAAATATAATAGGTATTATATGGTGACTCAATCTCTAAATCACTAAACAGCACTCGACTTTTGTGTTCACCAAGAGCATATAGTACAGTTGGATCCGTTTCTAAGCGCATTCCTTCTTCAAGTCGATTATAAAATACACCTGAAATAAGTTTTCTTTCTTCTTCATCTCTTGCTTCACGCTCTACCAAAGAAGCAAAGGTCATGACGTCGTGGATTGAAAAGTCATCTAGTTCATCAATTCTAGAATAATAATCTTCTAATACATCATTGGTTTTATCAAGCATCGCTTTAACAAGCGTATCAATTTCAGGGTTTTCATCATAAATAGGATATGTTGCAGCAAATAAATACCCTTCTAATGGATAGCGAATATCTTCTTGTAAGATTTCCTCTGACAAGAGGTTTGGATAAAGTCCAATTAGCTCTCTAATATATTCTTCATCCTTCATTAATTCTAGAAATTCATCTGGATCAATATTAATATTCTTTTCAAATAATTCAGCGATTTCCACAATTGTTCTTCCCTCTGGAATTGTGATTGTAAATAACGATTCACGTGCAACGCTTCCAGTTTGGAGCGTCTCTGATATCTCTTCTAAAGTCATTGATGGAGACAAATCATATTCTCCAGCTTGGAAATCGGCATAATTATTGACTTTAATATAAAGACGATACATCAACCCATTATTCACAATCCCTTCTTCCTCTAGGATATTGGCAATTGTGGTAGATGATGAGCCTAGCGGGATTTCAACTCCAATAAGGTCATGATTATTAGGATCAACTGGTGATAAACCGTCTTTCACAAAATCATACAAAGATTTCCCTACGTAGATCATGATAACTGTCATTAAAACAATAAAGACAAAAACAATTTTTCTAACAACACTTGCATCACGACAACGTTGAATAAATCGTTCTGTACGATTCTGTTTAAATTGATTTTTATTCGATTGTTTATCTTCCACATCAGGTGATCGATTAATTTTTTTGGTTTGTTTATTATCATTAGTCATTTGATTTTTATCATTCTTTGAATCGGACATTTATCGACATCCTCCTCTCACCCGATACATTATACTACAAATAGGTGGCAGATATCTACTTGATTTAAATATTTCTCATTAAAAGAGGATTCGATTTAATAATAACTTACTTTTTAGCCTTAATTTTCATCATCAAATTAGATGTAAATTGATTGTGTGAAAACCTAGGGCAGTCAAATCTGCTACTTAAGCAGAAAGTTATTCCGAGGAAAATCTATAAGCATTCTATTGATGGACTAATATTTTCTTTAGTATCTAATGAGATAAATATATGGAATACAGCTATGGACAAGGTGAACTTTCAGTTGGTATAAATATTCACGTTCAGTTACAATCGAGTATAAAAAAGTGCATATCCAATTTTAAATTATTTTTATTTTAATGATGCAAAAACTTTTTCAACAGCTGAAATTGTCTGATTGATATCCTCTTCTGTATGAGCAGTTGACATAAATAGTCCTTCAAATGGTGACGGTGGCAAATATATGCCTTCTCGAAGCATCCCCTTATAATAAGCTGTAAAGCGCTCTGAATTCGATCTTTGCGCTGTATCGTAATTGGTAACTGACTGTTCAGAAAAGAAAAAGCTAACCATTGAACCAACTCGATTTATTTGTAAAGGAATTTTATATTTATCTGCAACATCACGATATCCAGCTACAAGTTGGTCAACCCTTCGATTCATCACATCATAAGCAGATTGGTCAAGCAGACATAATGTTTCATAACCCGCAGTCATTGCTAAAGGATTTCCAGACAGTGTCCCGGCTTGGTAGATCGGTCCAGCTGGAGCAACATGCTCCATTATTTCTTTTTTTCCACCATAAGCCCCAACAGGCAACCCACCACCAATCACCTTACCTAAGCAAGTTAAGTCTGGTATGACCTTATAAAATCCTTGTGCACAATCATAACCAACACGAAATCCAGTCATAACTTCATCAAATATTAGTAATGAACCATTTTCCTTAGTTATTGCTCGAAGTTCCTGTAAAAACCCTTTAGCAGGTGGAATAATTCCCATATTCCCTGAAACAGGTTCAACAATAATAGCAGCAATGTTCTTCCCGTATTGATGAAAAGCCTGACGAACACTCTCCCTATCGTTATATGGCACAATCACTGTATTTTCCGCAACAGATTTAGGTACACCAGGGCTATCTGGTAATCCTAAGGTCGCAACACCTGATCCCACTTTAATTAGTAAAGAGTCGCTATGTCCGTGATAATTCCCTTCAAACTTCAAAATAATGTCCCGACCTGTATATCCACGTGCGATTCGAATAGCACTCATCGTCGCTTCCGTCCCCGAATTCACCATTCGCACCATATCAATTGAAGGTACTCGATCAATAATAAGTTGTGCTAACATATTTTCAGCAATTGTTGGTGCACCAAAGCTCGTTCCTTTCTCGATTACTTCTTTTAACTTACCAACAACTTGTTTGTGAGCATGCCCCAAAATAAGTGGTCCCCAACTTAAGACATAATCAATATATTCTTTTCCATCAATATCATTTATTCTAGAACCTTGACCATGTTCGATAAATACAGGTGAAAGTCCAACAGCCTGACATGAACGGACAGGAGAATTTACACCACCAGGCATTAACTGGATTGCTTCTTGATAGGCTACTTTTGATTTACTTAATTGACTCATAAATGATCTCTCCGTTTTTTTAACCATTTAGCTAAGTCCTTAGCAAAATAGGTGATAATCAAGTCTGCTCCTGCTCGTTTCATTGCTATCATCTGTTCCAATACAATTGCTTGTTCATCTATCCAACCATTGATTGCCGCTGCCTTGATCATCGTATATTCCCCACTTACATTGTAAGCAACAAGTGGAGTATTAATTTTATTTCTAATCTCCCTCATAATATCCAAATATGCTAATGCTGGTTTAACAATGATGAGGTCTGTCCCTTCCTCTATATCAGACTCCACTTCTCGAAGTGCTTCTAAACGGTTAGCTGGATCCATTTGATAAGATAGACGATTACCAAATTGAGGACTACTGTTAGCCGCTTCACGAAATGGTCCATAAAAGGCCGATGCGTATTTTACTGAATAAGACATAATTGGCACATCCAGAAAGCCAGCATCATCCAATCCTTTTCGGATCGCTGCTACACAACCATCCATCATATTTGATGGAGCAATTATATCTGCCCCAGCCTGTGCTTGTGAAATAGCTGCTTTCACGTATAAGATTAATGATGAATCATTAATCACTCCAAATTTATCTACAATGCCACAATGTCCATGGGAAGTATATTCACATAAACATGTATCAGAAATGACAAGCAATTCTGGAGCTAAATCTTTTATCTGTCTAATCGCTCTTTGAACAATCCCTTGATGACAATAGGCACCTGAGCCTTCAGGATCTTTTTCCTTAGGTATCCCAAATAGCATAACTGCCTTGATACCTAAATCAATCAGTTCAGCGATCTCGGTTACAAGATAATCAATTGATAATTGATAGACTCCTGGCATTGAGGCTACCTCTTGCTTTATCTGCTCGCCCTCAATAATAAAAAGCGGATAGATTAAATCATCGGTGGTTAATTTCGTTTCACTTACAAGTGCCCGTATGCTTGCTGTTGAGCGTAGGCGTCGATGGCGTTTAAATGATAATTTGTTCATTTACAATCCCCTTCCTCCCATGCAATATGATCACTCATCCTAGCAATCATCCCTTCAATTGTGAAATATTTAGGAATCAATAGATTTCTCAAACCCTTTTCAGATGCTCTTCGTGCTGTTGACGTTCCAATACAAACAATATTCATTTCCGTTATTTTCTGTCCATGGTTACTTAAAGTATAAAATGCATCTACTATAGATGGACTTGTTAATGTAATATAATCAATTTTTCCACTTGCTAGTTTCTCATTTAACAGATCACCATTTTCTATATTGATAAATGTTCGGTATACAGTTAAACTATCAAATTCAACGCTAGCCCTTAGCAATGCTTGTGGTAAGATCGGACTTGATTGTTCTCCTCTTATGAGTAAAACAGAAAATTTGGGATCATATTTTTTTAGAAATTCTTTTGCCATTGTTTTAGCATTATAAGTCCTTGGTATAAATCTTGCTTGATAACCATAGGATCGCAATACTTCGCCTGTTTTTCTACCAACAACGGCAAAATTTTTATCAGCTAAATCTTGTCTAGTAAAATAACTTGACCAAAGTTCAAAAAAATACCGAATACCATTTGCGCTTGTAAAAAATAACCATTCATAATTTTGAATATTATCAAAAATCTTATAATGATTCCCGTCAGTGACACGACTTACTTTCAATAAAGGGACCTGTTCAGGATGCCCACCAAAACGTTTGATTTTTTCGGCAAATAAATGGGCCTGTCCTGCTTCACGAGTAACCAATACAGTCTTATTTTGTAAATCGATCCCCATCAACGATTCAACTCCGCCCTTGTTGATTGAATCAAATCTAACGCGCCTTGTTTCTTTAATTGATTAGCAACAGACTGGGCAAGCTTCTGCGGGTCTTTCCCAGCCCCCCGATAGTCAATCGTTTTTTTTCCATCAAATGATAAAATTGTACTGTGAAGGATAATTTCATCAGCTTCAATCAGAGCATAACCACCGATCGCGGCTTTTTCACCGTCATCAAATTGATTTAGAAATAAACGTTCAGTAAACACCGCTCGTTCACTTTCCAGATCTGTAATCTGGCGAAAGATATCATGTAATTCTTGATCATCCGTTCGACATTCAATAGCAAGGGCACCTTGTCCAAATGCTGGCATAAAACTCTCAGGCGAAAGATATTCTGTAATCAAATCTTCAGCTAGACCAAGTCTCTTAATGCCAGCAACTGCTAAAATAATCGCGTCAAAGTCCCCATTGTTTAACTGTTCAATTCTTGAGTCAATCGAACCACGAATCCATTTAACCTGGAGATCGGGTCGCTGTGCAAGTAGTTGCGCTGATCTACGTAAACTACTTGTACCGATTACGGCTCCAGAAGGAAGGTCCCTTAATTTCACATGATGATTAGCCAAAAAGGCATCACGGAAATCCTCTCGTTCTGGGATAGATGCAATCATTAAGCCTGGGGGCAATTGTAAAGGAACGTCTTTTAAGCTGTGGACAGCAAAGTCAATTTCCCGAACAATTAATTGAGTTTCAATTTCTTGCAAAAAGGCGTTTCCACCTAACTTTGTTAATGGTAAACTTAAAACTTTATCACCCCTTGTCTCGATTTCCTTTATTTTAATTGGATTAGGAATACCAGCTTTTTTTATCATATCAATGACTCTATTTGTCTGAATAAGTGCTAGCTTACTTTTCCTTGTACCAACAATGAGTTCACGCATCTTTATTCACCTCTAATCAGATGATTCCTTTTTAACAATCTAATCGATTTTGATTAAGACCTTACCCTACTTATCTCAGTGTTTGATCATTTAGTCCAAACATTAAGCAAGCCATTTCTAACCGATCTTCTTCACTTCCAACATCCTTTAGATAATGGATTGGCTCATTCAACAATTGGTGAACAATGCTTTTGGTATGTTTCTTCAAAACTTTCATTTCCCTTTCAGATAAATCAGGTACTTTACGATAAATACTTTCCAATGTCGTTTCTTGAATCAACTTTCCCTTTGCTTGTAATGCCTCGATTACCGGAATAGCAGCTAATCGTTCTAACCATTGTTGAAAAGAGGTAACTTCAGTTTCTATTTGTTGGTAAAGAGAATAGGCTATTTTCTCCCGTATTTTTAAATTTTTATTGACGACTCTATGTAAATCATCAATATTATATAAATACACACCATTTAATTCACAAACTCTATAATCAATATCTCTTGGAACTGCTAGATCAATCAATAATAAAGGTATCCCTTTACGTTCGATCAGAATCCTATCCAACATTTTTCTTGTTAAAACGGGTGTTGGTGCTCTTGTTGAACTAATTAATATATTTATCTTCGTTAAAGTTCTAGGTAATTCTTCAATCGGTACTGCCTGTGCAGAATATTTATGTGCCAACTTGGCTGCCCGTTCAAATGTCCTGTTAACAATGGTAATCTGTGACACACCACTTCCTTGTAAATTCTTCAATGTCAATTCACTCGTACTTCCAGCACCTAAAATAGCGACGTGTTTACCCTGTAAATTACCATAGACTTTTTTGGATAGCTCTATAGCGGCATAACTTACCGATACAGCACGCCTTCCAATTCCTGTATTGTGATGTGCCTTTTTGGCAAAAGTGATCACTCTTTTAAATAATTCGTTAAAGATTTTTCGACTTACTTTTATTTCCTGAGCAGTAAAGAATGCACGCTTAACTTGACCCAGTATTTGTGTTTCTCCAATAATCATTGAATCTAATCCTACAGCCAATTTAAATAAATGTTCAAGAGCTTTTTCATCTTTTAAAGATGAGAAAAGTAATGTAATTTCATTAAATGATAGTTGAAACCAGTCCGCTAGAAATTGCTTAATAGAAAGAATTGCAACATGGCTATTTGCTGTTACTACATATATTTCTACTCGATTACAAGTCGATATAATAACATTTTCATCTATTTCATCATATTCTTGTAGTGACAACATGGCCTGTTTAATCGATTCTTCTGTAAAGTTAAACCTTTCTCTTATCTCTAAAGAAGCAATTTGATGACTGACACCAACTTGAATGATATGCATACAATTTCTCCTTATGGCTTTTGTCATTAACACATCAATCTTTCTACTCACTTAAATTTATCGCAGTGCAACTGTCAGTAAGACTCCCACTCCAAGCATTCGAAGAAAACTTAAAATTGTTAGTGGGAAGTCAACTGACAGTAACGGCCTGATTCGTTTCTCTACCAATCGTTGTGTTTTAGAGAACCCTTATTATTAAATGCTAAATCCTAGGACACAAACCTCCCATGAAGCTATTGATCAATTAAGTAAAACTAACTTCGGTTATTCTTAAATAGCTAGGATTGTTCTCAAGATAAGAAATTAATTGGATTTGGACCCAGATGTTCTCCATATAAAAACATATTCACATATGATACTCATCTCTTCGATCTTCGGATTGCTTCATTGTTATTAATTCAAATGAATACTGTTGATTGATTGCATCAGTGAGAAGTTCTAGGTATTCCTTTTGTTTTCTTTTTGATCGTCTATAACTATCTTCTGTAATAGCTTTAAGCAACTGCTTTTTTTGATCTTGACTGAAATGAAATTGTTTTATTAACTCTCTTGCCCTAGCTAAAAACACCAAGTAGTCATGGTATGATTCATCATAAATCTCAGCTAGCTGATCACGAATTGCTCTTGCTAGTATTGGACTTGCCCCACCAGTTGCCACACTTATCGTTAAGTTACCCCTGTATAATTTTGCAGGAATATGAAAAAGACTCAATTCATGATTATCAACAACATTCACGAGTTGATTAGTTCCAGCAGATAATCTAACAGCTTCATTTACCTTTCTATTATTTGTTGCCGCTATGACAAGCAACGCATCGGTAAGATCGCCAGCCTCAAATAATTTATTTTTCCAAATAATTTGGTTTTCCCTTATCAAACTTTCAATTTTCTCATGAATCATTGGGCTAATAATTGTTATACGGGCGCCAACTTGCAACAATTCGACTAATTTACGATAAGCAACCTGGCCACCTCCCACAATAACAACATCCCTATTCTTCATATTCAACATAATTGGATATATTCCCATAGTCTGACCCACCTACCCGTACTGACTTCATAGTGGAGAAGCTACCTAACTTTGCTGCCTATTATAATGTTCACCTTATTAATCATGAAAGTCTAATCCGGAGCGAACAGCTTTTACATGACCCACCCGAATAACAAAATCACCAAAATGCTCATTTTCCTCTTTCTCTTTTGCATATTGGAAAAGAAGTGGTTTAAGCGATGCTAAGATTTCTTCTTCACCTATATTCTCTTTGTACAACTTACTCAACCGATCACCTACAAAGCTGCCACCTAAATACATATTATATTTCCCTGGTCCTTTTCCAATAAAGCCAATTTCGGCTAAAGCTGGTCGTGAACAACCGTTAGGACAACCCGACATACGGATAACAATCTCCTGTTCGCGTAATCCCGCTTCATCAATGATCAATTCAATTTTATCTATTAATGATGGAAGGTAACGTTCTGCCTCGGCCATCGCCAAGCCACATGTTGGAAAAGCAACACATGCCATCGAGTTTCTTCGTAAGGCAGAATGCTGTTCACCTGCAGTAATCATATATTGCTTGATTAACTTTTCGATTTCTTGTTTTTTATCATCTGTAACATTACTAATCATTAAATTCTGATTTGGGGTTAAGCGGAAATCACCTGTATGAATTTTTGCAATTTCCCTTAAGCCTGTCATTAGCGGATAATCGGCTTGATCTTTAATCCGCCCGTTTTGAATAAAGAGTGTAAAATGCCAGTGATTATTGTTTCCCTTTATCCAACCATATCGATCACCGTTATGATCAAATTGATAATCATGTGCCTCAGCAAGTTCCCATCCTAAGCGATCGTTCAATTCTTTAATAAGCCAATCTAACCCTCGTTTATCAATTGTGTATTTAAAACGAGCATTTTTTCGGATCGACCTATTTCCATAATCACGTTGAATCGTTATTACCTTTTTCGCAACATCGAGAAGTTGATCTGGTCTACAAAAACCGATCACTCTTCCTATTTGTGGATATGTTGCTGTATCTCCATGAGTCATGCCCATCCCACCGCCAACACTTATATTAAAGCCGATCAGTTGGTCCTTTTTGGTAATTGCAATAAAACCTAGATCCTGTGAAAAAACATCAATATCATTATTAGGTGGAACGGCAATCCCAATTTTGAATTTACGTGGTAAATAAAGCTTTCCATATAGAGGTTCTGTCTCTTCCTCTGTTTTTTTACTATCAACTACCTTCTTACCATCAAGCCAAATTTCATGGTAGGCATTCGTTTGTGGTGAAAGATCAGCACTCAATTTCTGAGCCCAATGATAAACTTCGCTATGAATCTCCGATTGATAAGGGTTTGGATTACACATCACATTCCGATTGACATCTCCACAGGCTGCAAGTGTATCCATCAATGCTTTATTTATTTCCTGAATACTCTTCTTCATATTCCACTTTAATATGCCATGCATTTGAAATGCTTGACGAGTCGTTAAACGTAATGTACCATTACCATATTTATTAGCTAGTTTATCCATTACAAGCCATTGTTCTGAACTTGCAACACCTCCTGGAGCACGGACTCTAACCATAAATTGATAGGCCGGTTCTAACTTTTGCCGACGGCGCTCATTTCGTAAATCACGATCATCTTGTAAATAACTACCGTGAAACTTCATCAATCGATTATCATCATCTGGTATTCCAGCACTGATTGGGTTTTCTAGTGTTTCAGCAAGTGAACCTCGTAAATAATTACTTTCATCTTTAATTCGTTCTACATCACTAGGTGTTCCAGATTGTGGTGGTAAAGTTATCCTTTTTGTCATTTTAAAACCCCTTATCTAATTTTTTGAAGTATATTTAATAAACATCGCGCTGATAGCGTTTTTCCTTTTGCATTTCCATTAAATATTCCTCCGCTTCAAGTTGGCTTATCCCTCCTTCCTGTTCAAGAATAGTAATTAAGGTCTGATGGACATCTGTAGCCATATGTTTTTCATCTCCACAAACATAAATAACAGCTCCTTTGCAAATCCATTCATAGATGGCCTTACTATTTTCAATCATTCGATGTTGTACATATATCTTTTCTTCACTATCACGGGAAAAAGCAAGATCTATTCGAGTCAATGTTCCATTATCAAGCCACTGTTGCCATTCAATTTGATAAAGAAAATCTGTCACATAATGTTGGTCACCAAAAAACAACCATGTTTCACCTTCACAATTCAACTCTTCTCGTTCCTCTAAAAATGCTCTAAATGGTGCAACTCCAGTTCCAGGCCCTATCATAATCAATGGTGTTTTGGGATCAGCTGGTAATTTAAAATTATCATTCTGTTGAATATAGACAGATAAATGCTCGCCAATCTGTTTATTTTCAGCACATTCATATGAACAAACACCCATTCGATCACGACCATGGGCATGGTAGCGGACAGTACCAATGGTAAGATGTATTTCCTCGGGATTAGCTCTTAAACTACTAGCAATTGAATACAAACGAGCTGGTATTTTACGTAGAACTTTAACAAATTCACTAGCTTCAACCTGCCAAGGTGAAAAATCCTCTACTAGATCTAGTAAATCACGCCCATAAAGATATGCACTTAATTCTTGATCTGATCTTAATCGTTCTTCCAATCTACTATCAGTAGTAAATGCAGCCATCTTCTGTAATAAAGGTTTGGTAAGCACAGTAATTTCAAATTCAGAAATTAATGCATCACGTAGTGGTAAAAGATCCCCCTGTTTATTTATTGGAACAGGTTCTTCTTTATCCCAATTCATTTTTTCAATTAATTGATCAACTAACTCGGGTGGATTCTCTGGATAGATCCCTAAGCAATCTCCAGGTTCAAAATGAAAATTAGCACCTTCAATCGATAACACGAGATGACGCGTTTCTTTATTTGAGCCACGACCATTTAAATTTATATTTTCCAAAATCTCTGCTTGAAATGGATTTTTCCGTGAATATACCGGTTGATTTGAGATAGTAGAATGATTTACTGACTGTTCAACTTGAGGTGTTGCTTGATTTCTTTGTTCATTTAATTTTGCTTCGATACGATTAAACCAATCTGTCGCCAATTCATCAAAGTCTAAATCACAGTCTACACGTGGACAAATTTGGTTAGCGCCTAACTCAAGTAACCGTTGATCAATTTCCTTACCTGTTTGACAGAAAAACTCATATGAGCTATCTCCTAAAGATAATACGGAGAAATTTAGCTTTTCAAGTTTGGGTGCCCGATGACTTAAAAGAAATTCATAAAAAGGGATAGCATTGTCTGGCGGTTCTCCCTCTCCGTGTGTGCTGACTATTATAAGTAAGTTTTCTATTTTCTTAAGAGTATTCAATTTAAAATTACTCATTGAAAAAAGGTTTATCTTTAACCCATCCCTAGCTAGCTTTTCAGAAAACTCCTCTGCCAACCCCTGGCTGTTACCAGTTTGTGAACCATAAAGAATAGTCAGTTCCTGATTAACATCCTTATCGTTAGAAGTTGGTTTCTCTAGTAACGCCACACCACCTGATGAATGATCTAATTCTGTGTCTTGAACCGCACTTAAATAGCCTCCTAACCAAATACGTTGCCTAGTTGATAACACTGGTAAAAGTTGATTTAGAAGATCTACCTGCTCTTGATTAAACGGACTATTCATTACATGAAATTGCAATGATGATCACCTCACTATCTATAATTCCATTCATTTTATTTCAATCTAATCTTTTCATTCTTTTCAATTTGAACAACATGCTTATCTTGAATAATCAAAGTCACTGAGCCATAGCTCATCGAATCTAACATTTCTTTAATTTTTTCAAGTGATAACTCAATATTTTCCGAGCGATTTCCCATTGTCGTTATCCATCCTTTCAAATTAGCCATTATCTAAATAAATTTTTACAGAGCATTTGGTTTCTGCCGTTTGAAATTCACCTTTTTATAGTTGATTCAATACAGATGTCCTAATACTCCGTCTATTCTTTCTAAAAGTACCTTTTGCATATTTTTATGATAGCCAAGGTTTTCACATAAAATTAATGTCTGATCAGCCGTCGATTGTTTTACAATTTTACTTGTGATCTCATTCATCAAGAGACCTGAGAATAATAAGTAAGGAATAACAAATATCTGTTTTAAATCCTTCTTTTGTAATGTCTTTAGTGCTTCATTAAAACTTGGCTTGGCACCATATAAAAAACAAACATCGACTTGTTTTATGGCGTATTTATCACTAAGCTGTTTAGCAATTTCGAGTAAATCATGTTTTACCGCCGGATCACTACTTCCTCTCCCAACAAGTAAAACAGAGGTACGTTCATCGATAGCTCTATCTTGTTCAAGGATTCGATCATAGAGACTATCAATAATCTTTGAATGGATACCAAAGGGCTTTCCATAAATGAATTTGACCTCTGGATACCGAGCCTTCCCAGCTTCAATTTCCAATGGAATATCTTTTTTTACATGATGTGCACTCAATAATAAAACAGGGACAATAGCAATACTTGTGGCGCCGCGGGCTACACAATTTGCAATTCCTTCAGCAATGGTTGGTGAGACTAATTCCAAAAAACATATTTCCTGAATGGGAATACTTATCTTAGATTTAACTTGTTTAATAAATAAGTTAGCTTCTTCAATCCCCTCTTTAACCCGACTGCCATGACCAATATATAAAATTGCTTGTATGGTAGAGCCCCCCTTTTAAGTAGATGCTTTCTGTACCAATGCCCCATTCAATTGGGACTCATTAAACCATTGAAGCTTTTCTCTAAATCTGACAACTTCACCTACGATAATCATGCTTGGATTTTCAATATTTGATTTTCTCGCAAGCTCAACAATTAACGATAATGTTCCAGTAATTGTATGTTGCTTTGTCGTTGTCCCCCAATGGATAATTGCTACAGGAGTATCAGGAGATCGACCAAAGCTTATGAGTTGTTTACAGATATAAGGTAAATTACTAATTCCCATATAAATTGCTAGTGTATCAATCCCTTTAGCAAGACTTTTCCAATCCAGTGGGTCTTGTTCGCCTGGTTGATGGTGACATGTTATCATTGCAAAACTAGAACTAATCCCACGATTGGTAACTGGAATACCTGCATATGCTGGTACCGCAATCCCAGAAGTGATGCCTGGAACAATTTCAAAGGAAACCCCATTATCTACAAGTGCGGCTGCCTCCTCACCGCCCCTCCCAAAAATAAATGGATCTCCGCCTTTTAAACGGATAACATCTTTTCCCTGTTTCGCATATTTAATTAAAAGTTGATTAATCTTTTCTTGAGTCATTATATGAAATCCTGGACGCTTGCCACAGTAGATTAATTGCACATTTTCTTTGGCATAATTCAGTAGTTCTTTATTGATTAATCGATCATATAAGATGACATCGGCCTTCTCAATACACTTGAGTGCTTTTATTGTGATTAAATCAATATCACCGGGTCCTGCTCCAACTAAATAAACCTTCCCCATATACATCCTCCTGTTATGGCTAATTTCTTAGATTCTATGATGTTAAAAGTCAGTGGTTTTCTTCTGTAAACCCGATATTAATGTTTCGATAACTTCCGGCCGACTAAATGTTTTCGGTGGTTGCTCACCTACTCGCAACATTTCTCTAACCTTTGTCCCCGATAAAATTACACGTTCACTTTCATCATGCGGACATGTCTTTGTAGTCGCCATACTCTCACATTTATTGCAGTAAAAGCTATGTTCAAAAAATAATAATGCAATTCCAAGCTCATCTTCAGTAAAATGATTGAATATTTCTTGTGCTTCATACGTTCCGTAATAGTTACCAACCCCAGCGTGGTCTCGCCCGACGATAAAGTGAGTACATCCAAAATTCTTTCTAACTAGTGCATGGAAAACAGCCTCTCTCGGACCTGCATAACGCATTGCAGCTGTGAATATACCTAGCAATACATGCTCTTTCGGATAATAACTTTCGAGTAAAACTTGATAGCTTTTCATTCGTACATCCGCTGGAATATCATCTGCTTTTGTTGCGCCGACTAGTGGATTTAAAAATAAACCATCAACAATTTCTAATGCTGATTTTTGAATATATTCATGTGCGCGATGAACCGGATTTCTTGTTTGGAAACCAACAACTGTTTTCCAACCAAGCTCTTGAAACTTCTCTCTTGTTTCAATTGGATCATAACGATAGGCTCCTGAATGGCTAATCGGACGTCGAGTGATTAATGTAATGTCCCCACCTAAATATACATTAGGACGATCAAATAACTTTCTTACCCCTGGATGGTTTCGATCTGTTGTTTTATAAACATATTTAGCCTCTTTAGTTTTGTCCGGTATAAATATATCCGATACTTCCATTATTCCGTAGACAACTGCATCTTTTTCTAGTTTTACAAAACTCCCCGGCTCTATATTCTTGGCATTTTCCTCAGTAGTTGGAAGAGTAATCGGAATCGTCCATGGTTCCCCTGTCAATAATCGCATCTTTTCCACAACAGAGTGATAATCCTCTTCAGTTAAAAATCCAGTTAATGGGCTATAAGCTCCAACACCCAATAAATCTAAATCACTAATTGCTATTTCATCTAACTCTACTTTTTCAGTTATTGTTTCATAGTTAAATTTAGGATCCCAACGATTGATCAATATTCCCCCATGCGGTTGACCTAAAGTCATGTAATTCCCTCACTTTCATTTATTTAATTTCTGTGTAAGCCACATTCCGTCTTCTGCTGATTCTTCCAGCGCCCTGACCTTGAACCTGTCTTTGTGTCTCCTGGTGATGTACAGGGTACACAACCAATACTGGGATAACCTTGATCATGAAGGAAATTATAAGGTAACTGATGTTTCTTTACATAATCCCAAATATCAACCCACGACCAATAAATCAGTGGACAAACTTTAATTGATTTAAAATTTTCATCTTTGTTAATAAACTTTGTTTCACTCCTTTCTGGTGATTGTTCACGTCTCAGTCCAGACAACCAGGCAGTTGCATGTTTCAGTTCCTCTTGGAGTGGAACAATCTTTCTCATATAACAACAGCGATCTGGCTGCCTTTCCCATAATTTTTCGCCATATTTTTCAGCTTGCTCATCTACTGTCAAAGCAGGTTTTTTCATTTTTATTCTTAGCTGAGGATAACGTAGTTTTACTTCATCAATTAACGTATAGGTCTGCTTGAAATGTAATCCCGTATCAAGAAAAACAACTTTCGCCTTTGGATATATTTGTGTAATTAAATCAATCATCACCATACTTTCCACTCCAAAACTACAAGCATAAACAAGCTCATCCTTATACGTTTCATATGCCCATTTCAATACATTTAGCGCACCTTTAGAAGCGTTATCTGTCTCAAAGGTGTCTTCATAATCAAACCATGATCCATATGTTAGCTTCTCCATAAATTATTTCTCCTTTTTAACTAAAGTGATTTTTTACCAACTTTCTATACTTTATTTAAATTTTAATGAACAAAGCTTGGTATAGCTAATCTTCACGCAATGGAATTACAGTCAGTTAATCTGCGATAAAGTGATTCTTTTTTAAATAAGCGACTATATATTCAACAGAATCAGCTACACTTAATTGATCAGTATCAACAACAAGATCTGGATAATGTGGTTCTTCATAAGGTGCATCGATACCAGTAAAGTTTTTGATTTCACCTAATCTGACTTTCTGATAGAGGCCTTTCGGATCCCGTTCTTCACAAGTCTCAATCGTTGCCTTTACATAGATTTCGATAAATTCATCAGCTTCAACCAATTGCCGAACTTGATCACGATCAGCCTTGTATGGTGAGATAAAAGCTGTTAACGTAAAAAGACCTGCATCTACCATTAACTTTGCTACTTCACCTATTCTGCGAATATTCTCCTTTCGATCATCAGGACTAAATCCTAAATCCCGATTTAAACCATGCCTAATATTATCGCCATCTAATCGATAGGTTCGGATGCCTTTCTTGTGTAAGCATGCTTCAAGTGCTGCTGAAAGTGTAGACTTCCCTGAACCAGATAATCCCGTAAACCAAATAACTGCACTCCTGTGGTTGTTTAATTGATGGCGATCTTCTTTTTTGATTTTTGACTCATGCCAAGTGATATTGCCCGACTCTGTCATTATTTCCCCTCCTAAAACCATCTGTAATAGACCACACTCAAGGTTGTTACCATAACTAATAAATTAAGTGGCGTACCAACTCTAACGTAGTCGATGAATCTATAACCACCTGGACCATAAACAATCAAATTTGTTTGATATCCAATGGGTGTGATAAAACTTGCTGAAGCAGCTATTGTTATTAAGACTGCGAGTCCAATTGGATCTACATCTAATGACTTTGCAATCTCTAAACCAATAGGTAACATTAACACTGCTGCAGCGTTATTTGTTATAAATTCAGTAAATATACTCGTTAATATATACATCATAATCAGTACACCCATAGTCCCAATTGGTCTTCCAATAGCGATTAAACCACCAGCCAATAAATCTGCTAAACCCGTTTTTGTCATCGCAATACCAATTCCAAATGAACTAGCGATAATTAATAGAACATCAAAATGGATATTTTTCTTTATATCTTCAGCATCAATGAACTTCATAAGGATAAAAATTACAACTGTGAGAGCCATCGCTTTCAACATCGTCAAAAAACCTATTGTTACGAAAATAATCATTGCAATTAAGATGCCGATTGGAAACCATGATTTGAAAGAATTTTCACTTAATTGTTTTGGTGGTTCAATTCGAGATACTAAATAGAAATCATTAGATTGTTGATACTTCTCAATAAACTTGGCATCTGTTAATAACAATAATGAATCACCTGGTTTTAAGATAATATCTCCTATCTTACCTTGAATACGTTCGTTATTTCGGTGAACCGCAATCACTCCTGCATCATAATGTGAGCGAAATCGTGATTGCTTAATTGATTTTGCTATAAAACTTGATTGATGTGAAACAACAGCCTCAATTAAGTATGTGTTGCCATTCTTTAGATCTGTAAAACTTAATTCTGTCCCCGTTCTTAATTCCAACCCTTCAGTTTTTTGTAACTCTGCGATAATTGATAATTCACCCGCAAAAATTAGTCGATCACCAACCTGAATAATTGTTGTTTCCCGAACGGGTGAAATACGTTCATGTTTACGAATAATTTCAATTACATATAACCCATTCAAATCTGCTAATCCCGCTTGCCTTATACTTTTATTAAGGTGAGGGAAAGATGCCTCTACTTGTAATTCTGCTACATATTCTTTCGTGTCCTCTTTAACTTGTTGACTAAATCCTTTATGGTTTGGCAACAAACTTCTCCCAATTGTGAATAAATAAAGCAACCCTAGGACTGTAATCGGAATACCAACAACCGCTAATGAAAAAAAGGAAAATCCCTCCAACCCATAGCTCAACAACAGGCCATGAATAACAAGATTGGTAGAAGTCCCCATTATCGTCATCGTTCCTCCCAAAATCGTGGCATAAGACAATGGAATTAAGAATTTAGATGGTGCAATCCCATGTTCTTCACACCAATTTTTTATAATTGGTGTAAATGTAACAACAATCGGTGTATTATTTAGAAAAGCAGATAAAAGTGATATCGGTATTAAGAACCGTACCATTGCCCCTGGTATTGTTCGACTATTTCTTAATAAAGCTTCCACCATTTCATCAAGTTTGCCATTCTTTTGAACGACACCAGCAACGATAAATAATAAAGCAACCGTCAACATGCCTTCATTTGAGAAACCACTGAGTGCTTCTTCAGGAGTTAAAATATTAGTGATCAATAAAAGAACTAGGACAATAAAAATAATGATCCCTGGTCGAGCGACTTCTAGAATCATACAAACAAGCATGATCAGAATTAAAACAAAGACGATAATTGTTTCCAAAAAAGCCAATCCTATCATCACCTCCACCTAATATTTCCATGCCGTATAAAACAAAAAGGCACTTTTTATAATCAATCCGTTAGATTAGTTAAAAAATGCCTTTAGTTGACTAATGAGCATATATTTAATTAATAGAGTGAAACTTTACTTAGTAAGGGATTTATCCTCTACTAACCATCCGACAGTTCATCTTGTATTCTCGAAGTGGTGATCTAACAATCAGTTAAATTGCAATAAAAAACTCTCCTTAGTATAGATAAGAAGAGGCAGGGTAAGTGAAATCAATCACTTGTATTCTTCTTATCTGCTAAATGTTCATTTATTGGAATTGGCACAGTTCTATAAATAGTCTGTTGCCGAGGATTCACAGGGCCAGTCCCTCAACCTCTCTGGATAAGCTTTATATATTAAGTTGTGACCTATAATATAACATAAAAATTCCAAAGTCAATGCTTTTTCCATAATTCTTTTTATTCTTATGTGTTTACTGTGATTTATATGACCCTTCTTCCTCAAAATATAAGTTGGAAAGCTTAATTTTAAAGGATTGATGTCAGTATTTTACTAACATATGATATTTTTGTGAATTATATATAGTCGAGTAACGATAAAGTTAATTTTATAATGGAGATAGCTATGCCTATATTATATTCTTTGGGAACAAAATAAGCCCACTGATTATGGGAAAAATGACAAAAATAACAAAAGGGGGCTGAGACATAACTAGTCTCATTGAGTAAAAAATGGTTCTATTTACGGTTTTTTCGTAAATAGAACCATTTTCATTTTTGTAGTGGTTTGAATGCTTTGGATTCTTAGAGTTATTAGCCTTGAATTACCTTAAGTTCACAGCCAATAACGCAAATCCTAGTTCATTGTGTACTTTGGATTTACCTTTTTTTATTAAAAAAATCAATTTATGATCCATTATCAGGAGCACCCAGCCAGTGATTGGAAGGTCGGGTGGCGACTCCAGTGGGAACGCCACGCGTCCGAAAATCCTTATTGTGACACGGTAGTGGAGCAATAAGGAATGTTAGACTAAAACCGCCACGTCCTGTGGCAACATCTAACTGACCCACATCCTGTGCGCCCGAGGCCCTACCCGCGGAAAGCGTCCACCTAGAGTGTAAATCGCGGAGTGACTCCTCAAAAACATTTAAGAGGTGATGATTCTATTTAAATGATGATCAATCGAGTAGGAGGAGGCGGTTAGCCTCCGTCCTCTCACACCACCGTACGTACGGTTCCGTATACGGCGGTTCAATTAAGATTTATAACGCAAAAATTCATAACGGTCATGTAGACTTCG
>NZ_JAHLQM010000027.1 GCF_018919165.1 Amphibacillus sp. MSJ-3 | reverse complement strand
AGTATTGTTGAAGAAATGTTAAACTATGATCCTGAGTTAAAAGCCAATTATGAACTTTATCAACGTTTATTAAAAGCGATTGACATGAAGCTTTTTGAAGGATTAGAAAATGTATTAAAAGAGCGGAGCTCTTCTCTTATCTCTAGTCACATGAGAACAAGCTTAAAGACATTAAGAAAGCATCTCCCCTATATCAAGAATAGTTTTACATATTCATATAATAACGGTCGAATTGAAGGGATAAACAACAAAATTAAGGTACTAAATAAAGTGGCGTATGGCTATCGGAATTTTTATAATTACAAAAAACGCATTTTGATCCATTTCAAATTCAAAGCAATAGAAACAAATTCATTAAATCATAACCAAAAAGAATCACGAATCAAAGCAGGATAATGGCTACTTTGATTCGTGATAAACAACTAAATATATGTTGGCTAAAATTCCTCACCAACGTTATTTGACGTAGATCCTTTATTTCACGTTTCTAAAAAAATGTTTTTTAATACTTAAACAATCTATTTCTTAATCATCAATAACTAGTCCCTTTTCAAGCTTTGAAATATCTTGATCAGAACCAATTATAACAAGCACATCCCCCGCTTCAATAATATCTGTAGCTAAAGGGGATATATTCATTTCTTTAGCTGAACTTGATTTAATGGCTACAACGTTACAACCATAATTTGCTCGAATATCTAAATCAACCAAGGTTCGACCAATCATTTTCTTACTTGACTTAATTTCAATAATACTATGATCGTCTGATAGCTCTAATTGATCAAGAAAGTTATTTGAAATAATACTATGCGCAATTTTCTTCCCCATATCGCGCTCAGGATGAATGACCTGGTCCGCCCCTATTTTAATCAATACTTTTTCATGATAATTGTTCTGTGCTTTTACTGTCACCTTTTTTATTCCAAATTCTTTTAAAATTAATGTCGTCAAAATACTAGCTTGAATATCCTCACCAATCGCAACGATCACATGGTCTATATTTCGAATACCTAATTCTTTTAATGCTTTTTCATCAGTTGAATCTGCAATCACAGCATGCGATGCAATATTTCTAAATTCACTAACTTTACTTTCTAATAAATCAATTGCGAGCACATCCATTCCTTCAGCACTCAATTCACGGCAAACACTTGCTCCAAAGCGTCCTAAACCAATAACTGCGAACTCTTTCTTCATGCCCTTCCTCCTATACAATTAAGATACCCTTGGTCTGATTTCAATCTTAAAATATATCGATTCATTTTACAATGACATTTGACATTATAGCAAATTAAAAATTTCCAGATTTAACGAATTAAAGAATGAGCAACAGATACAAAAGACGGTTAACATGGCTGACCAAATTAACCGTCTTTATTTTTATAATTCCTCTAACATTTCAAACTGTGATTTAACCAAATCATAATACTCACCTTTTTTAGCCACTAATTCTTGGTGATTACCTTGTTCAATTAAACGTCCATGTTCTAAAACAATAATATTATCTGCCTCTCGAATCGTTGATAATCGATGTGCAATCATAATTGCTGTTCGGCCTTTTAACAATTTTCGAAGTGCCTTTTGAATTCTCATTTCAGTCTCAGTATCAATACTTGCAGTCGCTTCATCTAATATTAAAATTTTCGGATCTGCAAGTAGCGCGCGCGCAAATGATAACAATTGTCTTTCACCAGCGGAAAGGATGCTACCTCTTTCCTCTACCTCTGTATCATAGCCATTGGCAAGTCTGGTAATAAATTCATGGGCTCCCACTACTTTAGCTGATTCAATGACTTCTTCATCAGTTGCTTCTGGACGACCAAAGCGAATATTTTCCATAATTGTTCCTGAAAAAATAAATGTATCCTGCAAAACAACACTAATATTATGACGCAAGCTTTCTAAACTTAAATCTCTTAAGTCATGATTATCGACACGAACGGCTCCCTTAGTTGGATCATAAAATCGGCTAATCAAATTTGCGATTGTTGATTTCCCAGATCCTGTATGACCTACTAAAGCAACAGTTTGCCCCGCCTTGATCTCGATAGAAATTTCATGTAGAGCAACCCTATCTTCTTCGTATGAAAACTCTACTTGATCGAAAGTAATTTGACCTTTCATATCGGTTAGGATTTCGGCATTTTCCTTTTCTTTTACGGAAGGACGTTCATCTAGAAATTCAAAAATACGTTCAGATGATGCCATCGCTACAAGTAATTGATTATAAATTTGTCCCAGTCGGGATATTGGTTCCCAGAACATGCCCAAATAAAAGGCAAACGATACAAAAGTACCAATTCCAATTGTTCCATTAATGATTAATGAAGAACCATAAGCAATAAGAATAACAGTACCAATCGCATTACTCATTTCTACAAAAGGCCCAAAATATGCACTTTTTTTCATCGCGACTTGTTCCGCTTCAAAATTACCTTGATTCACACCCTGAAAATACTCAGCATTTTCAACTTCTTGTGAAAAGGATTGTGTAATTCGAATACCTTGAAGACTCTCATTAAGGTGGGAATTTAATTTAGATCTTTGTAATCGAACGTTTTGCCAAGCTCTTCTAATATTTCGTCGCAATCTTGTCGAAATATAGAACATAATTGGTAAAATAACAAGTACTGATAAGGCAAGTTGTGGGCTTAGTGATAGTAAAATAGCAATAATCCCAATTAACATAAAAATGTCCATTAATAAGTTAATGATCCCATTGGTAAATAACTCTTGCAAGGAATTAACATCATTTAAAATACGGACAAGGATTGAACCAGCTGAGCGTTTATCAAAGAAATCATGCGATAAATACTGAACATGGGTGAAAAGTTCTTTTCTTAAATCATAAATTGTCCTTTGTCCTAAAACATTAACCGTTTTAATTCGAAAATGATTCGCAATATAGTTAGCTAAATAGAGTCCAATAATCAGGATAATTAAATAAACGAGTAATCTAGTATCTTGATTAGCAATAGCACGGTCAATCACATATTGTCCAATAATGATTGGAACAATAAGTCGGACAATCATATTTACTAATACAGCGGTAAAAGCTGCTGGCAATAATGTTTTTGAATAGGGTTTTAGATATTTTAGAATCCGTAACATTTGCTTCCAATTAAAAGGTTTTTCTATCGCATCATCTTGTGGATAATAAAACCTGTTAACATGGGCATTCTTTTCTTGATTTGCTTTTTGTTGACTCAAGTAACTCACTCCTTTCTCTTTCTTTAAACGGTTCCCGTGATCGCTTCTTTATCTTGATATTGAATATCATAAATACGTTGATATGGGCCACCATTCTTCAATAATTGTTCATGTGTTCCTCTCTCAACGATAGCACCTTCGTCTAGGACAAGGATTTCATCTGCATGTTTTAATGATGAAATACGATGTGCAATAATAAATGTTGTCCTATCTTTCATAACTTCTTTTAAAGCACGTTGAATTTTGAATTCAGTTTCCATGTCTACCGCAGATGTTGCATCATCTAGGACAAGAATACTTGGGTCAATTAATAGTGCACGAGCGATTGATATGCGTTGTCTTTGCCCCCCAGACAATCCCATACCTCTTTCACCTAACATAGTGTCATAACCGTTTGGCATTTCCATAATGAAGTCATGTGCTTGCGCTCTTTTAGCCGCTGCAACAATTTCCTCCATTGATGCCTTAGGGTTACCAAAAGCAATATTTTCTTTAATTGTCGTAGAAAATAGAAAGGCTTCTTGAAAGACAAAACCAATCTGTTTACGGAGAAATTTCAAATTATAATCTGTCGTTAATCTCCCGTCAATATATACTTCTCCCTCGTTAGGTTCATAAAAGCGACTCATCAGTTGGGTAATACTAGATTTACCAGCCCCTGTTGCACCTATTAAACCAACAACATTTCCATTTGGCACATCAAAGCTAATATCTTTAAGCGCCGGATCATCGTCTTCAGTATATTTTAAAGTCACATGGTCAAATTTAACATGGCCGTCAATATGATCAATTCCAAGAGTGTCATCTTGATCAACAATATCCTCTTTCGCCTCTAAAATATCTAACAACCGTTCCCCAGAGGCTTTGGCCTGTGAAAATTGATTCACAATAAAGCCCAACTGCATCAATGGACCAATAATATAATTCACTAAACTAAAGAAGGCGACTAATTCACCTAACTGTAAATCACCACGAATCACGAGCCAACCACCAAAGATTAATAATGAAACCATCGCAATATTTCCGATTAATTCCATAAAGGGGAAGAATCTTGCCCAAATATGGGCTGTTTTAATATTGACTTCTCGATATTGTTCATTATCAACCGTAAAACGACCAATTTCAAAATCTTCTTTTGATAGTGATTTGACTGTATTCATGCCACTTACATTTTCCTGAATCCGTGTGTTTAAATTCCCCAAAGACTTTCGAACACGACGAAATGCAGGGTGAACTTGTTGGTCAAACTTTCTTACGACTACAATAAGAAATGGCATAACAGCCATTGTAAGTAAGGCAAGTGTAACTGAATAGTAGAACATAACGATTAAACTCGTCACAATTAAAAATACCACCCGAATCAGTTCTTTTAACCCAGAAGCAAGGAAAAACTTGAAGCCCTCGACATCCATTGTTAACCTTGACATGATATCTCCTGTACGTGCATTATCGTAATAGCTAAATGATAAACGTTGTAGCTTTTTATATAAACTATCCCGTAAATGGTAAACAGAATGAATACCAAATAAATCACCTAAGTATTGTTGACCGAAATTAGCAATCCCTTTAATAATCATCAGAAGGATAAATCCAATCGATAATAAAGGGATTAGGCTGTAGTTCTCTCCTAAGATAACTTCATCAATTGTAATTTGCAAAACCATTGGATAAATAACAGTAATCATAGTCACAATTAACACGAGAAATAACGAAGTGATAAAATACCTTTTATAAGGCCAATAAAAATGCTTTAGCTTTTTAAACGTTTCCATCTATAACTCCCCTCCCTAAAAAACCTCTTTTTCACAACTATTAATATATCGAGTTACGAAATAAATTACCAGTCATTTAGCTTAGATTAATTGTTATTCTCACAAAATCCGCCTTAAGGCTGAAGTATACATTTACTATTTTATCCATTTATAAAAAATTCATCTTTTATTTGAAATGGTTACCTCTTGAACTAATTTATCAATTGGAATGTTTGATTGTGACATGCGGATGGGGGAAATCAATTAACAGGAGTACTTTACTTGTAGACAAACCAAGTCTGCACTATGCCACCGACTGATCAATTTCCTTTAACGTGGCGTAACATGGATCGCAATAATTCTTTATTTTTTTCAGATGAAAAGACAGGATGCGTAGACTCCTGTCTTAAATAATGATTTAGATACTTTATTAAATAATCAGCTATTACAAATAAAGAGGATTGGGATCACTCATCCGATCAAAGCAACTTGCAAACCTCCCGATTAAAGCTGATGAGGTTGATCTTAATTTAACTTAAAAATATCTTTATTAACATAAAAGTATTGATTCATATGTTTTAACACTGCTCTTCTTGTAACAATTCCATCAAAATAATGTTCTTGATCGACGATACAAACAAATGAATGGTCAATCAATGCCTTTAAGCATGTAAAGAAATCAGCCGATTTCTCTAAACATGGTATGTCTGTACGCATCGCATCTTCAACAATTGTAGTTGATAAATTCTCAGTCTCAAAGCGTTCAATCCCGAGAATTTCATTTAAAATCATACCTTTGCCAATTATCCCTTTAAATCTATATTTTGAATCTAATACTGGTACAGCCGAATAACCGGATTTAACCAAAATTAATAACGCATGTTCTAACGGATTATTCATTTGCACATGGGCGACTTTTTCGGATGAGATCATTAAATCCTCAGCCGTCAAATTAAATAATGTGTGTTCTTCTTTAATAAATTCCATTTCCCACTCCCCTTGATTAGCAATTGAGGAAGATTTTCACCTTATATTCTCATCTATTATTTTACCATAAATAAGAATGAAGAGAAATGAAATCCCGATTCAATTTAGCTCATCGTTAACAAAATCATAGTAGGAGTAGTTTTCATAGACTTTTCATGCTAGAATGGTTTTATATTTACAGATGATCTTCAAGGGGAGGTAAACTTTTCGTGAATCAAGAGATCAGCGAAATTGCAAAAGCAATTTTTATTATTAATCGTCATGCTAAAACAGCATTAAACCCGAATGAATTATACGCAATGAAAAAACAAGCAATTGAAAAACTGCTAATTAATAAACAAGCAAGGAAAATCGGCCTTCACTTTTCAAAACAACCAAAGTTTAGCAAACAACATTCTACTGTCCTTGTTCAGGTTGGTGACTACTATTTCCATATCCCCCCTAGTAAACAGGATTTTAAAAACGTTAAACATCTTGGTGAACTAGATCAAAATTATCGAAACCCTAAAACTGTTATGTCTTTAACACAAGCTAAAAAAATTATTTGTCGATATTTAAATATCCCTTTTCAAAAATATCAAAAAGAGCATTCGAATACTTCCTATTACACTCCTTCCTCATTAGGCAAATGGAATTATTCATACTACCATAATAAGTGGCGTAAATAAGATCCTGCTAGTCTGATTTGTTGACTATTTATTAAATGACCTAACAATGGCTAAACATGTTTCCGGACTATTTTTTTGTAAATTAAACGAACAGATAAAAGTCCTGTCACTAGGCTAAAAAAATATAAATATAAGTTAAGGTTTAAATCTCTAAGATCCGTTAACCATTCATTTATTAACAGCAAAATAAGCAGTAAAGTGAATAGATATGATAGCAATGTGTAGCATCTTTTACTAATTAGGTAGTAAATAATTGGTCGGATAATTAGAAACACACAAAAAAAACCAATGGAAAAACCAGCTAAGAAAATTGTTTTTTCAGAGAACCCTAAAATAAGTAATTGTTGATAGATTCTTAAAAACATCATTCTCCCTCCTTTTCCATCATTATAACCATTTTATTGAAGTGATATCCTTCAGAAATAATGATTATTTCTGAATAAAAGAGTATATTGTTTAAATCATTTGAGTAATAATTAAAGAGCATCGCAAGTTATGCGGTGCTCTCTAATTATTAAGTTCTTTTATTTTTTCATATTTATTTAATAAATCATCTAGCTCCCTACTAATCTCAATAGATTCGTTGCTTGAAAAACCTTTATCTACAGCAACCTCGATCATGCTACGTCGTAATTGTTCAATTTTAATTAACAAGTCTGATAGATCCAATCGAGTTACCCCCAGTCATTTCAATAATATAATATTAACATAAAACCAAATAATAGGTACATAGTCATTTAAAGTTCCCTAAAATCTATCTCTGCTAAATTATTTATAAATGTGATAAAATATATATTAATAAAGCAAATCTATATTCAACGTGGAATACTATACTCCCACACAGTAAGATGGACTGAGGACTTTTGATAGTCGTCCCATCGAAGCAAATTGCGATTATTCGCCCAAACGGGGTCGTTTATTAATCAAACGAAGCGGAACTCTACTGACCATTAATCCTATAGATCACTTATCGCTTGCCTTATATTTTTGAAGTGGGATCTTATGATCAGTTATAAAAAAATTTATCAAGTAATTATAGGAAGGTTATCTCATCTATGAAAGAAAACGTACGTACCCATTTAACTAAAATTAGGAAGCTGATTTTAACTATTTTCTTTATTATATTATTTTTTCGATTATTTATCTTCTCTTTTGCTCAAGTTATTGGTGAAAGTATGGCACCAACGATTCAAAATGGACAATGGATCATTACAAATCATCTTTCCTATTCATTAAATGAGCCTGAGCGTGGAGATATTGTGACTATCGATTATAATGGTGAAATATACATCAAACGAATTATCGGTCTACCGAATGAAACGATTGAAATAACTGATCAACAATTATATATTGACGGAATTCCTTATACACAAGTATTCATTACAGATAGAAGTAGCTTTTGGACTCATGATATTCCAGAAACTAAAATCCCTGACCAATCTTATTATGTTCTAGGAGATAATCGTCGTATCAGTAAAGATAGTCGTAATACTCTAGGTTTTATTGAAAAATCGAATATTATTGGACGTGCTGAATTTGTTATTTATCCTTTTTCAGATTGGCATGTTATCCATTAAAGGTAGGTGTTCGACATGGGATATTGTCCGCATTGTGGAGCTAAAGTTTATTTAGATGAAGTATTTTGTATAAATTGCGGTAATAAGCTACCCAATGACATGGAAGACAGGCTGTTTAAGAAAAGGTGGCGTTTTAAACACTACCTTGTTCCTTTAACACTACTCATTTTAATGATTGGTTTATCATTTTCTATTTATATCATAACTTCCATGCGAATTAAATCAGCGAAATCTTACTATATCGAAGCTGAAGAAGCACTTCTACTTTCAGATTATAAGTTAGCAAATCAGAAAATTCAAAGTGCAATTGAGTGTTATCCTGCTTTTACTAAAGCTCGAGAACTATCTCAATTTACTGTTTTTTCGGTTGAAGTCTTAGACAATATTGCAAATAGTAGTAATGAACAAGACCAACTCCAACTCATTTTACAAGCTAAAAATAATTTAACACCTTTTAACGGCGAGGTAGTTGAACAATTTCGAGAACAACTGCTGAATAAACAGAAGGAAATTCAGTTATCAATGGTTAAAAATAAACTAGATGCAAATCCATCGATCGATGATTTACCTGCTATCCTATGGGAAGCTGATAGTATTGACGATCAAGAAGCTTATGAACTCGTTCGTTCAATTAGGGATCAATTGATTAGTCATTCAGAAAAACAGGCTTATGCATATCTTGAACAAAATCAGTTTACATTAGCAGAAAATATGGTGGAAAATGGACTGTACTATTTACCAGATGATGAGAAATTAACGAGTTTATTAAATTCAATTAAAAAGGAAAAAGAAGCTTTTGAAACGGCCGAAGAAAATCGATTAGAACTAGCATTTTCACAATATGAAGCGGAGCAACAAATAAATGAAAATGATGCAATTGATGACGTATCTATTGAATTTGATATAAATAGTCGTAAGGAATTAGTTATTTCTGGTGAAATCACAAGTGTAGCAACTGTCCCTATTCATGCTGTTCTTATCCACTATTCCATCTTTGATAAAAGTGGAAAAGAAATAGAATCAAATGAACTGTTCGTTTATCCAGAAACATTGTATCCAGGTGAGACTGGAAAGTTTGATCATATATCCTTTGATGATAAGATCATTAAAGAAATCGATGATGTCAAAGTTACATCGATTACATGGATACTCGATTAAATATTTGGAGGTTAACTCATGTCAAAAAAACAAAAGTTTTTAATCACTTTAGCTAGCCTCTTTATTTTAACCTCTTGCTTAACCTTTAATTATTTTTTATATAAAAAACTTAACCAACAAGAGATTGAGGTCGGGCAACAGTTGATTTCATATGATGATGTCACAAAGGGATCTGATAATTTACAGCATTTGATTCACGAAGCCCAGAAAAGTATTGTTCAAATTAATGTTGAGACTCAAGAAATAACTCGAGTTGGATCAGGCTTTCTATATAATTCGCGTGGGGATATTGTTACAAATGCCCATGTCATAAATGATGCAATTGCTATAGAGGTAACCGTGTCAAATGCGGAGACTTATCCAGCAGCCATTGTTGGTGTTGACAAGAAAAATGATATAGCTGTCATTCGTGTTCCGCAACTGATCAATCATAAGCCCATTGAATTAGAAACGTCTGATCGCCTCCTGCCAGGTGCTGAAATCATAGCAGTTGGAAGTCCATTAGGCTTTCAAAATACAGTCACAATTGGAATTATTTCAGGAATTAATCGGTCTTTTGAAATCAATGATTATACCTATGATAATGTTTATCAAATCTCTGCAAATATTACACATGGAAACAGTGGTGGACCACTGATTGATCGACAAACAGGAAAAGTGATTGGAATAAATTCAGCCGGTATTGAGGAAAGTGATATTGGTTTTAGCATCCCAATCCCTACAATTATCGATCAAATTACAGACTGGTCAAACTCAATTAGCAATGAACAATTAACGTTTCCAACTAATGCAAAAGAATTGAAAACTGAGCCAGATCTTCTTTTAGAAGAAGCGACTTATTTAATTGATTATTTTATTAATAGCTTAGCCATTCATGACTATATTAACGCCTATACTCTGCTTGGGAGCGAGCTACAAAATGAAATTGATTATCCAAACTTTAGATCTCAATACTTACATCTGAAAGATATTTCTATTTTGAATTACGAAGCTGAAAATATCACCCAAGAGCTCATTGAATTTACTGTCTCGATCGAATTTGATTACGCAATATCTCAAGATGAGGATAATGTAGTTAACTATATATTTTCGGTAGGCTATGAAAATGACCAGTTGAAAATTTTAAACTTTCAACCCAATTAAGATTATATTTTAACATATCCAAAAAATTATTTGACTAGGGCCAAGATAAAGAAACATGTTTGAAAGGATGCACATTTTAATGAGAAAAAAAATACTTTACCTATTGTTTTGCCTATTATTAATTAGTTTGTTATTAGTGGCATGCACTAAACAGCAACCAATGATTATTAAAGAAGATATTTCTAAAATAGATCAAGAAACTGATGAACAAATAGATGAAGAGCCAGACGATGCTCAAGAAGATCAACAGTTTCTTGAATTTACCCTTTCTGATCAACAAGTAACGATTAATATTGATCAAATCCCTGTACTAGCAAATTACTTGGAACAGCATAATGATAGAAATCAGGCTATCGAGGAAATGCAACTTATTCCAATTATGCAAGAACAACATGACTCACTGTATTTACTTAGTTTTGCTCATCAAGGAGATTCATGCTCATACCTACTCTTAAATACCGAATTAGGGGAATCCCAATTATTGGCTGACCAAGCTAAGATTATCAATATAGAGCCTTCCCCCGATTTTTCAAAGGTATTGTTTGTTTTTGAGCGAAATCTTACTAATAAACCATGGAATATTAATAAGCTAATCATCTATAATATCGAGGATTGGACTGAAATAACTTTAACAGAAGACAATATGGAATTAATCACTTTACATGCTTTCCGCTGGCCAATCCTTCAAACAAATTGGTTAAATGATTCAGAGCTTGAATTACAGCTTCCAGACATAGATAAACCAACCAACTTAGCTTTAGAAGAATGGCACGAATCAGATGATCAACCTACAAAAGATATAGTCGCAGATGTGAAATAAAGTAAAACTTCAATCAGTGGGAGTTGAACCTGAAGGACCTTCACTGTCAGATGATCTCCCACTTACAATTCTTACTTTCCTCCAAATTCCTGAAGTGGGAATCTTGCTGACAGTTACACTGCGATAAAGTGAAACTTCAATTACGATAAATATAAACCCCTACGATAATGAGATTAAATCACAAAAAAGAAAGCAAATAAAAAGAGGCCACTGAAAATCTTCGGATATTTCGGGAGATCATAAAGGCTATACAAAAAAGACATGACATAACTAACTAAACAAATGGTTTCAAGCATTAAAATTTGCTTGAAACCATTTTTTGTTGGATTTTTGCTTTCTTCTATTATTGAATTGTTGCTTCTGTGGTGAACTTCCTCAGGTTTACCGCCATCAACGCAAATCCCAATTCATTTTTCACTTTCTCTTTACCTCGCACGGAAAAACGCCAGAAGCATAAATTGGCCTTCAAGAAGCCGAACGCTGGTTCTACATCTATTTTATGTTTCCCGTAGATTTCACCAGTTTCTTCTGAAAGCTTGTTTCGTACATAGATCGCGGAATGGACAATCTGAACAGTCCTCACATTCGTAGACTTTAAATTCACGGATTAATCCGTATCTGTCCCTTCCGTTTCGAGTGGCAGTTCAAAAAAGCTAGCTTCAATCGTATCCAGGAAAGGAATCAACGTGCGTGTGTCGGTAGGGTTCGGAAACACATCATAAGCAAGTACGTATTGGCCTTCTGTCGCAATTTGAACATTGTAACAAGCTTTCAATCGAAATATTCAATTTATTATCCATTTAACAAAGCGTCCAGCCAGTGATTGGAACGCCGGGTGGCGACTCCAGCGGGAACAGTAAACGGTCTTCGATGGGACGAGTAACCGCAAATGTTTTCGGTGGGACGAGTAACCGCAGTCCCAGTCCCAGTCCCACGAGTCCGAAAATCCTTATTGCGACACGGTAGTGGAGCAATAAGGAATGTTAGACTAAAACCGCCACGTCCTGTGGCAACGTCTAACTGACCCACATCCTGTGCGCCCGAGGCCTTGCCCGCGAAAAGCGACCACCTGGAGTAAAAATTAACGGTACATCCTACTAGGTAAGTTGTTTGACTTTTAATGACTAAACTTGAATTAGGATTTAAGTCATAGTATACAACAAAAAAGTAACCTAGATCTGACCTTACAGATCCAAGTCGCTTTTTTTACTTTTTCAGTGGCCACGATAAAAGGTATGTACTGATTTATCGCCAACATCAAACGATATCACTTTTTTAAAAACCCTCATTTTTTTCCTAGCTTCTCTCCTCTTTTATCTTAAATTCATAATAACTCCGATTAATTTGTTTAATTTTTATTTTAAATTGCATAAAATGATCACTTCTTCAAAAGCTATAAACCAAAAGAGGTGATAAACATGTCGAGATCCAATATAAAAAAGTTAATTGTTCTTCAAATTTTACTTTTACTGATTATGTTTGGTTGTACGAATAATCAAACACTTGATTCTAGCCCAAATGAACAACTGAATATACAGTATATCAGTCATACAAACGAGAAAGAACATCAAATCAACCAATCCGTTAATCAGTATTTTGATGAGGTCGTTGACTTAACTAGCATTACTTACAATAACGAAATGATTATGGCGATTAAAGTTGATCAATTATCACAATTTAATGAGCAAAAAATCGCTAAAGAGGTTGAATCGTATATAAAGGATTCATATCCAAAGATCAAAGCTAAAGTATCTTCAGACTACAAAATTTTCCTGGAAATCAATCGATTAAAAGATAAAATAACCAATCAAGATCTAGCTAAAACCGACTTCAACAAAGAATTTAAACAAATTAAAGAATTAACTAAAACTCCAAAAGAATAAAAGGTGATTAATGTGTTAACGACAAACAAACAAAAATATCAGCAATTAGCAACTGAGCATGATAAAAAACGACCACTTTTACGAAACTGTATTCGAGCCTTCCTTGTCGGGGGTACGATTTGTCTAATCGGTCAATGTATCAGCTTCTTTTATATGTATTTCTTTGATTTTACAGAGCAAACCGTTGGCGATCCAACGACCGCTACCCTTATCTTTATCACAATGATATTAACAGGCTTAGGTATCTATGATAAGATTGCTCAATTCGCCGGAGCCGGAAGCGCTGTACCTGTTACGGGATTTGGTAATGCTGTCATCTCTTCTGCTATCGAACATCGTAGTGAAGGTTTTGTTCAAGGGGTCGGAGCAAATATGTTTAAATTAGCCGGATCAGTCATTTTATTTGGTGTTTTCTCTGCTTTTGTTATTGCTTTAATAAAAACGGCACTGATTAATTTAGGGGTGATTTAATGAAAATCGGGAAACAAAGTTGGATCTTTTCAAATAAACCGATCATAACTTCAGCCGCAACCGTTGGCGGGCCCTTTGAAGGCAAAGGGAAATTAGCAAAAGATATAGATCTTTTGCATAAAGATCTATACATGAATCAACCCAGCTATGAACAAGCCCATCAACAATTAATTGAGGATGCAACAAAACTAACAGTTCAAAAGGCAAACTTACGTTATGACAATATTGACTTTTTCATTAGTGGCGATTTGATTAATCAGATGACCCCTACAAATTTTGCCGCTCGTACACATAAAATACCTTTCTTGGGGCTTTTTAATGCTTGTGCAACCTCTGCTGGTGGGCTTGCTCTTGCCGCATTAATTATCAATAGCAAAAGCGGCAATCATGTCATAACAGGCGCAGTTAGTCATAATGCAGCAGTTGAAAAACAATTTCGTTATCCAACAGAATATGGGGCACAAAAACCACCAAGTGCTCAATGGACTGTTACTGGTGGTGGATTTTGCATTGTTAGTCAAGCGGGAACAGGCCCAGTAATTACTCGGGCGACTATTGGACGAGTAATGGATTTAAATCAATCAGATCCTTTCAATATGGGTGCTGCTATGGCTCCAGCCGCTGCTGATACTATTTTAAGCCATTTAAATGATCATCAATTATCTATCGACCATTATGATTTAATCGTAACAGGTGACCTCGGTGCAATCGGAAGAGATTTATTAATTGAATTATTGAAAAAAGAACAAATCGATCTTCAGAAAGATAAATTAGTTGATGCCGGTTTATCCATCTATAAAGAAGATCAAAATGTTTTTTCTGGTGGAAGTGGTGCAGGATGTTCTACCCTTTATTTATATAGTAAGATTATTGCTGATTTAAATAATAAAAAATTAAATCGAATCTTACTAGTCGCTACTGGCGCCCTATTATCACCACTTTCCACATTACAAAAGCAGTCTATTCCAGTTATTGCACATGCTGTGGCAATAGAAAGTGAGGGAAATTAATTGGTTTTTTTATGGGCGTTTATAGTCGGGGGAGCAATTTGTGTAATTGGCCAGTTAATCATGGATGTTTTTAATAAAACACCTGGCTTTACATTAAGTTTATTAGTCGTTATTGGTGCTATTTTAGATGGCATCGGTTGGTATGAGCCACTAATCGATTTTGCTGGGGCTGGTGCAACTGTTCCTATAACAAGTTTCGGTAACTCACTTGTTCACGGAGCATTACAAGAAGCAGAACAGTTTGGAATTATCGGAGTTGCTACAGGTATGTTCGAGGTGACAAGTGCTGGTATTTCAGCAGCCATTATTTTTGCCATGATTGGAGCCTTGATCTTTAAACCAAAAGGATAGAAAAAAGCCATCAACAGAGAGGGGACTCTCAATCGATGGCTCCTTTATTTTCTATTACTTCATCATTACTCATTCGTTAAACTGAGAAATTGTTCAACATCTGCTATACACAAATCAATTGCCTGTTGCCAAAAAGTAGGTTCTTCTAAATTAACATTTAGATGTTTTTTTGCTAAATCCTCGACAGTCATTTTTCCAGTATCCTGAAGTAAAGCATCATAAAATTGAGCAAAGTTCTCTTTATCTGTTTTCGCATATGCATAGATACCTAAGCTAAATAAATAGCCAAATGTATATGGGAAATTATAAAATGGCACATCCGTAATATAAAAATGGAGTTTTGAAGCCCAAAATAAAGGATGATAGCTGGAGAGTTGATTACCATATGCCTCTTTTTGTGCTTCCTCCATTAAATGATTCAATTGTTTAGTTGTTACAAATCCTTCTTTACGTGCTTCATAAAAGCGTGTTTCAAACAAGAAACGAGCATGAATATTCATAAAGAAAGCAATGCTTCGCTGAATTTTATCCTCAATTAAAAGCAAACGTTCCTCTTTTGTCTCAGCAGCTTCCACAGCAGCATCAGCAACAATCATCTCCGCTAGGGTTGATGCTGTTTCAGCCACATTCATTGCATAAGCCTGGTTTAATTGATCAACTTCATCCATAACGTGTTGATGATAGCCATGTCCTAATTCATGTGCTAATGTTGCCATATTTGAAGCTGTACCTGAGTAAGTCATAAATATTCTTGTTTCTTTACTTCGAGGAAAACTTGTACAAAAGCCACCCGGTCTCTTCCCTGGTCGATCTTCTGCCTCAATCCAATTTTGTTCAAATGCGTGTGTTGCAAAGTTAGCCATCCGTTCGCTAAATAAACCAAATTGCTTCACGATCGTTTCGGCAGCTTCTTGATAGCTAATCTCCTTAGTCACTTCAGAAATTGGGGCTTCTAAGTCATACCAGGCTAATTTTTCAATATTTAGCCATTCAGCTTTTCTTTGTAAATACTGATAAAAAATCGGCTTATTTTTCGTTATTGTGTCCCACATTGTCTCTAGAGTCTTCTTTGTCATTCGGTTATAGGCTAAGGGTTCTTTTAAAACATCCTCCCAATTTCGATAGGTATATGTTTGAAGTCTAAATCCTGCTAAATGATTTAGAGTATCGGTGAGTAAGTCAGCTTGACTTTGCCATACTTGTTCTAATTTTTTAAAAGCTAATGCCCGCTCCTTTCGATCCGAATGATTTAATTTATTCTCAAGTTGTCCAACCGAAAGCTCTTTGCCATCCCACATAATAGACATATTACCTACAATCGTATCGTACATATCTCCCCAACCGTGATAACCATCAATCGCTAAATCCGTAATTAACTGTTCCTCTTCCTCTGATAATTTTTCACGGGCTTGATCACGTATTTCATTGAGAATAAACGAAATTTCCTGAATCTCTGGATCTTGTTGCCATTCCTCCCAAGTCTGATGATTAACTTTAGATAGAACAAAACTAAATTTAGTCATCAGTTTTTCATATTGGGCATTAAATTGATTACGCTGTCCAACTAATTGTCTCGCATGCTTATCATTGACATCCTGTGCTGTTAAACAACTAATAAATGCGCCCACTTCATTAATATGGATTTTAATCCGTTTAATTATTTCTGCAGTCTTAATCAACTGCTCTCTTTCTTGCTCTTTAATCAGCTTGTCAATTTGGTGATCTAACTCTTTCAACAAATCATATGTTTGTTCGATATCATTCCTCAAATCCTCTGACTGGCTTCCACCACTAAAAATATTTTCTAAATTCCATTTAAGTGATAAATGATTATTCATCTTCATGCTCCCTTCTATCCTATAAACTATATCTTACCTTACTTTTCATTTTAGCACGGAACTTCTCACCATTTAATTTCTAACAAAATTCAAAGTGCGATCTTTCTTCACACCCCAAAGCTTAATCACTAAACAAAACGTTCTATTTCTGACTATTAAGGGTTAACTTATCATCGGGTGATTCTCTACTTTCTCCAAATATTGAAGACTTAGCTCAGAATAAAAAAATTCTCATTCTTATGGAATAGAGGCTTATTTATGCAATGGCTGTCTCTTGATAATCGCTTGCTTCAAACGCTGCTGCATCTCCCCAATCCCCCTTGTTCCAAGCAATGGAAAAGAAAGCTGATTCTCTTGATTGAAAGTTTGTTCAACGATTACTTTATGTTTTTTCCCTGTTAAAACAATAATTTGGTCATACTGATCTAACCTTTTCTCTTTTATTTGTTTTTTTAATTGCTCGTTAGTTATCATCATTTCACTTTTGGGCATACCGAAAGTTAAATCATAGTTTTTATCAATGATTTCATTTGGAAAACAATAGCCGTGTTTAGCAGATAGTATCACCCATTGATCACAGAACATTTCTGCATACTGTCTTGTTAACTGGTGTAATGTTCCAACGTATGCCTCCCTTACTTTCACCTTTCCCCGACTCGGATCAAGATCCCAAACCTTCTTTTTACCACATGGAAGAATCGCTAATGTTGTCATCATAGAACACCTCGTTCTCTAATATAAATCATTGTAACCTAATTTTAGATTAATTAATGTGAACTTTCAAATAATCGAGGCTTACAGTCAGACCATCTCCAATAAAGGAATTCTTTCTTAAATAGAAGGTCTTCATCCAAACTTAACGGAACCGGGACTGCCTCCCCGAACAATTTACGGTTAGTCATTCTTGTAAGTTTAATAAATTAGGTGTTTTTGCTTGTCATCTCTCAATCTCATTCTTAGTCTGCAAAAAATTTTTGTTTAATTTTTTTATCAATAGTCAGGTTTGAAGAATTATTGCATTTTATCCCTATCCTTCTTTTGAGATTTTCATAACATTAGTCAGAACTTTTTCCTAAATAAGTCATAAACAATTCAGTAGATGAATAAAAAATAACAATTTAACAAAAAAATCAGAAAATTTTCACTAAACCGGTTGACCATTATTCATTTTGGATGTATGATTGTCGTCAACTAATAATATTTTAACTATTTAGATAAATGAATATTAATTGAATTATAGATGAATTCAGTTTATTCATTGATCGTAATCGTGAGGAGCGAAGAGAATTGAGAAGTGATATGATCAAGAAAGGGATGGACCGAGCTCCCCACCGAAGCCTTTTACATGCAACTGGGGTTAAAACAAAAGATTTAGGTAAACCATTTATAGGTGTTTGTAACTCTTATGTTGATATTATCCCAGGACATAAGCATTTGAATAAATTTGCTGAAGTTGTAAAAGATGCTATCCGTGAAGCTGGGGGAATCCCTTTTGAATTTAATACAATCGGTGTTGATGACGGAATTGCAATGGGACATATAGGAATGAGATATTCTCTCCCAAGTCGAGAAATCATTTGTGATAGCGCTGAAACAGTCATTAATGCTCACTGGTTCGATGGAGTTTTTTATATCCCGAACTGTGATAAAATTACTCCCGGTATGTTAATGGCTTCAGTTAGAACAAATGTCCCTTCTGTTTTTGTATCTGGTGGACCAATGGAAGGTGGGGTATCACCTGATGGTGAGCATCTCTCATTAATGTCTATGTTTGAAGGGGTTGGAGCTGTACATTCAGGAAAAATGACCGAACAAGAGTTAAAGGAACTTGAGACATTAGCCTGTCCCACATGTGGATCCTGTTCAGGAATGTTTACAGCTAATTCAATGAACTCTTTGATGGAGATGCTCGGAGTAACTATACCGGGAAACGGTACAATCGTTGCTACATCTGATGAGCGCCATGAACTCATTTATCAAGCAGCCCATCATTTAATTGATTTAATTGAAAAAGATATTAAACCACGTGATATTATTACTAAAGATACGATTGATGATGCCTTTGCTTTAGACATGGCAATGGGTGGATCGACAAATACAGTACTTCATACACTAGCAATTGCAAATGAGGCCGGCATTGATTATGATTTAAAACGAATCAATGAAATAGCTGAGCGTGTTCCATACTTAGCAAAGATTAGTCCCGCTTCAAATTATACAATGCATGATGTTCATCTTGCCGGTGGTGTTAGTGCGATTATTCGAGAACTCTGTCGTATAGATGGCCTTATCCATAAAGATCGTATAACGATCACCGGAAAGACAATCTATGAAAATGTGAAAGATCATGAAATACTAAATACAGATGTGATTCATCCGCTTGAAAACCCATATAGTCCGGTAGGAGGCCTATCCATTCTATATGGTAATATTGCACCAAATGGAGCCGTCATTAAAGTGGGTGCAGTTGATCCTTCGATCAAACGATTTGTTGGTAAAGCCGTAGTTTTTGAATCACAAGATGAAGCCCAAGCTGGTATTAATAATGGTATTGTCAAATCTGGCGATGTTGTTGTTATCCGTTACGAAGGTCCAAAAGGTGGTCCAGGAATGCCTGAAATGCTTGCTCCTACAGCGGCTATCGCAGGACGTGGGTTGGATAAAGAAGTTGCACTTATTACCGATGGCCGATTCTCAGGTGCATCTCGTGGAATCTCAATTGGTCATATTTCACCAGAGGCACAAGAAGGTGGACCGATCGCATTCGTTCAAACAGGTGATGAAATTATCATTGACCTACCGGCACGAACGATCGAATTATCAGTCAGTGATGATGAATTGAATAAACGAAAACAGAACTGGATAAAACCAGATCCTAAAATCACTACCGGTTATTTAGGTAAATACGCTAAATTAGTTACATCTGCTAATACAGGTGGAATTATGGATTTCTAACAAAAGAATATAATGATATACGATGATAAGATAAAAGGAATAAAGCCAATGTATTCACAGAGAGCCGGGGTTGCTGGAAGCCCGGAAATACATTTTATTCTGACATCGTCTTTGAGTAGTTAAATTGAATGGAGCTTATCCTACTAGATTTAACCGGGTCCCATATTTAAGACCCGTTACCAAATGAGTCAAATTTAGGGCTCAATGAGACTTTATTTTAAAATGAAGTGAATCAGGGTGGTACCGTGAAAAGTGAAGATCTTTTCTCCCTTGTAATCCTGCCAAACTCGGCAGATTATTTAGAGAGAAATGATCTTTTTTGTTATATGAAACTTATACCATTAATTATTTATTAGGAGGGATTTTAAATGACGAAATCAATAAATGAGGATCAAGATATCGTTGAAGGTCCAAAAACGGGATCTGATCTATTAATTGAAGCATTGCTCGAGGCTGGAGTAAAGACATTATTTGGCTATCCAGGTGGCGCTGTATTACCCATTTTTGATGCATTATTTAAAAAGAGAAACCATTTTGATCAAGTTTTAGCACGGCATGAGCAAGGATCAATCCATGCTGCTGAGGGATATGCGCGAATCTCAGGTAAACCAGGAGTTGTAATTGCGACATCTGGTCCAGGTGCAACTAATCTTGTCACCGGTATTGCAGATGCAATGATGGATTCATTACCACTCGTCATTTTCACAGGGCAGGTTACTCAAACGGTAATCGGAACAGATGCTTTCCAAGAGGCGGATATTATGGGAATTACAACACCGATTACAAAGCATAATTATCAAGTTCGCAACATAAGTGATTTGCCTAGGGTGGTTAAGGAAGCCTTTCACATTGCAACAACAGGTAGACCAGGTCCAGTACTCATTGATATTCCTAAAGATATTTCAGCTAATCCATGTGCAGACACATACGATAGTGCATTTGATTTACCTGGCTATCAGCCCAAGATAAAACCAAATCCACTTCAAGTGAAAAAGCTAAAAGAGGCATTTTCAAACTCGACTAAACCTCTTATTTTAGCTGGAGCAGGTATTCAATTTGCAAAAGCATCAGAACAATTGATTACTTTTATTGAAAAACACAAAATTCCAGTTGTTAACACACTCCAAGGTTTAGGGACCTTCCCTGGTGAACATGATTTGTTTTTAGGTATGGGCGGTATGCACGGGACATACGCTGCTAATATGGCACTTTATGAAACTGATCTTCTAATCAATATTGGAGCTAGATTTGATGATCGTTTGACTGGAAACTTAGATCACTTTTCTCCTTCGGCTATCATTGCTCATATCGATATTGATCCAGCTGAAATTGGTAAGAATGTCAATACGCATATTCCCATTGTTGGAGATGCAAAACTCGCTTTAGAAGAAATGAATAAACAAATTGATCAAACACCTGATTTTTCAAACTGGCGTAAGCATGTCCAAGACTATAAAGAAAATTATCCTTTATGGTATAAGACACCAGAAAAGAATATGATTGGTCAATATGTAATTGATAAGGTCTATCAAGAAACAGAAGGTAAGGCCATTGTTGTTACTGATGTGGGTCAACACCAAATGTGGGCAGCTCAATACTACAAGTTTAATCAACCTAACCACTGGGTAAGTTCTGGTGGTCTTGGAACAATGGGTTTTGGTTTCCCCGCTTCAATTGGGGCCCAACTCGCTGCACCAAATGATCTGGTCATTGCTATTGTAGGTGATGGTGGTTTCCAGATGACCTTGCAGGAACTATCTATCTTACAAGAACGTCGACTACCAGTTAAGATTATTATTGTCAATAACGAAGCACTAGGAATGGTTAGACAATGGCAAGAAAAATTCTATTCTGAACGTTATTCAGAATCTATCTTCAATATTCAACCAGACTTTGTTAAACTTGCTGAGGCTTATCAAGTAAAAGGAGTTAGGATTGATACAAAAGAAGATTTTGATCAACAGTTGCCTGATTTGTTAGCAATAGATGGCCCTGTCCTTATTGATGCTCGTGTCCTTCAACAAGAAAATGTTTATCCGATGATTGCGCCAGGTAAAGGATTACATGAGATGATAGGAGTGAAACCATGAAACGCATTATTACTGCAAAAGTAAGAAACCGTAGTGGTGTTTTAAATCGAATTACAGGTTTATTACAAAAGAGACAATTTAATATTGAAAGTATTTCGGTTGGTCGCACTGAAAAAGAAGGCATGTCTCGAATAACTTTTATTGTTGATGTTGAAGATTTTCAACAACTAGAACAAGTTACAAAACAACTCAATAAACAAATTGATGTCATTAAAGTTTCCGATATTACAGATAAAGCAATCGTTGCTCGTGAACTAGCATTAATTAAGATTACAAGCAATGCACAATTACGATCAGAAATCCAAGGCATTATTGAACCTTTTCGTGCAACAATTATTGATGTCAGCAAGGATACACTTTCTATTCAAGTAACAGGTAAATCAGAAAAAGTTGAAGCTCTAATTGATTTATTAAAACCATATGGTATCAAAGATCTTGCTCGTACTGGAGTAACCGCCTTTTTACGTGGCCAACAACCACAACCTATTCAAGATCAAGCGCCCTTTTCTCTATTAGATTAAGGGAGCACCGCACCTATCGATACAAGTAATATGTATTTATACATTTACAATAAAAAATAATAACAAATGTGAGAGGAATGATTTTTCATGGCAAAAGTAGTTTACAATAATCAAATTCAAGAGGATGTTCTTAAAGGAAAGAAAATTGCTGTTATTGGATATGGGTCACAGGGGCATGCACATGCACTTAACTTAAAAGAAAGTGGTTTTGATGTTGTCGTTGGTGTTAGAAAAGGTAAATCATGGGATCAAGCCTATGAAGATGGTGTAGCAGTAAAAACAGTTGCTGAAGCAAGTAAGGAAGCAGATATCATCATGATCTTACTTCCAGATGAATTGCAACCACAAGTTTATCAAGAGAGTATTAAAGATAATTTAGAAGAAGGAAATGCACTTGTCTTTGCTCATGGCTTTAATATTCACTTTAGCCAAATCACACCACCTGAGAATGTTGATGTTTTCCTAGTAGCACCAAAAGGTCCTGGTCATCTTGTTCGTCGTACTTATGAAGAAGGTGCAGGTGTACCAGCTCTATATGGTATCTATCAAGACTATACAGGAAAAGCAAAGGATTTGGCTTTGGCTTATGCTAAAGGGATTGGAGCTGGACGTGCCGGTATCCTCGAAACAACTTTCCAAGAAGAAACTGAAACAGATCTTTTTGGTGAACAAGCGGTACTTTGTGGTGGTGCTACAAGTCTAGTTAAGGCAGGTTTTGAAACACTAGTAGAAGCTGGTTATCAACCAGAAGTAGCTTATTTCGAATGTATGCATGAACTAAAACTAATTGTTGATCTAATGTACGAAAGCGGCCTTGAAGGAATGAGATATTCTATTTCGGATACCGCTCAATGGGGAGACTTTATTTCTGGACCACGTGTCATAAATGCTGAAACAAAAGATCGAATGAAGGAAGTCTTAACTGATATTCAAACAGGTAAATTTGCAAAAGATTGGATCCTTGAAAACCAAGCTAATCGCCCACAATTTAATGCAATTAATAAAGCTGAGAACAATCACCAAATTGAGAAAGTAGGTCGAGAACTTCGTGATTTAATGCCATTTGTTAAGCAAAGAACAAATGCTAAAAAGGAAGTGGTCTCAGATGACTCAAATTAAGATTTTTGATACAACACTTAGGGACGGTGAACAATCACCCGGTGTGAATTTGAATCAACTTGAAAAATTAGAAATCGCCAAACAACTAGAACGCCTAGGGGTAGATGTGATAGAAGCAGGATTTCCTGCTTCTTCACAAGGTGATTTCAATGCCGTTCAGAAAATTGCACAAACGATTACAGAATCTACAGTGACAGCATTGGCAAGAGCAAATAAAAATGATATTGATCAAGCTTGGGAAGCAATAAAAGAAGCAAAAAAGCCGCGAATTCATGTTTTTATTGCAACCTCCCCTATCCATATGAAAGACAAATTAAAAAAGACACCTGAAGAAGTTATTGATATCGCTGTTGAAATGGTAAAATACGCTAAAGATAAATGTATCGATATCGAGTGGTCAGCTGAAGATGCTTCACGTTCTGATCTGCCCTTTCTAGCAACCATTATTGAAAAAGTCATTGATGCAGGTGCTACAGTCATTAATTTACCGGATACGGTTGGCTATACAACCCCTAAAGAGTATGGTGAAATGTTTAAATATGTTAAGGAAAATGTAGCAAATATTAATCAAGTTGATTTATCAACACATTGCCACGATGATTTGGGTATGGCTTTAGCCAATACAATTGCTGGTATTCAAAATGGCGCCACACAAGTTGAGGGAACCTTTAATGGAATTGGTGAACGGGCAGGAAATGTTGCTTTAGAAGAATTAGCTGTTGCACTTGAAATCAGAAAAGATTTCTATCCTTATCATACACAAATCGTTTTAAATGAGATTAAACGTACAAGCGACATGATCAGTAAACTAACCGGAATGATTGTACCTGGCAATAAAGCCATTGTTGGGAGAAACGCTTTTGCCCATGAATCAGGTATTCATCAAGACGGTGTGTTAAAAAATACTCAAACCTATGAAATTATTACGCCAGAACTTGTTGGTGTTCAATCTAATAATCTCGTTTTAGGTAAACACTCCGGAAGACACGCTTTTAAAGAAAGAATTGTCCAACTTGGCTTTAGCCTATCCGAAGAGAAAATTTCAGAAACTTTTAAATCTTTCAAACAATTAACCGATCGTAAAAAAGAAGTCACGGATGATGATCTATTTGTTCTACTAATGGATATTCAAACAGATGTGAGTCATCGCAAACATTACCAACTTGAGTCATTTCAGGTTCAATATGACTCAACCCACTCCCCCACTGCTACAGTTACACTAGAAACCCCTAGCCAAAAAATTGTAACTGGAAGTAAAAGTGGTGCAGGAAGCGTTGAAGCTCTCTATAATACGATTGAATCATTAATTGAGGAAAAAGTACAATTGACGGACTTTACCTTAAGTTCCATTGGCAAAGGAAAAGATGCCTTAGCTGAAGTCCATGTGCATTTAAAAATTAATGAACAGGATGTCAGCGGTCGTGGAACAGCACAGGACGTTCTTGAAGCAGCAGCACATGCATTCTTAAATGCAGTCAATCGTGTTTTCATTAAGTTAAAGGTAGATTAAGAGGAGGAAAGAACAATGAAGAAACAGATTGTCTTACTGCCTGGTGATGGAATAGGCCCAGAGATATTGGCCAGTTCTACCTCCGTGTTAGAGGCAATTGCAAGTAAATTTAACCATCAATTCATTTTTGAACATCAATTAATTGGTGGAAGTGCAATCGATAAAGTTAACGACCCCCTCCCTGAACAAACGATCCTAGCTGCGAAGAGAGCTGATGCGATTCTACTTGGTGCTGTTGGTGGTCCGAAATGGGATAATAATCCATCCCATTTACGCCCAGAACGTGGTTTGTTGGGCATTCGAAAAGCCTTAGATCTATATGCAAATTTAAGACCAGTAAAAGGTTTTAAACAATTATTACATGCTTCACCATTAAAAGAAGCTATTATCAACGGGAGTGATTTACTAATTGTTCGAGAATTAACTGGTGGATTATATTTTGGTCGACCAAGCGAAAGACAAAACAATGGTGAACGTGTTGTAGATACGCTCGTTTACTCCCGCTCTGAAATTGAACGGATTGTAAAGAAAGGATTTGAAAGTGCGCAATTACGTCGAAAAAAACTAACCTCTGTTGACAAGGCAAACGTATTAGAATCAAGTAAATTATGGCGTGAGGTCGTTGAGGAACAGAAAGCAAATTACCCAGACGTTGAGGTTGATCACTGCTTAGTTGATGCTGCTGCGATGAAACTAATTACACAACCAAATCAATTTGATGTCATCGTAACCGAGAATATGTTTGGTGATATTCTAAGCGATGAAGCATCCGTATTAACAGGATCACTTGGAATGTTACCTTCAGCTAGTTTGGCGGAAAATGGTGTTGGCCTTTATGAACCTGCACATGGTTCAGCACCAGATATTGCTGGTAAAGGTATTGCTAATCCTATTGCGATGATTTTATCAAGTGCCATGATGCTTCGTTATTCATTTGGCCTAGATAAAGAAGCAAATACGATTGAAGCCGCTGTCGAGTCCTGTCTTGATCAAGGTTTACACACCGCAGACCTTCATGTCAGTGGTGGAAAAAGAGTCTCGACAAAAGAAATGACAGAGGCCATTATTAAGAACATATCATCAATTAACAGTTAGGAGTGAATAAAATGGCGAAACCAAAAACGATTATCGAAAAAATTTGGGACAAAAATGTTGTTCATGAGGAAAAAGGAAGACCAGCACTTTTATATATTGATTTACACTTAGTTCATGAAGTTACCTCACCACAAGCGTTTGAAGGTTTACGTCTTAAAGGTCGAGTTGTTAGGCAGCCTAGTCGAACATTTGCAACAATGGATCACAACGTCCCTACCACTCACACAAATGTAATTAAGGATGAAATATCGAAATTACAGATGGATACATTGAAAAAGAACTGCGAAGAGTTTGGTGTTCCCCTTGCGGAAATGGGCCATAAACATCAGGGAATTGTCCATGTCATTGGACCAGAACTAGGCTTAACTCAACCAGGAAAAACAATTGTCTGTGGAGATAGTCATACATCGACACACGGTGCTTTTGGTGCCCTAGCTTTCGGAATTGGAACAAGTGAAGTTGAACATGTTTTAGCGACACAAACCATTTGGCAAGCTAAACCTAAAACATTAAATGTAAAAGTTGATGGAGCACTTAGTACAGGTGTTACAGCAAAAGACTTAATCCTTGCCCTCATAGCAAAATACGGCGTTGACTTTGGAACTGGCTATGTCATCGAGTATACTGGAGAAGCTATAGAAAATCTTTCAATGGAAGGTCGCATGACGATCTGCAATATGTCAATCGAAGCTGGCGCACGTGCTGGATTAGTAAGCCCTGATCAAAAAACAGTAGATTTTATTAAAGATAGGAAATATGCACCGAAAGGTAAAGCTTTTGAAAAAGCAAAGGAAGAATGGCTTGCACTTGCGACAGATAAAGGTGCAGAATACGATCGAACAATTACTTTTAATGCATCAGAAGTAGAACCACAGGTGACCTGGGGAACAAATCCAAGTCAATGTATATCGATTAATGGTACGATCCCTAATCCATCTCATGCGGAGAATGAAAATGAACAAAATGAGATCAAGCATGCCCTTGAATATATGGGACTTGAAGCCGATATCCCAATCAATACCGTTCCAATCGAACATGTTTTTATTGGCTCTTGTACGAATTCAAGACTTCAAGATTTAGAACAAGCGGCTAGTGTTATCAATGGCCGTAAAGTAAATCCTAATGTAAAGGCTATTGTCGTACCTGGATCTCAAACGGTAAAATTACAAGCAGAAGCAAAAGGACTCGATCGTCTATTTATCGAGGCAGGTTTTGAATGGAGAGAACCCGGTTGCAGTATGTGCCTTGCCATGAATGGTGATATTGTTCCTCCTGGCGAACGTTGTGCCTCTACATCAAATCGTAACTTTGAAGGTAGACAGGGCACTGATGCAAGAACACATCTAGTGAGTCCAGAAATGGCTACAGCAGCTGCAATTGCAGGACATTTTGTTGATGTCCGAACATTCGTTTAATCAAAATTGATAGGAGGTCTGAGTAAGATGGAACCCTTAAAGCAACATACCGGTCTTGTTTACCCATTAAATCGCGCAAATGTAGATACAGATCAAATTATACCTAAACAGTTTTTAAAACGGATATCTCGTCAAGGATTTGGCCAATATTTATTTTATAATTGGCGCTTTGATGAAAAAGATCAGAAAAAAGAGGATTTTTCACTAAATCAACCAAAATATAAAAATGCTAGTATTCTCGTTGGTGGTGAAAACTTTGGTTGTGGCTCATCACGTGAACACGCACCGTGGGCACTAGAAGACTTTGGTTTTAAAGTAATTATTGCTCCTAGTTTTGCTGATATCTTCTTTAATAACTGTACCAAAAATGGTATCCTTCCAGTGGTACTAAAAGAGGATGAAACACAACAACTAATTAAAAATGCTGAAGCAAGCGATTATAAACTAACAGTTGATCTTGAAAAAATGAAGGTATTTGATGATAAAGGCTTTATAGCAAGCTTTGATTTAGCTGAATACCCGCGGGAAATGTTATTAAACGGCTGGGATGAAATTTCTGTCACTTTAACTCACGAAGATAAAATTACAGCATTTGAAAAAGAACATGTTGTCTATTAATAAAACAAATAACAAAAAGGAGTCGCTACATAATTAAATAATTGATTATGTAGTAACTCCTTATTTTTATTAAGGCAAAAACTTAACATGTCATAATCTTTTTTATGCCTTTCTATTTTTCCAAAGTAGCATAAGCCCACTTGCTAATAGAAATATAAATCCAGCGAGTATCCAGTTATACATTGATGTTGCTGTTTCTGGTAGTGAATCACTATCTTCATCTTTATCAACGACTGAAGATTCGTCTTTTGGATCTGTTGAATCAGATGGTACAGTTTCAAGAGCCTTAATTGCTTGCTCTAAAGTCACCAAAGCCTTATCAATTTCCTCCTGCGTCGCTTCGTCATCCGTTAAGATCATATGGGCAGCTTCTAGCACTTTAGTTAATTTAGCAAAGCTTTGCTTTGTATAATCGGACTCAGCTAATCTCTCTGCCTCTTCTGTACGTTTTGCCAAAATCGATTTATCTACTAATATTGGATCTAAATGATCTTCCTTTAATTACTCTTTTCTGTCACTTTCACTGAATGCGCTTTCATTATTCTACGAGAAAGTCTTGCCCAAAAGGGAACAGAATCCTCATATACAAGGATTCTGTTCCAACAAATCACTCCTGCTGGAAACACTTGTTCATTATTTTTTTGGTATGAGAAGTTTTTGCTCTAATCGCCTCTTTAGCTATTTAGACCGTATTTTCATAATCTCATCCGCTACAAACTGAACTTGTGTTCCAACAATAACCTGGATATCATTTTTCCCAACAACCTTAATTCCAGATACCCCGGTATTTTTAATTCTCTTTTGATCCACTACATCAACATTATTCACTTCAAGTCTTAATCTTGTCACACAGTTATCAACAGAAACTACATTTTGATCTCCACCGAGAGCTGCATATATTTCTTTAGCCATTACAGCTATTTTATTTGTGCTATCGATTCCTATCACAGCATCATCGGAATTTGGATCAACCTCATCATCAACTCTACCTGGTGTTTTCAGATCAAATTTAACAATAATCACACGGAAAACAACATAGTAAATCACAGCGAAAACTAAACCCTGTACAATTAACATCAATGGCTTATTTGCTAATGGTAATCGTGAACTTAAGAAAAAGTCAACAAAACCAGCACTAAAACCGAATCCCGCTGTCCATTGAAATGTCGATGCGATAAATAACGAAATACCTGTTAAAGCAGCATGGACTACGTATAGCACAGGAGCTAAAAACATAAAGCCAAACTCAAGAGGCTCAGTGACCCCTGTGAAAAATGAGGCAAAGGCTGATGCCATCAATAATGAGGCTGCCGTTTTCTTTTTACTATCTTTCGCTGTATGGTACATGGCTAGTGCAGCAGCAGGGAGACCAAACATCATAACTGGGAAGAAACCTGCTTGATACATTCCGGTAACCCCTTTGACACCTTCGCCGGACCAAAAGTTTGCGATATCATCAATACCTGCCACATCAAACCAGAAGACTGAGTTCAAAGCATGGTGTAAGCCAGTTGGAATGAGTAAACGATTAAAGAAACCATAAAGACCTGCACCAATTGCACCTAGGCCACTAATTATTTCACCAAATGAAACAAGTCCTGTATAGACGACTGGCCAAATGAAAAATAAAATAGCAGAAGCAAATAACATAGAAACAGCCGTCATAATTGGAACTAATCGCTTACCACTAAAAAACGCTAAGGCATCAGGTAATTTGACATGGCTAAATCGGTTATACATAACTGAAGCAATAATACCAGATATAATACCAATAAATTGATTGTCAATTTTATCAAATGCAGCATTAACTGAGTCTGCATCAACACCTTGCAATAAAGCAACCGTTTCTGTTGATAGTAACGTCGTAACAACTAAGAAGGCAACAAGTCCACTTAATGCTGCTGAACCATCTTTTTGCTTGGCCATCCCGAAAGCAACCCCAACAGCAAATAATATCGCCATATTGTCAATAATAGAACCACCAGCTTTAATAAAGAAAGCTGCAATTGCACTTCCTTCTCCCCAACCACTTGGGTCAATCCAATAACCGATCCCCATCAATACAGCGGCCGCTGGTAAAACTGCAACTGGCAACATAAGTGAGCGACCAAGCTTTTGTAAATACTTCATTATCATGTTAAACTCTCCTTTACTTTTAATATGTCGATGATCTTAACTCCCCTTGGCTATAAAACGCTTTCAAATATAATCTTACATATAATTCCATGTAGACTTCTCTTGACTATACTACAGAAAAATGACGCAATCACCCTTTCATGGTTTCTTTTCTTAAGAAATAAGACCTTTGAAAGCTCTTTTATTAACCACCTCCTTAAATGAGATAAAGCGAATGAATTTGCCACATCTTCACTGGGTATTTGTTGGATAAAGGGGTCTTTACTAACTGTTTGCCTATTTATAAGTCGATAATTTCCCCTATATGATTGAAATAGGGTAGCTTACAGTCAGGTAATCTCCAAGATAGTAAAGTTAATAATAATGTTTATCATAGTGCAACTGTTAGTAAGACTCCCACATCAATGATTCGAAGGAAACTAAGAAGAGTATGTGGTCCCCACTGATTGAAGTTTCACTTTATCATTTATTCAGTCTTTCAATATGAATGGTTATATAACCAAGCTCCGATTCAGGAAATTCAACCCCATATTTATTTGTTATCCCATAAGTGACTTCTTTCGTTATTTGATATGATTTAGGAAACTTCTCCTGAATCATTAATAACATATCTTCATCCATTTGATGGACCTCATACTGGCCAACCCTAGATAAGGCAAAGTGTAAATGGGTAACCAATCTTTGGTAGGAAATATCATCTTCTTTAATAGTCACATTCATTTTCGCTAAAATACTCTGGATCATTTCCCTGACGATTGATGTATTTTTAATCGTTTGTTTGTAATCACTCCCTTGTAACTTCATCGTATGGATATGTAAGGCAATATGGGCTGCTTCATCGATTGGAACATCGATCTGACATTTATTCTGAATATGTTGAACCGCCCAAAGCCCTATTTCATATTCATCACGATATAAAATCTTAATTTCATTTAATAGTTTATTTGGTAAAAGAATCCCATCCTGGATTCGTTCTATTGCAAATGAAATATGGTCTGTTAATGCAATATGGATATGTTCATTTAGTTTTGTCCCCAAGTAGTCTTCGGCATAGGAGATGATTTCTTCAGAAATAAGAAAGTGCTCTTCTGAAATTCGACTCAATAGTTGCTGGAGTTTTTCATTCTCCTTCATCACAAATAGTTGTTCTATTTTATCTTTGTTAATGACATCATTTTTCTGCTTTCCAAAGGCAATTCCATTACCTATTGCTACTTTTTCCTTGTTATCATCGTCTATAACCAGAATTGCATTATTATTTAGCTTTTTCTTTAATTTCATTGAATTTCATCTCCTTTCTATAAATTATTTAACATTTTATCTTTCGACGATCGTAATAATCGGTGATTTCCCTGCAATAACCTGAGTATATGGGGCAAATTGATAGGTCATCTCAGACTTACTATTTGTAATAATTACTGGTGTAATCGTACTATCTGCTTGATCCTCAATAAAGGTTAAATCAACAGTTAAAAGTGGATCACCTACTTTAACCTGATCATTAACTTTAACAAGTTCTTCAAACCCTTGACCTTTTAAGCGAACTGTTTCAAGACCAATATGGATCAGAATCTCCGTACCATCTTCCGCTTCAATTCCAACAGCATGTTTACTCTGCGGAATTTGAATAATCCTTCCATTTACAGGAGCTACAACCCTTCCATCTGTTGGTATGATTGCAACACCTTCACCCATCATTTTTTCAGCAAAAACGGGATCGGGAACCTGATCTAACGAAACAAGCTGACCTGATAGTGGTGCAATAATTTCTCTTTTTGTCGTTTTTTTAAATAGATTCTTCAACATCTACTGTCTCTCCTTCTAATATTTACACTGTATTATACATGCATATAAAAAAGCATAGAGAGCAAAAGGCTATCGCTTAGCGAATTCCTTTAAAGCTTCTCTATGCCTAATCCTACTTAGTAACATAAGAGTTTATTAAATTAATTAGTATTATATTGGATATTAATAACATATTTGTTGAATTTCTTATTCATATTGTATCATCTTTAAATAAAGCTGTCTACTGTATTTACAAAGGAAATTAACAAATGGATCCTTACTTTCCAACTTGATTATTTATAAATTTGACACAAACAACTTCCGGAACTTTAATATCCGCTTGCTTTAACGTCAATTTTCCAGAGTTTTGATCACGATTAAAAACTGTTAATGTCCCTGAATTTTGGTTTGAAGCAATTAATAACTTGTTATCTGGGGTTAGGGCAAAGTCGCGTGGCCAATCCCCTTCTGTTCCTGTCCAGTCAAGAAATTCAAGTAGATTAGTGACAGGGTCAATTCTAAAAGTAGCAATACTACCATGTCCTCGATTTCCGGCATAAATAAATTTCCCATCATCAGTTACATGGATTGCGCTCCCATCGTTCACATCATTAAATGACTCGGGAATTGCGCTGATTCTTTGTAGCTGAGTGAATTCACCTGTATCCGCATTGTACTTAAGTGTAAGCACTTCTGAAGATAACTCAGTCATCGCATAAGCATATTCACCATTAGGTGCAAAAGTAAGGTGACGTGGACCACTTCCTGCTGGTGCTTCAAAAACGTGTTCTTTCGTTAATTTTCCAACTTGGTCAATCGCATAAGTCGTTATTTCATCACTACCTAAATCAACAGCAAAAACATACTTTTCATCTGGAGAAAAACCTGCATAGTGCATATGTGCTTTCTCTTGACGTTCATGGGGACCAGACCCCTTATGTTCAACTATATCTGCAATTTCCTTTAAAGAACCATCTGGATTTATTAAATAAGAAACAATTTGTTTCGTATGATAATTAGCAGTCACAACAATTGTATTTTCCTTATTGACACTGACATGGCATGGAGGTGATCCAGGTAAGGTAAGAGAATTTAGTTTATTTAATCCTCCTGTTACTTGATCGATTGAAAAGGCAGTTACCCCTCCCTGATCTGCTTCCTTTGAAACCGCATATAGAAATTGATTTTCAGCCGATAAGGTCAGATATGTTGGATTATCCACCTTAGCAACAGGTGTTACATCAACGATTTGTTCTTGATCTAAATCAAGCGTGAATTGATAGACACCTTCACTAGTTACTTTTGTATATGTACCTAAATAACCACTTATTTTAGTTGTCATTAAAACAACTCCTTTATTCAAATTTACTAATCACAGTATAACAAAAATCTAAACCAATCACTATTGATACGATATGAGTTGATTTAAGCTTCAAAAAAGCACTTATCTTAGATCGACCGACTATAAGACCTCCACTTCAATCACACTTGAGAAAGTTTGAATGATAAGGGAAGTATTTGCAATCATAAAACTTACCCGTTTAACTATTAGGTAGCTGACGATGGAGAACTCTCTCACTACAAAAAGAATTACTTTAATTTTAAAAGGGACAGAGACATAACTACCCAAAAAAGTGTTTTTTTCTTTCTTCTATTATTGGATTGTTGCTTCTGGCAATAAACTTCCTCAGATTCACCGCCATCAACGCAAATCCCAATTCATTTTTCACTTACCCTTTACCTCGCACGGAAAAACGCGAGGAGCACAAATTGGCCTTCAAGAAGCCGAACACTACTTCTACATCTACTTTACTTTTCCTATAAATTCAACCCGGTTTTTTCTTCTTCTTTCGATATTGATTATATGCAATGAGTGGCGTTCATTTTCGATTTTCTAGGATATCTTCGTAATTTTGTTCACTCCCATATCCAACATCTGCGACAATGAATTCCGGCAGTTCAAAAAAGCTAGCCTCGATCGTATCGAGAAAAGGAATCAACGTGCTTGTGTCGGTTGGGTTCGGAAACACATCATAAACAAGTGCGCATTGGCCTTCTGTCGCAATTTGAACATTGTAACAAGCTTTCAATCGAAAGATTCAATTTATTATACATTTAACAAAGCGCCCAGCCAGTGATTGGAACGGCGGGTGGCGACTCCAGCGGGAACAGTAAACGGTCTTCGATGGGACGAGTAACCGTAGTCCCAGTCCCACGAGTCCGAAAATCCTTATTGCGACACGGGAGTGGAGCAATAAGGAATGTTAGACTAAAACCGCCACGCCCTGTGGCAACGTCTAACTGACCCACATCCTGTGCGCCCCAGGTCGTGCCCGCGGAAAGCGTCCACCCAGAGTGTAAATCACGGAGTGACACCTCAAAAACATTTAAGAGGTGATGAATCGAGTAGGAGGAGGCGGTTAGCCTCCGTCCTCTCACACCACCGTACGTACGGTTCCGTATACGGCGGTTCAATTAAGATTTATAACGCAAAAATTCATAACGGTCATGTAGACTTCG
>NZ_JAHLQM010000026.1 GCF_018919165.1 Amphibacillus sp. MSJ-3 | reverse complement strand
TATAACCTGAACAATTGAAGATCATGATTTAGTGACAATAGCGAAGAGGTCACACCTGTTCCCATACCGAACACAGCAGTTAAGCTCTTCAGCGCCGATGGTAGTTGGGTTTTCCCTGCGAGAGTAGGACGTCGCTAAGCCAGATCTAGCTTTGTGAAGTAATAAATAGTTTATACTATTGTTCCACAGTAGCTCAGTGGTAGAGCAATCGGCTGTTAACCGATCGGTCGTAGGTTCGAATCCTACCTGTGGAGCCATTTTTGCTTCCATAGCTCAGTGGTAGAGCACTTCCATGGTAAGGAAGGGGTCGCCGGTTCAAGTCCGGCTGGAAGCTCTCCTATAAACGCTTGTCCTCCAGGGGATTGAGCGTTTTTTTGTTTTCTGTATTCTATAAGGATAGCTATATTTATTAAAAAATAGTAAAAATACCCCATTACCATTTATATCCTCATATCCCCCTCTGCTATTTACTCATTGTTATTTTTTAATTTCAATTTTCCATCATAAAGATTGTGTAATCTTTGCATTAATTTCCGCGATAAGATCACCGCTCGAGTATCTTCTGATTTTGTAGTTTTCAATCCCAATCCTTTTGCCTGTGTCGAAACAATAATAGGATAGCGTTATTTTTCAAATGTCTTATTTTTATTCTTTGCAGGATGTGGATATTTCTAGCCCCCATCTCCTCTCTATATGGCTCCATCATGAATGATTTCTATTTCCATTTCCTTCGATCATTTCTAATACAAAAAATTTTTCGTTTGTTTTAATTCTGTATTCTTCAAATGAATCATACTAATGTAGTAAACAATCTAAAATCCTGCATTATGTTAAAAAATTATTCATAGGCCACAACAGCAACATAACTTATTTCTTCTAAAACATCTTGCCATGATTATAATAACGTTTATATGAATTAAATATAACAGAATTTAACATGTAGAAATAAGTTAGGGGTTTGGTAGTTTTGTGATTTATAACTTTAAGATGGTTATGGAAGGGGGAAAAAAGCTTTACATGGTAGGTTATCTATTTCTTACTTTCTCTTTGATGATGTCAATCCTGACCTCATTTGTTTTTACATGCAGTATCACAATCTTGAATAATGAAATGGAGTAGGGACAATGATCCAATCAATGAATACAAAAGTTGAGCTAGTAATCGATGCAACCTCACATCTTGGGCTGCCAGAGTACGGCAAAATCATAACTGGAGATAAGGGTTTTGAATTTTATAACGACCGTAATATCCAAAAGTATATTCAAATTCCTTGGGAAGAGGTTGATTATGTTGTTGCTTCCATTCTCTTCAAAGGGAAATGGATTCCACGTTATGCAATTCAAACAAAGAAAAATGGTAAGTTTATATTCTCCTCTAAAGATCCAAAAAGGGTACTACGTGCAGTTCGTGGGTACATTGATTCTGATCGCATCGTCCAATCGTTAAGTTTTTTTGATGTAATCAAAGGCGGTTTAAAAAACATTGTAAAAAGGTAAAAGTTCGATTTAGATCTCAAAAAGTGAAGTCCTATTAATGTTAATTATTTGATCATTTTTATAAGTAAATACGAGCTTTTATCGTTTTACCATTCTTCAGAAGCAACCGAAAGCTGATAGATTACACGCCTGTAAAAGATAGCTTATCTGCTTGCAAATATTTGCGTAATGAATTGGAAATGGAATAGTTTCTGTACATGGTTGCTTTCTTAATAATATGTAAAATGATTGTTTTCAACAGGGTTACAAATCTAATCCGAGGGAGGTAAAAGTATGGTCGGAATTATTCTGGCAAGCCATGGTGATTTTGCCAAAGGTATTTTGCAGTCTGGAGAGATGATTTCCGGAGAACAAGGAAATATTCAGGCTGTTACTCTTACACCGAGTGAGGGACCAAATGATTTAAAAGTAAAAATGGAACAAGCGATTGCCTCTTTTGATAATCCAGATGAAGTATTATTCTTGGTTGACCTTTGGGGGGGTACGCCTTTTAATGAAGCGAATGGTCTGTACGAAGAACATCAAGATAAATGGGCGATTGTTGCTGGCTTAAATTTACCCATGTTAATTGAAGCACTGGTGTCTCGCAAGTCGATGAAAACAGCGCATGAAATTGCGGCACAGATTATAAATACTGCGAAAGAGGGGATTAATCTGTTGCCAGAATCCCTGCTGCCAAAAGCACCTGAACTTAAGGTACAAGCAGAAACACTGAAAGTAAATACGATTTCTGCAGGTTCACCGGGGAAATTTCAATATGTGCTGGCACGCATTGATTCACGATTATTGCACGGACAAGTGGCAACAAGTTGGACAAAATCTACGAATCCAACACGAATCATTGTCGTATCCGATGTAGTTGCAAAGGATGAACTCCGTAAAAAATTAATCCAACAAGCTGCACCCCCAGGGGTAAAAGCACATACTGTTCCGGTTCATAAGATGATTGAGCTTGCAAAAGACAATCAACACTTTGGTGGGCAACGGGCATTACTGCTTTTCGAAAACCCGCAAGATGTACTTCGTGCGGTAGAGGGTGGTATTCCATTAGATACGATTAATGTTGGTTCAATGGCGCATACAACTGGTAAAGTGCAACCAAATAAAACATTGGCCTTCAGTCAAGATGATATCGATACATTCAATAAATTGAAGCAATATGGCTTGAAATTTGATGTTCGTAAAGTGCCGAGCGATGCAAAGGATAATATGGACAATATTTTGAAGCGAGCTCAAGCGGAAATAAACAAACATGGAAATCATGTGAAGTAAAGGAGGATGAATGATGGACTTGAATGTTATTCAAATCATTTTGGTCTTAATTGTAGCATTTTTAGCCGGGGTAGAAGGCATTTTGGATGAATTCCATTTCCATCAACCCATTATTGCCTGTACCCTCATTGGCTTGGTTACAGGAAACTTAGTTCCATCGCTTATTTTAGGAGGTACCCTTCAATTAATTGCTCTTGGTTGGGCAAATATTGGGGCCGCAGTCGCACCAGATGCAGCACTCGCATCCGTCGCCTCTGCAATTATACTAGCTTTAAGTGGGCAAGGAGAGGCAGGTGTCTCTTCATCCATAGCAATTGCTGTTCCACTTGCAGTTGCAGGTTTATTGTTGACAATTATTGTCCGTACGCTTGCCACTGGTATTGTTCACTTTATGGATGCCGCGGCTAAAAAGGGGGACATCCGGAAAATTGAAATATGGCAAATGGTTGCAATCAGCATGCAAGGATTACGGATCGCTATTCCAGCGGGACTTATTCTAGCGGTTGGTGCAGATCCAGTTCGAAATCTGCTTGAATCGATGCCTGATTGGCTGACAGATGGATTAGCGATTGGCGGGGGAATGGTTGTAGCTGTTGGTTATGCCATGGTAATCAATATGATGGCTACTAAAGAAGTATGGCCATTCTTTGCAATTGGGTTTGTCTTAGCAACTATTTCGGAAATCACCCTGATTGGTCTCGGTGCAATCGGACTTTCTCTGGCACTTATTTACCTTTCGCTTTCGAAAATGGGTGGCTCTGGTACAGGTGGAGGTAGTAATACCGGTGACCCTATAGGGGATATAATCGATAATTACTAAGAAGGAGGTATAGATTGAAATGGCACAAGAAATAAAATTAACAAAAAGAGATCGTATTGCTATTTGGTGGCGTTCAACTTTCCTTCAAGGATCCTGGAACTATGAACGTATGCAAAATGGTGGCTGGGCCTACTCTATGATTCCTGCCATTAAAAGATTATATAAAACAAAAGAAGATCGGGCGGCTGCCCTGGAGCGTCACCTAGAGTTCTTTAATACACATCCTTATGTCGCTTCACCAATTCTTGGGGTAACACTAGCACTTGAAGAAGAACGGGCAAATGGCGCTCCGGTAGATGATGTAGCCATCCAAGGGGTAAAGGTTGGGATGATGGGCCCCTTAGCAGGTATTGGAGACCCTGTTTTCTGGTTTACGGTTAAACCGATCCTTGGTGCATTAGCCGCATCATTAGCAATGGCTGGAAGTATCTTGGGCCCTATGATTTACTTTTTTTTCTGGAATCTTATTCGGATGTCATTCATGTGGTACACACAGGAATTTGGTTATAAAGCAGGTTCAAAAATTACAGACGATTTATCCGGCGGTTTTCTCCAAGACATAACGAAGGGTGCATCGATTCTTGGTATGTTCATCCTTGGAGCGTTGGTTAACAGGTGGGTATCGATCACATTCACGCCTATTGTATCCTCGGTTAAACTGAGTGAGGGTGCATATATTGATTGGGGAAACCTACCCGCGGGAACAGCAGGAATTAAAACAGCTTTTGAACAATTCGATGCAGGGCTTTCATTAAGTGAAGTTGAAATAACCACCCTGCAAGATAACTTAGATATGTTAATCCCCGGCTTGGCACCGTTGTTATTAACACTTTTATCTATGTGGCTGCTTAAGAAGAAAGTATCCCCAATTATTATCATTTTTGGGTTGTTTGTAGTAGGGGTTACCTTCCATCTTCTGAATATCATGTAATATAAAGAACATAAAAATAGGTATAGTCGAAGAATTAAACGACTATACCTTTTGTTATGCATTCTAACTTCCTTGATTTCCACTTCAGGTGGACGCTTTCTGCAGGCATGGCCTAAACTCCCGTATTATTTCAGTCTTAACCATACTGATTTCAGTTTAAATTTCCGTTAATTGTATAAAAGCCGATTTCCTCCTTTAATTGAATCTGTTTGCTGGTTTTCATAACCTGCTGGCACTTTGTGAAGACGTTCGTCAAATACTTTACCGAACAGATTATTTTCAGATAGTTTTTCAATAATCATATCAAGTATTTTATTTAGAAAATTATCGCCGTATCGTTCAAATCGCACTTGGGATGAATCATCTAGATCTATTTGTGAAATTTTGATCATATTGTGTGAAACTCTATTGACTTCATTAAAAATAGGGGGTAGGATATTGATAATGATTATCAACATCAATTAAATACATTTATGATTATATAAAAGGAATGGACGATTTATGGAAAATTTAATGAATGCAAAAGTAAATCACATTTATCAAGTTCACTCTTTAACAATAGAGGGGGAAACTAAAAATCATTTGCAAGCGATTGGTATAGTTCCAGGCAGTAAGATCTCATTATTGGAGCTTCAAGGTCAATCCGGGATTGTGTTAATGCAGAAGAGCCGAATCGCGTTAGATAGCACTATTTTAGAGAAGATCTATATAGAAGAAATCAAAGAAAAGCAGGAATGGTTACCTTTAGACCAATTGAAGGTTGGAGAATATGGAAAGGTTGTTAGTATCCATGGTAAGGGTGCAATAAGAAGACGTTTAATGGATATGGGGATGACAAAGAACGTTAAAGTATATATACAAAAGCTTGCACCTTTAGGGGATCCAATTGAGGTTACCCTACGTGGATATGATTTGTCTTTGAGAAAAGATGAGGCATCACTTGTCTTGGTACAAAAGGAGTTGGGATAATATGGAGAGACAGTTTGCATTAGTGGGGAATCCGAATAGTGGCAAAACAAGTGTATTTAATCTTTTGACAGGTGCAAATCAGTCAGTTGGGAATTGGCCCGGTGTGACAATCGAACGGAAATGTGGAAGGCTAAAAGAGGATAATAAGATTAATATTCACGATTTACCGGGGATCTACTCCATGTCACCTTATACTCCCGAGGAAGTCATTACTCAAGAATATTTAATAAAAAATAAACCAGAAGCAATTATCAATATTGTAGATGGGAGTCATTTAGAAAGAAATTTATATTTAACGATTCAATTGTTAGAAACAGGTTTACCGGTTGTTATAGGGATGAATATGATGGATGTTGTGAAAAAGAGCGGTAGAAAGATCAACCTAGACAAATTAAATTATGGTTTAGGTACACCAGTAGTAGGAATTAGTGCATTGAAAAATACAGGATTAACTCAGTTAATTTCAACAACAGCTAAAGAAGCAGCTAATTTTAGCCATGAATATCCTGAATATAGTCCACAATTAGAGGCAGCATTAAGTGAAATCATTGGTGTTTTAGGAAATACGGTACCTAAAGAACAAGCGCGTTGGTATGCGATTAAACTTTTTGAAAAAGACGCTTTAAATACGAAGCATTTAAAGCTAAGCCCATTTCAGGAAAAAGAGATTACAGAAATTATTAAAATCACGGAAAAAGTTTTTGATGAAGAAAGTGATGCTATATTAGTTAATGAACGATATGAATTAATTAGCCGTTTAATTTCTTTATGTATGATACAAGACAGTGATTTTAAATTAAGTATGAGTGATAAAGTTGATCGAATTGTGACAAATCGTTATTTGGCTCTGCCAATTTTCGCCTTAGTTATGTGGGGAATCTATTATCTATCTATACAAACAGTTGGAACGATGGCAACAGATTGGGTTAATGATCGCTTGTTTGGTGAAATCGTTCCCGTCTTTGTTGAGAACCTACTAGTGAGTTGGGGAGTCGCTGGTTGGATGCAAGCCTTAATTTTAGATGGGATCATTGCAGGTGTAGGCGCTGTATTAGGCTTTTTACCGCAAATAACTGTCCTATTTCTTTGTTTGGCTATTTTAGAGGATTGTGGTTACATGTCTCGAATTGCCTTTGTCATGGATCGTCTATTCCGAAAGTTTGGTCTTTCTGGCAAATCATTTATTCCGATGTTGATAGCGACTGGGTGTGGTGTACCAGGTGTTATGGCTAGTCGTACAATTGAGAATGAGAATGATCGTCGGTTAACAGTGATGGTGACAACGTTTATGCCCTGTTCAGCAAAATTACCGATTATCGCTCTAATCGCGGGGGCTTTTTTCCCGAACAGCAGCTGGGTAGCACCATCAGCATATTTTATTGGAATGACGGCAATTGTATTGTCGGGGATTGCTCTTAAGAAAACGCAGGCATTAGGTGGCAAACCAGCGCCATTCATTATGGAGTTACCAAGCTATCATTTACCACAAATAAAAAATATTTTTATGCAAACTTGGAATCGTGTGATTGCTTTTATTAAAAAGGCAGGAACTATTATTTTAGTTTCAAGTATTCTTATTTGGTTTATGTCAAGTTACAACTTTAGCTTACAAGAGGTTCCAGAGGACTCAAGTATTTTAGCTGCTTTAGGGCGATTAATTGCGCCTCTATTTTCAGCCTTGGGTTGGGGGCACTGGAAGGGTGCTGTTGCTTCGATAACAGGTTTAGTCGCTAAGGAAAACGTTATAAGTACATTCGGTATTCTATACGGAAATCTAGAATCCCTTTCTGAAAATGGTCAGGAAGTATGGAACATCGTACAGCATGATTTTAGTCCTGTGGCTGCCTATTCTTTCTTAGCCTTTAATTTGCTCTGTGCCCCCTGTTTTGCAGCAATTGGGGCTATACATCGAGAAATGGGTCAAGTGAAGTGGACTTTAATTACCATCGGTTATCAATGTGGCTTGGCCTATGCGGTCTCTTTCTTAATCTATCAATTTGGTTCGGTCATTTTTGAACAAGCACCATTGACTTTCGGGACACTTACAGCGGTCGTGGTTTTGTTCTTGCTGATTTACTTTGTTGTGAGAAAACCAAGCCAAAAGGATTCATCGTTTAATATGGACACATTAACACTTATTGAAGAAGGTAAATAAGATGGCAACAATTATTTTAGGTATTTTCATTTTTGGTTTTAGTGGCTGGGTAATTTATCGTCAATTTAAAGGAAACGGATCTTGTGATGCGTGTAATCTCGATTGTAATATTAAACAGAAACAAGATAAATCATAAATCATTAAAAACTGTGATCTGATTGCATAAGATTGCAGTTTTTTTGATTTGGCTATTCTTTTGAGTATGTCCTATAATTATGATATGAGTTGATAGAGATTCGTTTATATCAAAAATGGGATATCGGGGAAATCAAACAAAAATAAACACCTAAGTAGGAGGATAACATATGTGTTCAACTATTTTATCTCTTGATCACATTGGCCTAAAGTCTTCAGGAGATTGTATTTTAAAAGGAATATCTTTTAATATTGAGAAAGGTGAAAAGATTGTCATATCTGGTCCTTCCGGGAGCGGTAAAAGCACCCTGCTAAAAATAATTGGTAGTATTTTATCACCAACCGAGGGAAGGATCTTATATAAAAATCAATCGATTGAGGCAATCGAGCCAACGAAGTATCGTAAAGAGGTTTCTTACTTTTTCCAAAATGCCAGCTTGTTTGATCAAACCGTTCGAGATAATCTCTCTTTTCCTTATCTCATTCGTGGTGAAACTTTTTCAGAAGAGAAAGCGAGAGGATACTTAGAACAGGTTAAATTACAATCGACCGATCTTGATAAACCGATTAAAGAATTATCTGGTGGAGAAATACAGCGAGTGGCCTTAATCAGGAACTTATTATTTGAGCCTGAACTGCTATTATTAGATGAAATAACAAGTGCATTGGATCAAAAGAATAGTGAAATTATTTTAGCAATGATTGAAAGGTTGAATAGGGAGAAAGGAAAAACGATTTTGATGGTTACACATGATCAAAAACAAATAGCCAAAGCGGACCGTTTAATTTGTTTAATGGATGGTCGATTGGAGGAAGCGATATGAATGGGAATTTAGAAATAAATAATCTCTCTTTATTGTTTACAACAGGATTATTGTTGATTGCCATTTTTATAGATTATAAGCAAAAGCTTAATTTAGGTAATGAAATTTTTATTGCGGGTGTAAGGGCGGTTATTCAATTATTTGTGATTGGTTATGTACTAGATGTTATCTTTTCTGTTAATCATTTATTACTCACCTTTGCGATCGTCCTTTTCATTGTCTTTAATGCTGGATTTAATGCGCATAAACGAAGCGAGGGAATTCCACACTCTTTGTTGATTTCCCTTATCTCCATTGGAACAGGGACAAGTGTAACCTTAGTGATTCTTATTATCACTGGAGCGATTGACTGGGTTCCTTCTCAAGTTGTTCCAATTACCGGAATGATTGCGAGTAGTGCAATGATTGCTTTAGGTTTAACCTATCGTTCGTTAAGCAGCCAATTTACTGATAAACGTCAACAAGTCTTAGAAAAATTAGCATTAGGGGCAAATGTAAAACAAGCTTCAATGTCAATTATTCGAGAAAGTATAAAAACTGGTATGACTCCCTCAATTGATAGCACAAAAACTGTAGGATTAGTTAGTTTACCTGGAATGATGTCGGGTTTGATTTTTGCGGGAATTGAGCCGACAGAAGCAATTCGATACCAAATTGTAGTGATGTTTATGATCATTGGGGTAAATAGTATTTCAAGTATCATTGCTGGTTACCTTGCTTATAAGCAATTCTTTAATGAACGGAAACAATTGATAAGTTAACTAAAAAAATGAGTAATTGTGCTTTCAAATTTCAGGTATTGTTGTGGTAACACTGTGAATCATCTAATCAAAAAATATTGCGGTAAACTTTTTAATTGGTATTAATACGTCATCTTGCTTTTAATGTATTTTATCGGGCGCTTATTTATCAATTGATGAGCTGATGATAAGGCCTTTTTGGATCTTCTAATTTTTTAATCTTTGTATTTAGTAAATATTGTGGATATATTGGAAAGCCAGCTAACCTAAAATATAATTTTAAATTACGGGAAAAATCTTTATTTGATAGTTGACAAAAAAACAAATTACGCTATAATAGTTTTTGTGTCGAATTTGAAAGCCACTAATAAGTCACCTTAAAGCATTCGTTTTTTAAAAGTGGCCCGTTGGTCAAGCGGTTAAGACACCGCCCTTTCACGGCGGTAACACGGGTTCGAATCCCGTACGGGTCATCAAAATACTATTTGAGATGATTAAGAATAGCTAAAAAATAATATCTTGTTCTTTGGAGGATTAGCTCAGCTGGGAGAGCACCTGCCTTACAAGCAGGGGGTCGCAGGTTCGAGCCCTGCATCCTCCACCATTTATAATCATTTGTGTTTAGGATTAGAATGTGTGATTTAATCGAAGGTTTAAAGCGGGTTAATTTTTATTGAATAATCTTGAAACAAGATGAAGATACTAGATAAAGGTTCATTATTCTTATTGAGCCGGCCTAGCTCAATTGGTAGAGCAACTGACTTGTAATCAGTAGGTTGGGGGTTCAAGTCCTCTGGCCGGCATAGTGATCATTTGGAGGGATAGCGAAGTTGGCCAAACGCGGCGGACTGTAAATCCGCTCCCATCGGGTTCGTAGGTTCGAGTCCTACTCCCTCCACCATTAATTTTTATATTGGCATTGTCTAGGTAGTTGTGCAAAGTGCGCTATTATTTTTAATGGGCTATAGCCAAGCGGTAAGGCAACGGTTTTTGGTTCCGTCATTCGTTGGTTCGAATCCAGCTAGCCCAGCCAACTTTTTCTTTAATATGAATGTGATAAATAACCTTTAAAACATCATGTTTTAAAGGTTTTTCTATTAAAAGAATCAGAAGTTGACGTTTTTTACTTTAATGATGAGTAGCCATTCTGCTGTGTACTGTAAAGAGTTACTTGGATTCAAGTGTTTATGATCCAATGACTAGATAGTATAAAGTATATAGTGAAAACACCAAACAGCCTGCTATGAGACAAAGATCGTCATTCGAAAATTATGAGCCATTAGCTCAGTCGATAGAGCATCTGACTTTTAATCAGAGGGTCGAAGGTTCGAATCCTTCATGGCTCACTTTATACATATTTAAAACTTAATTTAATTTTCTTATCGGGATTGAATGATATCGTTAATATTCAGTCCCTATTTTAATTCTAAATTTACCATTTTTACCCTCATAATTTATATTTTTAAGGTTCATTTGGTTATGCTATAATAAAAAGAACAATTATCAATTGAAAAGAGTGGTGACTTTATGAACAAAGGGGTGTATAAACATGCTTGATGGGGGACTAAATATATTTAATATGCTCAGAATAGTAGTTGACATTACCCTTGTCTGGTATGTTTTTTATAAGTTAATTATGTTATTACGTGGCACAAAAGCCATTCAATTGTTAAAAGGAATATTTGTTGTTTTATTTATCTATTTAATTAGCTATTTAATTAACCTCCAAACAGTGCAGGTTTTGATTGAACAAGTCATCGCTTGGGGACCGGTTGCCGTGATTATTTTATTTCAACCAGAAATAAGAAGAGCTTTGGAACAGATAGGCCGTGGAAGTTTCTTTAGTAGAAACCGGCAATCTGAGGAGGAGATCCTTAATCAAACAATTGATGCAATTGTTAAATCATGCATTTATATGGGTAAACGAAGAATTGGAGCATTGATCACGATTGAACGCGAAACAAATATGGGGGATTACATTGAAACGGGTATTCCGATCCAAGGTCAACTCACCCATCAATTGTTAACTAATATTTTTGTTCCAAACACACCATTACACGATGGGGCAGTGATAATAAACCATAATGAAATTGTCGCTGCGGCTTGTTATTTACCACTCTCAGAAAGCCCATTTATCTCTAAAGAACTAGGAACTCGCCATCGTGCTGCTATGGGGATTAGTGAAGTAAGTGATGCATTAACAATTATTGTTTCAGAAGAAACGGGAAGTATCTCTTTCACCCGGAATGGTGAATTATACCGTGATGTAGATCAGGACAAATTAATTAATGTGTTAAAACAAGATTTAGGATCAGATTTAGCAAAAACCTCTATACCGAAAAATTGGAACTGGAGGGGAAGAAAGAAATGAATGAATGGTTAAATAAAACCTGGGTTATTCGCATTATCTCATTGTTGCTTGCCATTTTTGCTTATATTGTGATTTCAATTGATAGTCAGGATACGCGGGCGGCGGATATCGGTAGTTTTGATTCGCTCCTCAATAGTTCACAAGAAGTGCAAATATTAGACGATATTCCTGTGAGTATTCAAATAGATGATGAAAAGTATGTTGTAAGTGGAGTACCGCAAACGGTTACAGTTACTTTGGAAGGGACAGTTAGCGTGGTACAAACGACAGCGACACAACGGAATTTTGATGTGTATGTTAATCTTGAAGATTTAGAACCGGGGACACATATGGTTCCACTCGAATATGAAGGAATTTCAAATCGATTATCAGTCGAAATTAATCCTGAACAAATCGAGGTTTCAATTGAAGAAAGGGCAACCAACGACTATCAAGTTGATGTTGACTTTACTAATCTTGATGGACTTCAACCTGGTTATGAAGTGTCTTCAGCTAAGGTTGTTCCAGAAACTGTGCAAATTACGAGTTCCAAAGATGTGATTGACCGAATCGCGATGGTTACAGCTTATGTTGATCTTGATGGGCTAGGTGAAGATATAACTTTCACAGAAGTACCGGTTCGTGTCTATGATCATGAAGGTAATCAGCTCAATGCTCGAATTGAGCCAGAAACCGTTTCGGTAGAGGTCACGGTTGCTAATCCAAACAAAACAGTACCTATTTCTATAGAAACGACAGAGGAGTTGTCAGAGGACTTGCGAATGATCTCAATGGATCTAGATGAAGATGAAGTTCAAGTATTCGCTTCGGAGGATGATCTGGCTGGCATTGAATCAATTAGTACTGTTCCAATTGATTTATCAGAAATTACGGAAACAACTACCATTGAGGCTGAATTGGAAATGCCTGAGACTGCAAGACTTTTATCGAATGAGACCGTAACAGTTACTATAGAAGTCGAAGAATGGATTGAAGAGACGATTGAGGATGTTGAAATTGATATAAAAAATCTAAATAGTGGTTTAAAGACATCATTTTTAGATCCTGATACTGGTTTGCTTGATATTAATGTATCGGGCTATGAAACGGATTTAGCTAATGTTAGTTCGGATGATTTTAAATTAACTGTTGATTTAGATGGAAAAGAAGACGGTGAATATCAGTTACCGATAAAGGCTAAAGGACCTAAAGGATTAGACTTTTCGTTAGCAATAGATGAAGTGACGATTGAAGTTGAGTAAAGAATAATAAGTATTTTGGATGTAAAGGAGAGGTACATGATGGATAAGTATTTCGGAACAGATGGTGTGCGTGGTATAGCTAATGAGCAGTTGACGCCGGAGTTAGCTTTTAAACTGGGCCGAGTTAGTGGATATGTACTGACAAAGGAAGTAGAGAAACCTAAAGTATTAATTGGAAAGGACACGCGTATTTCAGGTGATATGTTAGAAGGAGCTTTAACTTCTGGTTTATTATCAGTTGGAGTAGAAGTAATGCGGCTTGGAGTCATCACAACACCTGGGGTAGCCTACTTAACAAAGGTCATGGGAGCCGAAGCTGGAATCATGATTTCTGCCTCACATAATCCAGTGGAGGATAATGGAATTAAATTTTTTGGACCAGATGGCTTTAAATTATCGGATGAACAAGAACAGGAAATAGAGGAATTAATCGATCAAAAGGAAGATACATTTCCGCGTCCAATTGGTTCAGAAATTGGTGTCATTAATGATTACTTTGAAGGTGGACAGAAATACCTTCAATATTTAAAACAATCGATTGATAATGAATTCGATGGGCTTCATATTGCACTTGATTGCGCAAATGGATCGACCTCTTCTTTAGCACCACATTTATTTGCTGACTTGGAGGCGGATTTATCTACGATTGGTGTATCACCAGATGGGTTAAATATTAATGCTGGTGTTGGTTCAACGAATCCGGAATCACTACAAGCTTTAGTGCTCGAGAAGGAAGCGGATATTGGCTTGGCTTTTGATGGCGATGGTGATCGATTGATCGTAGTTGATGAAAAAGGAAGCATTGTTGATGGTGATCAAATTATGTATATTTGTGCAGACCATCTAAACAAACGTGGCCTTCTCCGTCATTCAACGGTTGTCACAACAGTGATGAGTAATTTAGGCTTTTATAAAGCAATTGAAAAAATCGGCATAAAGAGTGATAAAACAGCTGTTGGTGACCGCTATGTTGTTGAGGAAATGCGTAAAGGTGGGTATAACCTAGGTGGTGAACAGTCTGGTCATATCATTTTTCTAGACTATATCACTACTGGAGACGGCATGCTAACAGCGATACAGCTGATTAATATCATGAAGGAAACAGGAAAGAGACTATCCGAATTAACGCAGGAAATGGAGAAGTTTCCACAAGTTTTAAAGAATATAAAAGTGATTGATAAACATCAAGTATTAGTGGAACCGCGTATTCAGGAAATAATTAATAAAGTTGAGGCGGAGATGGGAAATGATGGTCGCGTACTTGTTAGACCATCAGGAACAGAATCACTTGTCCGTGTGATGGTTGAAGCCCCAACGATTGAACGTTGCCATGAAGCAGCAGATCAAATTGTTAACACAATTGAAGAGTTACTAGGGTTAGAATGAGTTAAATAATTACTACAATAGCACATACCGACTACATACATAGCCGATATGTGCTATTTTTCTTATAGAATAGGTCTTTTGCTACGATCTAACAGTTTTATTTATGAATTTTACCGAATTTAGTTTGCTTTTCCCCTAATCAATCGGAATTAATTAGCGTTAATGATGACCTTCAGCTTCAATGGCTTCAGCTTTGGTTCTATGAATTGTACCGAATGGATGTTCAGGTGGTGCATAGATGGTGTAAAGTTTAAGTGGCTGGTTCCCAATATTGATGACATTATGCCATGTTCCTGCGGGTACTATAATAGCTGACTCGTCATCAACTCGTCTTTGTAGGGATAAGTTTTCCTTTGCATCCCCCATTTGAACAAGCCCTTCTCCATCCTCGATCCTTAAAAATTGGTCTACATTAGGATGAACTTCCAGCCCAATGTCATCTCCTACATCAATGCTCATTAAAGTGACCTGTAGATTTTCGCCGGTCCATAAAACGGTTCGAAATGTATTATTTCTCTCTGTTGCATGTTCAATATTGACAACGAGGGGATTATCTCCATAATCTTTCAAAGTCATATAGTCCTCATGATCGTGTGAGTAATAAAATGGATTAAAGTGTTCTATTTCATCAGTGTTGCCCCAAAATATTGGTTGTCGATTATCTTGATAGGGTACTCCGTTATAGTAATATGGATATTGTGGGTATCCCCAAGGATAATTGTACACTTCTTTCATCTCCTTATTAAATGTTCGTATTACAATATGCAATTAGCCTAAGTAAGGTACCACAATTTATTGGGTAATTTCTATGTTTGTTAAAAAGGATGTTGGGAATTAGCTGAATGCTTGTAAGGTCATAAGTTTTTTATGGGGGATGACGATCGTAAAACTCCTATTTCAATAATATCAGTGAAACAAGCAGATTATAATTGGGGCAATAGTTAGTGCAAGATCAATCTATTCATCTATCAATCAGTGGTGGTTGCTAAAGAATGAATTGAAGCGGGAAGGATTGATGGTTTGAGTGAATTGGGTATATTCTTTCGTATTTATGTACCGACAATGAAAAATACTTATTCAGCTGCGGCGATTATTGCTTTTATGAATAGCTGGAATAATTATATTTGGCCACTGATTATCCTACAATCACCTAAAAATCATACGATCCCGTTATTAATTTCAAAGCTTGGTTCTAGTTATTCACCTGATTATGGGGTGATGATGACGGCAATTGTTATCGCAACATTACCAACAGCACTTGTTTTCTTCTTGATGCAAAAACATTTTGTATCTGGAATGTTGGGGTCGGTCAAAGGTTAATAATTGCTCTGTAACGTCTTGGGACGGGTAACCACAGAGGACCCGTCCCATCATTAACTTCATTTTTATATTCATTATCATTAAATGCAGAAACGTATGGATTACAGAATTACTTTATAATAAATAAAGCTGTGTTTCCTCACCTACCGTTTTATCTCTTCATATAATTGTAAAGTTGTATTTCTCTATTTTAATTAACAATTTGAAGATTCACACTATTTATTTACAGTCTTGAGCAATGGAGGAACAACAGCTGTCGTAACAATGCCTGCAAGAACAGCTTCAGCAAGACCATTTGTAAAGAATACTGTTAAAACAGCTACAATAATTGCAGTTGTACTTTCAGCATTAATCGCTTGTGCATATGCCTCATTAAAAATTAAAGAAATTGACCCCATTACCAAAAATGTATGAATAAAAGTTGTAAGCAAGCCGGTTATAAATAAACTTGTTTTTTGCTTAAGCTTCTTTTGTGTATCAGATTTGTGAATTGCTTTAAAAATGTAATAAGGGATGAATCCCAAAATAACCCGAGGAACAATTGCTACAAATATTGCCCACATGCTTCCGTTACTTGTACCTAAAACGGGAATAGCTGGTGAAAAGGCAAATGATAATAAAGTTGGTGAAATCGTATTGATCACAATACTTGTAAGCCCAAATATGAGCCCTAGAAAAGATCCAATTTTTGGACCTAAGATTATTGCTGCAACGATGACAGGAATATGGATGATTGTTGCCTTAATTACACCTAAATGGATAAAGCCAAATGGAGTAAATGCAGCTAATAAAATAATTGAAACAAAAATAGCAGTTAAAGTGAAATTTTTCATTTTCATATTATAATCCCCCCACTGTACTTATTTTTATAGATTTTAATCAGCCATAGAAATCGTATTTATTATAAAGTAAGGATATTCTAACATTATTAGTGAAAAGATTCCAGTAACAATTCATATTCTCAATGGTTATCAGTCTTACTTATCCCGCTAGGATCAATAGGAATGGTAGATCGTAAGCTGATCATTTCATTATGAGCATTTTATGAAATATGTAAGCAATGAAACATTGTCTCGCTTAATTTAACAAAATTCAACAATCATTAAAGGTGTTTTTCTCAGGGATTATCAACTTGAATTTAAGAGAAAAATAGAAGATAGTGAATATTTGATTCGCATGGTTTCAGTAGATGAATTGTTAAGCTTCGGAAATAGTTTAGGTTTTAATTCTGAAACTAGAGTTCTAGATCTCTGTTGTGGCTATGGGACAGTATTGATCATACCCTTGCCATGGGGGGCAGTTTCTTGTTGAGGGGGAACGCTAGTCTATCATAAAGTCTATGCTAAAGTGCAGAATCCACCACAGGACTTGCTAGATTTCGAGGGTGAAGTCCTGCCACTTTCAGAACTTAATGGCATATTTAATCGACTATGCTATGTTATTGTTCAAATGGCTACTGACTCAAATAGTGAATGGGAAAGGTATATCACACGGACAACAAGAAATGATATCGAAAGACTTCGTCAGAATCCTGGTGATACTGATTTAAAAGAATGGATTGATAAATAGCATCAAATATATTTTGATTATTGCCGTTCTTATCAAGGTCAAGCCTTGTTCGGTCAGCAAAAACTTTAATGGTTAAATGAGAGGGCTTGTTCTCACTTTAACTAACCAAAAGATGATTTCTTTATTAATAAAAGTAGTACTAAGTATGGTAAGTGGCTGATATCAGATGGTAAAACTCATCCTTGTTCCGTCGATCAATTTTTTTGATCGGGTGGATTCCAGTTGGCCAAATCCAGATCTTAAAGTTTTGGGACGAGTAACCGCGATCCCAGTTCCAATCAGTGGGGAATTGGGCAGGCAGACTAAACTCACCAGGTCTTGTGGTGAGGTCTGCATGACCTACATCTTGTAAGCCCAACCCCTACTGATTGAAGTTTTCACTTTATCTCCTCTGGATGGTGCTAAGATTCCACCTTCTATCTACTTGGGTGGAGAATATGGATAAAATCGATTTATTTTTACATATTAATTGAATAGGTTTTTCACTGACATCATCTATTTGGTTCGGTTAACTATATTTCCTTTAATTCGAATCTGCAGCGGATTTTTCGCTTGATTTGACACAGTCTATTGCAACGACAATTGCAATCACGATATGTTCATAATCCTCGTCGTGGACATCAACCTCAAACGTATCGCCCCAAGTAAACCACTTTTCATTGACATGCGCAATCTTGTTACCCTGGCGGAAGATTTCAAAGTGTTTATCCCACCAGTCTCCCTTAATCTGGATTTCGGCGCTATCGATTCGGTAGCGATCTTTGAAGAAGGAAAATTCTTTAGCAATAGTTAGGATTTCTTCGCCATCAACCTCAATAAAAAATTTTGGTAACAAACTGAGGACTTTTTTTGTAATAGTAGCTATATGATTGCCACTCGTATCTTTAATTTCAAATCTTTTTGGAATGGATAGAAAACTTCCTTGAATAAAATATTTATCTACTTGATTTTCATCTTTAACCGTAAAACGCTCACCTATGCTAAAAACTTTTTGTTTGATATATAAGCGACCCATTTTTCTCCTTCTTTCTAATTGATTTGAGCCAATTTTTACAGGCTAGTTGATTTAAATTATAGCAAATAAAAAGTGTTCAAGGTTTAATTATTTAAAAACTAACCATATCTATTTTTAATAGCATGAATTTGTGTATGTTAATCATCTGTAGACTGAAACAAGGAAGTGGAAACAGATAGCGAAGCAGCGTAAATAATAATGGTGGGTTTTATTTTTAGTAAATCAATCCCTTTTTTAGAAGATTAGACTTTTGATTATATGATGACATTCTCTTTAACTCTTCGTCCTACTACATCCAACCACTAGGATCTTCCTAATGGTCGGGTGTTTTTTTATTGCAGTGCAACGATCAGTAAGACCCTCACTTCAAGAATTCGAAAGAAACTAGGAATCGTAAGCGGGGGACCACCTGATAGTAGGGCCCCAATTGGTTCAAGGGCCTTTAGGTCATACTCTTGCGGTAGTAACAAATGTTTTCGTTGGGACGAGTAAACTCGTTTTAAAAATATCTTAATCATTTTGAAAACCATTCGCCTCGATCACTGAGTGCTTTTTCCTCTAAAAAATGTCGGTTTGAATCTAATCGATAGTAAGTAGAAAATCACACGACCTCAAGATTTTAGCAAATCCCGTCATATTACACCTTTTCACTGAATAGAATGACTGAGAATAAACGATATGTATTCAATGATTCAAGAAAATACCCCTTCATCATAAACAGACATAATATTGTGTTTTTTTGAAAAAATATCGTTCAATTCATTATTTCTTTTATTTGAAAAGGGGCCTGAATAATGATGAGGAAAGTTAGTTTGCTTTTTGTTGCATTTTTATTTGTGCTATATGTATTTGGTTTTCCTACTAGTTCTCATGCAAGGGAAAGTAATGGGACGATAATGGTTGATGACTCCAATGTATACGAGCAAACAAAGTACTATCAGGATAATCTACTTGGAGTGGCAGGCGGGTTTCATCTTGTTGGTTTAGATAGTGTAAAGAACAATGTCCATGTAAATGGAAACATATTAACAGATAAATTAATTTATGGGAGTGATTTTGGCACGTCTGATGTAGAGGAAGTCAGTTATATTAAACAGTTCGAATGTGGTTCAGCGATTAATACAACCTCCCATGTCGATTCGATTTTAGTTGTCGGTAGGGATGTCGAGCTTGATTTGGTTGATAATGGTCAGGCGTGGTCGATTAATGGCTATAAAGTCGATGCCCCCAATAAACAAAATAGTCCTAATCATTTGTGGCAGGATGGTGAAAGGGAGTTTATTGATTTAAATAAAGTGAAACAAGATGTTATCCAGTTAGTTAATGACCTGTCTATGTTAGACAATAATACAAGTACAATTAATAATAAAGATTGGAATAAACAGGAGCTTATTGTTGCTACAGATAATCAATTTAACGTCTATAACGTAGCCCTTGGCGACCTTGATTTTTCTAAGCCGATTGATATAAAGGGTTTTAATAAGGATAAAGCATCAACATTAATCATCAATGTTGATATGAGTCAGATGGAAGATCAAAGTTTATTCACGATACCTAAATCAATTGCACATTATACGGATGACTCACAAGTTTCAATTGGGCATGTTACAAATTGGTCTAATGCTAATGTTGTTTGGAATGTGTACGACTCTTCAAATGAAAAAAACATATATACAGGAACAATAAAGAATTTGGCGGCAGTTACGGGATCTATTATATCTCCAGGAGCAACGGTTATTTTGGATCATAATCTTAATGGGACAGTTGTTGCAAAGGATATAGTAGTAAACGGTGAAACCCATAGAGATGATTATACAGAATCTGAAGATCCGGATCCCACTGAACCAAAAACAGTGAATATTGCGGTTGAAAAGGTTTGGGAAGGAAGTGCCCAGGAATATGTAACCATCCACTTACTAGCTGATGGTGAAGTAGTGGATACAATTGAGTTATCTGAAGTGAATGATTGGAAACATGTATTTACCGATTTACCGGTAGAGACAGACAAAGGTGAAATTTTATATAGTGTTGAAGAAGTTGCAATAGCAGGTTATGAAACAACGATTACAGGTAATAAAGAGGACGGCTTTACGGTTACCAATACGGAGATAGAAGAGCAGATAGTGAATGAGCCAGCCCCTATCGATATTACAGTTGAAAAGGTTTGGGAAGGAAGTGTCCAGGAATATGTAACGATCCACTTATTAGCTGATGGTGAAGTAGTGGATACAATTGATTTATCTGAAGCGAATGATTGGAAACATGTATTTACCGATTTACCAGTAGAAACAGACAGAGGAGAAATTTTATATAGTGTTGAAGAAGTTGCAATAGCGGGTTATGAAATGACAATTACAGGAAATAAAGAGGATGGCTTTACTGTAACCAATACGGAGATAGAAGAGCAGATAGTGAATGAGCCAGACCCAATCGATATTACAATTGAAAAGGTTTGGGAAGGCAGCGTTCAGGAACAAGTAACGATCCACTTATTAGCTGATGGTGAAGTAGTGGATACAATTGAGTTATCCGAAGCAAATGATTGGAAACATGTATTTACCGATTTACCAGTAGAAACAGACAGAGGAGAAATTTTATATAGTGTTGAAGAAGTTGCAATAGCAGGTTATGAAACGACAATTACAGGTAATAAAGAGGAGGGCTTTACTGTAACCAATACGGAGATAGAGAAGTCTAAGCCAATAACAGGGACGGCAAAGAAAATAGACGCCAATAATGAAATTGAGCATTCGATTATGAAAGCAAAAGATACAAAATTTATAGAAGAAAGTGCATTTTTACCTAAGACAGCCACTCATACCTTCAATTATCTTTGGATTGGTTTAGGCTTAATCTTAACGGGCGGATTGAGTTATTTTATCTTAGGGAGAAGAAGATGGAAGTCGTAATGAATAGAGGATTTTTTATCTGAATTGCTTTTTGTAAGTCGATCGTTATTACTACCGAATTTGAATTAATTAATATGGAAGTAAATAAGATGTTTCCTTTAAAGATAAATGATTAACACCTAATATGATTTAAATAGGGCTAATTAGTTAACGATTCGGAGAAAAGATAAGTGATACCGTCTGAGTTTATCGGTATCACTTATTTGAATATTAATTAAATGGATAGTTTATTTTCTTATTGGTGTGAATCAGCATAAATTGCCATCGCATCACGCATAAACATGGCTAAACCTTCACCAAACTGGTCAATATTTTCCGTGAAGCGTTTATCATCGACGTACATCTGACCTAAATTTTTAAATGCTTCATATGAATAGTTACCTAATTTATTCAAATAAACATACCAGGCGTTGATTTTTTCCTGGGCTACTTTTGAATCTGGAGCGAAATGACGAACAGCGGCAAGATCATGATAGATTTGATTGAACTTATCCTGCTCAAATTCAGTTAGCTCTTTTGCTTTTTTATTTGCTTGATCAACTGCCTGATCGCCCCATCTTTGTTTTGCTTCCTCTTCATAGGGGTTATTGCTAAAATCAAATCCTGAAAATTTTTCCTCATTAGACATGGCTATCTCTCCTTTCGTATGTTGAATTGTTCTTTCAATGGTATCAATCATTTTGTTCAGTCGTTCCCTTTTCTCTAATAACATTTTGTGTTGCATATCCAAAGCGTCCAATTGATTAAAAGAAGGACTATGAATGATCTCTTTAATTTTATTTAAGGGGAATCCAAGCTCTTTAAAAAATAAGATTTGTTGTAGTGTTTCAAGATTTTGATCAGAATAGATGCGATATCCTGACTCAGTCATTCTTTCTGGAATAAGCAAATCAATTTCATGATAGTGATGTAGTGTGCGCACACTAATACCAACTAAATCAGCAACTTCCTTTATTTTTATATTGATCCCCCCTCACTAAATATAATAAAGTATAACGTAAGGTTAGAGTCAACGCTTTTCTTGAAAAAATTCAATCAAGTTGATCATAAGAGAGGCCCTGCATATACTTAACTTAGAAGATAGACTTTAATATTTACTAGTAGGGGTGAAAACAGTGCATTATTCTGTCAATGAATCGGATACACTTTACGCGATTACTTATCGATTAAATAAGGATATAGAGGACGTCCCGATTGGGAAATTAGGTCGTTTTAACTTCCCAAAAGGCTATTATGTATATGTGGGTAGTGCCAAACGGAATATAGTAGCTAGAATTGGGCGACATATGAAAATTGATAAGAAAAATAGATGGCATATTGATTATTTGCGACCATACTTAGACATTCAATCTGTGCAAAGTTATCCTGAACAAGAAGGAGAATGCCAGCTGTTTCAAAATTTAATGTTGGAACATAGGGGAAATATGCCAGTTAAAGGCTTTGGCTCATCCGATTGTAAATGTTATGCCCACTTATTTTATTATGAAGCTTAGCTGGTTTAAGAGCTTAAGCTATGAATCAGCAATTCAGTCGAATAATTTTTTAAAAACTGGCATCCCCATCCCTTAGTTTGTTGATTAATATAGGTAGAAGGCTACTTTGTCGAATCCTTAGCGAAGAAAAACAGCTAGCCAACCCAATTTATTTTTAATTGAATCTATATTGTATTTTTCTTAGGGGGTCATGCGTCTATGCTCGAAAACTGTGGTTCTATGCTCGAAAATCGCAATCTATGCTCGAAACTGTCTTCTACGCCCGCACCCTGGCTCTATGCTCGAAAATCTCATTTTATGCTCGGAAACTGTGGCTCTATGCTCGAAAATCTCATTTTATGCTCGGAAACTATGATTCTATGCTCGAAAATCGCAATCTATGCTCGTAACCTGTATTCTATGCCCGCACCCTGGCTCTATTCTCGAAAATCACGATTTATGCTCGGAAACTATGGTTCTATGCTCGAAAATCGCAATTTATGCTCGGAAACTATGGTTCTATGCTCGAAACTGTATTCTACGCCCGCACCCTGGCTCTATGCTCGAAAATCTCATTTTATGCTCGGAAACTGTGGTTCTATGCTCGAAAATCGCAATCTATGCTCGCAACCCATGATCTATGCTCGGAATCATTCGGCAACCTAGTACCAATCCCAATCCGTGGGGGATAAGGGACGGTAGACTACACCCACCACATCCCACCCACTGATTGAAGTTTCACTTTATCTGATTTCCCGCAAAGGACTTCTACTTCGATCCCCGTTAGAAATGAGTGGGGAACCAATCTAATTTATCTATTCCATGATATGATAGGATCAATCAATATCGTTTTTGAAAGGTGTTTATCATGAAAAAAATTATTGAACAAACTGAAAATTTAAATACAGTGACCACTTTAGTGAGGGATTTAGAAAGACTAGGTGTAAAGCAGGGGATGAGTATATTGGTTCATTCATCTTTATCTTCTATTGGTTGGGTTAATGGTGGGGCAGTTGCTGTAATTGAGGCATTAATGCAACTTATAACAGAAAAGGGCTTGATTGTGATGCCAACACAAAGTAGTGATTGGAGTGATCCAAGTAAGTGGATGAATCCGGCTGTACCAAAGGAATGGTGGGATGAAATTCGTCTTACAATGCCTGCATACGATAGCGACACAACCCCAACTAGTGGAATGGGGCGAATTGCTGAGACATTCCGAACCTATCCACTGGTTGAACGTAGTAATCATCCAGCGCTCTCCTTTGCGGCTTGGGGAGATAATAAGAAAAAAGTATTAGCAGATCATTCACTTGATTTTGGATTAGGTGAAAAATCACCACTCGCCAAGTTATATCAACTTGATGCCCACATCTTATTTATTGGTACCGGCTTTGATACGAATACAGCCTTCCATTTTGGAGAATATCGGGCCCCTGGTTATCGGATTGTTCATGAGGGGGCACCAATTATTGAAGAAGGCAAGCGGATTTGGTGTCAATATCAGGATATTGACTTTGAGGAAGAACTGTTTGAACAAATGGGTGAATTATTTGAGCAACAGCATATTGTAAAGAAAGATCGAATGGGTTTAGCTGAATCGCGTCTATTTTCACTTAGGGAAGCTGTTGACTTTTCAACAGCTTACTTTCGAAAAAAAAGAACATGTAACAGTTAGATAGAGATTATCTTTTTATCGTTGATTAACTGATGGTGATTCCTCACTGTAACACTGGATGATAAGTGAAAATAAACGATCAGTAAAAACTTGATTCGTCTATCTAATACTTAGTGGGGGTGAAGTCTCCCACTAGCTAGAGGTCACTTAATATTACCGGTAATTCACAGTCAGATCTAAAATGTGAGTATCAATTGCCGATATCTTTTTTTGATAAAAACTTAAATTTGTTAGTAGGGCCTCCTTCCATTCTTAGAAGGAGGTTTTTTACGTGGAAACTCTAAGTCCGTAATCCCAGTTGGAAAATGACTTTTTATACATATACCCAAAAATGAAGTAGGGACGAGTTAAAACTACATAGTAAAATATTTGATTGACTATCATTCAAGTGGAAATTAGAATGTAATCATACAATCAAATCATGGTTTGAATGAGGTTGGATAAAATGAATGAACATACAAATCTGCCATTAAACACCTGTGAAGTCTTTAGTTTTGATGAGGAAAAGGTGAATCGAGCAAAAGTAGCGATTGATAGTGAAGACTTTATTCCTGTTGTTGCAATGTTTAAAGTTCTTTCTAGTCAAACGCGCTTAAAAATTATTTATGCATTAATTGAAGAATCGGAGCTTTGCGTTTGTGATGTAGCAAATATTATTGACTCTACAACTGCTACTGCTTCTCATCATTTACGACAGTTGCACCATAATGGTTTAGCGAAAGTAAGAAAAGAAGGAAAACGTGTTTTTTATTCATTGGATGATAATCATGTGAAAAAGCTGATGACCATAGCTATTGAACATGGAAAAGAGGTGGCTTATCGTGAAGAGTGATGAACAAATTTACCGTGTCAAAGGCCTTTCATGCGCGAATTGTGCCGGTAAATTTGAGCGAAATGTTAAAGCATTACAGGGTGTAACAGATGCGAAGGTGAATTTCGGTGCAGGGAAAATCTCAGTTTATGGTGAAACGACTGTCGAGGCTTTAGAACAGGCTGGGGCATTTGAACATTTAAAGATTATACCTGAACATCAAGTAAAAACAGCTGTTGGGGAAAATGAAGTTGGTAAGCCCCCTTACTATAAAGAATATAGTTCATTGCTGTATGCAACGGTCTTTCTATTGATTGGAATTATCTCCTCTTTCATCAATGGAGAGCTAAATCCTGTCACCATTTTGTTATTCGCAACATCGATCACTGTATCGGGATATGACTTGTTAAAAATAGGTTGCAAAAATTTACTGAAGTTCGATTTTGATATGAAAACGTTAATGACAGTTGCGGTTATAGGTGGGGCTATCATTGGTGAATGGCTAGAAGTGGCTGTTGTCGTTATTTTATTTGCCCTTAGTGAAGAATTAGAACGTTTTTCAATTGATCAAGCGAGGCAATCAATTCGTTCATTAATGGAAATTGCACCAAATGAGGCCTTAATTAGAAGAGATGGTCAAGAGATAATACTAGCTGTTACTGAAATTGAAATTGGCGATATCATGATTGTTAAGCCTGGTGAAAAAATTGCAATGGATGGAATTGTTAGTGCAGGGCATTCTTCTGTGAATCAAGCAGCGATTACTGGTGAGTCAGTTTCAGTTGAAAAACGACAAAAGGATACTGTTTTTGCCGGGACTTTAAATGAAGAAGGAACGCTTGAAATACAGGTCACTAAGCTTGTTAATGATACAACTATAGCTAAGATTATCCACTTAGTGGAAGAGGCACAAGCTGAACAGGCACCAGCTCAAGCTTTTGTTGACCGATTTGCACAATATTATACGCCGATTATTATGGGGATTGCCCTCTTAGTCGCTATAATTCCTCCATTGATTCTAGATTTGAGTTGGAAAACATGGGTTTATCAAGGTCTAGCCGTTCTCGTCGTTGGTTGCCCTTGTGCCCTTGTTGTCTCAACACCGATTTCAATTGTTTCCGCAATTGGAAATGCAGCAAAAAAAGGAGTGCTTATAAAAGGTGGGATATACTTAGAAAAGATCGGTACACTAAAGGCCATTGCTTTTGATAAGACAGGAACATTAACTGAAGGTATTCCCATTGTCACAGATTATCAGGTGTTTAATAAGGAAAAGGATCAAACTGACTGGCTAAAAATCATAGCAGCACTTGAACGGCGTTCTCAACACCCGCTTGCCTCAGCAATTATAAAAAAAGCTGAAATGCTAGATTATCATTCCATAATAGTCGAGGATTTCGCTTCAATTACAGGAAAAGGGGTTACCGGTCGGATCGATAGTACCAATTATTATGTTGGAAGTCCCGCCCTTTTTACTAATCAATTGGATCAGCTGATAATAGAACAAATAGAGTCTTATCAAAAAGAAGGGAAAACAGTGATGCTTTTTGGCAAGGAAAAAGAAATTCTAGCTTTGATTGCTGTTGCTGATAAGATACGGGAATCGAGCAAAACTGTGATTAAACAGTTGCATGAAGTGGGTATCAAAGAACTAGTGATGTTAACGGGTGATAACCAACTGACTGCTATGGCTATCGCTGAGCAAACAGGTATAACAAATGTGCAAGCCGAATTAATGCCTGATGACAAGCTTGCGGTGATTAAGGAAATACGCGATTACTATGGCGAGGTTGCGATGGTCGGTGATGGGGTGAATGATGCACCGGCTTTAGCTGCGGCAACGGTTGGAATTGCAATGGGGAGTGCAGGAACAGATACAGCAATTGAAACGGCTGATGTTGCCTTGATGGGTGATGATTTGGCTAAATTACCATTTATCGTTAAGTTAAGTCGTCAGACATTGAGCATAATTAAGACGAATATCTCGTTTTCAATTTTAATCAAGCTAGTGGCTCTTTTGCTTGTAGTCCCGGGTTGGTTGACACTTTGGATTGCGATTGTATCAGATATGGGGGCAACATTGATTGTGTCATTAAATAGTATGCGGTTGATAGGTGTGAAGGAGTAGAATTCCCAAGTGCGGAATTCTACTTCCCTCCCAGAACAGGTGAACAAAAAAGCACATGCTTATCCACCATGTGCTTTTTAAAAAATATAAAGTGATTACTGGGCAAGCATGTCTGTTACTTCACCAGTTTCAGGGTTAACTAGATACCAACCATATGTGGCTGTATGTGATTCACCTTCACCATGATCAACTACCTCGAATACTTGAATACGATAATTCCCCTGCTCATCCTCACCGTCGTATGAGTAATTTAGCTCTGTGTCTAGTTCAGCTCCTTGAACAAATTTCTGGACGAGATCAATCGCCTCTTCAGAGCTATAGGGGCCATTATTATTTTCAGTTTCCTCTGCACTGTCATGGTTTTCCTCGGAAGATTCTACTTCATGACTATCATCAGATTGGTTGTCGTGATCCTCTGTTTCTTCTGTTATAGTATCCCCGTCATGATCCTCTGTTCCCTCTGTTATAGTACCCTCATCTCGATCTTCAACTGCATTCATATCCACATTATCTTCTTTTACTGGTGCCTCATTTGTTCGACAGCCAACAAGAAAAAGACAAGCTATTATAAATAAAACTTTTTTCATCTTTGTCCCACCTTTGCATAGAAAACCGCTTTGTAAAAAAACTTGATACACTTATTTTAAATTCTTTTGCCCAAATAAGCAATTTTAACATAGTCACATACTTACTGACTGACACTTTTTTTATCGGTTAAAAAATTCAAAACCTTTAATCGCAGATTAGTGGTTATAAGGCTCACTTCAATTATGCAAGGGGAATGATTGAATTATAAGTGGAGATCAATTTTTGTAAAAATTTGATTGCTTCATCTTTTGCTTGGGGAAAACGAGGAAAACCTCCGCTGAGTGAAGCCTAACCATCTTAGACGGTTACCCACAAAAAAACAATATGAGAAGTTAAGTCTTGAACTCAATTTACCGCTTTCATTCATGGCATATTATGATATGATAAGAATAAGTTAATACGCATTCTAGAGACAATAGTGAACAAATCAGACTCAATATTAGCTGAAGGGGGCATTGCGATGGATTATAAATATCAAACGCCTCGGTATTTAATCGTAATCGAACAGATTAGAGATAAAATTAGTAAAGGTGAGATTGAACCTGGGCAGCGTTTGCCTTCGGAGATGGATTTTGCTAAACAATTACACGTCTCACGTAATACACTGAGAGAGGCTCTACGAATCCTTGAAGAGGAAAATATCATTATTAGAAGACATGGTATTGGGACCTTTGTTAATAAAAAGCCTGTTTTTTCAGGTGGATTAGAAGAATTATTTAGTATTACAGATATGATTAAGCGGGAAGGGAAGACACCTAAAACGGAATTGCTGTATGCTGGTTTTACAGAACCGCATTGTGAGGATAGTTCTGAATTGAAGATCGAGGGCGACGAACGTATTTTTCTTGTTAAACGTGTAAGAAAAGCCGATGGTGAGCCACTTGTATATTGTATTGATAAATTACCTGAAAAGGTGATTGGTAGTGATTACAACTTAAGTGATGAATCAATGTTGAAATCCTTACAAAAGGATGCTGGAATTACGATTAGCTATGCAGAAGCAGATATAAAAACAATTAGTTACCATAAGGAAATATCAAAAATATTAAATTGTGATCGTAATACCCCATTATTAATTTTGAAACAAACACACTACGATCTCAATGATATCCCCGTTCTATATTCATTAAATTACTTTCGATCGGATCAAGTGAGTTTTAATGTTTTGAGAAAACGGATTTTTTAACGAGAAAACTTAATGTCTTCTTTTGTGCAAAGTAAAAAAGATAGATATTAAGTTTTTGTTGATTAAAATCAGCAATATCGTCGATTGACTCGTTGGACGTCTAACCTATATAATAAAATTGTTAAGGATTACCTGCTCTATGCTGGATAGATCTAGCTTGGTATTTATCACAGATTAACGGATTATATGCACCACGCTGTAATATTTCAAGTGAAAAGAAGGGATGATAAGTGGGGAATGATAGCCCCCCACTAGATGAAGATCTTCTTTATCTGCTAGGATGATTAAATACAGTTTTAAAGTAGCTAAATGATGATGAAAGAAAGTATAGGTCCATATGTGAAGGCAAGTTAATGTATATAAGTTTACTGTGAAAATGCTTATACTGACAAGGCATGTAACCCGATTGGTATATTTCGACAAAGTATGACAGTGATTAATGAAAGCATCGCTTTAAGCTAAAAAATGAAAGGATGGAAGCTAGATGAGAATGGTGGATCTGATTGCAAAGAAACGAGATGGATTTGCTTTAACAAGGGAAGAAATCGCCTTTATGATTGATCAATACACAAATGATCAAATTCCCGATTATCAAATGTCGGCAATGGCCATGGCTTTGTATTTTCAAGATATGACAAAAGAAGAACGCATTTATCTTACTCAAGCTATGGTTGCTTCAGGTGATGAAATTGATCTTTCTGAAATTGAAGGAATTAAAGTGGATAAACATAGTACGGGCGGAGTCGGTGATACAACTACATTGGTTCTAGCTCCATTAGTTGCAGCTGTTGGTGTTCCGGTCGCTAAAATGTCTGGACGTGGTTTAGGACATACAGGAGGTACTCTCGATAAATTAGAAGCAATTGATGGTTTCCAGGTGGAGATAGATGGGAAAACATTTAATGAACTCGTTAATAAAAATAAAGTTGCTGTGATTGGGCAAAGTGGAAATCTAACACCCGCTGATAAAAAACTTTATGCTCTTCGTGATGTGACTGGCACAGTAAATTCTATTCCTTTAATAGCAAGCTCCATTATGAGTAAGAAGATCGCATCAGGTGCTAATGCGATTGTATTAGATGTGAAGACAGGTTCAGGTGCTTTTATGAAGGATTTAACCGGAGCAAAGGATCTGGCTCAAGCAATGGTTGAGATTGGGAATGGCGCAGGTAGAAGAACAATGGCGGTTATCTCGGACATGAGTCAGCCGTTAGGTTATGCAGTTGGAAATGCCTTGGAAGTAAAAGAAGCAATTGCAACTTTAAAAGGTGAAGGACCAAGTGATTTAACTGAATTATGCTTGGTGCTAGGAAGTCATATGGTTTATTTAGCGCAAAAGGCAGATACTATTGAGCAAGCACGTGAAAAATTAGTCGCTGTTATCAAAAATGGCCAGGCAATAGAGAAATTCAAAACGTTTATTGCTTCTCAAGGCGGCGATTCTTCAATCATCGATCAACCAGAAAAATTACCATCCGCTCGCTACCAAACAGCTGTGAAAGCTAGGGAGTCTGGCTATATATCTGAAATTACTGCGGAAGAAATTGGGGCTGCGGCTAGCATGTTAGGTGCAGGAAGAATGACAAAAGACTCAGAAATTGATCTTGCAGTCGGTGTCGTTTTGACGAAAAAAGTCGGCGACTATATTGAAGCGGGAGACACAATTGCAGTCGTTCATAGTAATCAAACAGAAATCAAGGAAGTTTTAGCAAAAGTTGAACAGGCCTATCAAATTCAAGTTGAGGAAGTAACATCAGCACCATTGATTCACGCCGTTATTTCAGAATAATGATTTGAATTAATTAAGGTAATTGATCAATTGAGCTTTTATGGACTAGAAATAGTGCAAATGAGTGATAGAACTAATCATAAGCTCAGTTGTTTTTTCTCAGATTAACTAGCTGTATACCGATCACTACAGTTATGCGAGGAAAATGATCGGATGGTGAGTAGGAAACAATAGCCAGTAACGGTCTGATTGGTTTAGGGGTCTTTTATGGTAGAACAAATGCTTTCGATGGGACGAGTAACCGCAAATTACTTCGATGGGACGAGTAACCGCAGTCCCAGTCCCAGTCCCAGTCAGTGGGTATAGAAGAAGGCAGACTAAGCCCACCAGGTCCCGTAGCCCCAACTCCCACTGATTGAAGTTTCACTTTATTAGTATTTCTTTATATTGATGTTGATCGAGTAAGGATAAACTATCTGGCAGTTTTATAATTAATTCAAAGGAGAGACTGTAATGGAAGAACAATTTAAACGTATATTCTTAATCGTATTAGATTCAGTTGGGATTGGTGAGGCACCAGACGCAGCTGATTTCAATGATGTTGGTGCCGATACCTTGGGGCATATTGCTGAACATATTGGTGGCTTAAATATGCCAACAATGGGACAGTTAGGCTTAAGCAATATCCGTGAAATTAAAGGAATAGAAAAAGCCAATCGTCCTTTGGCATACTATACAAAAATGGAGGAAGCATCTGTTGGCAAAGATACGATGACTGGCCATTGGGAAATAATGGGCCTTTATATCGACCAACCTTTCCAAACGTTCGCGAATGGTTTTCCAGATCAATTACTTGATGAATTAAAACAACGTACAGGACGTGGTATTATTGGCAATAAGCCCGCTTCAGGGACGGAAATATTAGTCGAACTTGGTGAAGAACACATGCGAACAGGGGATCTAATTGTTTATACTTCTGCGGACTCAGTTTTACAAATTGCTGCGCATGAAGATATTGTTCCAATCGATGAATTATATCATATTTGTGAAATTGCTCGTCAATTAACAATGAATGAGGAATATATGGTAGGTCGTGTGATTGCCCGTCCGTTTATCGGTGAACCTGGCTCCTTTGAGCGTACAGCTAATCGCCACGATTATGCATTAAAACCTTTTGGTCGTACAGTTATGAATGAATTAAAGGATGCTGATTTTGACGTACTTGCTCTAGGGAAAATTTCAGATATCTATGACGGTGAAGGTGTAACGGAATCGATTCGAACAACAGATAATGATGACGGTATGGAAAAATTCATTCAATCTATTGACCGAGATTTTCATGGCTTAAACTTCTTAAATCTTGTTGATTTTGACGCTAAATATGGCCATCGACGTAATCCCGAGGGTTATGGTAAAGCGTTAGAGACATTTGATCAACGATTACCGGAAGTCATAGATAAATTACGTCAAGATGATTTACTCATTATTACTGCTGACCATGGAAATGATCCAACACACCATGGAACAGATCATACCCGTGAATATGTACCGTTACTCGTATATCATAAAAATATTGAAGTTGGATCAGAATTGCCACTTCGAAAAACTTTTGCTGATATTGGTGCAACGATTGCTGATAATTTTAAAGTTAAGCTGCCAAAATACGGGGAGAGTTTTTTACCAAAGATAAAATAATGAGGGGGAGGAGACAATGGAATTAAAGCAATTAGAAGAAGCAAAATTATTTATCGCCGAAAAGCTTAAGGTAAAACCAAAAGTTGGTTTAATCTTAGGTTCTGGTTTAGGAATGCTGGCTGAACAAATTGAAGCACCTGTTCGAATTAAGTATGCGGATATACCTGGTTTTCCTATTTCAACGGTCGAAGGTCACGCAGGTCAACTAGTAAGTGGAACTCTAAAAGGTGTACCAGTGATTGCAATGCAAGGGCGGTTTCATTACTACGAGGGTTACGAATTAGATATCGTTACTTTTCCTGTTCGTGTAATGGGGGCATTGGGAATTGAAACATTGCTAGTAACCAATGCGGCTGGGGGAGTTAATACTGATTTTACACCCGGTGATTTAATGTTAATCACTGATCATATTAATCATACAGGTCAAAATCCTTTAATTGGACCAAACGATGATCGTCAAGGTGTACGCTTCCCAGACATGTCAACAGCTTATGACCGGTCACTACAAGAGATTGCTAGGAAAGTTGCTAGTGATCTTGGCATTGATCTTAAGGAGGGAGTCTATGTTTGGAACACAGGACCAACTTACGAAACACCAGCGGAAATTAGGATGTTACAAGCAGTTGGTGGGGATGCTGTTGGTATGTCAACTGTTCCTGAGGTTATTGTTGCTCGTCATATTGGGCTCAATGTATTAGGCATTTCATGTATTTCTAACATGGCTGCGGGTATTTTAGATCAGCCGTTAAACCATGAAGAAGTGATCGAAACAACAGAAAAAGTTAGAGAAGCCTTTTTAACACTAGTTACGGAGATTTTGACATACTTTCCTTAGTTTCCTACTTTATTTACTTGAACAATAATAACAAAGGGGGGTTCTATATATGGTTGAGCATTTAATTGATGAAGCAAAAAAGGCTAGAGAAAAAGCATATACACCTTATTCTAATTTTAAAGTTGGCGCTGCTTTACTGACGAAGGATGGTCAAATATATCATGGTTGTAATATTGAAAATGCAGCTTATTCAGTTGGTAATTGTGCAGAGCGGACTGCGCTATTTAGTGCCTATGCAGATGGCGTTCAGGACTTTGAAAGATTAGTGGTTGTTGCTGACACGGATCGTCCCGTTTCTCCATGTGGTGCTTGCCGACAGGTCATTAGTGAACTTTGTCCGCAAGAGATGCCAGTCACCTTGACTAATTTACGGGGGGATGTTCTGGAGACAACAGTTAAAGATCTATTACCAGGTGCCTTTTTATCCGATGATTTAAAAGAGAGTAAGGGAGAAAAATCAAAATGAAACAAGCATTAGCAGAAATGATCGACCATACAGCATTAAAAGCAGATACGACAAAGAAAGAAATTATCAAATTGTGTCAGGAAGCAATTGAATATAATTTTTCATCTGTTTGTGTAAATCCCACTTGGGTTAAGCTTGCCAGTCAAGAATTAGCGAATACGGATGTTGATGTATGTACAGTGATTGGCTTTCCATTAGGCGCATCGACCTCTGAAACGAAAGTATTTGAAACAGAAGATGCAATCAAGAATGGTGCGACAGAAATTGATATGGTAATTAATATTGGTGCCCTAAAAGATCATGATGATCACCTTGTTGAAGCTGATATTAAAGCAGTTGTTGAGGCAGCAAGGGAAAAGGCGCTTGTTAAGGTGATTATTGAAACCTGTTTACTAACAGATGAAGAAAAGGTTAGAGCCTGTCAACTAGCAGTAGCGGCAGGTGCAGACTTTGTTAAAACATCAACTGGATTCTCTACTGGTGGTGCAACAATTGAAGATATTGCACTGATGAGAAAGACAGTTGGACCAAATATTGGTGTGAAGGCATCTGGTGGTGTTCGTGACCAAGCGATGGCAAAGGCGGTTGTTGAGGCAGGTGCAACACGAATCGGTGCAAGTTCGGGAATTGCGATTGTTAAAGGTGAACAAACGAACGTAGATTATTAATTAATTATAGACTAAATAATAGAAACCCTTAGCAAACTACTTTCGTTGCTAAGGGTTTCTATTTGTTCTTCTTAAAAAAAGACTCATACTAACAAAAAGTAGGGTTATTAATTTGCTATTTGGACAACTTTCATTGCTCATATAGCGACTACATATTAGAAAAAGTCTACTTGAGATGGTTAATTTAATCAGTTGCTTTGCCCCATGGGGAGGTATAAGTAGGATTATCTTTTCTTGTCACTTGGATCCTTCACCGTTAAAAGAGAAAATGGTTCCAGAAATAAAAAAATGAACATTAATATAATTACAAGTTTAGATTATTTTGAGTCTTCATCTCATGATGCTTTTAGAGGAGCAAGGGGAGCATATTATAAAACAATTAAGTCAATAAGAATATTGAAAAAAATAATATTCCAATAAGGGTAAATATGATGATCGATAGAAAATCAGAAGATGAAATTCAAGATTTGGTTAATTTTCTGAAAATGGATTTAGGAGTAAACTATATAGCAGATATCATTATCCCTATCGGGAGGGCGGAGAAAACTTCAGTTAATCATTTAAAAAAGGTAAGTTCTTATTATAAAAAAATAGCTATAGATCAATGGACATCTAAAAAACCATTAAACTTAGATGAAGCAAACATTTGTAGCTCTAATTGTATATACTCAAAGGATTGTGGGGTTAATAGAAGCTTCTTATTTATTGATTATCTAGAAAATGCCATATTATGTCCCTCCTTTTAAAAAAAGAATATTCAGAAAATTTTTTCTTTGGGAACATTTTTGAAGATAATTCATCTGGGATATTCAATAACTTTTTTAATGATAATTTAAATGTTAATTGTCATAAATTAAATGATTGTGAATTCAAAGAACAATGTTTGGGTGGTTGTCGTTCACGAGCTTTTCATTTCACTAAATCAATAAATGGCATTGATCCAGTTATGTATAATGTATATATAAATGTCAAGATAAGAATGTGCACTTGGGCATGCGGACAAAATCTTAAACCAAAATGGCCTAGGAGGAAGTTCATATATACTATAGGTGGTTTTTTTATGATAAATTACCGTAAGATTTTGAAGCTATATTTTTATGAGGTTTAGGAAAGATAACAGTTACACATTAAGCTCGAATGAAATTGAAATATTTATGATTAATGGTGTAAAGAAACTTGTCCCCCTATCGATGTTAAGTAATGGGGTTTTTTAGTTCAACTATTCGCAGATTGGTCACATTTCTTTTTTTGCTATAGGATGTTTTGAACAATTTAATGGATAACTAAAATAGATAGATTAATTTAAAATCAAAACCACCAGATCTGGCGGTTTTGATTAAAATTCTTTTTTAAAAATTATTGCAAAACTAGTGTATTAAAATCATCTGATTATAATCAGATAGATGCATCATAGCAATAATTAAAATATATATCAATCATCGATTAACGAAAAATATTCTTCTTGAACATTTTGTAAATCTATTTTCCAATGATCATTAATTTTTTTTAAATTAAAAGTATTGTTAGAGGTATAGCCGTTATCATATATAAATTCGACTTCAATAGATGCCTCTTCATTTGATGGGTCTATAAATTGTTCTGATAAATTAAAACTATTGTAAGTCGGTGCATTAATATCGTTTGATTCTTCTTTAATAGATTGTAGAAATTCATCATCTAAAACAGTATCGTCTACATAGTTAATTGCCTTCTCAAATGAGTAAGGTCTTTGTTGAACTTCAGTAAGATAAGCATCTAGTGTCCCTTCAGGTGTTGTTAAAGATTCACTTTTTAATTTATTCCAGATAAAAATACCACCGAGCAAAAGAATTAAAGTTATAACTAGAATGATTATTTTATTTTTCTTCAATACAAACATTCCCTTCTGTTATTTTCCTGTTTTTAAAAAATTTACATTTTACCAGGAAAATGTTATATTATTATTATATCATATTAAGGTAATGTAAAAAGTTCTATGAAAACTAAGGAATAAATAAAAACATGAGATTTAGCTATTAAAAATTGGTTAAATACTAATTTAATGTTCTTGGAAAAGAGAATAATTGTTATTGATCC
>NZ_JAHLQM010000025.1 GCF_018919165.1 Amphibacillus sp. MSJ-3 | reverse complement strand
TCGGTACTTAAATTCGAGGTCAACGTTGACACTCTCTATCGTACCAAGGGAGCTTCTTTTTTGCATTCTTCATAATCAACGATTTTTCCTCATATTTAGTTCCTTACAGGAATGCTCCTATAAATAATATCAATATCAGTCTAGCAGATATATTGAAAGGGTTAAAGTATAAATATTTGGATTTTGATTGATTTAGCTATAAACTAACTTTTTTTCGAAAGCATGAATAAGTTAAGCATAGTAAATAATAATCAGTCAAAGGTTAATCAGTCCATGTAATATACGCTGATTATAAAATTTGTTCTAACTGATTCTTCACTTTATTTAAGTTGTAGGTAGTCCTCGATGAAGACAGCCACACCGTCCGCTTGATTTGTTCTTGTTTCATATTTTGCGACTTCTTTTAATGGCGTAATCGCATTGCCCATGGCGACACCGACTCCAGCATATTCTATCATTTCTAGATCGTTATCTTCATCACCAAATGCCATGACGTGTTCAGAATCAATCTGAAAATAAGTTGCCAGTCGGTCTAATGCCACACCTTTGTTCATTCCTTTTCGAACAATTTCAATCATATTCCATGGTGCACCCCAGTTACGATGCTCGATGACAGCTGCATGGTCCCGTGTAAGATTCTGCCGGAGTTGCTCAACTTGCTCCTCTTCGGGATAGATGATTAATGAAGTTGGATCATCATTTAATTGATTTTTAAGGCTTCCTACTCGAATCGGATTTTCCTCACGATCAATATGGAAAATATCTAACAGCTCTTTGTCATATTGGTCAATATAAATATCACCAATCACTTCTGCCATCAGATTACGTACGTTTAGATCATAACAGGTTTGAATGATTGCTTTAGCTGTTCGAATCGGAAGGGGACTATGTAGTACTTCCCACTTCGAGTCTGATGGATGGTGTAAATAAGCACCGTTAAAGTTGATCATGGGCGTATTTAGATTTAATTCTTCATAATAATCAAGACTTGCTCGATGTGGGCGTCCTGTAGCAATGACAACGATATGTCCAGCTTCTCTCGCTTTTTGAAGGACTTGTTTCGACTTGTTAGTAATTGTTTTTTCATCAGTCAATAAAGTACCATCAAGGTCTAAGGCTATTAAGTGTTTTTTGTTCTTCATTTTCAAATCCCCCTATCTATCTAATATACTAGTGTAATGAAGTTTAATTAACTTGTAAATGATTAAGTTTCTTCCACTAAATAGTAATTACAGCTTTTGCATTATTAAATAAATATCGTTATGCTAATCTTATGACTTGAATTAAAAAAGATAGGGTGATGAATATGATTCAAATCGAACGTGTTAACTGGGATGGCATTCCCGTTCTTATCTGTACAAAGAAAACTCTTTATGATTCAGCCCTGCCAATTGTGATTTATTTACACGGTATTACAGGGGCGAAAGAGGATAACCTCTCAATTGGTTATTTACTCGCTGAAAGAGGTTTTCGGGTGATTCTACCGGATGCTTATATGCATGGAGAGCGTGATAATCAGAATACTACTGATCTTGAACTTCACTTTTTCGAGATTGTGGAAAATAATTTAACTGATTTGAAAGTGATTTACGATCAATTAGTTAATTTAAAGTTAATTAAAAATCAATCGATCACACTTGCTGGGACAAGTATGGGGGGCATATCGACAGCAGCTGCTTTAACGTGTCATCCATGGATTTCAAGAGCTGCTATCATGATGGGGACAGCAAAATTACATGCCTTTTCTGAAGCAATGATTAAGAAAAAAGAAATGAGGGGGATTGAACTCCCAATATCTAAACAAGAACAAGAAGTATTACTTGATCGTCTAAAACAATATGATTTGTCACTAAATACAAATAAATTAGAGAATCGGCCTTTATTTATCTGGCATGGTGATGAGGATCGGGTCGTGCCTTACGATCATGCGAAAACCTTCTATGATCAATTAATAGAACGACCTTCCACCAAGGATGTGACCTTTCTTAAAGAAAAAGGGATTGGACATAAGGTAACGCGGCAGGCAAGGCTAGCGCTGGTAGATTGGATTGCTCAATCAACTAAATAATCTCAATCTATCAGTTTATGTGCTCTAGACTAGCTGACTGTATGATTACCACTCAATCTTCCAAGGTAAATGATCGGATTATAAGATGATCAACAGTCAGTAAAAGCTCAATTCATTTAACTAACATCTAGTAGAATAAGGGAAAGCTTCGTTGAATGAAGCTTTCCTTTATTTTTTAAACACTTTTGTTTATAATGATGGTATAATTAAGCCACGATTGGAAAAGGGAGTGAATCTAATGGATGAAGCATTACAAGAAAATTTACTCGGTGCTTTGGAAAATGTCATTGATCCAGAGCTCGGGATTGATATTGTAAATCTAGGCCTTGTATATGGCGTTGAATTAAATGATGAAGGAACCGCGATAGTTACAATGACATTGACAGCTATGGGTTGCCCATTAGCTGGTCATATTGAAGCAGATGTCAAGGGGGCGTTAGCGGATTTACCAGAAGTGAAAAATACGGAAGTGAATATCGTTTGGTCACCACCATGGTCTAAAGATCGAATGTCACGTTATGCCAAAATTGCCCTAGGTATTCCTGATTAATTAATCATTTAGGTTAAAATAATTCCGGATGGAACTAAGATTACTTTTAAGATAAAAAGATAACTTAGCTTCATCCGGATTTTTTTGTCTAGTTTATTGTACAAAGAACAGCTGGACAGTTTTCGCAGTTGATTTCTTTTTTTAAGTAATCAAGTTGAAGAATCGTTATCCGTCCATGTTCCATTTGAATGATGCCTTTTTGTTTTAAAGCATTTAGCATCCGATTAACGGATTCTCTTGATGTTGCACAAAAATTAGCGATCTCCTGGTTCGTCAATTGGATATCAATTAAGATTCCATTGCTAACCTCCTTGCCGTAACTATTGGATAGGCGAATTAAAGTGGAATAAAGCGCCCCTTTTTTTCCATAGAGAAGTAGATCGCGAAACTTAGTTTGATCTTTCCGATGTTGAAGGTTAGCAAATTTCAAAAAATCAATGATAGCATCTGGCTGGTCATTCATTTTTTCAAGTAATCTCTTTTGATTAAAGACCGCCACTTCTCCTGATTCTGTTATTTTACCATCAACAAGATAATGGATGGGCAAATCACCAATTGTAAATTCACCAATTAAATCATTTGGACCGCAAAATCTTAAGGTTAATTCACGCCCTTCAGAGGATGTTTTGCCAACAGAAACTTTTCCAGAGACAATCACATACAAATCATTAACAGCCTCGCCCTGTCTGAAAAGGAAGGTGTTTTTTTGGATGGGCATAAAATAATCAGGTTCAGTTAGATAGTCGATTAATCCGCTCGGTAAATGATTAATTTTAGTTAACTTTCGCATATCATACACTCCTAATCAGCTTGTCTTTTAAAAAAATAGACACGGATTAAAGAATAAGAATAGCGATAGACCCAGCAATAAAACAGTAGATGGAGAAGTAAACCAAATTTCCCCGCGCCATAATATTCATAAACCAACGAAGTGAAAAGTATGTTGCAACTCCAGCGGTTATGAAGGAAATTAAATAAATCGGCCATTGTGAGATAAATTGATCAGTAAGTAAGCTATCAATGGATAGAATAAATGATCCTAAGCTAACCGGAATAAATAGTAAAAAGGAAAACTTCAAGGCTGTTTCTTGTTTCATTCCAAGTAACATAGCCGCTACTAATGTTGCACCTGAACGGCTTATTCCGGGAATAAGGGCGACAGCTTGGGCAAGCCCCACAATAATGGCATCTTTCATAGTTAGTTCACCATCTGTTTTTCGACCACGTAAATTACGAATAATCCAGAGCGCAATCCCTGTAACAATTAATGAAATCCCAACCATCTTTGCTGTACTAAAGGTTTCACCAATTGCATCTTCAAAAAGAACACCTAATACACCTGCAGGAATCGTTGCAATGATTAAATAAATAATAAAGTTAAACTCTTGTTTCCCTGACTGATCTTTTTTAAAAAGATATTGGCACCCTTTTGTAGCTAGGTGAATGATATCATCCCAATAAATCATGACGATGGCAATTAATGAAGCAAAGTGTAGTAAAATTTCAAACGATAAATCGGTTCCTTTTAAACCAAATATGTCTTGGATCATCACTAAATGACCGCTTGATGAGATAGGGATTGGCTCAGTAAAACCTTGAACAAACCCTAAGAAAATATACTGAATAATTAAAATGAGTCGATCTAAAAGTGTCATTTTTATCCTCCGTTAATTCAAATAATTAATCACGTCATAAATATTTAGGCATAGGCTAATGATGAGAAAGGGAGGGATCTCTATGCAAGACCATATTTATGATTTATGTAAGCAACATATGAATAAGCATGTTTTACTTCAGACAACAAGTGGTGAACAAATTAATGGTATAATTATGAATTTTGATGATGAAAATGTATACTTGGCTGTACCAGCAAGATCAAATGATTTACAAGTAGAGAATAGACAATATAACCCATATGGTGGTGGCCCAATGTATCCACCAAGTCCGCACCCACAGTACGGAGGTGGCCCGCCATATCCACCAGGTCCAGGTCCACGTCCACCATATGGTCCGGGTACATCTTATCCCCCTTATGGACCAGGGCCATATTATCCGGGATATCCAAGTCCCACCCCACCCTATGGACCAGGTGGACATCCGGGTTCATATAGCCAACTAGTTATACCATTAGCTGCATTAGCTGCATTAACTGTTTTGCCTTTGCTCTGATTATAAACCCCTTGCTTAATTTAGCAAGGTTTTTTTTAGCTTTCCTTTAATTACTATAAGACTCTATTTGAGAATAGGAAATTATGGTCGGTAAGGGTTGGACGGTTAATCTAAGAAGACCATTGCTGGGACAGATAACTACAAATGTCTTGGTGAGACGAGCAAGTGTGGTCCCTGTCCTAATCCCAGTCAAATAGGGAGAAGTCAAGGAGGACCCACTAAGTAATCGTCTAATGTTAAAGGTTAGAACAAAAATATTAGTGAGAGATATATCACTAAATAAGCTTGTTAACTATTTACTTTCTCTAATGTACCCTTCACCAACAAAAAACGCGATTAAACTAAAAATTCCAGCCATAAAAAGTACAGGCATTAGCTCAAACTCATATCCACCCATACTTGGTAGGATATAACCTAATAAAAAACTAACCCCAATCGACCAGAAAACTGTTATGATAAAGCGCATGACTTCACCTCGATATATTAAATAATAACTATTCTTTTATTTTATCAAATTTAAGGGGAAAATGAAATAAAATGATTCAAAAAGATTGCTCGTTGTGAGCAAAATAAATCATAGTCATGTGGTAAGATCTGGATGATCCATGTCCTAAAGGTCCAAACCCCACTGATTAAAGTTTCACTTTATAAAAAAAGCTTGATTGTCTTATCATTATGCCTTATATTAGTACCAAGTGCTAAAATGAATGAAAATTGAAGTATGAGTGAGGAGTATTAAATATGGCAACTGGAATTATTGGTGTTGGGCATTATTTGCCTGAAGATATTTTAACAAATAAAGATTTAGAAAAAATGGTTGATACGACAGATGAATGGATTAGAACGCGGACTGGGATTGAGACGCGTCATATTGCAAAAAATGAAGAATCAACATTTGATTTGGCCTATCAGGCGGCAATAAATGCATTAGCACATGCTAATATAGAAGCTGAACAGCTCGATATGATTCTCGTTGCAACGGTGACTGCTGATCAATCATTTCCGTCACTTGCCTGCCAACTACAGGCAAAGCTAGGGGCAAGTCAAGCAAGTGCAATGGATATTAGTGCCGCTTGTTCTGGTTTTATATACGGTGTGATAACAGCGAAACAATTTATTGACGGGGGTGTATATAAAAATATTCTCGTTATTGGTGCGGATAAACTGTCAAAGATAACCGATTGGACTGATCGTAATACATGTGTTCTTTTTGGTGATGGTGCAGGGGCAGCAATTGTTAGTGAGGTAAGTGAAGATAAAGGTATTTTATCATTTGAACTTGGTGCTGATGGAAGTGGTGGAAATGCCCTCCATCAAGAAGATAATAAGATTCGAATGAATGGACGCGAAGTGTTTAAGTTTGCTGTTCGGAAAATGCCTGAATCTGCAGAGAAAGTAGTTGAGAAAGCAGGTTTTACTAAATCAGATGTTGATTATTTAATTCCTCATCAAGCAAATGTTCGAATTATGGAAGCTGCCCGTGAACGATTAGGATTACCAAAAAAGAAAATGGCCTATTCGGTAAATAAATATGGTAATACTTCAGCGGCCTCTATTCCAATTTCCTTATCGGAGGATGTCCACGAAGGGAAGATAAAAGATGGTGATTTAATTGTCCTTGTTGGATTTGGTGGTGGCTTAACTTGGGGTGCTATGACATTACGTTGGGGTAAATAACTTGAATAGCTAGCTAAATTTGATCGAGGAGGATAAATGAATGGTACGAAATAGGGTAGTTGTAACAGGAATGGGTGCAATTACATCATTAGGTGAAAAAGATCAGTTATGGGAAAATTTAATTGCGGGGAAATCAGGGATTGATTTAATCACCAAAGTAAATAAAGATGATTTTCCTGCCAAAGTAGCAAGTGAAATTAAAGATTGGGATCCACAAGCTTATATAGGTAAGAAAGATATAAAAAGAATGGACTTGTTTACGCAATATGCTGTTGGTGCAGCTAAAATGGCTGTAGAAGATGCCGGTTTACAAATAAACGATCAAAATGCTGAAAAAGTAGGTGTTTGGGTTGGATCGGGCATTGGTGGGCTAGAAACATACGAAGAACAATTTCGAAATTTTTTAGATAAAGGTTATCGTCGTGTTAGTCCATTTTTTGTCCCAATGCTAATACCTGATATGGCAGCTGGACAGATCTCAATTCATTTAGGTGCTAAAGGAATCAACTCCTGTACTGTGACGGCATGCGCAACGGGGACAAATTCAATTGGTGATGCCTTTAAAGTGATTGAACGTGGGGATGCAGAGGTTATGATTACTGGTGGAGCGGAGGCACCTTTAACAAATATGGCATTTGCAGGTTTCTCAACAGCAAGAGCCTTAACTTTTAATGAAGATCCGCAAACAGCAAGTCGTCCTTTTGACAAAAATAGAGATGGATTTGTGATGGGAGAGGGTGCAGGGATTCTAATCTTAGAATCACTTGATTCAGCATTAGCAAGAGACGCACATATATATGCTGAAATTGTAGGTTACGGTGCAACAGCTGATGCCTATCATATTACAGCTCCCGCACCTGAAGGGGAAGGAGCCCAACGAGCAATGTTACAAGCTATTGAAGATGCTGGTTTAAGACCGGATCAAGTTGATTATATAAATGCTCACGGGACAAGTACTCCATTTAATGATAAGTTTGAAACAGCCGCTATCAAAGCTGTATTTAAAGAACATGCAAATCAAGTATTAATTTCATCAACGAAGTCAATGACTGGACATTTATTAGGTGCTGCAGGTGGAGTTGAGGCAATTGCTTCGATAATGGCTATTGAAACAGGCATTGTTCCACCGACAATCAATTATCAAACACCAGATCCAGATTGTGACTTAGACTATGTTCCAAATAAAGCACGTAAGAAAATAGTTGATGTGGCATTATCAAATTCACTTGGATTTGGTGGCCACAATGCATGCTTAGTGTTTAAAAAATATCAATAATAGAAAAAGACCTTTCACACTTGTTGGGAAGGTCTTTTTCTATGGGGATAGACATAGAGTATTTGTGAAGGGACAAGCCGTTAGGGGGAGTTTGATGTTATTTTTAATCGGATTTGGTTTTACTGTAACAGGCGGTGTCATGCTGATTTTATATATGAACCTTGTTCCTGCTGGCTTAGGTTGGACAAGCTATTGGAAATTTGTTTTAACACAAACGGAATGTCAACTGTTCTTTGTCGGAATTTTATTAATGATACCTGGTTATTACCGCTTATTAAAAAGAATCAAATGAATAAAATTTGACCAAATGGTGATACTGTTTTATAGCTGTAAAAAGTTTGGAAAACAATCGTTTTTTGAGAAAGAAAAACGAATCCTTCTGAATAAACAGGATTAACAGCTTGATTCAAAGGGAATGTCCCATAATAAGCCATGACAAGTGAGGGTAGTTCAATGATCGTCATAAATGATGTTTGGGTAAATTGGTTTGAAGGTGAGGAAAAGGGCTATAATGTTTGTCCGTTTTTTGAATGGCGTAAGCAAGATAAAATCCAATTAATTGATAAGATCCCAATTCTTTATGTTGAAAAAAGGATGTATCAATATATTGAAAACGACCTCGATGATTTACCTGGAAAACTACTAAATATGATCCAAAATCGTACCATTATCAAAGGTGAAGTTATAAAATATGCAGCAATTGTAACGGATGGTGAAGGTATTCTTGCCTTTGATACGATGGGTTATCACTTGCCATTGAAAAAAAGTCGTTTAATACCACGACACGAACGTCGCATTTTGCAAGTGATACGTAATCAGCCCCAAGTAAGTTTTCCGTTAAAAAGAAAAGTGCCAGTTAAAACAGATCATCCATTTTCTCTAGGAGCTGAAGCAATGGTCGGTTTAATTCGTAGGGAAAGAGAATTAAAATGGTTGACAATGCTTGTACTTGATCAATTAAAGGAAGGGAAGAATTGTGATGAAATTCATTATTGGTTAACGGAATGGGAACCCGACCAATACCATGAGATTCGTCAATTATCTTTTCAAGAAGCTTGGCAAAGATTATATCGGCATATATACAAAGGATGGTCAAAAAAACACGAGGATTTTTGTCAGGAAATTGTGAAGGGTCATTTATTGTTTGAACAACTATGGGAAAGAGCAAATATGACAAATGATGATGTTGTTATGAGAAGAATTAAATAACTAGCCTGTGACGATTATTCACTGGCTAGTTATTTTAATTTAAGACGTTTGTCGGCTTCACTCGTTCATAAGGTGGTTAATAAATAGAACCTCTTACAGATTAATTAACTGTAAGTCTCCACTCCAACAATATAGAGTAACCAATGGGTAATGAGCGGGCTTGAAGCCTTTGACTATATGAAGCACTAATTTATTTTTTTACCCGTCCAAGTCCAATTGCCTTTTTAGCTTTGGCAAGGGTTCTGTTAGCAACTAGATTTGCCTTCTCTGCACCATGATCAAGAATGTCATCTAATGCTTGTGAGTTAATCATGTCATGGTAGCGTTCTTGAATTGGTGTTAAGACTTCAATAACAGCATTAGCAACATCTTGTTTAAATGGTCCATAGCCAACCCCCTGATAGTTCAATTCTACTTGGTTCAATGTTTGATTTGTACAACTAGCTAAAATTGTCATTAGGTTACTGATGCCTGGTTTTTCTTCAGGATCAAATCGAATAATACCTTCTGAATCAGTAACGGCACTTTTTATTTTCTTTTCGATTCGTTTTGGTTCGTCTAGCATATAAACAGTTGCCTTTTGATTGTCATCCGACTTACTCATCTTTCTCGTAGGATCCTGTAATGACATGATTCGTGCCCCTACATCTGGTACTTTAATATTTGGAATGGTAAAGATATCATTGTATTTACGGTTAAATCGTTCCGCTAAATCTCTTGTCAATTCAAGATGTTGCTTTTGGTCATTGCCGACAGGGACAAGATTTGCATTATATAGTAAAATATCAGCGGCCATTAATGGTGGATATGTTAATAGTGCAGATGATACTGCTTCTTTACCATTGGATTTATCCTTAAATTGAGTCATTCGTTCAAGTTCACCGATATAGCATTGGGTTTGCATAATCCAACCTAGTTGAGTGTGGGCAGGTACTTCAGATTGAATAAAAAGCGTGGCCTCTTCATGATTGATCCCACTTGCTAAATATAGTGCAGCCAATGAGCGGATATTCTCTCTCAATTTTAATCGATCTTGTGGGACAGTGATTGCATGTTCATCGACAATGCAAAAATAACAGTTATAAGCAGATTGTAAATTAACAAATTGCTTCATAGCCCCTAAGTAATTTCCCAATGTTAATGATCCACTAGGCTGAATGCCAGAAAAAATTGTTTCCATTTTTATTCATCCTTCTTTTTTATATATTATTTTTAAAAATAAAAAAACCCATTGTCCGATTAATGTTGAGGGACGATAGAACCGCGGTGCCACCCTACTTTATCTCGGAAATGAGATCACTTTAAGATCAGATATCGTTTGATCAAAACGGTATGTTAAAACATACATGCTCAAAAGTCCCAATTTCATCATATCTTGGTGTCTGTTTTCAGCAACCAGACTCTCTTATAAACCAGGGGATATGAATTCTTTACTTTATCATCGCATTGATATAATATTCACATTATAAACAAACCTACATTGAATAGCAAGTGCTTTACTAGCAATTGCTCCATAAGAAATCTGGGTTTGACAAGCAGATATGCGTGTGGCAGTTGGTGAACAGAGAAAAATACTCAGGGCGGATGACTTTGAAATTGTGGAAATCATGATACAATAGATTAGAATGAATATAAGATTGAAAGGATTTTTTAATATGAAAATTGTTCTAACTGATCGAGCTTTAAAATGGTTTAAAGAGGATTATGGGGTAAAGGAAGACGAGTATGTTAAATTTTATCCGCAAATTTATGGAACAAGCCCGGTACAAGACAATTTTGCCCTAGCCTTTAATAAGGTTGATCAACCAATTGATAAGGGTGTCATTGTTGAGATAGAAAACATCCGCTTTCTTGTTGAACACGATGATTTATGGTTTTTTGATGGACATGATTTAAAAGTAGATTATTTAGATGATGAAGATGAGGTAATTTTTGATTATCAGAAATAATCACTTTGTCACAAATTAACTGAATGTATTTCCGCCCAGTTCAATTATCCGAATGACCCCACCGAATGATAGGGAGAGGGTCGACATTTAGTAAAATACTGATCTTTTTTATTTAAAACTAAGTGAGGGATCAAGGAACGCCAACAGAGGTTTATAGTGAATAATCAGGGTTATTGGTTAATAAATTACCATATCACAAGAAATTTGGTTGTGTCGCTTAGGGAATCTGAATTAAATTATTTCTTATGATGCAAAAATGGGCACTTACTACTATAAAATTGCGATCGTACAATTAAATGATTTGTAATAAAGCTACTCAATAAACCCCGATAAGGTCAATGCTTATCGGGGTTTTAACTATCTTTTTTTATAGTACTTTTTGTCGTAATACGAGCCACCTTATATCATTCTTGATCTTTTTCTTATATAATAAACAATGTGTGCAAGACTAAAGGAAGATAGAAGCATTGGGATTTATCTCCCTTGTTTCCCTGTGTCGAATAAGCACAGAATTTTTGTTTTAGATGGGAAATGCTCATCATCTACACCGTGCAGGTGAAAACCACGTGTATTGACGTTTCACTTAACTAATTACTGGAGGTATAGGTTATGAAAAAGCATCATGGTAGAAGTTGGTTAGTTATCGGATTATTGTTGATCAGCTTTTTGTTTAACCAACCAATCATCAAGGCTGAGGAAGTCAATCAAGAATTGCTAGTTTCAAGAAATCACGCAACAAATGATACAAATATTGAAGTATTTGAAGAAAACCAGAGGTTAGCGCGATTTACATATGATTCTGGATATCATTTTGAGTATCCAGATGCGGTGAGAGGTATTTATTTAACCGGTCATTCAGCTGGGGGAGAACGTTTTCAAACATTGTTAGATTTTGTTAATTCAACAGAATTGAATACTATGGTTATTGATATAAAAGATGATTTCGGTCATTTAACATACCGGCCAGATAAAGAATCCCCGTTTTATGAAATTTCCGAGCCCTATATAGATGATCCAGTTAAAATGATGGATGAGTTAGAGAAAAATGGGATATACCCGATTGCAAGAATTGTTGTTTTTAAGGATAGTGTTCTTGCTGAAAATCGCCATGATCTTTCCTTTTTAGAAGATGGTAAAGTTTGGGTGAATAATCGGGGTGAAGCTTTTGTTAATCCATATATGAAAGAAGTTTGGGAATATAATTTAGATATTGCTAAACAGGCTATTGAATTAGGTTTTCAAGATATTCAATTTGACTATGTACGGTTTCCAGAAGGCTTCGAAAATATGGATGAGAAACTGGAATATTCACAAGGTGATTACGCAAATGCTGATATAACTGGTGTGAAGAAACGTGTAGAAGCTGTGACGGATTTTGTGTCTTATGCTCACGAAAAGTTACAAAGCTATAATGTTGATTTGTCTGTTGATATATTTGGATATGCTGTAACTGTTGAGGAAACACCTGGCATTGGCCAAAATTTCTCAAGAATATCTGAAAATGTAGATGTCATTTCTTCAATGATTTATCCAAGTCACTGGACACCACACTTCGGTATTGATTATCCCGATCAAGAGCCATATCGATTAGTGAATGAATATAGTAAATTAGAAAATGAAATTTTGGCTCAATTGGATAATCCACCAAGATCACGCCCTTGGATTCAAGATTTTGAAGCCCCTTGGTTATATAGTGGCAAAACATTTAGTTATGGTGTAGCAGAGGTTGAAGCTCAGATCCGTGCGTTAAATGAAAATGGTATTGATGAATTCTTAATATGGAATGCGGGTAATGTCTATACAGAAGGCGTAGACTATACACCGCTAGATTAAAATAAAAAAGTCCCTATGATACTGCCGTTATCTAAGAGTTGGCTTGCTTTAGCTAACTCTTGGATAAGGTATGATTTGCTCAAAAAAGGGAGCTTTTTTATTTTTTCTTTATAAAAATACTTAAATTTTAGCTTATTGACCAAAATAAGAGAGTATACCTGATTTCACAAAAAAATGACCATTCGTTATAATAAGAAAGCTTCATTAAAATAAGAAAGGGTGGAAATCTTGAATTGGTTCGATAAACTAAATGAGTATTTTCCAGTAGAGGAAATGAAGTCAAAGGAACATATGGAATTATTATTGACCGAAAAAGGTGATGTTTATTATAAAGATGAGGGACCGGAACATGTCTTAATGTATGCTGAATTTAAAATGTTTATTTTTATTGATTATTTATATGTTGCACCTAGTTCTAGAGGGAAGGGCTTGGGACATCAAATAATTGAAAAGCTAAAGAGGAAAGGCAAATCAATTATTTTAGAAGTTGAGCCCGTAGATTATCAAGATAGTGATACAGCCAAGAGGCTTAACTTTTATCACAGAGAAGGGTTTAAGCATGCCAGATCAATTGGCTATAATCGGCGTTCACTAGCTACAAAAGAAAACAGTTCTTTGGAAATTTTATACTGGTCACCAACCGATGCAAAAGAAGACGAAATTTATAGTCAAATGTGTCAGATGTATGAAGATATTCATACTTACAAAGACGAACAGTTGTATGGTGAATCATATCAAGCAACGGAAGATGTTCTTTCATTTGACCAAAACAGAGAGATAGAAGATATTTTTCATTGTTTAAAAGATGAATAATTAAAGGAGAGTTATTTTTCCACAGAATAACCAACTGTAGGACCTTTCCTTCAATCTTACAGAAGAAACCATTGAGGTAAAAAGGGATCAACAGTCGGGAATAGCCCAACGAAAATCAAAAGATTTATAAGACAGCCTGATACTGATAGTCAAATCGTATCAGGCTATTTAGTTATGTTCTTTGTAAACGACTGGCTATGTCGGGGGGCCTTAGATCCTCTAGCATGGGACCAAAAAAAGCCCCACTTCATAGTAAGATAAGGTTGGTTTCCCGACCACCAAATCTCACGAAAGAAGGAGGCATGTCCTATGCGGGACAAGAATAGTTTAGCACATATGTAATGGAGATGTAAGTATCATATTGTTTTTACACCAAAATTTATCTATGGAAAATAAAAAAAGAAGCATTGGAGAAATAATAAGAGAAGGCTGTGAAAGAAAAGAAGTTAAAATACACAAAGCTAACGCGTATAAAGATCATATTCATATGCTAGTCAACATTTCACGAAAATTAAACATATCTTAATTTATGGGATATTTAAAAGGAAAAAGGAGTTTGATGATTTTCGATCGACACGCGAATTTAAAGTATAGATATGGTAATCGCAAATTCTGGTGTCGGGGTTACTTTGTAGAAACAGTGGACCGAAGTAAAAATAAAATTCAAGAATATATAAGAAATCAGCTTAAAGATGATTAAATGAGTGATCAATTAATATTATTTGAAAAATTTGATCTGTTTATTGGGAGAAAAAATAAGGGATTCTTTTAGAAACAGTGAGTAAGTGTGATGCAAAAGGGAAACACATTCAGTGGGCCTTTTAGGCCGGGGTCGATAACATATTCTTTCAGCTGCAGAGCAAATCACGAGTTCACACTGGTGGTTTTGATTACCTTATTGATCGTTTTTTACATTCTAACATTATCGTTTTGGTCCCCAATCAACTGCGCCAAGTACACCACTTCCACTACCTTGTACTACCAATCTATATTTTGTTCCTGCTTTTAGACCAGAGTAGTATTTCATGTGATAACCACTCCGAAAGTCTGCCTCTTATTGTAAGATACTCCCTAACTACCAGTACTAGCAGAAAAAGTATCAACACCAATTTCATAAGTAGTAGACCTGTTGTTAGTTGAATAAACTTGTAAACCAGGATTTCTCGTAGTGAAGATTATTGGAACAACCCAGCATCTATTCACGAAAAATATAGCATCAAAAAGAAATCTCTCATTACCCATCAATGGCTAGAAAGAACTATTCAATATTTCGCCATCGTTTTCTGTTGAATCTAAATCATCAGGAGGAAATTCAACTTTCCAAAGCTAGTACCTATAGAAACTGGGCGACATCCCGAGTGAGGATTCACTTTGCTGCACTGATAATCAGATCATCTTTTTCAATTAAGTGTGATTGAATGTTTACTAACTGAGAATAATATTTTAATTTTTAACTTATAATTATGTTTGTAAATAAATGAAAAGGGGTATATACAATAAAGAAAGTGAATCTTGCTGATTAAGTGACTGTAAACCCGTCACTTTAATCATGTAGATGGAACTGTCGAATGATAAGTGAAGGTTCAATTGTCAGTAAAGGACTGATTACTTCACCAAACGCTCAGTGGGGGAAGCTTCACTTTTTAGAAGTAAATGTGTAAATTGTTTGTAAATATGTATAAGGGTCTATCGAAAAGGTACAATATATAGTATACTTATTATTAGTTATTAAATTGTATTGATTTTAATTTGATAAAATAAAAATCTGTTAAAAATTATAATTTATATATTTATTAGGAGTGAAATCAAATGGTTACACTTTATACCTCACCAAGCTGTACATCTTGTCGGAAAGCAAAAGCATGGTTACATGAACATGATATTCCTTATCAAGAAAGAAATATTTTCTCCGATACGTTGTCTATTGATGAGATCAAGGAAATATTACGTATGACAGAGGATGGGACAGACGAGATTATATCAACACGTTCTAAGGCGTTTCAAAATTTAGAGGTGGATATTGATCAAATGTCACTAAAGAACTTAATCGATACGATTCAGGAGAATCCTGGTATTTTACGTCGACCGATAATCCTTGATGAGAAGAGATTACAAGTGGGTTATAATGAAGATGAAATCAGACGATTCTTGCCAAGAAAAGTGAGAAATCTTCAATTACTAGAAGCACAAAAGATGGTAAACTGATTTTTATAATGAAATCGTAAAACGCAACCTTTTGAAGTTAGGTTGTGTTTTTTCGTGATTTAAATTAGTTAAAACGGATGACAATTTGGATGTGATGCGTTAAAATAGGAAGTTGATATAGATTTACTTTAAAAGTTCTTAATGCTTAGCACATCCCTAATTAGGGTAGAGTATCATATAGATAAAGTAGATGGCTGTGAACCTTTTCGAAGGGGGAGATACTGGATGGAAATAGAAAGGATTAATGAAAATACAGTTAAGTTTTATATTTCTTACGCGGACATTGAAGATCGTGGATTTAATCGCGAAGAAATTTGGTATAATCGCGAGCGTAGTGAACAACTTTTTTGGCAAGTGATGGATGAAGCTGGCGATGAAGAAACCTTTGACATGGAAGGACCACTGTGGATTCAAGTTCAGGCGATGGAAAAGGGTTTGGAAATTACAGTGACAAAAGCTCAGCTTTCAAAAGATGGTCAAAATTTAGAATTGCCAATTGATTCGTCGAATTTAGAAAAGCAACTTAATGAAAAGTTAGAAGATATGTTGGATATTCAAATGAATAAAAGTAGCAACATAGAAGAAAGTCAAGCAGCAGAAGAAGAAGCCTATGCTCGTTTAATTCATCATACGATTGCCTTTGATGATTTCGAGAATATCATTCAATTAAGTCACCGAATCGAAAGCGATCAAGGAATTGAAAATGAGCTATATTATTATGAAGACCAATATATTTTGATTGTTAAATTTGATGATGATTTATTAGATGATTATGTTCAAGATAATTTGCTTAGTATCATTTATGAATTTGGTAGAAGTAAAAAGGTTGCCATCCCAGTTATTTTAGAATACGGCAAAGTTATTTTTTCAAAAAATGCTTTAAGCCAAATTAAAAATTATTTTAAATGAATTAGACACACTTTGGTAAGATTTGTACGAAGTCTTATCAAGTGTGTTTTTTTGTCTTTTTTAATGGTATTTTTGAAGGAAAATCGCTTGCTGATCACGAATATTGTTATATTAAGAAAAAGGAAGGTGAACTATGCTCCAAGCTGTTACAAAAAACGGTGACTTTGTAACCCTCCCATTATTACCCCATGAAGAAATCATCCAGTTGAAAAATAGTAAAAGTCAATTTTTCTGCCCCGTCTGTCAAAGTCAACTTTTAATCAAAGTTGGTAAGAAAGTGATCGCACATTTTGCTCATTGCTATCAGCAAGAATGCCCAAATCAGGAAAGAGGAGAAGGAGTTTATCATGAACGTGGGAAATTAGATTTATTTTACTGGCTTCTAAAACAAGGCTATCCTGTAAAATTAGAACATTATTTGCATACCATAAAACAAAGAGCAGATCTATTTATTCATTTAAATAATAAAAAGATTGCGATTGAATATCAATGTGCAAAAATTCCAATCGATCAAATATTAAAGCGGACGAATGGCTACCAAGCCGTTGGAATAACCCCGATTTGGATTCTAGGTGGTAATCGAATGAATCGTATAGGACAGCAAGTTTTATCCCTTCTTCCAGCAGAACAGAATTTTCTCCAGCAGTTTCTTAATGATCGATGGCCAAAGTTGTTTTATTATTGTCCAGATGTAAAACAATTAGCGCGTTATGATTTAATTTGTTTATCAGGACGAAAACGTACGATTGGACAACTTCGATTTATGCCACTTGAAGAAACCTCCTTTAAGCATTTATTTCAGCCAAATCATGTAGAAGTATTTACCGATCAATGGTTGTTTGAAAAAAGGCGTTTTAGATTATATTTACCGAAACGCACTTATTCCCACGAATCCCAGTTTAGGGAATGGCTTTATTTGAATCAATTAACTCCTTCATTGTTATCAAGTTGGGTTGGTTTACCAGTAGTAGGTCAATGGCTGATGAAAGTTTCTCTTTGGATATGGCAGGCACGATTATGTTATGATTTTTTTAATAAGCAGTCTCATTTTACCCTTGATCAATTGCAAGTATTTATACAACCTTATCGAAAAAAGATTAATTCACAATATCCACTGCTACAGAGGAAGGAGGATCCAGTCATAAATTATTTAAACTATTTTATTCTTGGTGGAAAAATTATTAGATCAAGAGATGGATATTTTGTAAATGGGCGGATTAGTCAATATCAAACGATCGAACAAGCATTTCGAAATGATCAGCAAATTCAGAATAGATTAAAAAATAGAATGCATTATACACATGAAAAAGACTAAAATGAGGTATAATAAAATAAATCTTCAATTATTTATCGCTGATTAACTGATTATAAAATTCACTTTAATAATATAGGTGAAAACATCGGATTATAGCTGGGTAACGCAGTCAGTAAAAGCTGGATTCTTCCATCTAACATTTAGTGGTGATGAAGAGTCCCGCACTGATTGAAGTTTCACTTTATAGCACGCTACAATGTTTGAAGTAAGGGATTCCTTTAACGCATAGAATCTTGTGTTCAAAGTCGATTGTGAGTTAGGATGCAATAAATGATAGTTTTCTATACAATTAAATAGGAATTAACTTAAGTTGTGTAGAAATGATACAAGAAGAAGGAGTCTTATAAATGACAAGAGGAGGCAGAAACATTGACAACAGAGGCAAGTAAATTACAGACGAGAGACCAAATAGCTGAAGAGAGAACTTGGAGATTAGAGGATATCTTCGCAACCGATGAAGCGTGGGAAGAAGAGAGAAAAGAAATTGTAAAAGAGTTAGAGAAATTTGCTGATTTTAAGGGAAAGCTAGCTAATTCCGCGGATCACTTATATCAATTATTGCAATTAGAGGATCAAGTGTTAGAGCGAATTGGTAAATTATATACCTATGCACATATGCGTTATGATCAGGACACAACAAATAACTTTTATCAAGGCTTGAATTCCAAGGCACAAACATTGTATGCACAGGCAACGAGTGCAATCAGTTTTATCGTTCCTGAAATATTAAGTATTGGAACAGAGAAGTTAGCGGTATTTATTGAAGAAAAGCCAGAATTAAAACATTATGATAAAGCATTAAATGAAATTACCCGACAAGCTGACCATATTTTATCAGAAAAAGAGGAAGTATTGATTGCAGAAATGAGCGAGGTAATCAATAGCTCATCACAGACATTTGGTTTGCTTAACAATGCTGACTTAACTTTCCCGACAGTTAAAGATGAAAACGGGATTGAAATTGAACTGACTCACGGGCGCTATATAAACTTTTTAGAATCAGCTAAGCAGTCGGTTCGCCGTGATGCATTTCAAGCGGTGTATCAAACATATAGAAAGTTCATTAATACTTTTTCATCAACATTGTCTGGTCAAATTAAAAAAGATAATGCGCTTGCTAAAATTCGCCACTATCAGTCTGCACGTGAGGCTGCACTGGATCAGAATAATATTCCAGAAACCGTTTATGATAATTTAATTGAGACGGTGAATGATCGATTAGATCTATTACACCGATATGTTAAGCTGAGAAAAAAAATATTAGGTTTAGATGAAATGCATATGTATGATATGTATACTCCGCTCGTTAAAGATGTGGATTTCAAATATTCCTATGAAGAAGCACAGGAAATTTTAATAGCGGGACTTGCGCCACTGGGTGAAGAATATATTGAACGTTTAAAAGAGGGCTTTGCTAATCGCTGGGTTGATGTGGAAGAGAATAGAGGGAAACGTAGTGGTGCTTATTCATCAGGTGCTTATGGAACAAATCCTTATATTCTGATGAATTGGCAGGATAATTTAAATAATGTCTTTACACTTGCACATGAATTTGGTCATTCTCTACATAGCTATTATACACGTGAAAATCAACCTTATCGCTATGGTGACTATTCTATTTTTGTTGCTGAAGTTGCCTCTACATGTAATGAAGCATTGTTAAACGAGTATTTAATTAATAAAACAGACGATCCAAAAGAGAAACTCTTTTTATTGAATCAATTCCTAGATGGATTTCGCGGAACGGTATTTCGTCAAACAATGTTTGCTGAATTTGAACATTTAATTCATCAATTAGAACAAGATGGTGAAGCATTAACTCCAGATACATTAACGGCTCATTATTATGAGTTAAATAAGAAGTATTATGGTAATGCTGTTATTCACGACAAAGAGATCGGCCTTGAGTGGGCACGTATCCCACATTTCTACTATAATTATTATGTTTATCAATATGCAACAGGGTTCTCAGCTGCACAAGCACTGGCTGCACAAATATTATCCGATGGCCAGCCTGCAATTGACCGTTATTTTGGGTTTTTAAAAGCTGGTAGTAGTGATTATCCAATAGAGGTACTGAAAAAGGCCGGAGTTGATATGACTGAGAAGACACCGATCTTGCAAGCACTGGATATCTTTGAAGAGAAACTGAATGAGATGGAAGCCCTATTCGAAGAAATAAACTAAGATTAGTATTCAAGAAAAACGTGGTACTTTGACAAAGCTTAAGTCAAGGCCACGTTTTTTTATTACTTCAAGTATTTTACGCTTTCCCACTGACAAAATATTGTCAAATAGCAATTATTCATCAATTTACATGATCATTTGAATCCCTTAAAAATATTGCGATGAAATAATGAACTTAGAGTATAATAAGTGGTTATGAACAGAAGTGGTAAAGTTATGAAGAGTGGAGCAATTCGCATCAATCCAAATATGTTGAAGATCACAACAGCCATAAATAAAGCCAATAATAGAAGTAAGCGTACAGCTTTATTCATTATCATACCTACTTTCATTTGTGTTGGTTATAAGCATTATATGTTATGACTCGAATAAATATCAGAACATATCAAAATTGTAATTGCCGAGCATAGAACAGCTGCTTCCGAGCATAAACTGTGATTTCCGAGCATAGAACAGCTGCTTCCGAGCATAAACTATGATTTCCGAGCATAACACATCAGTTTCCGAGCATAAACGATTTTTGAGCATAGGACATCAATTTCCGAGCATAAACTGTGATTTCCGAGCATAAAGCATCAGTTTCCGAGCATAACTGTGATTTCCGAGCATAACACTCCTGCTTTCGCGCATAGATCCCGCAATCTCGAGCATAGCAAATCGTAACAGCTAGTTATATTTATCCAATAAAAAAAGAGAGCCCATCTTGTAGCTCTCTTTAGATATTATCATAGTGCCAATAGTCATTGTTATTAACACGAACTTGACTGACAATTTGTTTTAATTGTAACTTTTTCATTTCTCTTTCGGCTTTTTTAAGTGTCCAATCATATATAATTGCAATTTCCTCTGAACTTATAAAACGATAAAATGAAATAAAATCTACTAAATCAGGTTTATCAATTGGCTTAATTTCTTTTTGTAGCAGAGTGGTTAACACTCTTACATAAATATCGTAACCGCAAGAACCAGATATTTTTAATCCTTCATCTTCTTCTGATTCACTAAAAAAGACAATTGAAGGAGTTTGATCAATTTCCATTTCTCTTGAAAGCTTTAAGTCACAACGCAAGGCTTTCTTAGCACTGTTTGAGTGTAGGTCTCTTTTGAATTCCTCTACATCAAGGTTTGTTTCTGAAGCAATTTGGATTAAGCCTTCATCAATTGAAATATCCGAATTACTTAAAAATAGCTTCTCCTGCACCTTATTCAAATAGCGTCTGCCTGCTTTTATCCCTTGGAGCTCCGCAGCTTTAATTGCAAAGTAAATATCAGCTGGGTACTTGATTGGGCGTTTACTTAAAGAGTTATGATCAAAAAAGTGTCTTTTTTGCTGATTAATTTTATCTGCTAATTGTAAAAGATTATCAGGATAATCAATTATTTGCTGATTGAACCTTAATAATTTACTATATAAAATTGGACGAATGGTAAAAAAACGACCATACTCAAGTTGGAGTTTCTTTATATAAGGATTGAGAGCCCAAGATTCGGGGCAAATCGGATCAATAAATAGATATATTTCAATCGGCTTTTTTAGAAGATCAAAATAGCTACACTGGACCTTTTTAGTACGACCGTTTAGCTCAAGATAAGGTTCAGTTTGTTTAAAGCTCAAATCGATTCTCCTTTCTAATCTCTTTGTTATCAAATAAAAATTAAATTCTATTTATATAAACATTGTAACAAGTACTGCCATGATCGGGCAACTGATACGCTTTAAGCGTGACAATAATCATTGAAGGGATTGGTAAAAACGGGCAATCTTATTAGGTGTATGTTTTTTTTCAATTTGATACATTTCTAGAAGCTGATTAAGTACCTGTTCAGCTTTTTCTTTACTACTTGCTTCTACTTCAAGCTCATAATCAATTTTATGATTATATTTACTTTTATCTAATACGATTAAAGCATCGAATTGATTAACCTCAATTCGCTCGGTTAGTAGCTGACCACCATATTTAATTTTGTCGCGACTAATAGACAATTCATTCAATTTGCTATCAATGTTAGGAATTGATGTTATTTCGTTTCTTAGCCACAATTGTAAAGTATCGTGTGTGATCTTATTGTGTGTTTCAAGGAGGCCATCTTGATAGGGTTGTTTAAGTGTTAGAACATAGTGACCATTTTTTTCACGAATTCTTAATGCAGCACCTTGCTTTTTTAAAGCAAAATTATCAGTTTCAAAATAGTAGTTTATTTGGACTTTTGGTTTAATGTTGGTATGATTTAAGTACTTACACAGTGTATCATATTCAAGTTTGGTTAAAAGATTTTTCGATTCGTATTCCATTTCTTGACTCAAAAATAAACAACTCCTTTTGTTGAGTGGAAGGGGAGATTAAATTTTTATCTCATTAATTGATTCGTATAAGAATAATAAATAGTATAATCTATTTTACTAATAAATGTCGAGAAAGCTTGATCGAAAAAATGATTTCCTATGATACAATAAAAATAAAGGTGGTAAAAATGATGGAGGAGAATATCAACTGGTCAACCTTTTTAGCCCCTTATCACCAAGCGGTTGATGAACTTAAGGTTAAATTACGTGGGATGCGCAAACAGTATGAGATAGAAGCAAAACATTCACCAATTGAACTTGTGACTGGTCGTGTTAAATCGACATCGAGTATTTTAGATAAAGCAAATCGAAAGGGAATTCCACTTTCTGAAATTGAAGAGAGGATCCAAGATATTGGTGGTGTCAGAATTGTTTGCCAATTTGTTGATGATATCTATACCATTGTTGAGCTATTACGAGCGCGACATGATTTTGAAATCATTGAAGAAAAAGACTACATAAAAGATGAGAAGTCAAGTGGTTATCGGTCATATCATGTTGTAATCCATTACCCGGTTGCAACGATTCATGGTGAAAAGTTTGTTTTAGTCGAAATTCAAATCCGTACGTTAGCAATGAATTTCTGGGCAATCAATGAACATTCACTAAATTATAAATATAGCGGAGAGATTCCTAAGGAAATTCAGACAAGATTACAGCGAGCTGCAGAGGCAGCCTTTCAATTAGATGAAGAAATGGCAAAAATTAAAGATGAAGTTCAAGAAGCACAATGGATTTTTCATCAATATAAAAGTAAATCACATAAAAAAGGTGGCTAGTTAGCAATGAAATTTTATGTCTCGTCAAAAGGTGATCATAAATCAAACACGATTAAATCGATTATTGAACAATATTTATTGGATTTTGATTTAGTTTTAAGTAGACAAGAACCAGATCTAGTCATCTCGGTTGGTGGAGATGGAACTTTCCTTCATACTGTTCATGACTATTTTCATCGTTTAGAGGAAACAGCTTTTATTGGTGTACATACTGGACATCTAGGTTTTTATGCAGACTGGTTACCAGATGAGGTTGAGAAACTAGTCATTGAAATTGCAAAAAGGCAATTTGAAATTAAAGAGTATCCCTTACTATCGATGAGTATTTTCTCCGCAAATCAAAAAGAACCGGTGGAATATTTAGCTTTAAATGAAGCGACGATTAAAAAAATTGAGGGTTCTGTTGTTGTCGATGTTAAAATAAATGGACAGCAATTCGAACGTTTCCGTGGCGACGGTCTTTGTGTCTCGACACCTTCAGGAAGTACAGCCTATAACAAAGCATTGGGTGGTGCTATTGTTCATCCTTCGCTTTCAACGATGCAAATTACTGAAATGTCTTCAATCAATAACCGAGTATTCAGAACGATTGGGTCACCACTTATTTTACCAAGTCACCATGTGTGTCAATTTGTTCCTGTTAATCGTGACCAAAGTTTTCTTATCACTATCGATCATATTACTAAGAATGTTGAAAATGTAGTTGCACTTGAATATGCCGTGGCAAAACAGAAAATCCGTTTTGCACGATTTCGACCTTTTCCCTTTTGGAAAAGAGTTCGTGATTCTTTTATTTCCGATGAACGGTAATATAAATAGAAAGGCGTTGAATAACATTTGAAATGGCTTGTTTCTCAAGCGGAGAATCAAATGATCCTCCGCGATTTTTTACGGAGTTTTATTGGGTTATCAAGGAATATGATTAAGATTTTAAAATTTGAAGGTGGGCAAATCTTAGTCAATGATGAGATAGTTAATGTTCGAACACGTTTAACTACCGGTGATCAAGTGGAAGTGATTTTTCCTATGGAAGAACGTGCTCCTAGTTTAAAACCAGAAGCCATTGAGTTGGAGATCGTTTATGAAGATGATTTCATCTTGATTATTAATAAACCTGCTAAAATGCCAGTGATCCCTTCGATGACTTATCCATCAGGAACAATAGCAAATGGTTTGATTGCTTATTATGATCAACTTGGGCTTGATTATACAGCCCATATTGTAACAAGACTTGATCGCAATACATCTGGTCTTATGCTTGTTGCTAAACAACAGTTTTGCCATAGTTTATTCCATAAAGTTGAAATTGATCGATATTATCAAGCGATAGTTAAGGGGGAGATCCAGGAAAAAGGTGGGACTATTGATGCGCCAATTGGCAGAGACCCAGATTCAATTATAGCTAGAACTGTAAGAAAAGATGGTCAAAAGGCAATCACCCATTATCAAGTGATTCGACATAACGATGAATCAACGATAGTAGATATTCAATTAGAAACAGGGAGAACACATCAAATTCGGGTTCATTTTGCTCATCTGGGTCATCCTTTATTAGGTGATGATTTGTACGGTGGTCCAGTCGAACAAATAGATCGACAGGCTTTACATTGTGTTTCACTGGCATTTACTCATCCGGTAACGAAAGAAAAATTATCATTTCACTCAGAATGGCCACCAGATATGGCATCACTTGTATAGAGAAGATCGCCAACTAAATTAAAAATTATGGGACGAGCTGAAGTTTATCTATTTTTAATCATATTGATGAAATTTCTCTAATTGAAGGATCTGTTGTGATTCAACTGTAACAATCGTTTCTTCAGGTAATTGAAAGGCTGCTAGTTTATTTCCAAAGACACAACCAAGGTCAATATTGATCGTTTTGTTTAAAATCCGCGGTTCTAGAACAGGTGTGTGTCCATATACAATCCAATTATCCCCATGATAGTATTTTGCCCAGTCGCGTCGGATAGGTCATCCATCCGGATATCTATCACCTGTTACATCACCATAAAGGACGAAGGACTCTACCTTTTTATCGTAGCGGCCAATGTAGTCTGGTCGAATACCAGCATGTGCAACAATGGTATTTATTTTAGGTAGTTGTAAGTAAAGCTCTGCTTGTTCGTACAGAGCCATAAATTTTTTCTTAATCACTCGCTGTTCATCTTTGGTTAAAGCATTTAATTCGGCTACGGTTGTTTCTAAACCATGTTGAACTTTAACCTTATTCCCCAGGAAATAACGATATAGTTTATTACAGTGATTTCCAGGTATATAATGTGCCAGTTTATCTTCAAATACAAGTTGATAAACGAGACTGATTGTTTTTAAAGAGTCTGGTCCCCGATCTGTTATATCACCTAGAAAGATCAGTTGACGTTGATCAGGATGATCATAATGACCTCCATTTTTTTGATAGCCTAATTTCTCCATCAAGGCGAGACACTCAACTAAACAACCATGCACGTCCCCAATAATATCAACTTTCATTTTAAAACCTCCCAAAATCGTGTTATAGTTATTTTAGCATTTAATGATTGTTTGATACATGATTATGTGGGGAAATAAAATCTTATATAGCCACTGTATGATATGAAGTTTGCTACAATGGAAAATAGGTTAGTTTTTGATTGGTATACTTAAGATATTTTGGAGGAATTCATGATGAAAGATCTAGAAATACATGCTAGAGATATAATTAATAAAGCAATAGAAGAAGCTTTATTGAATGAGGAAATTAGTCGCTTTAGATCAGAGTTTTTAAAGATCCACCCCTATGATCAATCAGAGTTTTTTGAAGCGCAAAATCAAGAAATTCGTCATTTGATTTACTCGTATTTATCACCAGAAGAAATGGCAAATGTAATTGAGCATACTGAAGAGGGTCGGTCTAGTGAGTTCATAACTGAAATGAACCCTACTTATGCTGCTCAAGTAATAGCTAAATTAGCGACTGATGATGCTGTTGATATCTTAAATGATCTAGATAAAAATATGGTTGTTAGCTATTTAACGATTATGCCTGAAAATGAAGCAAGGGAAATTAAAGATTTATTACATTACGAGGAAAAAACTGCTGGTAGTATTATGACAACTGAGTTTGTTGTTGTCACAATAGATATGACTGTAAAGGAGGCTATGCGTCACTTAAGAAAAGAAGCACCTGAAGCTGAGACGATTTATTATATTTATGTGGTTGATCAAGATCAGTGTTTAGTTGGTGTTATTTCATTACGTGACTTGATTATTGCGGAAGGTTCTTTGACGATACAGGATATTGTTAATGAGCACGTTGTATCTGTTGCTGTTGGTGATGATCAGGAAGATATTGCTCAAATGATGCGTGATTATGATTTTCTCGCATTGCCTGTTGTTGATTTTCAAAATCATTTGTTAGGAATTATAACTGTTGATGATATTATGGATGTTATGGAAGAGGAAGCTAGTGATGACTATTCTAAATTAGCTGGGGTTGATGTGGATTCAGCAGATCAAAATCCTCTTGCAGCAGCTAAAAAACGGTTGCCATGGTTGATCATTTTGTTGTTTTTAGGACTTTTTACAGCAAGTATTATTGCCCGTTTTGAAGAAACTTTGGAACAAGTTGCTTTACTTGCGATATTTATTCCTTTAATCGCGGGTATGGCTGGTAACACCGGAACTCAGTCATTAGCTGTTGCTGTTCGAGGAATTGCAACAGGTGAATTCCAAAAGCAGGGTTTATTTAAAATCATTATTCGTGAAACGATAACCGGATTGATTACTGGTATCACTTGTGGTTTGGCGATTTGGCTAATTATTTATATTTGGCAAGGTACTCTATTTTTAGGTTTTCTTGTTGGCTTGTCTATTGCAGCTACACTACTAGTTGCTACGATATCTGGTGCGCTTGTCCCACTATTGATGCATCATTTCAAGATTGATCCTGCCGTTGCATCAGGACCATTTATCACAACGATTAATGATATTATTTCGATTACCATTTACTTTGGTATGGCAACATTGTTTATGCAATTTTTAATTTAAGTGCTGATCAACTGACAGTAACCTACCGATTGGTTAAAGGGCCTTTAGGTCATCCACTTGTGATAGTAACAAATATTTTTGATGGGACGAGTAACCGCAGTCCCAGTCCCAGTCCCAGTCAGTGGGGAAGACTGACTAAACTCACCGGATGTTGTGATAAGCTCTGTACGACTCGGTTTCCCTGAGCCCAACCCCCACTGATTGGAGTTTCACTTTATCTAATATCCGATGAAGATTTACTTGATTGACATAATCATCTTGTGAAGTAAATGTCGCAGGTCCTATATTATCTATAATTGAGTTCATTTCAGCATATCTATATTTGCCCCTTATTGATCTAAATAAGTTGTCTTTTTACTTACTTTTCGGTAATATAGCATCAGGTACTAATAACACGTTATAAACTTTTGGGAGGTTAATGAAATGAATTTTTCTTTAGAGGATAAAACATATGTCATTATGGGAGTTGCTAATAAAAGAAGTTTAGCATGGGGAATTGCAAAAGCTTTAGATGAAATGGGTGCTCGCCTTATTTTTACTTATGCAAGTGAAAGATTTGAAAAACCCGTAAAGCAATTGGCGGAAACACTTAAGGGAAAAAATACACTTTTTTATGAATGTGATGTATCAAGTGATCAATCGATTGCTGAAACGTTTGCTCAAATTAAAGCTGATGTAAATGTGATACACGGGGTAGCACATTGTATTGCATTTGCTCAAAGAGAGGATTTAAAAGGTGAATTTGTTCAAACTTCTCGGGATGGGTTTTTACTTGCTCATAATATCAGTGCTTATTCATTGGTGGCAGTAGCACGAGAAGCGGAACCATTAATGAGTGAGGGAGGTAGTTTGGTGACACTGACCTATTTAGGTGGGGAGCGCGTTGTGCAGAATTACAATATTATGGGTGTAGCAAAAGCGAGTCTCGATGCGAGTATGAAATATCTTGCTAACGATTTAGGGAAGAAAAACATTCGAGTCAATGCGATTTCAGCAGGGCCAATTCGTACATTATCAGCCAAAGGTGTTGGAGACTTTAACACGATCCTAAAAGAAATTGAAGCAAAAGCCCCGTTACGCCGAACTGTAACCCAAGAGGAAGTGGGATCAACTGCTTATTATTTATTAAGTGATTTATCACAAGGAGTGACAGGAGAAATCATACACGTTGATTCTGGTTATAGTATTTTAGGTTTATCTTAAAGTGAGCATATATGCTCGCTTTTTTTTATAGGTGATTGTCACGACTTTTGTCTTACTCACATATAGTAAGTGGTGAGAGGAGGGATTTCAGGTGACTTTACGACCAATGTTGTATATAGAACAACCAGACCTACAAGCTCCAATTGCACCGATGCAAGAAGAATATCATTCGATGAATCAGTCATTATCCTTAGCAAAAGAGAAAAATAGGATTCAGTCAGAATTAACAAAAGAGAATGTGATAGATACAGAAACCTCAGTCCAATCATCTGATCAGGATTTAAGTCCAAAAACAACAGACAGATTTGATCAGATGACAATAGAAGAGAAAGTGTGTTACTTAGCGAAACCATCATCATTTTTGCCAAGAATGAATTGTAAAATATCAATCAACAATACAAAGTACCGCGGTAAAGTATTAGCTCTAGAAAAGAGCCAAGTTGTCTTTGAAGAAACTTCATCTGCAAAAAGACATAACTTTGATCTGAAAGATATTGATGATCTTAAGCTACTTGGCTTTTAATGACATCAATCTATATCCATCGCAGTGTAACTGTCAGGAAGACTCCCACTTCAAGCATTCGAAGGAAGTAAAGCATTGTAAGTAGGAGGTCAATTGATAGTATGGACCTGATTGTTCTAGGGCCTTTAGGTCGAACCCCTTGTGGTACTAAAAAACAGTGAGGATGAGGAAAATCCCCACTGATTAAAGTTTCATTTTATAAGAAAAAAAAGAGGTTCCCTTTTTTAGGAACCTCATTCTGATCATTAGAGTGCGCTAATTGCAGGTAAACAAGTAATGTGACAGAAACAATCGACATTGACAGTAATACAAATATCTGTTGCTTCTAGATTACCTGTGTTTTGCTCTACTGGTGAGGTTGGATCAGTGTTTGAATCAGATGGGTCTCGTAGTAATTCTAGGATTGCACAGTTATCTTTGTCTACTTTTTTCACTCTGAAATAGAAGCTACCAATTACATTTCCGATGTTATCGATTGGAGCACCATAACCTTTAAAAGGCCCACAGTCTTTACAATATAATAGGACTGGAACGGTATCTAGATTAGTTGGGACTGGTGTTTCACCAAGTAAATTAGCGATGGACTGTTCACAGCTAGAATCACAACAATCATTAGCTATATTATTTTGTGCATCAGCAATTTCGCGTAAAATATCTGCCACACAATTGCCTGACTTAAATTTACTTCCACATGTCATTTTTACTTACCCCTTTCATGTTTTTTAAAACTTCTTCAATCTCACTTATAAGGTATGTCGATTTAGTATCTTGGTGTGGGCATTGAAAGGAAGGATAAAAATAAAGGCACATATTAGGTGAATAAACATAGACTAATAGCGACTTCATTCTCGTTAAAAAAGGAGTGTAAAATAAATGGCTGATCAAAAGAAGATTATAAAAGTCAATGATTTAACGATTCAGGCAGAGAATGTTCACTTTGAACCAATTCCACGCGAAGTGCGTCCTGTTCATCCTTTATTTGGCCGTCGCCCGCCAGTGGTTGCACAACCACAAGTTACTGAAAAGGAAGAGCAAGAGAAAAGTGAAAAGTCTACTGATGAAGAGACTGCTAAAGAAGAACAAGTCCAAGAACAACCTGAACGCCGCCCACCATTTTCATGGATATAAGTATAAAAGTTTAATCATCATTTTCTCGCAGTGCAATTGTTAGTAAGACTCACACTTCAAAAATTCGAAGGAAACTTAGAATTGTAAGTGGGAGATTTACTGACAGTAACGGGCCGATTGATTCCGCACTTATGTGGATGTGAGCCTCGATAATAGCGAATTTAGTCAGGCATAGCTACGGGTGGCAAGATTCAGTAAAGATCGATAGGTTCATCTAATATTCAGTCAGTGATGAGAAAAACCCCTTTAAATGAAGATTAACTTTATTAAAAAGGGGTATAGTCCAATTAAGGAGGGATGGCCGTGGGTTATATTTTGCCTATTCAGAATTACCAATCACAAAATGACCATGAACGAGTGATTCAAGCAAAAACAGATCCAGATCCAATCCCGGTTGATCGCCTTTATCCAAAAAGGATTGAATTAAGTTATGCCACAACAACCCACCAAGAAGGATTATTAGATGAAAACCTTGATGAGAAGGGTAGTCTGGATCACTTAGACAAAGCATATAATATGGTCATCTCGGATCAAATGAAAGATGTTTACGCAAAGCTAACTGGAATTGGTGGTCAAATCAATGCCTATGTATAATGAAGAAAGAGCCATTTCTACCTCAATTGAATGTGGAGTGGCTCTTTTTCTTGATATTCAGCATAGAAAATATCTTCTATTGATTTAACATTTTGGTGTTTAATTTGTTGTTCTAACCATTCTTGATCTCTTTTGATCTCTGCTAGGTTATCATGAATAATTTCTCCATCATTAACTAAAGTAATCGGAAGAACAACTTCTTTATCTTTAAGATTTAAATCATGCCTATTTGGGCTTTGACAAGCTGATTTCTTTAGTACTGAAACTGTGCCGTCGTTTTCCAGAATAGCAAATTCAACTTCACGGAAGGAGAAAACATCCTTTAGCCGCAATAAATGTTGAAGTTGATTAACGTCAAGTTTGCTTTTCTTCATTACTTCACGATCAAGTTCTCCTTTATTAATGATAATGGAAGGTTTCCCTTCAATTAATGACCTTGATCCTTTGAAACGCTGGGTAACAAATTCGGTCAGATACATTAAGCCACCCCAAGTAATGACGGCAAGAGACATGTGTAGAATACTGACATTTTCATCATAAAGTGCATTCCCAACAAGTTCACCAAGTAAAAGTGCTGAAATAAAGTCGAAGGCAGTTAGTTGACGAATTTGTGTTTTTCCTAAGACTTTTGTAATGATAAAAAGGGCTATAAAACCATAGATAGTTTCGATGAATATATAACCATACTCCATATAATCATGCTCCCCTCCAAGTTGTTAGCTACAGCTTGGACGATTTATAGGAGTTTTATACATTAATAGACTATTTCTTTGTGGAATAACTGACTGTATGCCTCCACTTCAATCATATCAGAAAGGCCTATGGGGTTAAAAGCCAGTAAAGAAACATAATCCCTGGTTAAAACTCGCTAGCGGATGAGGAAGATCCCATTGAGTGAGGATCAACTTTCATCATTGTAACATGTTTGATTCCTGCTTCAAAAAAAGGTTGTGAGCATATTTTATATCCAATTTTTTGATAGAAAGGAATCGCATGTGCTTGAGCATTTAAGTAAAAATAATTGACTTTATTTTGCTGAGAGATTTTTTCAATCGCAAACATTAGTTTTTTTCCATAGCCTTGGTTACGATAGGGTTTTAAAATGGCTACTCGTTGAATCAAGGCCTTATTAGCAACTAATCGTATGCGTGCTGCAGCGATAGGAATATCTTCAAGAGAACCAATAATATGAATCGCATTTTGATCGTATTGATCATATTCAATTTCGGGGGCTACTCCTTGTTCTTCAATGAAGACGCGATCACGAATAGCGAATGCAGTTTCTATTTCTTTATCTGTTTTTGCTTCAATACACTTCATTAATGTCAAACTCCATTTCTAATATTAATCGATTTCAACCAATTAGCTCATTTGTATCCTTGTGGAGCTCTTTTAAAAATAACAATTAGTCAGGTGGAAGAATCGTTTAAAGTTTTATCTCGCGATCGGGACGGCGGCCGGAAACATTCACGAGAATACCGGCTGATAACAAAGTAAAGACAAGTGACGTTCCACCATAACTAATGAAGGGTAGTGGAATTCCTGTGATTGGCAAGAGACCACTCATTGCTCCGAGATTAAAGACAGCTTGGATTGTGATTTGAAAAGTTACACCTAATGCAAGAAGTCTTAAATACATCGAATCAACTTCTTGGGCAATTTTAATCCCCCGATATAGGATAAATAAGTAGCTACCGATTACAAAGATAACTGCAATTAATCCCAATTCTTCAATTATAACAGCCATAATAAAATCAGTGTGTGCTTCAGGTAAATAGCCAAGTTTTTGCACACCGTTACCAAGTCCATTCCCTGTTAAGCCACCTGTGGCAATCGAAATATATGAGTTTATTAACTGATAACCATCGCCAGCAGGATCATCAAAGGTATTTAGGAAAGAGGTTAATCGCTCTAAACGATAGGGTTGTGATAAGGCTAGGAAAATAACCCCGCCAAAACCAATTGACGCTAATAAAACGATGTGGTGCAGTCTAACCCCACTAAAGAATACAATTAAACTACAAATTAATAGAATATGCGTCGCTGTCCCAAAGTCAGGCTGTTCTAAAATTAGGAAAAAGATAATCGCTAAAATCACGAGCGGAGGTAAAACAGCCTTTTTAAATTCACCAATATAGGGTTGTTTTTTAGCGTAAATATATGAAAAATAAATGATCATAAATACTTTAACAATCTCAGAAGGTTGAAAGATAAAGGGACCAAAACCTAACCAACGTTGAGCCTCGTTTCTAACTAGTCCAACTCCAGGAATCAGAACAAGTATTAATAGGACTATGGATATGAAAATTAAAATTGGGCTTAATTTTCCTAATGTTTTTAATGAAATAAAAGACATAACGATGAACACAAAGATGCCTAAAACTAAAAAGATCAACTGTCTAATAAAAAAGTGATAGCCATTGTCGTATTGTAATGTGGAAAGCGTATAGCTAGAGCTATAGACCATAATTGTCCCAAATATAGACAAGGATAAAATAGCTATAATTAATCCATAATCAAATTTCTTCAAACGATTTTTCATAAATAAAGACCCCTATTCAATCGATTCATCCTTACCAAACATGTAGCTTTTTGTTCTTAGGTGTACACTGGTGACAAGACCTAGTGCCATCATATTTGTTAAAAGAGCACTCCCACCATAACTTATAAACGGGAGAGCGATACCGGTAATCGGCATTAAACCAATTGTCATCCCAATATTTTGGAAGATTTGAAAAGTAAACAAACCAATCACTCCAATGCAAATATAGACACCAAATAATGAATTGGCATGAAGTGCAATCGTGATGATCCGGTAAATAAGTAAGAAAAAGATAATAATTAAAATACTAGTACCGATAAAGCCGAAATCCTCGCCAATAACAGCAAAAATAAAATCGGTGTGTGCTTCAGGAATACGGCCGCTTTGAACTTGATAACCCTGATTAAAACCGGAACCAGTCAATTGACCAGAGCCTATCCCAAGTAAAGCTTGCTGTAGTTGGTAGCCAAAACCTTGGGAATTCTCAGCAGGATCTAACCAACCGTAGATTCGAGAGAGCTGGTGACTCTCAATTACTTTATTGAATATTTCAATATGATTAAAGTAAAGATAGATTAAAGTACCTAATCCAGCTATTCCCATTGAGGCCAATAAAGCACTCATCTTTAATGAAATGCTTGATGTTAGAATTAATATAAAAACAGCAAATAAAATCATTAAAGTTGTGCCTAAATCTGGCTGTTTAAAGATTAATGCAACTGGTAAAAGGGTGTAAAAAAGTATTTTCAAAGTGATTGGAATACTTTCTTTAAAACTAAGCCGGTTTTTTCCAACCTTAGCCAGCAACATGGCGATATGTAAGACAAGGAAGAACTTCATAAACTCAGATGGCTGGAGATCAATAAAGCCTAAATCCAACCACCGCACTGCTCCTTTTTGTTCTTCACCAAAAAAACGAACGGCTAGTAGTAATAACATGCCAACAATATATAAAATCCAGGTCCATTTTTCAAGCAATTCAAAGTCAAAATAGGCAACGACCATCATTACGATAAAGCCAACACCATACCATAGAAGTTGTCTTTTTACGTAGTAAGTTGGATCGCCACTTGCATATTGTCCCGAACCACTATAAATTGCTAATAAACTAAAAACTAATAAACAGCCTAATAAGAAAACAATTGTATAATCAATCGGTAATTTTTTAGATTGCATAAACGTACCTCGTTTTCATAAAAATTTCATAGATAACCTTTAAAGGTCAAAAGATTACTCCCTTATCATATCAAAAAAACACTCAAAGATGTTAATGAAAGATCATTTTTCAAAATAATTATGGGGCTTGACGAAAAAAGTGATTTAGCTTATATTATAAACACGTCTTATTTTTGTTGATCGCCATTATCGGCCAAGATGGATCTTTAATATTATGGGCTGTTAGTTCAGCGGGAGAACGCTTCGTTGACATCGAAGAGGTCACTGGTTCGATCCCAGTACAGCCCATACCATAAAAACGCTTGACCCTTAAAAGGGTTGAGCGTTTTTGTTTTGTTTAAAATAACAGAAGGGAAAGAATAAAGCGAGTAAATTATGACAATTAGTTTATTCATCTTTACTTTATTTAATAAACGATATAATGCGTTTGAAGACTAATGAAGAATATACTAACTCATAAGATAAATACAACAATCTCAGCATGTTTGCGGGCTTTCAGGATGAAGTATCCTACGAAGATGATAACAGCACTATTCATTTTATTGACTATAAAAAGGTAAAAGACAAAGTAGAAGAAGAATCATTTTCAGACTTATAACGATGGTGAAGCAAAAACTAACTATGTAGAATTTTTCACACCTACAATCGATACAGTTGAGGGAATTCATGATTAAATTTTTCTTAGAAATAGCTTCAATACCAAGGGCTAAATGAGATTGGCGCTGAGGAAATTGAAAAAACCGAAATAATTTAGCACGTGATCATTTAAAAGATGGTTACTTTGTGATATGTAGGATTGATCCTAACCACAAAGTTCATTAGAGGCTGAGTGCTATAATTAGAGCTCTTTTTTTATTCAAAACCAAGCCCTCACTTGATTGTGGGGGCTTGGTTATTCAATAACTCTTCACGCTTCTCAAGCAATTGCCTCAATTCCTCAACGTCTTCAACAGTTGCTTGATTTCGAATAAAACTCCGAGCACGCGAACGGTCACTTAAATATTTAGCGCGCTCCTTATTTTTTGCTTGCCATTTCTTATTTGCTTCAGTCTGTTTATTTTTGTCCATAATAGATTGTTAGAAGGTTTTAGTTCTATTTCGATTATTTTTTCTTCGTTGCAACAACGATAAGTAATACTGCTAGTGACGTGACAAAAGAGGTTGTTGCTATAATCATTGTCATAAGTTGATTACCCCTTTCTAAAAGTGGTATATAAGCAGTAAGGAGTTGTAGCTCCTCACTGCTTATTCCTTATCCTTTTTGGATAGCTTTTAGTCAACTAGTGCTGTGATAAGTGAAGCAACTGCTGTGATCAAGCCGGCTATTGCTTCACTTATTTTTATTAAGACCTTCTAACAATTGTTTCCCTCCCTCTAACTTGTTAATTATACTATGCATAGTGAGTAGAGCAAACCATTTCCAAAAGCTTTTAATCATTTCTAAATAAAAAAAGAGGGTTTATCCTCTCGAATAGATGACCAAAAAAGTGACCAACATTTGATTTTTTTCGTCACTTTTTGAAAATATGTGAGATTGTCTTGTCTATGACCTATCAAGTATTTATAGTACCGCAAAATCAAAAATCTGACCATGCAAAAATATAAATGACCTATGACCGTAAAGATTTAAATAGTAATTGGGTGCTGTTTTTTATACTTTAAGTTCAGGCCTTGAAGTTCATAATCTGATACGGGACTTCCATATTAGTTAATCAGTACATATTTGAGCCGATCGATTTCAATCATTATGAAAGCATCTTAAATGATAAATATTTGTTACCGCTAAATATAATCTAGGATTGAACGAGTATCGATTGTATCATTATCGATAACTATTAAGGGCATTGTGGGTTAAATCCTTAAAACTACTCTAACAGATTTATTTTCCGTTTTTATAGACGATCCCGAAAGTGGGGTGACCTATGGGAAAAAAGTCGATCTATTTTGTATATTGGCAAATGCTCAATTTGATGGTTCACCTTTATTAATTTTAGTGGTATAAGACATAACTGAAAAATATCTCTTTTTAAGCAGGTTTTTATCTTTTTATGTCGAATACATTTCCAAAGACAAAAAGTAAACTTTTTAAATCAAAGTTCATTAAAAATTGAAGAAGTCTATTTAGGGTATCTAGAGGAAAATATATCTCTTAAATATGTTACAGATATCAGTTTATACAATAAGGAGTTTTTCAATTAAATATTTTGTCCTGATCGTAGAAAAACATTTTTATTAAAACTACTAGGAGATGATTTAAATGGTTAAAAATTTGGCTAGGGAACAAAGTTCATATTTTGACGGGGGCTTGTTCCAGCTAATTGGGTGGAGTATATTAGGTGGGATCGTTACATTCCTGACTTTTGGAATTTGCTATCCATGGGCTTTATGTATGGTGTATGGTTGGAAAATTAATCATACCGTAATAGAGGGACGAAGATTAAAGTTTACTGGATCAGCGATAGGGTTATTTGGAAATTGGATTAAGTGGCTATTACTAACAATTATTACATTTGGAATATATGGCTTTTGGGTAACCATAGCATTGGAGAAATGGAAAGTAAAGCACACCATATTTATTGATTGAGACTAAGGAAAAACCTATATTAATGAATAAACCGTGTGGAATCAGTTTTTAAAAGCTTGATTTCATGCGGTTTTTTTGTGTTTTTTAATAAAAAAGTTAGTTTTCAACTTATGTCCTAGCCTCTATTTACGATTAGTCAAGTGTATTTCATCATTTTCTTTTATGTTAGTGATTTAATTTTGACAGGGTAAGTTTCTTTAAGAGACCACTGAAAAAGTGGACTTTTCCCAACTCTGACATCCATTTTCCACTTGCAATCTACCCCCTTAATTCTCTTTTGCTGGATGAGCGGATTAAATGTGCTATAATAAAAAAATACGTCTGGAAGCATTGATATTTATTATCAGTAAAAAACTAGGTAAGCGTGGGCGTTTATAGTTAGTATGTCATGTTTAAACATACATTCTATCCGATTAGAATGTTTTTTTATGTCTAGTCTTTTTGCTTTTCTATATCCTGTCTGGGGGGGAGTTTAGCCTAAACGAATACGTTTAAATTTTATTTATTATAAAGGAAGTGTATGTTATGTTAGGACGTTTCTTTTCTTATTATAAGCCGCATCGGCGTTTATTTATTATAGATTTTTCATCAGCTGTTATTGTCGCTCTGCTGGAACTTTTATTTCCTGTCGCTGTTCAGTGGTTTATTGATGATTTGTTACCGAGCGGAGAATGGAATAAAATTGTCACTGTTAGTATTTTGCTCTTTTTTACTTATTTATTAAGTACATTTCTACAATATGTTGTCACATATTGGGGGCACAAGCTAGGTGTTAATATTGAAACAGATATGCGGGAAGAGCTATTCAATCATATCCAACGTCAATCTTTTCGTTTCTTTGATAATACAAAAACAGGACACATTATGAGCCGTATTACTAATGATTTATTTGACATTGGAGAACTAGCCCACCATGGTCCAGAAGATTTCTTCATTGCAATCATGACTTTTGTGGGAACTTTTTGGATTATGTTCACGATTAACTTCAAATTGACGCTCATGATTTTAATCATCGTGCCAATCCTTATTTTATTGATTGGATACAGCAATATTAAAATGAGTAAAGCCTGGAAAACGATGTATGAAAATATTGCCGACGTGAATGCCCGTGTTGAGGATGCGGTATCCGGTGTACGTGTTGTCCAATCTTTTACGAATGAGAAGTTTGAAATGGACCAATTCGTTATGAATAACAATAAATTCCGTTCTGCAAAGCTTAGCTCCTATCGAGTGATGGCGTTTGTATCAGCAAATATGTATATGTTGATGCGATTTATTGTCTTGCTTGTGCTTGTCATTGGTGCATGGTTGAGCTTTAATAACCAGCTTTCCTATGGTGAATTGGTTGCCTTTGTTTTATATATGAATGTTTTATTCAATCCAATTCAAAAAGTCAGTGCCCTACTTGAACTATATCCAAAAGGGATGGCTGGTTTCAAACGCTTTATTGATTTACTAGATGTTGAACCTGAAGTGCAGAATCGCATCGATGCAATAGAAGTAACGGATCTTAAAGGCGATATTCAGTTTAATAACGTTACATTTGGCTATGAAAAAACACAATCTCCTGTTTTAAAGGATATGAACTTTAAAATAAAAGCTGGTGAAACAACTGCTTTTGTTGGACCATCCGGAGCTGGGAAAACAACTATAAGTTCGCTTGTTCCCCGTTTTTATGATGTGGACAAAGGGAATATTACAATTGATGGTATTGATTTACGTGATATGACTAAAGAATCACTTAGAAGTCAGATTGGCATTGTACAACAAGATGTCTTTCTGTTCACTGGGACTTTACGTGAGAATATTGCTTATGGAAAACTTGATGCAAGTGATGAGGAAATAGAGTTAGCTACAAAACGAGCTCATATGGAGGAATTTATTAAAGAATTACCGGAAGGGTATGATACTCAAGTTGGAGAGCGGGGATTTAAACTTTCAGGCGGACAAAAACAACGTATTGCCATTGCCCGAATGTTTCTGAAGAATCCTCCAATTCTTATTTTAGATGAAGCAACATCTGCTCTTGATACAGAAACCGAAATGATTATTCAAGAGGCTTTAACTGAATTAGCTAAGAATCGGACAACGATTGTGATTGCCCACCGATTAGCGACAATAAAAAATGCAAATCGGATTATGGTTGTTACGAAAGATGGGATTGCCGAGGAAGGTAGTCACGATGAATTGATTAAACAGAATGGAATTTTTGCTAAACTTCATAGAGTACAAATGCAGTAAAAACAAATCATACATTAATTTTGTTATGCTTTTGCTCTAGGTTAACTGTGGATAAGGCTAAATCCCAAATGGACATAGATGAATAAGAGGTTGGGCTAAAGCCCGGCTAAAAATAAAAAGGGAATTCAGTAGATGATATGCTCCCTGTCTACTTGACAGGGGCAGTTCAAGAAACTGGATTCCTTTTTGATATCATGATCATTTAAATAGATTCATGACGTTTTAAATGGTTTAGAGCTGTCACTCCATGATTTACACTCTGGGTGGACGCTTTCCGAGGGGGAATGTTTTTGATGGGACGAGTAACCGCAGTCCCAGTCCCAGTCCCAGTTCCAATCACTGGCGGATGTGGGAGGCAGACTAAACTCACCGGGTCCTGTGGTAAGGTCTACATGACCTAGGTCACTTGGGCCTAACCCCCACTGATTGAAGTTTCACTTTATTAGAAATTAACTGGTGACGGGTTCAATAATGATGGTGAATATAAGCCCGTCTTTTCTACAATGCCTTAATTAAATTTGACTTTTATAAAGCTTTTTATGTTAATATAAAAACATTAAGAATCACATGTCACATTTATTCAGCAAAAGAGTCATATATTTAGGAAAACCCTAAGTTTTACTAGACTTTAATGAATGAAGATGTAGCCATGGGTAATGTAAAAAGTTCTATGAAAACTAAGGAATAAATAAAAACATGAGATTTAGCTATTAAAAATTGGTTAAATACTAATTTAATGTTCTTGGAAAAGAGAATAATTGTTATTGATCC